>NZ_FNSR01000002.1:0-600000 GCF_900104845.1 Paraburkholderia caballeronis | reverse complement strand
TCGCGGTGGCCGAGGGCGGCAGCATCCACGAGGCGTCGCGCGACCTGCACGTGACCCAGCCGGCGATCAGCAAGGCGCTCGCGGATCTCGAAGCGGAACTCGGCGCGCCGCTGCTGGTGCGCTCCGCGAAGGGCGCGCAGCTCACGCACTACGGGCAGAGCCTGATTCGCCACGCGCGCGCGATCGACCAGGAACTGCGCCACGCGCACGAGGACATCGCGACGCTGCTGGGGGTCGCGCGCGGCACCGTCAGCGTCGGCGTGACGCCGGTGACGGCGACCGGCCCGTTCGCGGAGGCGCTGCGCCGCTTCATGCTCGCGCATCCGCAGGTCACCGTGAACGTGCGCGAGATGCGGCCCACGCTGATCCACGAAGGGCTGGCGGACGGCACCGTCGATTTCGGCCTCGTGTCGCGGATCGGGCCGCCGGTCGAGCCGCGTTTTCACTGGGAGGAGCTTTACACGGTGCCGACCACGCTCGCGGTGCGCACCGGGCATCCGTTGCGCGGGCCGAAGTCGCTCGCGGTGCTCGCGGAATCCGGCTGGCTGAGCTGGGACGCGCTCGACGACGCGTCCAGCCTCGTCGGCTCGCTGTTCAGCAGCCACGGCGTAGAGCCGCCGAAGAGCGTGCTGCGCTGCACGTCCACCGTGCTGTACGTCGAGATGGCGACGACCACGGACCTCATCAGCCTGTGGTCCGAACTGCCGTTCCACATTCCCGAGTACAACGCGAAGCTGCGCCGCCTCGCGCTCAAGGAGCCGCTGCCGGACATGACGGTCGGGCTCGTGTGCCGCGACCTGAAGCTCGCGACGTCGGTCGCGTCGACGTTCATCGACTTGATCCGCGAATGCAGCGCGAACATCGGCGGACTGTACCGGCGCGCGGGCGCGGTGCCGCGTTTGCGCGGCGCGGGTCCCTCGCGGTGACGACGCCTGACCGTTGCATTCGCGTCGCCGGGGATTGCCAAACGCTTTTTGCGCCGGTATGGTTCGCGGTGTTCCACGAACGCAGCAGGGGAGAGACCGTCGCAACGTGACGGCGCCGACGGAGCAACCGCCCCGGAAACTCTCAGGCAAAAGGACCGTGCTGCCGGAACATCTGGAGAGCGGCGCGCGACGCGCGCCCACCGAAGGGGAGCGGGACGCCGCGCGCGAAACCATGCGCGGCGCGAACGCGAAACTCTCAGGTACATGGACAGATGGGGCATCGGCGCCGGCCGTCACCACGGCGCGGCCGGCGATGCTCAACACCACTGGACCATGTCATGCCACGAATCGCCATTCTCGGCGCCGGGATCACCGGCGTCACCACTGCGTACGCGCTCGTTCAGCGCGGTTATCGCGTCACCGTGTTCGAACGCCACCGTTATGCGGCGATGGAAACGTCGTTTGCGAACGGCGGCCAGCTATCGGCGAGCAACGCCGAAGTGTGGAACAGCCGCGCGACCGTGCTGAAGGGGCTGCGCTGGATGTTCACGCGCGACGCGCCGCTGCTGATGAACCCGCGGCCCGGCTGGCACAAATACTCGTGGATCGGCGAGTTCCTGCGGCAGATTCCGCACTATCGCTCGAACACGATCGAGACGGTGCGGCTCGCCATCGCCGCGCGCGAGCACCTGTTCGGGATTGCCGAGCGCGAGCGGATCGACTTCGACCTGGAGCGGCGCGGCATCCTGCATTTTTATGCGACGCGCGGCGAATTCGAGTCGGCGCTGAAGGTCAACGAACTGCTGCGCGACGGCGGTCTCGACCGAAGTCCGGTCACGCCCGACGAGATCCGCGCGCTGGAGCCCGCGCTGCAAGGCCGGTTTCATGGCGGTTTTTATACGCCGTCCGATTCGACCGGCGACATCCACAAGTTCACGCGCGGCCTCGCGCGCGCGTGTGAAGCGCATGGCGTGACGTTCCGCTACGACACGTCGGTGGAATCGATCGGCGCCGACGCGGACGGCCGGCCGCTGATCGTCGCCCAATGCGGCGGCGAGCGCGATGCGGATGCGTTCGACGGCGTCGTCGTTTGCGCGGGCGTCGGCAGCCGCGCGTTCGCCGCGATGGTCGGCGACCACGTGAACGTCTATCCGGTGAAGGGTTATTCGATCACCGTGTCGCTCGACGACGCGGCGAGCCGCGAGGCCGCGCCATGGGTGAGCCTGCTCGACGACAGCGCGAAGATCGTTACGAGCCGGCTCGGCGCGGACCGCTTCCGCGTGGCCGGCACCGCCGAACTGAACGGCTTCAATCGCGACATCCGCGCGGATCGCGTCGAACCGCTCGTGAACTGGACGCGCCGTCATTTCCCGGGCATGTCGACCGCGCGCGTGGTGCCGTGGGCGGGGTTGCGGCCGATGCTGCCCAGCATGTTGCCGAAGGTCGGACGCGGCAGGCGGCGCGGCGTGTTTTATAACACCGGGCATGGGCATCTCGGGTGGACGTTGTCCGCCGCGACGGCGGAGAGTGTGGCGGAGGTGGTCGCGGGCGCGGGGGTTTAGGGCTTGTTTTGCCGGGCGCGCCGGCTGCCGCTAGCGCGCGGCGGCGACGTGCGGTTCCGTGAAGTCGAACGGCGGCGCGGATGCGACGGCATCCGCAAAGCAGTCGATCAGGTAATCGCACGCGGCGGTGTTCAGCGCGTCGCGCCGCGAAATGATGCCGACCGCGACGCGCGGCAGCGGCTCTCGCACCGGCACCGCGACGACGCGCTCGCGAAACCAGTCGGATTCGAGAAAGCTCTTCGGGCAGCACGACAGCAGATCGCTGCCGTACGACAGCGCGAAGCTCGCGCTGAACGAACTGCATTCGACGACGACGCGCGGCGCGCCGAACCCGCGTTCGAGGAAGTAGTCCTGCAACACGCGCCCGATGCTCTCGGGCGTCGTGTTCAGCATCCAGTCCGCGTCCTGAAGGTCTTCGATGGACTGCGCGTCCGCAAGCGGATGCCCCCTTCTCGCGGACACGATCAGCTCCGCTTCGAGCAGCCGGCGAAACTGGAATTCGCCCGCGACCTTCGTTTCGTCGACGATCGCGATCGCGAAGTCGAGCGTGCCGTCGCGCAGGCCCGCGAGCGCCGAACTGAGGAACCCTTCCTGCACCGCGAGCCGCGTGTTCGCCATCCGCAGCCGGAACGTGTGGATCGCGCGCGCAAGGTACTTCAGCGACACGAGCGGCGTGACCGCGCACGACACCGCGCCGCCGTCGAGGCCGGCCAGCTGGAGCACGTCTTCGCGGGCATGCTGCATTTCCGCGAGAATCAGCTTCGCGCGCGCGTAGATCGCGTGGCCGAAACTCGTGAGTTGCGCGCCGCGCGCGCTGCGCACGACGAGCGGCACGCCGAGGTCCTGTTCGAGTTCGCGGATCGCCTTCGTCAGCGCCGGCTGCGACAGGTACACCGTGCGCGCGGCGGCGCGCAGGCTGCCGTGCTCCGCGATCGCGACGAGCGCGCGTAGCTGGTGATGTTTCAAGGACGTGGCCGGCGAGAGGATGGAACGGAAGACCCGCGCGCAACGCGCGGGAAGCGTGACGACATGCGGCCGATCGTACACCGCGAGAAAAAATTCCGGCAATGAGGCGTCGTCCGGATGCGCGTCGCGACCGGTATCGGTTTTGTACCGGTTCGGTCTCCGTGGGATGTCCGCTTCGATAACCCGCCGTTATCACGATAAGAAAAAGCAAATCGGCGCGGCGTTTTTGTCTCCCTAGACTGGGCCTGTCGTCACGATCGTCAGGCTCTCGAAGCCGGCGAAGCCGCGCACGCCCCCCCGTTTTCAACGAACGATTCACTTCCGACAGGATGCCGCCCATGAAGTCACCGTCACTCGCGTCCGCGGCCAGCCGCTCTCGCGCCTCGCGCAGTTCGCCGCTCCCGACGCGCGGCCTCATCGTCGCGACGACGATCGGCAACGGCTTCGAGTTCTTCGATCTGACCGTCTACAGCTTCTTCGCCGTGCTGCTCGGCAAGCTGTTTTTTCCGCTCGCGTCCACCCAGCAGCAACTGCTGCTGTCGGTCGGCACGTTCGGCGTCGGTTTCGTCGCGCGGCCGCTCGGCGGCGTCCTGTTCGGCGTGCTCGCGGACCGGTTCGGCCGCGTGGCCGCGATGAACGTCACGCTGCTGACGATGGCGGCCGGCACCGGGCTGATCGGCGTGACGCCGACCTACGCGCAGATCGGCATCGCCGCGCCGCTGATCGTGCTCGCGGCGCGGCTGCTGCAAGGGTTTTCCGCCGGCGGCGAAGTCGGCGTCGCGACCGCGCTGCTGGCGGAGCGGGCGGAGCCGGAGCGGCGCGGTTTCGTCACGAGCTGGCAGTTCGCGAGCCAGGGCGCGGCGGCGCTCGCGGGGTCGCTGGTCGGCTTCCTGCTGTCGCATTTTCTCGATCGCGCGGCGCTCGAAAGCTGGGGCTGGCGCGTGCCGTTTCTCGCGGGCGTGCTGATCGCGCCGCTCGGGCTGTATCTGCGCGCGCGCATCGGCGAGGAGCCGGCCGCGGGCGGTGACCGCGCGCCAGGCGGCGTGCTGCGCACCGTGTTCCGCCGCGACGGACGGCTGGTGCTGCTCGCGTTCCTGCTCGTGATCGGCGGCACGTCCGCGCATTTCATCGTGCTGTACTACATGTCCACCTATGCGATCAAGGTGCTGCATCTGCCGATGGATAGCGCGCTGTGGTGCGGCATTCTCGCGGGTGCGGTAATGCTCGTGATGTCGCCGCTCGGCGGCGCGTGGTCCGATCGCTTCGGCCGCAAGCGCGTGACGTTCATATCGCGCGCGCTGCTCACGCTGTCGATCCTGCCGGGTTTTTACCTGATCGGGCATGTGCCGGGCGTCGCGACGCTGTACGCGGTGGTCTGCGTGCTCGCCGCGCTGCATTCGATCAATGCGGGCGCGAACGGCACGCTGCTGCCGGAGATGTTTCCGCGCAGCACCCGCGCAACCGGGCTGTCGATCGCGTATGCGGCGGGCGTGTCGATCTTCGGCGGCTTCGCGCAGTTCATCGTCACGTGGCTGATCGCGGTGACCGGCGACCCGGTCGCGCCCGCATGGTACGTGATCGCGTGCGGCGTGCTTTCGCTTTTCGCGCTCGCGTTCGTCACGGACCGCACGCGCGACGCCATCTGAACGCGGGCCATGCACATGAGCCGGGCTCCGGGCCGGACCTGAGAGATCGATTTGCACTACAACGTTGAATGAAACAGGAACGAGAGGTTGCCATGTCAGACCGCGTTTTTCCCGCATCGGCCGCTTCGAAGCCGGCCGTATCCGATGGGCTGTGCGATGCGTCCGCGCTCACGCTGCTGGAGATGCAGCGCCGCCGCGAAGTCAGCGCGGCCGAGATTCTCGACGCGCATCTGCGCCGCATCCACGAGGTCAATCCGCAGGTGAACGCGCTCGTCACGCTGGCCGACGAGGCGGCGCTGCGCCGTCGCGCGGACGACATCGACAGCCAGTGGGCGTGCGGCGTGTGGCAGGGCGCGCTGCATGGGCTGCCGGTGTCGCAGAAGGACCTGACTGCGACGCGCGGCGTGCGCACGACCTTCGGCTCGAAGCTCTTCGAGCAGCACGTGCCGGCGCACGACGCGCTGATCGTGCGCCGCTGCGATGCGGCCGGCGCGCTGATGATCGGCAAGTCGAACACGCCGGAATTCGGCTCGGGCTCGCATACGTTCAACGAAGTGTTCGGCGCGACGCGCAATCCGTGGGACCTGGACAAGTCCGCGGGCGGCAGCAGCGGCGGCGCGGCCGCGTCGGTCGCGTGCGGGATGAATCCGCTCGCGTGCGGCAGCGACATGGGCGGCTCGCTGCGCAATCCGGCCGCGTGGAACGGCATCGTGGGGCTGCGTCCGTCGCCGGGCCGCGTGCCGCGCGCGCCCGACGCGAACGGCTGGGCGACGCTCGGCGTGGACGGTCCGATGGCCCGCAACGTCGCCGACGCCGCGCTGCTGCTCGGCGCGATCGCCGGGCCGTGCGGCGAGACGCCGACCGAGATCGCGGAGCCGGGCGCGCTGTTCGCCGGTTCGCTGCAGCGCGATTTTCGCGGCACGCGGGTCGCGTTTTCGTCGCGGCTCGCGGGCATCGCGGTGGACCCGGAGATCGAGCGCGCGGTGCACGCGCAGGCGCGCGTGTTCGACGCGCTCGGCTGCGAAGTGGTGTTCGCGGACCCCGACCTCGCGGACGCGGAGCACGTGTTCCGGATCGAGCGCGCGTGGATGATCGGCTCGCTCGTGCAGCGCCTCGGCGACGACGCGCAGGCGCAGCTGAAGCCGGAGATTCACGACGAATGCCGGCTGTTCCGTTCGCTGAGCGCGGCGGACCTCGGCACGATGTTCGAGCGCAAGACCGCGCTGTTCCAGACGATGCGCCGCTTCATGGCCGAGCATCCGTTCTACGTGCTGCCCGCGACGCAGATGCTGCCGTTCGACGCCGATCTGCGCTGGCCGGCGTCGTTCATGGGCGAAGCGTACACGACGTACATCGACTGGATGCGGATCTGCTGGTATCTGTCGTCCACCGAATCGCCGGTGCTCGCGGTGCCGTGCGGTTTCAGCGAGTCCGGGCTGCCGATCGGCATGCAGATCGCCGGCCGCTATCGCGACGACTGGGGCGTGCTGCAACTCGGCCACGCGTACGAAACGGCGGCCGCGCACCGGATGCCGCGTCCGCCCGTCATCGGCGGCGTCTAGCCGCCGTCCTTTCCCGCAGCACTGAACGCGCGCCGGCCCGGCAACGGGCCGGCCCGTCAGGCAACGCGTGCAGGCCCGCGGGGACGCGGTTTGCCCGCGTTCCGCGCAATCTCAACCTGGGTGTCGGACAACATGAATAAAACGCTTCTCGCTGTCGTCGCGGCCGGGGTGCCCGCGATCGCTTCCGCACAAAGTTCGGTCACGCTGTACGGCATCATCGACGAAGGGATCAGCTACACGAGCAACGTCGCGACCGCGAATCCGGACGGCAGCGTGTCCGGCCACAGCGCGATCCGCCTGATGAGCGGCGTGATGCAGCAGAGCCGCTGGGGCCTGCGCGGCGTCGAGGATCTCGGCGGCGGACTGAAGACGGTGTTCGTGCTCGAAAACGGCTTCGACGCGAGCACCGGCAAGCTCGCGCAGGGCGGCCTGCTGTTCGGCAAGAAGGCGTATGTCGGGCTGTCCGGGCCGTTCGGCGTCGTGACGGTCGGGCGGCAATACGACACGAACGTCGACATCCTCGGACCGTTCGAGGTCGGCGACCAGTGGGGCGGCTACATGGCCGCGCATCCGGGCGATCTCGACAACTTCAACAACACGAACTCGACCAACAACGCGATCAAGTTCACGAGCAACCCGTATCGCGGCTTCACCGTCGCCGCGATGCTCGGCCTCGGCGGCGTCGCCGGCGACTTCGCGCGCAATCGCATCTGGTCGGCGTCGGCGGCTTACGTGAACGGGCCGTTCGCACTCGGCATCGGTTATCTGTCGGTCGCGAATCCGAACACGTCGTTTTTCGGCAGCACCGGCAGTCCCGCGCCGACGCTCGGCGGGATCCCGGGCAGCAACATGGCGTCGCCGGTTTATGCGGGTTTCGCGTCCGCGCGGACGATGACCGTGATCGGCGCGGGCGCGGCGTGGACCGTCGGGGCGGCCACGCTCGGCGCGACGTGGTCGAACACGCGCTTCCGCGATCTTGGCGATGCGGCGTCCGGGCCGAATCCGCAGGGCCTCGCCGGCACCGCGCTGCTGAACAACGCGGAGGTCAACTTCCGCTACCAGTTCACGCCGGCGCTGCTGTGGGGCGCGGCTTACGACTACACGAACGGCGCATCGGTCGGCGGCCGCGACGGCGCGACGTATCACCAGGTCGCGACCGGCGTCGATTACCTGCTGTCGAAACGCACCGACGTCTATCTGATCGGCGTGTACCAGCAGGCGTCCGGCACGGATTCGACCGGCCACGCGGCGGTTGCCGCGATCAACGGGCCGTCGGCTTCCGCGAACGGCAGGCAGGCCGTCGTGCGCGTCGGCATGCGGCACCGGTTCTGATCGCGCCTGTTCAGCGATCGTCGGACACCGCGGACAACGGTGTCGCGACGTGCTCCAGCGGCTTGCGCTCCGCATCGACGCCCCAGATCGCGGCGATCACCGCCGCGCCGATCATCAACGCGGAACCGACCAGGTAACCGGTGAACACTTCGCCGCGCTGATGCGTGTCGATCAGCCGGCCGAAGAACGCCGGCCCCGCGATGCCGCCGAGCGCGGTGCCGAACGCGTAGAACACCGCGATCGCGAGCGCGCGGATTTCGAGCGGGAACGATTCGCTGACGGTCAGATACGCGGAACTGGCCGCCGCCGACGCGAAGAAGAAGATCACCATCCACGACACCGTCTGCGTGGTCACGTCGAGCAGGCCGTGCGCGAACAGATAACCGCTGACGGTCAGCAGGATGCCGGACAGCGCATACGTGGCCGCGATCATGACGCGGCGGCCGATCACGTCGAACAGGCGGCCGAGCACCAGCGGCCCGAGAAAGTTGCCGAGCGCGAACGGCAGCAGATACTGGCCGACGCGGTCGCCCGGCACGCCGTAGAAGTCGGTCAGCACGAGCGCATAGGTGAAGAAGATCGCGTTGTAGAAGAACGCCTGCGCGGTCATCAGCGACAGCCCGACGAACGCGCGGCGGCGATGCACGCCGAACAGCGTGCGGAACACGTCGGCGAGCGGCGTGCGATGCCGTGCGCGCAGGCGCAGCGCGTGCGTTGGCCGGTCGTCGAACGTGTGGCCGGCGTCGCGAAAACGCGTCTCGATCTGCTCGACGATCGCGCGCGCGTCGTCGTGCTCGCCGTGCGTGAGCAGCCAGCGCGGGCTTTCGGGCACCCACGCGCGCATCGGCAGGATCACGAGCGCGAGCGCCGCGCCGATCAGGAAGCATACGCGCCAGCCCCAGTCCGGCGGCAGCAGGCCCGGATCGAGCAGCACCAGCGAGCCGGCCGCGCCGGCGCCCGCGCCGACCCAGAACGTGCCGTTGATGCCGAGGTCGGTCCAGCCGCGCACGCGTGCGGGCGTGAACTCCTGGATGGTCGAGTTGATGGCCGCGTATTCGCCGCCGATGCCCGCGCCGGTCACGAAGCGGAACGCGACGAAGCTAGCGAAGTTCCATGACAGCGCGGTGGCCGCGGTCGCGAGCAGATAGACGGTCAGCGTGATGAAGAACAGCTTGCGGCGTCCGAGCCGGTCGGTGAGCCAGCCGAAACCGAGCGCGCCGAGCACCGCGCCGGCGATGTAGCCGCTGCCGGCAAGCCCGACTTCGGCGTTCGTCAGATGCAGCACGGGGCTCGCCTTCAGCGCGCTCGCCACGGCGCCCGCGAGCGTCACTTCGAGGCCGTCGAGCAGCCACGTGACGCCGAGCGCGACGACGATCAGCACGTGAAAGCGGCCCCATGGCAGGCGGTCGAGGCGCGACGGCAGGTCGGTTTCGACGACGCCGGCGGACGGCGCGGTGTCGGTGGCGGCGGTCGATTGCGGCATCGGCGCTCCGGGAGCGAAGTGAACAAGCGGGTGCGGTAGCAAGGCGCGTACCGCGGTTCGCGGGTTTACGCCTCGCTTATGCAGCGGCCACGCACGCTCAGTAACGCGCGGCGAAAACCGCGTCACGCATGCGGTTCCGACGCATCCTCTGCGGGGTCGCCGCCCGGCGCGGCGAACAGGTCCGGCTGGAACGGCTCGACCGCCGCCGGCTGCGCGCCGGCCAGCGTCAGCGCGCTGACGCGCACGCCGAGCAGCCGCAGCCTGCGTGTCAGCGGCACGCGCTTCAGGCATTCGGTCGCCGCGCGGCGGATCGCGGCGGCGTCGGCGGTTGCCGCCGGAATCGTCAGGTCGCGCGTGACCGTCTCGAACGTGTCGAAGCGCAGCTTGATGCCGACGGTGCGGCCGACATAACCCTTGCGTTGCAGGTCTTCCGCGACGCGCACGCACAGCCGCGTGAACGTCTCGGACAGCAGCGGCCGGTCGTCGCGCGGATGCAGGTCGCGTTCGAAGGTCGTCTCGCGGCTCATCGACTTCGGCTCCGACGACACGACGACCGGCCGGTCGTCGATCCCGTGCGCGACCTCCTTCAGCCATGTCGCGTAGCGCAGCCCGAAATGCGTTTGCAGGAATTCCGGCGCGGCGCGCGCGAGGTCGCCGATCGTGTCGATGCCGAGCGACGTCAGCTTCTCGCTCGCCTTCGGCCCGATCCCGTTGACCTTGCGCGCGGGCAGCGGCCAGATGCGCGATTCGATGTCGGCCGGCGTCAGGATCGTCAGGCCGTCCGGCTTGTCGAGTTCGGAGCCGATCTTCGCGAGCAGCTTGTTTGGCGCGATGCAGATCGAGCAGGTGAGGCCCGTCGCGTCGCGCACCGCCTGCCTGATCGCCGCGCCGACCTCGCGCGGCTCGCCCGGCACGTCGGTCAGGTCGATGTAGATTTCGTCGATGCCGCGGTCCTGGATCTGCGTCGTGAACGTCGCGACCGCCGCCTTGAAGAGCCGCGAATAGTGGCGGTACGAGTCGAAGTCGGTCGGCAGCAGAACCGCGTCCGGTGCGAGCTGCGCGGCCTTCATCATTCCCATCGCGGAGAACACGCCGAACGCGCGCGCCTCGTAGGTGGACGTCGTGACGACGCCGCGTCCCACATAGTCGCGCAGCCGCTGGAAGCGGCGCGTGCCGTCGGGCAGCGTTTCCGGCGTCGCGTTGCGGCCGCCGCCGATCACGACCGGCTGACCGCGCAATTCCGGATAACGCAGCAGCTCGACCGACGCGTAAAACGCGTCCATGTCGAGATGGGCGATGCGGCGGGACTGAAGCATGAATGCGAAGGCGTGCGGGTTGAGGTCGGGCGGCTTGCGTGGGCGGGATCGTCCGCACGCGTAATGGTAACGCGTCGGCGATTTCCGTTCCTGGCGCACGGGTAATGGGGCGCGGGAATTTATTTCGGCATCCAGCAGATTTCATTCCATGTCGGCCACATCGGATCATCGAAATTCGTTCGAATAAGAATGCCGGCTGGGTCGTTCGGGATTGATTGCGCGCGCATCGTCAATGCGAAAAGACTCCCGATCTAGGCCGGCTGGAGGCCGGAATCCGCCATGTTAAATAACATGGTTTTGAATAAAGGTTGAGTGGCAGGTTGAGTAGCGGGTTGAGTAGCGCGAAACAATAAGTGCTAATTCAATCGAATTCCGAATCGGGTGAAATTGCTTTAAGGATTTTCGCCTTGCGGCATTAAAAAAAGAAGCTATGATCCCTTCACCGATCCGGAAAAACAGATCTCCCAGCATAAGACGGCAATCAACTGCATCGAGGGAGCGACATGGGCGAGACAAGCGTTCCGATTGATCTGCTTCATTGGATCCTGGCAACCCTTTCGATCATTGCGTTGCTGGTTTTTCTCGTGCCGCTTCGCTGGCGGGCGCCGGAAGCGGGGCCGGGGGCGATGTTCGTCGCCGGCGTGATTGCGTTATTCGCATTCCGCACGCCGGTCACGACATTGACGGTCGCCAGTGCGAAAGGCGTATGGGACGCGATATTCATTCTCTACGTGATGTGGCCCGCGCTGCTGCTTTATCAGATTACCAAGCAGGCCGGCGGATACGACGCGCTTCGACAGGGCATCTCGCGTTTCAGCCGCAACGAACTGTTCATCATCGTCGGGCTCGGCTGGGTGTTCTCGTCGTTCCTGCAAGGCATCGCCGGTTTCGGCGCGCCGATCGCGGTCGTCGCGCCGCTGCTGCTCGCGATGGGCGTGAGGCCCGTGTATGCGGCGACCATCTCGATCATCGCGCACGCATGGGCGCGCTTCTTCGGCACGCTGGGCGTGGGCTGGCTCGCGACGTTGCAGGTGGCCGACGTGCAGGACGTGACCCGCGCCGCGTTCGAATCGTCGCTGCTGCTGCTCATTCCGACCTACCTCGGCGGTTTGCTGATCGTGTGGCTGTACGGGCGCTGGGCCGCGGTGCGCCACGCGTGGCCGCTGGTGCTGATTCTCGGCACGATCCTCGGCTTCGGCCAGCTGCTGTTCGCATTCCTGAGCCCGGAACTCTCGACGTTCCTCGCCGCCGCCGTCGCGATGGTCGCGCTGTATCCGCTGTCGCGCTGGCGTCGTTTCAGCGAGCCGGTGCCGGTCGACGAGGTTCCGGACCGCCCCGCGATGGACGACACGGCGGTGCGCGCGCAGACGGACGCGGAAGAGCCGGTGATGAGCATCGGCATGGCGTTCCTGCCGTACGTCGTGTTGACGGTGGTGACGCTCGGCATCCTGCTGATCGATCCGCTCAATAACGCGCTGCGGCAATTCCGGATCGGCCTGCCGTTTCCGGAGGTGACGACCGGCTTCGGCGTGACCAATGCTGCGGTCGCACGTTATGCGCCGTTCTCGCCGTTGACCCATCCGGGGACGATGCTGCTGATCGCGTCGGTCGTCGTGTGGATCGTGTATCGCGCGAAGGGGTATTACGGCGCGTGGGGAGCGCGGCATGGCACGGAAAATCTCGGCCGCGCGCTGATCGTGGACGGCGTGCCCGCGTCGGTGCCGGTGATCGCGTTCCTCGTGACGAGCCGCGTGCTCGATCACAGCGGCCAGACCCAGGTGCTCGCGCACGGCATCGCGGACGCGTCGCCGCCGCTCGTGTATGCGGGCATCGCGAGCATGATCGGCGCGCTCGGCGCGTTCATGACGTCGAGCAGCACCGCGTCGAACGTGCTGTTCGGCGGCCTGCAAAGCGACGTCGCGCAACTGCACGCGCTGCCGACCGAGGCGATCGTCGCCGCGCAGGCCGCCGGCAGCGCGTACGGCAACGCGATCGGCCCCGCGAACATCGTGCTCGGCACCAGCATCACCGGCATCAAGGGGCAGGAAGGCGCGGTGATGAGGCTGGCCATACCGTGGACGATCATCGTCGCGATCCTGACCGGGATCGGCACGATCGCTCTTGTGATGCTCGCGTGAGAGGTGACTCGCATGGACAAGCTCGTGGCGGAAACCCTGGCGCTGATCCTGATGTTCGCGGCGTTCCCGCTCACCAGCAAGGGCGCGACGGCCGGCAACATGGTGCTGTTGAGCGTCGGGCTGTTGTGCGTGATCGTCGGCGGCGCGTTGCCGATCGTCACGCGGTTCATGGATCACTCCAACGACAAGGTGCGGGACGCGGGCGTCGAGTTCGACGACCGGGCTTCGTGACCGGGCCGTCGGCGCCGGCCGCCGCGTCGCCGCCGGACATCGCCGGCTTCGGGCGCGCGGCGCGGACGGACGTGATGGACGAACAGCAGGGGATCTCACCATGAGTCATCCGAATGGCCCTCGCACCGGCCGGCCGCCCACGCGCGCGCCGCACGGCATGGTCGCGACGCCGCATTATCTCGCGAGCCAGGCCGGCGTGGAGATGCTTCAGCGCGGCGGCACGGCGGTCGATGCCGCGATCGCCGCGAATGCGGTGCTGTGCGTCGCGTATCCGCACATGGCGGGACTCGGCGGCGACGGCTTCTGGCTGATCGCGGACGGCGCGGGCGAGCGGATTCACGCGATCAACGCGAGCGGACCGGCCGCGCAACTCGCGACGCCCGCGCGCTACCGGACCCGCGCGGGCGCCGATGAAATCGCCGCACGCGGGCCACAAAGCGCGCTGACGGTGCCGGGCGCCATCGACGGCTGGCGTCTCGCGCACGAACGCTTCGGGCGCGTGGCGTGGGCGGACCTGTTCGCGCCCGCGATCGGCTACGCGCGCGACGGCGTGCCGGTCAGCCGCTCGCTCGCGGACTGGACCGCGCAGGACGTGCCGATCCTCACGCGGCATCCGGAGACGGCCGCGATCTTTCTGCCGGGCGGCCGCGTGCCGGCCGACGGCGACCGGCTCGTGCAGGCCGCGCTGGCGCGCTCGCTGCAACAGATCGCCGAGCGCGGCGCGCGCGGCGGCTTCTATGACGGCGACCTGGCCGCGCGCATCTGCGCCGCGATCGGTCCGGCCGGCTCGCCGTTGCAAGCCGGCGACTTTGCCGCGTATCGCGCGGAATGGGTCGAGCCGATCAGCACGACGTATCGCGGCTATACGATCCACGAATTGCCGCCGAACACGCAGGGCTTCACGCCGTTGCAGGTCCTGAACCTCATCGAGGGTTACGACGTCGTCGCGTGGGGCGACGGCAGCGCGGACTACTACCATCATCTGGCCGAGGCGGTGAAGATCGCGTTCGCGGATCGCGAGGAGTGGCTGACCGATCCGCGTTTCGTCGCGATTCCCGTGGACCAGCTGATCTCGAAGGCGTACTGCGACGAGCGCCGCAAGCTGCTGGACCCGGCGCGCGCGATGGACATCGCGACGGTGCCGGCCGGCATCCCCTATACGTACCCGCACGAACGCCGCGCGCCGGACGGCGACACCTGCTACTTCTGCGCGGCCGATCGCGACGGCATGGTCGTGTCGCTGATCCAGTCGATCTATCACGATTTCGGCAGCGCGGTGATCGGCGGCGACACCGGCATCATCATGCAGAATCGCGGCGCGTTTTTCTCGCTGGACGAGCATCACCCGAACTGCCTTCAGCCGGGCAAGCGGACCTTCCATACGCTGATCCCCGCGCTGATGACGCGCGACGGCCGGCCGTGCCTCGCGTTCGGCTCGATGGGCGGCGAGGGGCAGCCGCAGACGCAGGCGGCGATGGTGACGCGGATCGTCGACTTCGGCTACGACGTGCAGCAGGCGATCGAAGCGCCGCGCTGGCTGATGGGGCGCACGTGGGGCACCAGATCGCGCAACCTGTCGCTGGAGGGGCGCATCTCCGACGAAGTCGTGCGCGAGCTGAAGCGCCGCGGCCAGCCGGTCCAGATGGTCACCGACTGGAACGACAACATGGGTCACGCGCACGCGATTCTCGTCGACCGGGAGCAGGGGTTCTACGAGGGCGGCGCCGACCCGCGCGGCGACGGGGCCGCGCTCGGCTACTGATCGTCCGGCTGCGGCGCGCATCGACGAGGACGTGCCCGCGTGATCGCGGGCACGCGGCGGCACCATCGCATGAAGGGCAGAACCAATGAACCCCATGGTCACGACCTTGCTGATCCTCGTCGCCACGATGGCGCTGTTCATCTGGAACAGATGGCCGGCGGCGGTCGTGGCGGTCATGTCGCTGCTCGCGCTGTACCTGACCGGCGTGCTGACGATGCACGAGGCGCTGGGCGGTTTCGGCGACCCGCTGATCGTGTTCATCGCGGCGCTGCTCGGCATCGGCATCGGCCTCGAAACCACCGGCGTCGGCACGTGGGCCGGACAGTGGCTGATCCACCATGCCGGCAAGAGCCGGCTGCGGCTGATCGCGTCGCTGCTGATCCTGTCGGCCGTCACGACCGCGCTGATCGGCATGAACGGCGCGGTCGTCGCGATGCTGCCGATCGCGGTGATCGTCTGCGTGCAGACGCGCATCATGCCTTCGCAACTGATGATGCCGGTGTCGATCGCGTGCCTGACCGGCGCGAAGCTGACGCTGCTCGGCAGCCCGGTGAACGTGATCGCGGCGAGCGCGGCCGACGCGGCCGGCGGCGCGCCGATCCGGTTCTTCGAATGGTCGATCGTCGGCCTGCCGCTCCTCGCCGGGTCGCTCGTCATCATTCTGCTGTTCGGACCGCGGCTGCTGCCGAAGCGCAATTCGGGATCGCTGCCCGCCGATTTCAGCCGGCACGCGCATACGCTCGTCGAGCAATACCGGATCGCGGACGGCGTGCACCGGCTGCGCGTGCGCGCCAGTTCGCCGCTGATCGGCAAGCTGCCCGGCGACATCGACGTGACGCCGTACCCGGGTCTCAGCGTGCTCGGCCTGCTCGACGATCAGGATACGGAACTGATCGGCACGGCCGTAGCCGAAGGCCATCACCTGCTGGTGCGCGGCGACGCGGACAGTGTCGGACGGCTCGCGGGCGACCTGCATCTGGCGATCCGCGAGCCGTTCGCCGAATCGCAGACGATCACGAACGCGCTGTTCAATCGTTCTTCGGGCCTGGCCGAAGTCGTGATCCCGCCGCGTTCGGCGCTCGTCGGGCAGACGGTGTTTCCGGGCATGGCGACGCACGAAGGCGATCTGATCGTGCTCGCCGTGCAGCGCGGCGGCAACGACGTGGCCGGGCCGGCGACGCAGTTGCGGGTGGGCGACCATCTGCTGTTTCGCGGCACGTGGGAAGCATTGGACAAGCATTTCTCCGACCCGCAGATGCTGATGGTCGACGCGCCGCAGATGATCCGCCGGCAGACCGTCGCGTTGAGCCGCGGCGCGCGCGAGGCGATCGTCATCCTGCTCGTGCTGGTGGTGCTGCTCGCGACCAACGCGGTGCCGGCTGCGGTCGCGACGCTGATCTGCGTGACGGCGATGGTGCTGACGCGCGTGATTACGCTGAACCAGCTTTACAGCATCGACTGGAACACCTGCGTGCTGGTCGGCGGGATGATTCCGCTGGCGACGGCGATGTCGAAAACCGGGCTCGCGAACCTGCTGGGCGAATACGTGATTCAGGTGGTGGGCGCGGGCGGTCCGCGCGCGCTGATGGCGGGACTCTTTCTCGTCGCCGCCGCGCTCACGCAGGTGATCTCCAACAACTCGGCCGCGCTGGTGATGGTGCCGATCGCGGTCGCGACGGCGAAGGAACTGGGCGTGTCGGCGACGCCGCTCCTGATCGCCGTCGCGCTCGGCGCGGGCGCGGCTCACCTGACGCCGATGAGCACGCCGGTGAACCTCGTCACGTATGGACCGGGCGCGTACCAGTTCGGCGACTACTGGAAGCTCGGCGCGCTGATCGTGCTGTGGTCGATGACGGTGGTTGTCGTCATTGCGCCGCTGTACTGGTCGTTCTAGCATTGCGGCGCGCGGGAGGGGCTGTCACGTCGCGGCGGGCTCGTCCGCGACGACGCGGTTCCTTCCGTCGGTTTTCGCGCGATACAGCAGCGCGTCCGCGCGCGCGATCAGCGCCGCGATGTCCGGCGCCGCATCGCGCGCGGACACCGCGACGCCGAAACTCGCGGTCATCGTGAACGGCGTGCCGTCGGTCGCGCGCAGCGTGACGTTCGACAGCTTCTCGCGGAACCGCTCGACGGTCTGCAACGCCTCCGCGTAACCCTGGGTGTCGAGCAGCACCGCGAACTCCTCGCCGCCGATGCGCGCGACGATGTCGTCGCGCCGCCACGTCTCGCGGCACAGGTTGCCGATGGTCTTCAGCGCGAGGTCGCCGGTCGGATGCCCGTAGGTGTCGTTGATCCGCTTGAAGTGGTCGATGTCGAAGGCGATCAGCGTGACGAACGATTCGGTGCCGCGCGCGATCGAGCTGAGCACGCGCGCGCGGCCCTCGAACGCGCGGCGGTTCATCAGGCCGGTCAGCGCGTCGGTTTCCGCCATCGTCTTCAGTTCGTCGATCAGCGCGTTGCGCTCCTGTTCGAGCCGCATCCGTTCGCGGCTGTTCGAGCGCAGCACCTGCACCGCGTCGAACAGCGACTGCACGTCGCCGCGATACGCGTGCGACTGCACGGCCGCCGTCAGGTCGCCGCCCGCGATCGCGACGATCGCGCGGGTCGCGTCGTTGAACGGCGCGATCACGTAGCGGCGGAACAGCCAGAACAGCGCGAACTGCAGCGACGCGAGCACGACGCCCGCGACGGCGATCGCGACGCAGCGCGCGAGCATCGCGCTGCGATGGCGCAGCAGCGCCGCCTCCGCGCGCGCGAGCATCTCGTCGCGGAAGTCGACGATCGGGCGCATCGTCGGCACGTAGGTCGCGGCGAACTGCGCGGTGGTCGGCAGCGGCGAACCGGGGCCGCCGGTCAGCGCGCGCACGGTCGCGATGTAGTCGAGGCCGAGCCTGAAGTACTGCTCGTTTACCTGCACGAACGCGCCGCGCGTGAGCGCCGGGTTCGTCGCCGCGAGCGATTCGATCGCGAAGCGCAACTGCTGCATGCGGCCATACGAGCGTTCGACGTTCAACTGCTCGGCCTGGGTCAGCGGCCGGTGCGTCGCGAGCGCGCTCGTGAAGCGCGAGCCGAGCAGCCCGGCCTCGTCGCGCATCGTCGCCGCGAGGCGCGCCATCTGCAGGAAGTCGAGTGCGCCGGTGGTGCTGTCCACGATCGCGAGCTGGCTCGCGTCGATGATGCGGCGGAACTGCCGGACCACGGCGACCATCCGCGCGACCGCGTCGTTCAGCGCGGCGTCGGTGCGCGCGGGGCCGGGCAGCTTCAGCAACCGGTCCACGTCGTTGCGCGCCGACGTCAGGTCGTTGACGAGGCGCGCGAGCCCGAGCCGCTCGCTTTCGCACCAGCCGCACGACGGCGTGTCGAGCCGGGTCCGCAGCCGCGCGATTGCCGCGTCGGTGTCGCGGCGCGCGGCGGCGAGCGGCGCAGGCGCGCCGTCCGGCAGCGCATCGTCGCTGCCGAGCGCGGCGTTCATCGGCCCGCGTTCGGCCGACACCTTCTCCATTGCGACCAGCGTCGCGCGAAACGTGCCGAACGACGCGACCGCGTCGTTCGCGTCGGCGTACGCGTCCCACTCGTACCAGACGAGCGCGGCGGTCAGCACGAGGAACAGGCAGCCGATCAGGATCGCCGCGGCGCTGAAGCGCGGATTGACCGGCGTGGCCGGCGGCGGATGACGCGGCTCCGCGACGGGGGCGTTGGCTCGCATGGGTTCAGCGGACGGTCGGCGGCCGCATGGCAAACATTGCGCGCGAACGGCGGCGTCCGCCGCTCGCCGCGCGTCGCGGCACGCGGCGGCGGCGGATCGACACAGCCGCCGTCATCCGCGCCTGCCGGCGTCGGGATCGACGCCGAGCACCGCCGCGAGCACCGGCCAGCGCCGCGCCGCGTTGCGCCACGCGTCGTCGGCCTGGCGGTCGAAGTAGCGTTTCGGATCGACGCCGTCGACGAAGTTCGCGAGATTGTCGATGTCGTTCGAGCCGGCCGGCTCGCGCTGCGGGGTTCGCTGCGGCATCACTTGCCCTCCACCCAGACGCCGTCCGACGTGTGGATCACGTAGCCGTTCGTCGTCGTCAGCGTGAGCGTCGATTCGTTCTCGCCGACCATCCGCGTTTGCGGCAGGTTCTGCGCGTATTGCGCGAGCGGCGGCGCGTTCGGCGCGAACGGGTTGTTCGCGACGAGGTTCGACAGCAGCTGCGCGAGCGCGAGGAAGCTGGTCGGCGTATCGATGCTGACCGTCGTGTGCGCCGCGCCCGCCGCCGGTTTCGGCATCCCGACCAGCGTGACGCCGACCGGCAGGTGGATGATCCGCGGCGTCGGGATCTCGCGCATCCCGGCGATCTGGTTCGGGTCGCCGCGCAGCGCCGCGCCGTGCTCGGGCACGAACACGAGCACCGCCTTGCGGCCGGACTGCTGCACGAGGTCGGTCAGGCGGTCGATGTCGTTGAGCAGCGTCTTCAGGCGCAGCGGGAACGACTGCAGGCTGTTCATGTTGTTGCCCGGAATCCGGTTGCCGTCGTGCAGCGTCACCGTGTTGTAGTACAGCGCGACCGGCCCGCCGCCGGCCGCGACGCGCTGCTGATACCAGCGCGACAGCACGTCGTAGTCGCCGACCAGCGGCGAGTTGTCGAACTCGCGCATCGCGACCGGCAGTCCGTCGTTCGGCAGCAGCTTCACGCCCGGCACGCCGATCTCGCGCTCGACGATGCCCCGGAAGTCGTCGAACTGGCCGTTGTGGTTCAGCAGCGCCTGCGGCGCGAAACCGAGCTGCGCGAGGTCCGCGAACAGATGGCATTGCGCGGGCGCGGCGCTGTACAGGTCGCGGTGCGATTCCTGCCCGCAGGTCGCGCGCAGCACGCGGATCGCGGCCGGGCCGCTGTAGCTCGCCGCGCCGCTGAAGTTCGTGAACACGTAGTCGAAGCGCGAGAACAGCGGATTGGTGCGCTGGTTCGCGACGTCGAGGTCGTCCCACGACAGCGAGCACACGTGGATCATGATGATGTCGTACTGCGCGTCGGCGGGCGCGGGTTTCGGCGGCGTGAACGCGACCGTGCGCTGGGCCTCGGCGCTCCGGAACGACGTGATCTGGCTGTCGTAGCTGCCGCCGGTGCTGCTCCCGGCCGCGCCGGCGCCCGGATTGCCGCCGGCCGTCGCGACCGTCGCGGACGCGCCCGCGTGCGCCGCGAGCACCCCGAAGCCCTGCCACAGCGGCATCGCGATCAGCGCGATCAGCACGAACGTCGTGATGCGCACCCAGCGGCTGATCAGGAAGTACAGCACCAGCACGAATACGACGACGTACACGGTGGACATCGGCACCACGCGGCCGATCAGTTCGAGCATGTAGCGCGGCGTGAACGAGCCGAGCGCGGGCAGTTGCTCGATCACGCGGCCGATCGGCGGCACGTTCGCCTCGTGATAGAGCAGCGTCACGCCGACGACGACGGCGAGCACGCGCCGCGCGATCCGCGCCCAGCGGTTGCGGATCGGCACGAGCAGCGCGAGCGCGAACAGCAGGTTCATCCACCAGACGGGCTGCAGCTTGCCGACGCTGAACAGGTACAGCTTCGCGGCGAAATACAGGTTCCAGAATCCCATGATGCGCGATGCCTCCGGCCTCGGCGGCCTGTTCGGCCTATTGCGGGCGCGGCTTGCGCCGCGTGAAGAACTGTTCGAGCGCGTCCATGCACGCATCGATCAGGCGCAGATACCCCTGGTAGCCCATCGCGATCACTTCGCGCAGGCCGTGCAGCGGCGCGTCGGCGGCCGGCGTCTCTTCCCAGTTGAGCCATGCGTCCGCGCGGCCGAACGTGCACTGGATCAGCTCGCGTTCGCGCTCGGGCGTCAGTTCGAGCCGCACGCCGAGCCGCCGGTCGCTGACGCGCGCGACGACGCCCGGAAAGTGATGCTCGTTCACGCCGCGCGTCAGGCACACGCCGATCCGCTCGCCGGCCGCGAGCCGCGCGCGCGCGGGCAGGATGAGCCCGAGCCCGCCGACCGAATAGTTCTCGGTCGAGCACGCGAGCGTGCGGCCGTCCGGCAGCAGCAGCGTCGCCGGCACGGACAGCGGAATGCGATGCGACACGCGCACCTGGCGCGCCTCCTGCGCGACGCCGACCGCCGCGCCGAGCACGATCAGGTTGATCGTCCCCCACGCCATGTTCATCAGCACCGTCGCCGGCTCGGCGCTGTGCAGGAACACGATCCGGAACACGCCCGCGAGCATCGCGGCCACGTTGACGCCGAGCAGCACGAGGTACGGCTTCGAGATCGTCCAGTCCAGATAGTCGTCGTAGATCTGGCCGCCTTTCGCCGTCACGTTGAACTTGCCGAGCTTCGGGTTGATGAGCGCCATCGTCGTCGGCAGCACGATGTACCACGCGAGCACCGACTCGTAGACCTCGGCCCAGAACGAATGCCGGTACTGCCCCTGGATGCGCGAGTTCGCGAGGTTCGACAGGAACAGGTAAGGCAGCACGTACGCGAGGATGATGACGGCCTGCGTGTTGATCATGTGCAGCCCGAAGAACAGGTACGCGCCCGGCATCAGCAGGAACACGATGCGCGGGATGCCGTAGAAGAAGTGCAGCATCGCGTTGCTGTAGCAGATGCGCTGGAACAGCGTGAGCCCGCGGCCGGTCCACGGGTTGTCCACCCGGAAGATCTGCGCCATCCCGCGCGCCCAGCGGATGCGCTGGCCGATGTGGCCGGACAGGCTCTCGGTCGCGAGGCCGGCGGCCTGCACGGTGCGCAGGTACGCGGAGTTGTAGCCGCGCCGGTGCAGCCGCAGCGACGTGTGGCAGTCCTCGGTGACGGTCTCGACCGCGATGCCGCCGATCTCCTCCAGCGGCCCGCGCCGGATCACCGCGCACGAGCCGCAGAAGAACGTCGCGTTCCAGAAGTCGTTGCCGTCCTGGATCAACCCGTAGAACAGGCTGCCTTCGTTCGGCACGCGGTGGAACGTGTCGAAGTTGCGCTCGAACGGATCGGGCGAGAAGAAGTGGTGCGGCGTCTGCACGACCGCGCACTTCGGGTCCGCGATGAACTGGCCCATCGTCGTCTGCAAAAACGAGCGCACCGGAATGTGGTCGCAGTCGAAGATCGCGATGAACTCGCCGCTCGTGACCGTCAGCGCGTGATTGATGTTGCCGGCCTTCGCGTGCGTGTGCTCGTCGCGCACGATGTAGCCGACGCCGGCTTCCTCGGCGAACTTGCGGAATTCCTCGCGCGTGCCGTCGTCGAGCAGATAGACGTTCAGCTTGTCGTGCGGCCAGTCGATGCCGGTGGCCGCGTACACGGTCGGCTGCACGACCGACAGCGGCTCGTTGTAGGTGGGGATGTACACGTCCACGGTCGGCCACGTCGACCTGTCCCCGGGAAGCGGATACGGCTTGCGGTTCAGCGGCCACGCGGTCTGCATGTAGCCGAGCAGCAGCACGATCCACGTGTAAAGCTCGGCCGCGAACAGCACGTAGCCGACCACCGCTTCGAGCGGGTCCGGCAGATGCAGCGTCTGGGTGGTGCGCCACCACACGTAGCGGCCCGCCATCAGCATCGACAGCATCACGATCAGCAGCGTCGCGAGGCGGCCCGGCGCGCGGCGCACCAGCAGCACGGTCAGCATCACGAGCGCGAACAGCCGGAACTGCTCGCCGAGCGACATCGGCGTCGTGCAGATCACCACGCCGATCACGAACGCCATCGCGAGGACCACGTGGCGCAGATACGGCACGCGGTCGGCGGCGGCCGCGCCGGTTTCGAGCCGGCGGTTCGTCGCGTCCCAGTCGAACGCGGGCAGGCGGCTCGCGAGCGCGGTCCATGCCCGCCCGGCGACGCGCGCGAGCGGCGTGAACAGGAGGGCGAACCATTTGAACAGCACCGCGTGGCGGCGGCGCGTGCGCTCGCGGCGGCGATGCACCTTGCGCAGATCGGCGGCGAGCCGGCGCCGGCGCACCCGCGTGCGGAAGAAGAGCCGCCAGATCCACACGGACAGCCGCCGGTCGCTGCCGATGCCGAGCTGCGACGCGATGTGCCGGCCGAGGAAGTTGAGCCAGATGAGCGGCACGTCGCGCCGGCCCGCGCGCGGCGGCATGAAGAAGCAGCGCACGAACCACACGCCGCCGCGCGCGTCGGGCGCGACCCCGAGCGATTCGCCGGTCATACGCCGCAGCGCGGTCAGGCCACCGCGCAGGTAGTCGCCGATCATCGCACCTCCTCCGCGCCGTTTGCCCAGCGCGACAGCCATGCAGCGAGTCCGTGCAGGTCGTGCGCGGTGCGCGAGCCGGGCGCGCTCGCGCAGAAGTTCTCGCTGCGCGCGAGCGCCTCCGGTACGCCCGCGTCCGCGTGGATCTGATACGGCAGCATCGCGTTGCCGAGCGTCGCGCGCAGCAGCGCGAGCACGTCGATGTGCAGTTCGCGCGCGGGCATCACCGCGTTCGCGACGTACGCGCACGGCTTGCCCGCGAGCGCCGCGCGAAAGCGCGGCAGCGTCGCGCAGATGGCCGGCGCGGGCGGCAGCACCGCGAGCACCAGGTCGGCGGCGTCGATCGCCTGGCTGGTCTCGATCGACGGCCACGTCGGCGTGTCGATCAGCGCGATCGCGTCGGGCGGCAGCTCCACGCGCGCGAGCAGGCCGCGCAGCCATGCGGGGTCCGCCGCGAGGCGGGTGGATTCGACGCCGTTCGGCGCGCCGGGCGCGTCCGGCGCGGTGCTTGCGGCGCCGGCGTCGCCGATGCCATTCGCGCCGCCCCACGGCACGACCAGCACGTCGTCGTCGCTTTGCAGCGCGGCGTCCGTCGTGTCGGCGCCGTGCAGGTACGACACGAGCCCCGCGCGCGCGGGTTCGCGCAGCCCGAAATGCAGCGCGAGCACGTTGCGCGGATCGCATTCGACCGCGAGCGCCGCGTGCTTTCGTCCGACCAGCAGGCCCGCGAGCGCCGCGGTGAGCGTCGTGCGGCCCGCGCCGCCGACCGTGGACACGACCGCAACCGTTTTCATCGGCTGTCCGCCTTGCCGTAGTGGCGCACGCCGCGGATCACGACGGCGCTCAGTTGCGGCGGCAGCCGGATCGTGTGACGCCGCTCGGGCAGCGTGAAGCGCGGCACGAAGCCCGGCAGGAACCGTTGCAGCCGGAAGCGCCACACGATCCACGCGAACGGCGCGGCCAGGATCACGCCCCAGACGAAATAACCGAAAAAGATCTGCATGTCAGTCTATCCCAGCGCCTTGAACGGCAGCGAAGCCGGTTTCGGGAGCGCGCGCGGCGCGGTCGCGTCGCGCAGCGCGGCGGCTGCCGCTGCCGCCTCGGCCTTGCGCTGCGCGGCGGCCGTGGTGGTCTCGGCGGGCTCCGGCGCCTTGATCGACGGCGTGCGGTTGCGCACGTCGGCGGCGGACGCGGTCGTGAACGGTTCGGTCGTAGCCGGCGCGGCGGCCGTCGCCGTATCGGCCGGCATCGGCGCGGCCGGTTCGTCGGCGGGGCGATGCTGCGCGAGCCAGCTGGTGTAGTCGAGCGGCGGCTCGTCGGTCATCTCGCGCTCCAGCGTGTCGAGCATCGCGTTGATCGAATCGTAGTCGCCGCAGCGCAACTCGCCGCTGAACAGGTCGCCGGCCGGCAGCCGGAACACACGCTGGAACACCGTCGTCACTTCCGCGAGCCGGCACGCGAAGAAGAACGTGTAGATGCTGTCGCCGCATGCGGTGCAGAGGTCGCCCGCGCGGCGCATCTGGCATGCCTGCAACGCGTCGACGTGCGCGACCTCGGCGAGGAGCGGCAGCCGCAGCAGCACGTTCGGCAGATGGATCGCGCGCGCGCGGTCGACCGCCTCGCGCACCAGTTCGATGAAGCGCGGCGTGCTCACGTAGCCCATCTCCGAGCTGTGCAGCACCGCGGACAGCGCGGACATGTAGTCGGCCGGCAGCGGCCGCGAGAACAACTGGCCCTGGATGTCGTCGATCATCCCTTCGACGCGCGAGATCGGCGTGCCGAGCGGAATCACCAGATTCACGCCGAGATTGCGCATTACCGACTCGTAGCGCATCGCGACGTTGTCCTCGCGCACCGCGATCTTCAGCGCCTGGCCGGAGCGGCGGCGCAGCGTGTACACCTGTTCCGCGAGCTTTTCCAGTTGCGTCGCGCCGCCGTAACCGAGCAGCACCGTCGCCGCGACCGCGTGCTCGGCGGCGGCCACGGCCGCGTCGTTGTCGTCGAGCACCTGCCAGTGCGCGGGAATCACGCGCTCGCGCACGACCGCGTCGCGCGAGACCAGCACGCGGTTCTCGTCCGGCGCGAGCAGGCCCGCGGTCGCGGTCGCGCCGGGCGTGTCGCCGGCGACGATCAGCCGGTAGTCGTCCGGCGAGAAGCGCAGCGGCAGCACCACGCTGCTCGCGGCCGCCGCTTCGCGGCCGCGCCAGAACGCGACTTCCCACGTGTACTGGCCGCTTTCCTGCAGCAGTTGCGCGGCGCCCGCGAAACGCGCGTGGAATTCGGTCAGCGCGGGTTCCGGCGCGGCGGCGGCGTCGCCGGACTCGGGGGACGGCACCGCGAGCGTCAGCAGCACGCCGTAGCCGCGCTGCGCGCACCAGCTCGCGAGCTGCGCGCCCTGGCGCGCGAGCGCCTTCGCGTCGTGCCACGCGAAGAACGTGTCCGGGCCTTCGATCAGGAATTCGCTCGCGGGCTCGGCGCACTGCTGTGCGAGCGCGTTCAGCGCCTCGATCAGCACTTCCGCGCCGTCGCGGTCGGGCAGCGGCGCGACCGTGCAGATGTTCGCCTTCGCGTGCACCGCGCCGGGCATGTCGATGTCGACGCCGTTCGCCCGCAGCAGGTCGGCGATCGCGCCGCTGTCGCGCGACGACAGCACGTTGACCGGTCCTTTCAGCGCGGCGGCGGCGGTTTTCCAGAACAGCGCGTCGCGCGCGGGCGACGCGCCGGCATAAACGACGTACACGCGTCCGGACGACAGCGCCGCGAGCGCGGGCGGCAACCCTTCGATGACGAGCGACGGGCGCGCGTGCATGCGGCCGAGCAGCGTCGGACGCGGCGCGCGGTCGGGAGCGCGGTTCGCGGCGTTCATCCCGGCACCCCGGTCAGGAGGAGGCGGCGCGGCCCGGCCGGGTGGCGTGGGACGCGGGCGGCGTGGGGTTCGTGCGGGCAGAGGGCTTGTCGGTCCATGATCGTCAATAGTCCGAATAGCGGCGCACCGGCGTCGGCGGGAACGGCACCGGGCCGTGCTGCGAATTGAAGAAGTAGCGCAGCCACACCATCGCGACGTTCGGCGCGTAGTCGCGCGAGCGGTCGATCTGCAACCGCCCGCCGACGATCCAGTGCGGCGTGATCCGGTATTCGGCCGCCGCGAGCACCGTGTAGCTGAAGCCGCCGCCCGAGCCGCCGCCGCCGAAGAACGGCGAGCCGAGCCGCGCGGCGGACAACTGCTGTTCGGCCGCGTCCTGAAGCGCCGCACTGGTTGGATAGTAGGGCGATTCGTCCTCGCGCGTGAAGGACATCCCGACCGAACCGCCCAGTTCCCACGACAGCTTCCGGTAACGGCCGGTCCAGTCGATCGGGATGCTGACCGACGTATAGCTCTGCGGGCTGTAGTAGCCGCCGTTGCCGAACGTGTAGAAGTGCTCGTTGCGCTGGTACTTCCAGAAGTTGCCGATCAGGCCGGTCGACACGCGCTGGTTCGGGGTCTGGTACACCGGGTAGTCGAAGCCGCCGCGCACCCGGAACTCGCGGTTGTCCTGAACGTTGTCGCCGGTCAGCACGCCGATGCCGACGCTCGCGAACACGCTGCCTTTCCAGACGTCCTGCGCGCCGCGCACGGTGATGCTGTTGCGGACCACGCCGCCCCATTTCTGGCCGGTCACCGGATCGACGCCGCCCGCATACGACACGAGGCTGCTCGTCATCGGCCGCCGCGACGCGTCGAACGACAGCGACGCGTTCGGGAAATCGTGCCGGTACTGGAAGCCGCCGAGCACGCTCGCGATCGGAAAACCGAGCGGCGTGGAGCCGACGTCCGCGCGCCAGCTGTCGTTCGCGCCGCTGAACTCGTAGCCGGCCGCGAGCGCGACGCCGGTCGCGTCCTTGCGCATGGGTCCGAGGCCCGCGTTGCCGAGCGCGGCGATCTTGCCGTACTGGTACGCGTCGTCGAAGCTGCCGCCCGGCAGCGTGCCGGCGTTCAGATACACCGAGTCCGCGTGGAAGAAATAGTGGCCGCTGTAGCCATTCGGAATCCGCACGTACAGCGGCACCTCCGTCGAGTTCAGCCGCGAGATGCCGGCGTCGCCGGTCAGGTTCGACTGCACGACCTCGGTCGCGATCTGCGGCTGGCGGCGGTCGTTCAACTGCTGCATCGCGCGGCCGACCGACGTGAGGCCGTCCACGCCGGGCTGAGCGCCTTCCGCGCGTTCCTGCGCGCCCGCCTCGCGATACAGCGCGGCCGCTTCGTCGTAATGACCGCGCGACTGCTCGATGCGGCCCGACTGCGCGGTCAGGTCCGAGCGCTGCGGATAACGTTCGCGCAACGGATCGACGACGGCCGCCGCGTCGTCCTCGCGACCTTCGGCCGTGAAGCGCCGCGCGATCGACAGCCGGGTGTCGATGTCGTCGTCGGGCGCGTCCTCCAGCACCTCGCGCACCAGCGCGGTCGCCTTCGCGCGCTGGCCCATCCGCTCGTACATCCGCGCGAGCGTGAGGCGCGCTTCGGCGTCGTCGGGCTGCGCCGCGAGCACCTGTTGCGCGTCGCGAATGCCGGCCCGGTAGTTGCCGGCGGTCTCGTCGATGTCGGCCTGCGCGAGCAGCCAGCGGCGGTCCGCGTGCTGGGTGGCCGGCACCGCCGCGAGCGTGCGCCGCGCGCCGCGCACGTCGCCTTCGTCCAGTTGCCGGTCGACCTGGCGCAGCGACAGCCGCAGCGCCTGGTCGTCGAAGCTCGCGCGCTGTTCGTCGGTGACGCCGGGCAGCGTGCGCGACTCCGCGAGCCAGCCGGCCAGCGCGTCGTCGCGATTCGCGGCCGCGAGCAGTTCGCCGTAGCGCAGCCGCACGCCGATCGCCGGATCGTCCGGATGCGCGTCGAGCCAGTTCTTCACGAGCGCGAGCCCATGGTCCGCGTCGCCGAGCGCGATCCATTCCCGGCCGATCGTCGCGAGCATCTGCGGGTCGCCCTGCGCGTCGGCCTCGGCCTGCGTGAGCAGCGCGCGCGCTTCGTCCTCGCGGCCCTGCGCGACCAGCATCCGCGCATCGCGCACCTGGCGCTGCGCGGCGATGTTGCCGGCGAGTTCGCGCATCGACGGCGTGCGCGCGTCCGGCGGAATCTGCGCGATCTGCCCGTTCGCGGCGTCGATGTCGTCGAGCGAATAGTTGAAGTACAGCGCGCTCGCGTAATGCATCTCCGGCGACGGCGCGGTCTTCAGCCCGTCCTCCATCACCGCGCGGCCGAGCGCCGGCAGGCGCAGGCTGCTGTACAGGCGCGCGAGCGAGTAGCGCAGCCACGGGTCGTCCGGCGTCAGGCGCACCGCGTCTTCGAGTTTCGCGAGCGCCGCGCTGTTGTTCTTCTCCGCGATCGACTGCTCGGCCTGCAACGACAGCACCTCGGCGCGCATCTTCGCCAGTTGCGTCTGCGAACCGGCGACGCGCGGCGCGACGCCCGCGATCAGCGGATCGATTTCGGCGTCGCGATGCGTCGCGCGCAGGATCGTCACGAGGTCGCGCAGCGCGTCGATGTCCGGTTTCGGGCCGGTCGCGAGCGGCCGCGCGACCGCCTCGGCCTCGGGCCACTTCTGCTGCGCGATCAGCGCGGCGGTCAGCGCGTGCGCCGCGTACACGTTGGCCGGGTCGAGCTTCAGCGCGTCGCGCGCGAGCGTTTCGCCCTCGGCCGGCTTGCCCTGGCTGTTCGCCGTGTTCGCCTTCGCGATGGTCCCCCACAGCGTCGCGGTCGCGATCAGGCCGCGCCACTTGCCCGCGTCGCCGGGGTCGAGCGCGAGCGCGCGCTCGAACAGCGCGCGCGCTTCGTCGTGGCGGCCCTCGCGCATCCGCGCGAGACCCTGTTCGCCGATCTTTTCGCCCTGTGCGGCGCGCGCGCGGGCCGCGCGCTGCTCGGGCGTCTCGATGGCGGGCGCGCCGCCGCCGCCGCCGCTCTGCGCGAGCCGCGCCGCGGTCTGTTCGTTGATGCCGCTCTTCTCGTACTCGGCGACGACGCTTTGCGCCTGCGGGTCGCCCGGCACTTCCTGCAAATAACGCTTCCACCAGATGTAGTACTGCGGGTCGCCGCGCTGCGCATAGGTGAGCGTGCGGTGCCACAGGTCGAGCGCGGCGGTGCGGTTGCTCTCCGGCTGCTGGTACACGCTGTACAGCAGGGTCAGCCCTTCGACGCGCGTGCGCCAGTTGTCGGTCAGCAGGTCCGCGAGGATCAGTTGCAGGCTCAGGTCGTTCGGGTTCTGGCGGAGGCGCGCGTGCAGGTCGTCGAGCGCGCGCGCGCGGCCGGCCGGCGTGCCGGACAGGATCTTGTAGTAGAAGCCGGCGAGGTCGCCCTGCGGCGCGCCGCGCGGAAAAAGCTGCTGCAGCCGCTGCGCCGCCTCTTCGTTCTTGCCGGCCGTCGACAGCATCCGGATCGTCGCGACGTCGACCTTGCCGGTCGTCGCGACGCGGTACGCGTCCGCGAGATTCTGCGTCGCCGGATGGTTCGGCGCGATCTGGCGCAACTGCTGGAGGATCTTGTTCGCAGCGTCCGGCTGGTTCGACTTCAGTTCGACCTCGCCCAGCAGCGCGAGCGCCTCCGGCTGCTGCGGCGAGATCAGCAGCGCCTTCTGCACGAGGCCGCGCGCCATGTCGGGACGGTTCTTGTCCTCCCACGTGCGCGCGGCGGCGAGCAGTTGCGCGACCTGCGGATTCATCGGCGCGGACGGAGGCGTCGGTGCGGACGGCGCGGGTTTCGCGGCGGCCGCGCCCGGCGTCGGCGAGGCAGCGGGCTTCGGCGCGGGTTGAGCGCCTTGCGCGTACGCGTCGCCGGCCGCTGCGAAACCCACGGCGGCGACGGCGGCGGCCAGCGCGGCCGCGCGTTGCGAAACCCGCGGCGGCCGCTTCGGCGCGAACGCCGCGCGGACGGTCAGCGGAGCGCGGGGCATGAGGACGTCCATGCGGGCACGAGACGGCCGCCCGCGTCGAAGCGATAGAGCCCGTCCTGATAACCGAGCCCGAACAGCGCGAGCACGCTGCTGTAGTAGCCGAGCGGGGCGTCCTTCGCGAGCGAGCGGGTGCGCGCGGCCTGCGCGTTCGCGGCGTCGGCGCGGCCGAGCGCGGCGAGATACGGCGCGACCGCCGCCGAAAAACCCGCGTTGCCCGCGTTCGGGCCGGGCGTCGCCGTCTGCGTGTCGATCCGTTCGGGCGGATAACCGTGCGCGGCCACGTAGTCGGCGAGCGGCACGAACGTGCGCAGCGTCTGCGCGCGCAACGGCTCGGCGGGATCGAGCATCCCGGCCCACAGGTACACGCGGATCGCGTTGTACGCGCTTTCCGCGCGCGTCTGCGCGTCCGGCGCGAAACCGCGGCCCGCGCGGAACTCGACCCAGTCCGGCGAGAAGCCGCGCGGCGCGGTCTCGTTCACGAGCCGCGCGGAGGTGCCGAGCAGCGCCTTCCATTCGGGCTGGTCCGGCAGCGCGCCGGTCATCCCGCGCATCAGTTGCAGCGGCACATAGCTCGGGTTCAGCCGCCATACGCCGGGCGCGGTCTGGAAGCCGGTCGAACCCGGCAGCACGGTGCGGCCGAGGCCCGGCAGCGACGCGGTTTCCTCGCGCACGATGTGGCGCGCGAGCACCGTGCCGAGCGCCGTATAGCGCCGCTCGCGCCACAGGCGTCCCGCTTCGAGCAGCGCATACGCGATCCACAGGTCGGCGTCGCTGGCGGGGTTCTGGTCGAGCACGCCCCACGCGTCGCCCGCGCGCGCGGCGCTCGCGGACGGCGCGGATGCGCTCGCGTTTGCAGAGGCGCTTGCCGGTCCATTCGCCGGAGCGTTCGCCGGAGCGTTCGCCGGAGCGTTGGCTGGCGCGTTCGCCGCCGCCGCGCCGGATGCCGCCTGGCCCGGCGCGCGCCGGCCCCACAGCCACGCGGGCAGATGGGTGGTCAGATCGCCGGCCGCGAGGTTCTTCTCGGTCCAGCCGAGCACCTTGTCGAACGTCGCGCGGTCGTTCGCGACGAGCGCGAAGAAGAGCGCGTAGCTCTGGCCTTCGGAGGTCGTGATCTGGTCCGGCGAACTCGCGTCGATCACGCGGCCGTCGCCGCTCATCGTCGAACGCTTGAACGTCGTCCAGTCCGGCCAGTTGCACGCGCTCGCGGCGGACGCGCTCGCGGACCACGCGGCGAGCGCCGCGAACGCGAACGCGCCGGCCGTCAGCCGCCACGCGGAGCACCACGAACGGGGGGCGCGCATGGTCAGTTTCCGGTGCGCCGCACCGCGAGCCGGGACAGCGCCCAGAACACCGTCAGCGCGACCACGAGCCCCGCGAGTATGCCGGCGATCGCGAGCAGCGCCGGGTAGTGCGAGATGAACACCCAGAACCGCGCATACCACGGCAGGTCGCCGACCAGATAGAGGTCGCCGACGCGCAGGCTGTCGATCTGCCGGTCGCGAAACACGGCGAGGTCGCCGCGCACCTGCGACACGCGGCTGTCGTCCTGTAGCGCGTCGAGCACGCCGCCGAGCTGCGCGGACGACGTCGCGACGACCGCGACCACGCTGCGCCCGCTTTCGAGCGGCGACTCGAAGCCGATCAGCGCGGCGAGCGGCCCGGACGGGGCGATGCTCGCGCGGCCCAGCGGCGTGGTCGGGTTGTCGCGGCTGTCCGCGAGCAGGCCGGTCCACGCGCCGCCGTTGCGCTGGTCGCGCAGGCTCAGTTCGGTGCCGCCGTGGCCGATCAGCATCGGCAGCGACTTGCCCCACTTCGCGAGCAGGTCGCCGGCCGAGCCGGTGCCGATCACGAGCAGGTCGCGCCCGCCCGCCGCCGCGACCTTCGCGGCCGGCACGACGTCGACGCGCAGCGCCGGCAGCCCGGTCCATTCGCCGATGCGGCCGAGCAGCGTCAGCATCGTCGCGAGGTCCTGCGGGTTCGGCGCGTCGGGCATCACGACCGCGGTGTCGGACAGGTCGGCCATCCGCGAGAACGGGTAGCCGCTGGTCGCGAAGTACGACAGGTTCGGCAGCGCGGTGTAGTGCGCGAAGCCGCTGAAGTCGATCGACGAATCGGGATCGACCGACGCGCGCGCGACGTCGGTGGCCGACGACGCGCACAGCCCGGTTTTCTGCGAGTCCATGTGGAACAGGAACTGGAACTGGTTGTTCGCGGCGACGCGGAACACCGGCACGCCGACCTGATCGACGCTGTTCGCCTCGATGCTCGACAGCAGCGGAACGTTGAGCCGGAAACGATCGGACGACGCGCGCTGCGGCCGCAGCCGCTCGGAGCGGACCAACTGGTCGTTGATGCTGACGTTCAGGATCGAGTCGTTGTAGGTGGACGGCGCGGTGTAGCGGTAGTGGACGTCGAGCGGCACGCTCTGGTGAGCCCACGCGTACAGGTCCGGCGGCACCCGCAGGTTCACGCGGATCAGCGGCGGGCTGTAGCCGGACACCTGAAGCTGCTGCGGATCGGTGACGAGTTCGCGGAACTGGATCGGGCGATCGACCGGCGCCCAGTTCGGCGCGTCGTACGGACGGCGCCTCGGCCCGAGATCGACGGACTTGATCGTCGCGAGGTTGCCGGCCATTCCGGCGCGGCCGAGCACGAGCGCCTCGGCCGCGGTCTCCAGCTCCTTCTGGTCGCGGCCGGCGACCACCAGCAGCTTGCGGCCCGACTGCGGCGGCGCGGCCGGGTTGTCGATCACGGCGACCGTCGGCCCCTTGATCTCCGGCAGCGTGACGCCGGGCGGCGTCGCGCCGGGCATCGCGAGCACGACCGCGTGCGAGTCGGCGGGCAGCGCGGTCGCGGCCGTGAAGCGCGCGTGCCGGTAGTCCGCGAGCGAGCCGAACCACGACGCGACGATGCCCGCCGCGCGCAGCGTCTGCGGCTGCGAACTCTGCGGCAGCACGAACGCCAGGTTCAGGAGCCGGTTGTCGTGGCGGTCGAAGAACGGCGCGGGCAGCAGCGCGAGGCTGTCGGGCAGCGCGACGCTCGCGGTCGTCAGCGCGAGCGACGTGGTCGGGCTGATGTCGGTCCACAGCGACGAGTGGTACGGGTCCTCGCACTGGTCCGTCGTGTAGTGCGCGATCATCTGCACGGTGATGCGGTTGTAGTCGACGAACAGGCGCGGGTCGAGGTCGATCGTTCGGGACACCTGCTTGCCGGCGCCGTCCTTGTCGAGCGGCAGCGTCGTGATGAGTTCGCCGTTCAGCAGCACGCGCAGATGCGAAAGCGGAAAGATCAGCGCCGGCGAATACGCGTAGTCGAGTTTCAGCCTCGCGGCGGTCACCACCTCGTCGGTGCGCACGTCGACGCTCATCGCGCCGTTCGGGTCCGGGCCGCGCAGCGGCAGCGGGCCGTAGACGCCCATCTCGTTCAGCGTCAGCACGCGCGTGCGGGTCGGGCCGGACGGCGGCGCGACGGGCGGTTCGGCGGGCAGGGCTTCGGGCGGCGAGCCGGGCGTGGGAGCCGGCGCGGCGGTGGCCGCAGTGGGAGAGGGTGCGCCGGCGGGCGCCGCCTGCGCGGCGAGATTGGCGACGATAAGCAGGCCGGCGACGAACGCGGCCAGACCAGGACGAAACGATACTCGCATCGAAAGCCCTTATGTCTTTTCGCGAGCGCCGGTGCATGTGCACGGACGACCCGCGATACATCGGTTGGCACGACGCGCGCCGCGCAACGGCCACGCGTTTGCACTGCTTGTCGGTTATGCGGGTACAGCGGGGACGTTTGCGGACTTCTCTACGGGTCGGCGGCTGGCGTTGATTGTCTTGATCGTCAGTCGTCTAACCTTTGGCTGTCAGCATATCAAAAAAACAAAACGCAAGATCGTTTCGTTAACCGATGTTTTATGGTGATTCGTTATGCATGCTTTTGCCGTTCCGCGCGCCGGATGCGGTGATACAGTTAGGCGTCGACGCGGACGTCGGCGCTCCGAAAGAAACAGCCCATGCACCACGCATCGGCCACGACCGCACGCACTGACATGCTGGAGGGACCGCGGTGACTTCCCTGATCGAAGCGTTGAGCGCCAGCGCCGGGGCGGCGGTGGAGGACTTCTACGGCAAGCTCTCGCGGCTGCCGAAGTCGCGCGTGATCCTGGAAATGCTGGACGAATCCGAGCTTCAGCATCTGAAATCGCGGCAGATACAGAATCTGCTGTCGCTCGCGGAACCCGGCCTCAAATCGTCCGACCACATCGAAACCGCGCTGCGGGTCGGACGCATTCACGCGATCGTCGGGCTCGACAAGGAAGAACTGGTGCAGAGCCGCGGCATCCTTGCCGCGTCGGTGTACCGGCGCATCGGACAGGACGTCGACAATCGCGCGATGTCGCTGTTCACGCGCCGGCTGAACGACGACCTCACGTGGCAGTTGAAGGCGTATCAGAAGATCGAGGATGCGCAGCAGTCCGCACTGCTCGAAATCACGAAGCTCACGTGGGAGTGCGCGAGTTACGCGGACCTGATCCATGGCGTGATCGAGATCCTGTCGAAACACGAGGAGGTGGCCGCGTGTTCGATCGGGCGTCCTGACGACGACGGCGTGTTCCACTTCGAAGCCGCTGCCGAAGGCAACGTTCAGGAGTATCTGGCCGAACTGCTCGCGTCGCCGGACACCCAGATCGTCGTCGACGCGGACGATCCGAAAGGGCAGGGGCCGGTCGGCCGCGCGTGGCGCAGCGGCCGCATCGAACGCGTGATCAACTACCGGACCCATCCGGAGACCGCGCCGTGGCGGCGGGCGGCGCTGGCCCGCGGGCTGCGCTCGTGCGCGGCGGTGCCGCTGCGCGCGCCCGGCGAATCCCCCGTCGCGGTGCTGCTGCTGCACAGCAAGCTGCCGGGCGGTTTCGTCGGCGTGCATCAGACCGCATTTCTCGACATGCTCCAGACGCTGCTCGGCTGCGCGATCGCGCGGCTCGGCGGCACGCACGGCATCCGCGAGGCGATTCCGATCGGCGACCGCCAGCATCTGGCCGCGCTCGTGCGTTCGGATGCGCTGCTCACGTACTATCAGCCGCTGCTCGACCCGCACAGCGGCGCGGTGACGAAGGTCGAGGGGCTCGCGCGGATCGCGGACGGCGACTCCCTGCTGACGCCCGGCCAGTTCCTGCCCGCGCTCGTGCTCGACGATCTGCTCGCGATGTACGTGCGCGGGCTGGAGCGCGCGCTGGCCGATCGCGCGGCGTGGCTCGCAGACGGACTCGAACTCGGCCTGTCGTTCAATCTGCCGCCCGCCGGCCTGAGCGACATCCGCTATTTCGACGCGACCTGCTCGGCGCTCGAACGCCACGGTTTTCCGCCGACCCAGTTGACGCTCGAAGTGCTGGAAACCGAGGATTTGTCGCTGAGCCACGGCGAGCACGCAATCCTGTCGAGGTTCAAGGCGCTCGGCGTGATGCTCGCGCAGGACGACCTCGGCTCGGGGCACAGCGGGCTTGCGCGTCTGCGGCAGATGCCGTTCGACTGGATCAAGATCGACCGCGACATGGTGAAGATGCACGGCGACGACGCGATCGACGTGCTGCGTTTCGTCTATCAGCTGGTGCGGCTCGGCCACGCGATGGGCAAGCGGGTGGTCGCGGAAGGGATCGAGTCGACGGAACTGCTCGACGCGCTCGCGACGCTCGGCGTCGATCTGGTGCAGGGTTTCGCGGTCGCGAGGCCGATGCCGGCCGCCGAAGTCGTGCCGTGGATGCGCGAGCATGCGCGGCTGCACGGCATGTCGAACGGCGCCGCGCTGCCGCAGCTCGCGAAGCTGCTCGTATGGGAAGAACGCCTGATGCTGAATCTCGACACGCCGAAAACCGCCGAGGCGATCACGCGCGCGGTCGATGCGCTGGCCGGCGACACGCGGCGCGACGACGGCGATGGCTCGCTGGTCCGCTCGCTGATCGATTTCGACGGACTGTTTCCGGACGATCGCAAACGCGAGCGCGTGTTGCACGAGATGATCGACGCGGCGCTGCATGGCGGACCGCACAGCGCCGCGTACGAGTCCGCGCACCGGCGCGTCGTCGCCGCGATCACGAAACCGCGCCGCGCGTGAGCGCGATGCGTCCCGCATCGGCGCGGCGGCGGTCCCGGCTCAACTGCGTTGCGCGGACGCGACCTTCAGGCTCGGCGGCGCGGTGCGCGCGGCCTCGACCTGGTCGTTGCGCAGGTCGGACACCTTCTCGATGCCGCTCTTCAGCACTTCCTCGCAGAACGTGATGCGCGACCGGTAATACGCCGCGTGCATCTGCGCGTCGAGCACCCGCTGCTCGGCCTGGAACAGCGCCATTCGCAACTCGTTGAGCGCGCGTTCCGCATGTTTCTCCGGGGTCGGCGTATGGCGCGACGCCCAGTTCGCTATCCACTGGAGCATGGCGAAGCCCTCCTGTCGTATCGGTTTTTTGCCGCGATGAGACTTGCACGCCGCTGCCCTGCCGGCAGCGGGCTCGACCGTGTTGCCGCGCCAGACTAGCAAAATTCTGTCAGAGGCAGTGTCAAAGAGTGTCAGAGTCTGCGGCGCACGCGGCGCTGCACGGCAATGGCGTCGACCCGACGGGCGCGGTACAGTCGATCCCAACGCATCCACCACGCGGAGGGTGTCTTGCCCGATTCGATCGTGACGACCGGCCGCCCGTGGGCCGACCGCGTGGTGCTGGCGATTGCGGCGCTGGTGCCGCTGGTGCTGTGCGCGGCGCTCAGCTGGCACGAGGCCGGGCGCCGGCAATACCGCGAGGCCGATCTGGCCGCCCGCTTCATCGAAAACCAGGTCGGCTTCATCGTGACCGAGGCGCGGGCGGCCGCGCGCGAACTCGCGCCGCTGACCGGCCAGCCGTGCGCGCAGCTGATGCCCGACCTGATGCGCCGCGCGGCGGTCGTGCCGTACCTGCGCTCGCTGAACGTGATCGAGCACGACCGCATCGCGTGTTCGTCGGCGCTCGGCACGCAGTCGTCGCCGCTCGCGTCGTTCGGCGGCGCGCCCGACCACGCGCCGGAGCGCGCGTGGACCCGGCTCATCACGAGCACGCCGATGGTGCCGCACCGGCCCGCGCTGCTGGTCGGCGAACCCGCGCCCGGCGGACGCACGGTGCTGGCGATCGTCGACGACCGTTATCTGCTCGATCTGCTGCACGCGGTCGCGCCGCCGGACATTTTCCAGCAGGTCGCGCTGCGCGTCGGCGACGGGCTGAGCTTCGGCCAGACGCCGCAGACGTCGGACGGAGGGGCCAGCCGGCTTTTGATCGACAGCCGGGTCGAAATGGCCGGCACGCCGGTGGAACTGCGCATCTACGGGCTGCGCGAGCGCAGGGTTCGCGTGTGGATCGAACTGCTGCAACGGTTCATGCCGTTCGCGCTGCTGCTGTCCGGCGTGCTGGCGTGGCTGGGCGTGCGCGTGCAGAAGAGCCGCGGTTCGCTGCGCGAGCAGTTGCTGGCCGCGATCCGCACGAACCAGTTCCACGTCGAATACCAGCCGCTGTACGGCGTGCCGGAGCGGCGCTGCCACGGGGTCGAGGCGCTGCTGCGCTGGAACCGGCCCGGCATCGGGCCGGTGAGCCCCGACGCGTTCATCGAGGCCGCCGAGGAAACGCACGTGATCGTGCCGCTCACGCTGCATCTGCTGAAGCTGATCGCGCGGGACGTCCGCACGTGGAATACGCCGCCCGGCTTCCATCTCGGGATCAACTTCGCGGCCGAGCACCTGTCGGGCGACCGTTTTCTCGACGACCTGCGGCCGTTCCTCGCCGATATCTCGGTCTGCCGCCTGCAACTGGTGCTGGAGATCACCGAGCGCAGCCTGATGCGGAACACGCAGCAGGCGCGCTACAACCTCGACACGCTGCGCGCGCAGGGCGCGAAGGTCGCGATCGACGACTTCGGCACCGGCTACTGTTCGCTGTCGTATCTGGAGAAGTTTCCGTTCGACCTGATGAAGGTGGATCGCGGCTTCGTGATGACGATCGATCCGCAGCATGGCGAGGCGATCGTGCTCGACGCGATCATCAGCCTCGCGCACCGGCTGAAGGCGCAGGTGGTCGCGGAAGGCGTCGATCAGCCGATCCAGTTCGGGTATCTGCGCGCGCGCGGCGTGTCGTTCATGCAGGGGTATCTGTACGCGAAGCCGATGCCGTCCGACGAGTTCGTCGCGTGGCACGCGGCGTTCGGGCAGCGGCCGTATGCGGGCGGCGACGAAGCGGCGCCCGGCGTGGCCGACAACACGATCGCGACCGGATAGCGCGCGAACGGTCGCGTGAAGCGGCCGTGCGCCTGACCGGACAGGCGGATGAACGCGCGGTTCGCGAGAACTGGATCGGCGCGACCGGCAGCGCATCGACGATGCCGTATAGCGTCTGGAGCGAGTAGTCGAACAACGCTTTCGGCAAGACGGCGCGGGGTTCGGGCGTCGGGCAGCCGGTGCCCCTGTTGCGACGCTCGAACACGATGGCGAATGCTCAGGACAGCCGGATTTTCGCGCTGCCTTATGTGCTCTCTCGCGCCACCAGCTCGAAGCCGAGATCGACGCGGCGGGTGTCGGGCGCGTCGCCGTCGAGGATGCGCAGCAGCAGGCTTGCCGCATCGAAGCCGACCTGGTAGCGCGGCGTCGCGACCGTCGTGATCGACGGCGTCGAGCACGCGGCGAACGGCAGATCGTTGAAACCCGCGATCGCGAGTTCGCGCGGCACCGCGATGCCCGCGCGCTGGCATTCGAACAGCGCGCCGAGCGCGAGGTCGTCGTTGCAGCAGAACACTGCATCGCAGTCCGGTGTGTTCGCGAGCAGTTCCGCGAGCAGCCGCGAACCGAGCGCGACGCTCGACGGCTCCTTCGTCAGCACTTCGACATCGTCGCGCAGACCCGCCGCGCTCAACGCGCGCCGGAAGCCCGCGCGCCGCTGCATCGTGCGCGGATCGAGCTGCGCGGCGATGAAGCCCGGACGCCGGTAGCCGCGTTCGAGCAGGTGCGCGCCGACCGCGAACCCCGCGCTGCGCTGCGAGAACCCGACCGACCATTCGTTCTGCGCGGCGAGATCGAACATGTGCACGAGCGGCACGCCGGCCGCCGCGAGCCGGGTGCGGACCGCGCGCGAGCCGTCGATGCCGGCGACCAGAAAACCGGCCGGCGCGTGCGACAGGTACGCGCCGAGCAGTTCCGCCTGTTGCGCCGGCGCATAACCGGTGTTGCCGATCAGCAGTTGATAACCGGCCGCGCCGATGCAGTCCTGTGCGCCCGCCAGCGTCTCGACGAACACCGCATTCGACAGCGACGGCACCAGCACGCCGATCAGCTTCGAGCGCGCGGACGCGAGCGTGCGCGCGGCCTGGTTCGGGATGTAGCCGAGTTGTTCGATCGCGGCGTCGATGCGTGCGCGCGCATCGGGCAGCACGCGCGACGGGTCTTTCAACGCGCGCGACACCGTCATCGTGCTGACCTGCGCGATCCGCGCGACGTCGGCGAGCGTCACGCGTCCGCCGGACCGCCGGCGCGCGGGTTGCGCGGCGGAAGCCGTGCGCGGGTCGCGTGCGCGCGATGGGGAGGGAGCCTGGGTCGTTTTGCGGGCCATACGCGCAAGTATCGCCGTGTGCGATCGCGATGGAAAGGGCCGGCACGTGCAGGGTTGTTCCTGGTGGGGACGCCGATTTGTTAGCGCTAACATCCACGCACCGGAAATTCGCGTCTGCTGTTCGGCCGCGCGATCCGCCCACGATACGATCCGATACGAGGAGACTACGATGCCCGCCGCCCGCCCCGATTCGCCGACCCGCCGCCGCGCGCCGCTTGCCGCATCGACCTCCGTATCGACCCTGTCGACCGTGCTGGCAGCCGCCGCGCTGTCGTTCGCGACGGCCGCGCACGCGGCGCAGGTCGAGGTGCTGCATTACTGGACGTCGGGCGGCGAGGCGAAGTCCGCGCAGGTGCTGAAGCAGATGCTCGAAAAGAAGGGCGACACGTGGGTCGATTTCGCGGTCGCGGGCGGGGGCGGCGGCAACGCGATGACCGCGCTGAAGACGCGCGTGGTCGCCGGCAATCCGCCGGCTGCCGCGCAGATCAAGGGGCCGGCCATCCACGAGTGGGGCGACGAAGGCGTGCTGATGCCGATCGACGACGTCGCGAAGCAGGACGGCTGGGACCGCGTGCTGCCGCCGGAGATCGCGGCGATCATGAAGTACAACGGGCAATACGTCGGCGCGCCGGTGAACGTGCATCGCGTGAACTGGCTGTGGATCAACGCGGACGCGCTGAAGAAGGTGAACGCGCAACCGCCCGCGACGTGGGACGACTTCTTCAGGGTCGCGGACGCATTGAAGAAGGCCGGCATCACGCCGGTCGCGATCGGCGGGCAGCCGTGGCAGGAGGCGGAGACGTTCGAGACGGTCGCGCTCGGCGTCGGCGGCGCGGCGTTCTACAAGAAGGCGTTCGTGCAGCTCGACGACGCGACGCTGAAGGGGCCGACGATGGTGAAGGCGCTCGAAACGTTCCGCCGGCTGCGCACGTACGCCGACGCGAGCCAGACCGGCCGCGACTGGAACATGGCGACCGCGATGGTGATCAACGGCCAGGCCGCGATGCAGTTCATGGGCGACTGGGCGAAGGGCGAGTTCACGGTCGCGAACAAGGTGCCGGGCAAGGATTATCTGTGCGTGGCCGCGCCGGGCTCGCAGAACGCGTACACGTTCAACGTGGACAGCTTCGTGTTCTTCAAGGTGAAGACGCCGGGCGTGGACAAGGGGCAAAAGGACATGGCCGGCCTGCTGATGAGCCCCGCGTTCCAGCAGACGTTCAACCTGAACAAGGGCTCGATTCCGGTGCGCCAGGATCTCGACCTGTCGAAGTTCGACGCGTGCGCGAAGAAGTCGTCGGCGGACTTCAAGGCGGCGGGCGCGGCTGGCGCGCTGGTGCCGTCGTGGGCGCACGACATGGTCGTGAGCCCGGCCGTCGAAGGCGCGTTCTACGACGTGATCGGCAAATACTGGAGCGACGAAAGCATGACCGCGCAGCAGGCGGCGAACCGGCTCGCGGCCGCGGCGAAGACGCAGTGACGGATTGCGCGGCGCGCGCCCGTTCAACGGCCCCACGCCCGCGTCCTTCAGGTTCTTCGTCCCCATCGCGGTTTCGCCGCGGATGCGCCGGCTCAATTCGTCCAGTGTGCACGGCCTCACGGTGATTCCGCGCGCCGCCGCAGACGGCTGCATGTCCGGCGCGGCGCGGATTGCCGTATGCTTCGGGTCCGGACGGTTCGCCGTGCGCGAGGTCAGGGTCAAGGTCAGGGCCACGACCCGGCGGCGCGGCGTCCGTGCGAACGCACGCTTGGGGAATGCATCGATGACGGAGAGGACTTATACGCCCGCCACCGCGGCCAGCGGGGTGCAGGCGGCGCTGCGGCTGCTCGACGGACGCTGGAAGCTGGAGATCCTGTTTCATCTGTTCGACGGCAAGGTTCAGCGTTTCTCCACGCTGGAGCGGCTGATTCCGGGTATCTCGCAGAAGATGCTCGCGCAGCAGTTGCGGCAGCTCGAAGCCGACGGGCTGATCGTGCGCACCGTGTACAACCAGGTGCCGCCGAAAGTCGAATATCACCTGACCGGATGGGGACAGGCGCTGTGCCCGGCGCTCGACGCGCTGCTTACGTGGGCCGAGCGCAAGGACGCGCCGCCGTCCGCTCCGGATGCCTAACCGCTTCGCTCGATCGGCGCGTACGCGTCGTCCGCCTCCCGCAGCGTTTCCACCGACGCCTGCGCGCGAAACGCCGACGGCGCACAGCCGACGATCCGCTTGAACGCGTTGCTGAACGCGCTTTCCGACCCATAACCGAGCGACCGCGCGAGCACGTTGACCGGCGTGCGTTCGTCGCGCAGCGCGCGCTGCGCGATGCGCATTCTCCAGCCGGCCAGATACGCGAGCGGCGCGACGCCGGCCACCGACTTGAAGTAGGCGGCGAACGTCGCGCGCGACATCGCGCACGCGCTCGCCAGTTCGCCCAGTTGCCATGCGCGGGCCGGCTCGCCGTGCATCAGCCGCAACGCGGGGCCGATGCGCCGGTCGCCGATCGCGCGCAGCCACCCGGCGGGCCACGCGTCGCTGGTGTCGAAGTGCGCGCGCAGGATCTGGATGAACATCAGATGCGCCAGTTGCGCGGACGCCGCATCGGAGCCGGGCAGCGCGCTTTCGCGCTCGCGGACCAGTTGTTCGAGCAGCCAGCGCAGCGGCGCGGCCTGCCGCGACGTGCCGCGCACGTGGATCAGCGGCGGCAGCGCGTCGAGCAGCATCCGGTTGCCTTCCGCGCCGAGCTCGACCTTGCCGCCGATCATGCGGAACGTGTCGTCGTCGTGGGTGATGTCGCCATGGCGGATCACCGCGCCGGCGCTGCGGTCGAGCAGGTCGGCCAGCCCGGCGCGCGGCGCCGCGAGATCGCTGCCGAGCACGTGCGCGCGCGGCGCGCGCAGCAGGAACGTGTCGCCGGCCTCGATGCCGGTCGGCGCGTCGTCGCCGTCGAACAGCAGCGACGCGCGGCCGCGCATGACGCCCCAGAACTTGAGCGTGCCGGTCGGCGGAAAGTCGATGGCCCACGCGCCGCCCGCGATCAGTTCGCCGGAAACGACGGATCGCGCGCGCATCAGGCTCAGGAAGTCGGAAAACGGATCGGCCATGGTGGCTGGATTTTCGCGCAATAAACACCGACTTTCAATTATTCAAAGTCTGCCGGCCGCCGTTTAAGCTGCGTCCACTGTCCGGTTTCGCGCGGCGCGCGGAACGGACGGCCTTCGCAACCGGATGCACTTTGAAAGAGGAATGCAGCATGGCGCAACGCACGTGGCTCATCACCGGCGTCAACCGCGGTTTCGGCCGCCATCTCACCGAACAGTTGCTCGCGCGCGGCGACCGCGTCGCTGGCACGGTCCGCGACCTGCACGCGGCCGACGACCTGCGCGCGGCCGCGCCGCGCGACGCGCTGTGGCTCGCGCAGCTCGACGTCACGGATACGGACGCGGTCCGCCGCGTCGTCGATCGCGCGTTCGCCGAACTCGGAACGATCGACGTGATCGTCAGCAATGCGGGTTACGGGCTCTTCGGCGCGGCCGAGGAACTGACCGACGCGCAGATCCGCCAGCAGATCGACACGAACCTGCTCGGCTCGATCCAGTTCATCCGCGCGGCGCTGCCTCATCTGCGGCGTCAGCAGCGCGGGCGCATCGTCCAGTTCTCGACGGTCGGCGGGCAGGCCGCGTTTGCCGGCGGCTCGCTGTATCACGCGACGAAGTGGGGGATCGAGGGATTCGTCGATGCGCTGGCGCAGGAGGTCGCGGTGTTCGGGATCGGCTGTACGCTGGTCGAGCCGGGCGGCGCGCGCACGGACTTTCGTTATCGCAGTTCGCAACTGTCGCCGAAGCTCGACGCGTACGACGCATCGCCCGCGCGCGCGGTGCACCGGATCGTCGAGGAACGGACCAGTGTGCCGCCCGGCGATCCGGCGAAGATGGCGCGGATCATCATCGACAGCGCGGACCAGGAACCCGCGCCGCGCCGGCTCGCGCTCGGCAGCGACGCATACGGCGCGATGCACCGGCAGTTGAGCGAGCGGCTCGCGGCGCTCGAAGCGCAGAAGGCGCTGGCGTTGTCGACCGATGGTCCGGCGCACGCGTAGCGGGGGGCGTGCGGCGGCGCGCGTTGCGATCGGGGGGCGTCGTGGTCAGTCCGTCGGGCGGCGGCTGTTGTCGCCAGTCGGTCGCGAACCGGCCGACCGATGCGGAGCAGGCGTCGATGGTCGCGTGATCCGCGGCGCGGGCTCCGGTTGACGTCACGCGCGACGGCGGCGCGGATTACTTCACCGTTTGCAGCACCTCGAAGCCCTCGAACTCCGGATGCCCGAGATACAGCGAGCGCGACTCGTGGCCCGCGTTGCGATGCGCGGCGCGGAACGCTTCCGACTGCGTCCAGCCTTCGAACGCGGCGTGGTTCGCCCAGATCGTATGGCTCGCGTAGAGCACGTGATCGTCGCGTTCCGGGCCTTTCAGCAGATGGAATTCGACGAAACCGGGAACCTCGCGCAGATGCGTGTCGCGGGTGGTCCACAGTTCTTCGAACGCGGCTTCCGAACCCCGCGCGACCTTGAAACGGTTCATGGCGATGAACATGCTTGCGGCTCCATTGGCGGAAAGAGGCGGGCGAACCGTGACGCTCATGGTTCGCGGCGGCGTCGGCCAGTATACGCGCTGCCGCTCAAGCCGCCAGGACGACGGACCGGCCGGCGGTCGTCACGCAAGCGCGCGACCGCCGGCCCGCGTCGTCAGAACCGCTGCTGAAGCCCGAGCATCAACCCGAGTTGCGACATGCCCGCGCCCGGCGTCGTTCCCGCGCCGCCCTGGCTCAACGTGTACGCGGCGTGCGCGCTGTTCGACAGCCAGCCGCCCTGCGCATAGACGGACGTGCGCTTCGAAAACTGGTACGTGGTGCGCAGCGCGACCAGCGTGCCGCGCGCGTCCTGCACGCGGTTGATCATCCGGTACACGCCGCCGTCCACCGTCAGCGCGGGCGTCGCGAGCCACGACGCGCTCAGGTAGTACAGATTCGACGTGACGTCCGGCACGGTCGGCAGTTCCGTTTCGACGTGGCGGCCGAGCCAGCCGCCGCCGATCTTCACCGGGCCGAGTTGCGCGTAGCCGTTCGCCTGGATGCGCGAGTCGGTGTCCGCCGAACTCGTCAGCGCAAGCGGCGCGACGCCGTCGAACAGGTTCGCCGCCGCGCCGGGGCCGCCGCGCTGCTGGTCGTACGACGCGACGACGCCGAAGCCGGCCGGCGCATCGTAGCGAAGCATCGCGGACCATTGCCGGCACGCGCGCGCGTCGCCGGGCAGCGAGCCCGCGCACGTGCCCTGGCCCGGCGAGTTGCCGGTGCCGGCCGAGTCGCGGCCGAACGACCACGTCGCGCCCGCGGTCACGCCTTGCCACGTGCCTTTCCATGCGACCGTGTTGTCGCTGCGGCCGTTCGGGATGTAGCTGTCGAACGAGCCGACGCCACCGTAGATGTCCGGCCCGAGCAGGTCGGAGTCCTGGACCGCCCAGAACGCCATCGTGTATTGCCGGCCGAACGACAGCGTGCCGAACGGCCCCTGCAGCCCGACCCACGCCTGGCGGCCGAACAGCCGGCCGCCCTGGCCCATGTCGCCGCCGCGCACGTTGAAGCCGCTTTCGAGCACGAACACGGTCGCGAGGCCGCCGCCGAGGTCTTCCTTGCCGCGCATCCCCCACCGCGACGGCAGCGAGCCGGTGATGCCCGGCATCCTCACGACGCTGTCGCCGTGCGCGTTCGCGTGATTCACGTATTCGATGCCGGTGTCGAGCAGGCCGTACAGCGTTACGCTGCTCTGCGCGAAACTGCCGGTGCTTGCGGTCATGCCGAGGAGCGCCGCGAGCGCGGCGCCGGTGTGCTTGTTCATCGTGTGCTCCAAACCTGGATCGCGCATCGAAGGCGCGGGATTTTGTGGTTGCTGTGTTTTCGCAGCGCGTGCGGCTGCGTTTACCGTCCGGCTGTCAGGCCGGCTGGTTCGTCGGGCGACGAGGTCCGCGTTGCCGCGGGCTCGCGCTTCAGTTCGGGGTGGTCCGCGTCATCGGACGAACGGGAGGCCGTTCGGCGCGCACGGGCGACGGAATGCGTCTATGTGGGGTCCTCGATGCCGTCGCGGTTGTCCGCGTCGAGCGCGCGCGGCGGCCGGAGGTTCGATGCAGGGAGAGCGTGCTGCGAGGTTCCGGGCGGCGCGAAGCGCGCGCGGGCGATCCGTTCGCGTGGCGCGGCGCGGGTGTCGTGATGGGCATCCGCCGGCATGTCGGTCTCCTTGTCCGGCCCGTTCCGCACAGGGCGGGCCGCGTTGTTCGATTGAGGTGTCCGCGTTTATAGCCCGCGTGTCATGCCCTGTAAAATGACGAATTCATCTCGGCTATACGGTTACGGATATACCTGCCAGGACGCGTTCGAGCCGGCGGCGCAATGCCGTGTTTCGTTCCTGATGGTTCGCTGGCCCGTGTTGCAAACAGGCGACTCGGCGTTGCGGAGACCGTCGATTGGGTGTGTGCGCAACTGGAGGATGGCAGCGCGCGTCGCCGCACAGGACGAATGCATGCCGGGACGACGAAGGATGGGATGAAGAACGGCTTGCGGCGGCGCTGCCGCTGTTCTGTTGGCTACTGCGACTCGATCCGGTTGCGCCCGTTCTTCTTCGCGCGATACAGCGCGAGATCGCTGCGTGACAGCGCGGCCCCCGCATCCGCATCGACGCCGGTGATCTCCGTCACGCCGATGCTGACGGTCAGCCGGATGTGGTCGTCGTCGATCACGAGCGGATGGCCGGCGATCTGCAGCCGGATGCGCTGCGCGACCGCGAGCGCGCCTTCGAGATCCACCGACCCGAGCAGCACCGCGAACTCCTCGCCGCCGATGCGGCCCGCGACGTCGTCCGCGCGCAGATGCGAGCGCAGCACGTCCGCGAAGTGGCGCAGCGCCTGGTCGCCGACCGCGTGTCCCCAGTGATCGTTGATCGACTTGAAGTGATCGAGGTCGCACATCATCACGGCCGACGCCGGCGCGCCGTTGCGGCGCAGGCTCGCGAGCCGCGCTTCGAGTTGCGCCATGAAGTGGCGGCGGTTCGGCAGCCGCGTGAGGCTGTCGATCGTCGCGAACTCGTGCAGTTCCGCTTCGATCCGCTTGCGCTCGGTCGCGTCGGTGATGAAGCCGTGCCATAACGTGCTGCCGTCCGCGAGCCGTTGCGGTTTCGCGTCGCCCTGACGCCAGCGCAGCCCCTGCTGGGGCAACTGCACGCGGTATTCGAGGTGCCACGGCGAAAGCCGCTCGGCCGACGTTTGCAGCGACGCGCGATACACCTCGAAGTCGTCCGGATGGATCAGCGCGTCGATGCACGCGGAACTGGTCGCGACCTGGTCGGGCGTCAGCTCGTAGATTTCGGCGATGCCGGCGCTCGCGTACGAGAAGAACGAATGGCCGTCCGGCCGCAGCCGGCACTGGAACACGAGGCCCGGCACCTCGTTGGTCAGGCTCGTGATCAGCGACACCGTTTCGCGCAGCGTCTCGGACATCGCGCGCATCGACGTGACGTCGGTGCTCGTGCCGATCATCCGCAGCGCGTTGCCGGCTTCGTCGCGGCTCACCACCTTGCCGCGGCTGCAGATCCATTTGTAGCTGCCGTCCTTGCAGCGAATGCGGTGCTCGACTTCGTAGTTCGGCGTGAGGCCTTCGAAGTGCGCGTGCATCGTCGCCTTCACGTATGCGACGTCGTCCGGATGCAGCCGCACGTAGCTGTCTTCGATCCGGTCCGACACTTCGTCGTCCGCGTAGCCGAGCATCGCTTTCCAGCCGCTCGAATAGTGGATTTCGCCGGTCACGACGTTGCGGTCCCACACGCCGGTGCCGCTGCCGGCGATCGCGAGCGAAAGCAGCCGTTCGCGGGCGCGCAGTTCGGCGGCCTCCGCGCGCTGCGTCGCGTCGATGGCCGGTTTGGCGGCGAGCGCGGCCGCGACGCGCGCGAAGTCGTCGAGGCTCGCGCGGTCTTCAGCGGTCAGTTCGCGCGGTTCGCGGCCGAGCAGGCACAGGCTGCCGACCGTCTGCCCGTCCGGCGCGCGCAGCGGCCACACGGCGGCGAAGCGGAACGGCAGCGTGGAGGCGGTCGGCAGCAGGTCGCCGACCAGCGCGCGCGCCGCGAGCGTGTCGGTGACGACGAGCGGCTCGCTCGTGTCGCGCGCATCGATCGCGCGGCGCAGTTCGTCGAGCGCGTCGCGCAGCGGCACGTCGATGCCCGCGCCGATCCAGCGTTCGTCCGGCGCGCCCGGCATCACGCACGCGGCGTCGACGCCGAAGTACCGCGCCGCGAGCCGCATCAGGCTGTCCAGCAACGCGTCCGCCGCGGGCACGGCCGGTGCGGCGTGCGATACGGTGTCTGCTGCTTCGGCTGATGTTGGCGGGGCAAGCATACAGGCGCTCAGGACGGGGCGGTCGAGCGGCTAGTATAAACAGAACTTTTTCTGGCTGACGATGGGGTTTCATGACGATCGCACGACATTTACACCCTGATCTGAACGCGGAATCGGCGTTTCCCGCGTCCGTATTGAACACTTCTTGACAATGTCAGCGTTCCGTCACCGCGATGGCGTTGTTATAGTGTCGCGCGGTTAAGACGTATCGCAGGGGCCTGTTCCTTCCTTTTTCACTTCCTGTATGAGAGGCGCTCACAGATGAAATCAAAAGCCATCGCGTCGTTCGTCATCGCTTCGCTGCTCGGCACGTCCGCGGCAGTCGCGTTCGCGCAGCCGCACGGTCCCGACCGTCGCGACTCGCATGGCGGTCCGCAACACCGGCCGACGCCGGTGCACGAGGCCGCGTTCGGCCGGCCGGGCGGTCCGATCCCGCACAACGACTGGCATCGCGGCGAGCGGCTGCCGGCCGAATATCGCGACCGCAACTACGTGGTCGACGACTGGCATGCGCACGGTCTGTCGGCGCCGCCGCGCGGTTATCACTGGGTCGGCGTGAACGGCGACTACGTGCTGGCGGCGGTTGCGACCGGCGTGATCACGAGCATTCTCATGTCCGGTCACTAAGACGGGACGCGTCTGCCGCGTGCGTGCGCGGCAGACGCTCTTTCGTCCGGCATTCGGTATTCAGCCTGGGCTGATGCGGCTCGCGTTCGTCGCGCACGGGTGCCGGACGAAAGAGCGATGGGATTGGATCGAGCAGAGCAGCCTGAGCGGCCAGAAATGCGGTGCGCGCCGTGCGAGAACGCCGGCAGCGCGAGGTCGCCGGTGCGGGGCGCTTCAGGGCGCCTTGCGACGCGCGCGCGTGCCGACGGTGCTTTTGGTCTTGTACGTGACGCCGTGATGTTCGAGGTAGTCGCGAATCAGTTGCCGCACGACCTGCGATGGCGTCAGGTCCTGGGCGGCGCACAGTTCCTCGAACGCTGCTTTTTTAACAGGATCGATCAGAATCGTGAGGCGGGCGCTTTTGGTTTCCATGACGCGTGCGATGAGTCGGATATGTTAATCGGATTATAATACATCGCGCGCGTTGCGGGGCATGATCGGCGTCACGGCGCTCGTCTTGCGTTCTCTGCCTGCGCGCCGTTCAGCAGCGCTCCGCTTCCCGATAGAAATCCCAGTCGAACTGTCTGCCGCGCTCGATGCGCGTCGCGGCCGCGTACAGGTTGATCGGATGCACGTATTGCAGCAGCCGCGCGCGTTCCAGCAGGTCGCCGAACGGCGGCAGCTGTTCGCCGCCTTTCCATGCGAACACGGTCACGTTGTAGTCGCTGCCTTCCGACGGCGCGACCGCGATCGATCGCCCGAACACCCGCGCGAGCGAGCGCAGATAACGATGGAAGTCCGGCTCGTCGGTCACGAGGTTCGCGACCAGCATGCCGTCGTCGCTAAGCCGGCGACGGCACGCTTCATAGAACGCGCGGCTCGCGAGGTTGGCCGGCACGCCGTCCGCGTCGAAACCGTCGATCAGCATCACGTCGGGCCGCTGGTCCCGGCGCGCGACGTAGTCGGCGCCGTCCGCGCAGATCACGCTGAAGCGCGCGTCGTCGCGCGGCAAGTGGAACTGGTCGCGCAGCGCGATCACTTCCGGATTGATCTCGACCGCCGCGATCGTCGTGTTCGGCAGGTGCCGGTAGCAATACTTCGCGAGCGATCCGCCGCCGAGCCCGATCAGCGAAATGCGGCGCGGGCTGGGGCGGAACAGCAGGAAACCCATCATCGTCCGCGTGTAGCCGAGCGCGAGCGCGTCCGGGTCGTGCCGCAGCATCGTGCTCTGCACGCCGCGCGCATCGAAATAGAGCGACACCACCTGATCGTTCTCGACGATCTGCGGCGTATCCAGTTTTTTCTTCTTCGGCATGATCGGTGGGGAGCGTCGCACCTCGGTTGACGCGCGGGGAATGGCTTCGTGGCGGCCGGCGGTCATCCGGTCAGTGCATCGCGCGTTCCGCGATGTCTTCGAGACGGGCGCGCAGCGTGGCTTCCCATGCGGGGCTGTCGAGCGCGATGTCGGCCGAATCGAGCGGCTGCATCTGGCCGTCGAAATGGAACATCCGCAGCGACCGCGGGCCGGGCGGCTTCGCGAAGAACCGGCCGCCGTCGTCGAGCAGCAGGCTCGGCCGGCTTTTGAAGCGCGCGGCGAGCACGGAAGTCGCGTCCTGCACGCGGCGCGCGGACGCCTTCTGATAGACGAACACGACGTTCACGCCGCATTCCTCCAGCCGCGCGCAGACGCCGGCGAACAGATACAGCATCTGGAACCCGCGTTCGCCCGTCTTGCCGACGCAGACGACCGCCAGCCCGTGCGGACCCGCGACGTCCCGCAGCCGCGGGCGCGTATGGTCGTGGGACAGCAGCGGTACGTCGATGTCGATCACTCGGGGGCTCGCTTCAGGCTTCGGGACCGTGGACCGGGTTCGGTCAGCAGTATCGTGGTTCGTTACCATCAAAGGGTAAGGGTATGGTAACACCATTATCATCAAATGCGCTGAGGCCGCAGAAGGGCCGGCGATATGCGAAGCGCGCCGGCTCATTCCACCATGCAGACTATCAGCGCGAGCGTACGCCTGCACGCGCCGGTCGTCGCCGGTTCGTTGCGCGGACCGCAAAACCCGTGACAAACGTCGTATGCCGCATGCAGCAAAGATGATAACGGTGTTACCATGCCGTGCTAACAAGATGCACTTAACGGTGCCATCTTTTCCCGGATGGGAGAGATCAGGAAAACATGAGACTGTCAGCCGATCACGATCAGGCGGCGCCGGCCACGCGCGCGCCGCGGCACGCGTATGCAGCCCGCCGCCGGGCCGCCGCGCGAAAGTGCAACGGTTACGCCGCCCGCAACGGGCGGGCCGGCTGAACGGATCGGGGACCGCGCCAGATGGAACATTTCCCGGTCATCGACGGCGTGCTGCTGGTGGTTGCCGGCTGGCTCGCGCTCGGCGTGCTTGGTCTCGCCGCGCTGCGCCGCACGCGTGCGGTCGCGCATGCGCTGTTTCCGGCCGGCGCCGCGCTCGGCTTGCTGCTGTGCGCGCTCGGCCTCGCCGGCGTGTTCGCGGGCGAACAGGAAGTCGTGCTGCCGCTCGGCCTGCCGAACCTGCCGATGCATTTCCGGCTCGACAGCCTGTCCGGCTTCTTCCTCGCCGTGCTCGGGATGGTGAGCGCCGGCGTCGGCGCGTTCTCGGCCGGCTACTTCCGCCGTGGCGAGGGTACGCCGCCGGGCCTGTTGTGCTTCGAGTATCACGTGTGCGTCGCGAGTCTCGCGCTCGTGCTGCTCGCGAACGACGCCTACAGCTTCATGGTCGCATGGGAAGTGGTCACGCTGTCCGCGAGTTTCCTCGTGATGACGAACCACCGGATCGCGGAGATCCGCCGCGCGGCCGCGCTGTATTTCCTGATCTCGCACGTCGGCGCGCTCGCGCTGCTGCTGTGTTTCGGCCTGTTGCAGGCGAACACCGGCGACTACACGTTCGCCAATATGCGCGTCCAGCATCTCGACGTGCTGTCCGCATCCGCTGCGTTCCTGCTCGCGCTGTTCGGCTTCGGCGCGAAGGCGGGCATCTTCCCGCTGCACGTATGGCTGCCCGAGGCGCACCCGGCCGCGCCGTCGCCGGTGTCCGCGCTGATGAGCGGCTTCGTGCTGAAGGTCGGCCTGTACGGCGTATTGCGCACGGTGTTCGATCTGCTGCATTTACAGATTGCGTGGTGGGGCGTCGTGCTGCTCGTGCTCGGCCTCTGTTCCGCGCTGCTCGGCGTCGTGTTCAGCGCGATCCAGACTGACATGAAGCGGCTGCTCGCCTATTCGTCGATCGACAACATCGGGCTGATGTTCGTGAGCCTCGGGCTCGCGATCCTGTTCCGCGCCTATGGGATGAGCACGCTCGCCGCGCTGTCGCTGACCGCGCTGCTGTACCAGATCGCGAGTCACGCGGCGTTCAAGACGCTGCTGTTCCTCGGCACCGGCTCGGTGCTGCATGCGACCGGCGAGCGCAACCTCGGCCATCTCGGCGGCCTGATCCGCACGATGAAGTGGACCGCGTGGACCGCGCTGGTCGGCGCGTTCGCGAGCGCGGGGCTGCCGCCGCTCGGCGGCTTCGTGTCGGAGTGGCTGCTGTTGCAGAGCTTCCTGTTCACGCCGCATTTGCCGGACACGTTCCTGAACATGGTCGTGCCGATCATCGCCGCGCTGATCGCGCTGGTCGCCGCGCTCGGCGGCTACACGATGGTCAAGTTCTACGGGATCGTGTTCCTCGGCCAGCCGCGCGAAGCGAAGCTCGCCGACGCGCACGACGCGAGCCCGTGGGAGCGCGTCGGCTTCGTCTGGCTCGTCGTCGTCTGCGTGCTGCTCGGGCTGCTGCCGGTGCAGTTCGTCGCGGTGCTCGACCGCGTGACGCACCTGCTCGCCGGCGCGGGCATCGGCGCGACGGTCGCGCAGCACGGCTGGCTGCTGCTCGCGCCGACGAGCGCCGACCGCGCGAGCTACATGCCCGCGATCTTCCTCGCGTTTTTCGTCGGCTGCTGCGGGCTCGCGTGGGTCGTCGTGCGGCGCTTCTATCACGGCCGGCTGCGCCGCGCGGCGCCGTGGGCCTGCGGCCATCCGTTCGTGACCGCGCGGATGCAGGACACGGCCGAGGGTTTCGGCCAGCCGATCCGCGAAGTGTTCACGCCGCTGTTCCGCATCGAGCGCGAACTGCCGTCGCCGTTCGACGCGCATCCGGTCTATCGCGTGACCGTCACCGACCGCGTGTGGACGCTGCTGTACGAACCGGTCGGGCGCGCGGTGAAGCGTGTCGCCGCGCTCGCGGGTCTGTTGCAGACCGGCCGCATCGCGGTCTATCTGATGTACAGCTTTGTCGTGCTGATCGTGCTTCTGCTGCTGGTGAGACGATGATTACGTGGTCCGGGCTGCTCTCGCAAGGGCTGGAAATTCTCGTCGCGCTCGCGGCCGCGCCGCTGTTGACCGGCTGGATCAACATCTGCCGCGCGCGCTTGCAGAAGCGCCGCGCGCCGAGTCTCTGGCAGCCGTACCGGATGCTGCACAAGCTGTTCAACAAGGAGTCGGTCGTCGCGGAGCACGCGAGCCCGATCTTCCGCGCGGCGCCATACGTCGTGTGGGGCGCGATGACGCTCGCCTGCGCGATCGTGCCGACGTTGTCCACCGACCTGCCGCTGTCGCCGGCCGCCGACGCGATCGCGCTGGTCGGCCTGTTCGCGCTCGCGCGCGTGACGATCTCGCTTGCCGCGATGGACATCGGCACCGCGTTCGGCACGCTCGGCGCGCGGCGCGAAATGCTGGTCGGGTTCCTCGCGGAGCCGGCGCTGCTGATGGTGCTGTTCTCCGCGTCGCTCATCACGCAGTCGACGCTGCTGACCAGCATCGTCGAGACGATCAGTCATAGCGAATTCGCGATCTATCCGAGCCTCGCGTTCGCGGGCATCGCGTTCACGATGGTGTCGCTCGCGGAAAACGCGCGGCTGCCGGTCGACAACCCGACCACGCACCTCGAACTGACGATGATCCACGAAGCGCTGATCCTCGAATACTCGGGCCGCCATCTCGCGCTGATGGAGTGGGCCGCGAGCCTGAAGCTGCTCGCGTATTCGTGCATCGGCCTCGCGCTGTTCGTGCCGTGGGGGATCGCGGAGGCGGGCAATCCGCTCGCGCTGCTGTTCGCGATTCCGGCGCTGTTCGTGAAGCTCGCGATCGGCGGCGCGGCGCTCGCGTTCGTCGAAACCGCGAACGCGAAGATGCGCGTGTTCCGGGTCCCCGAGTTTCTTGCCACCGCGTTCCTGCTCGCGGTGATCGGCATGCTCGTCCACTTCCTGCTGGGGGCGTGAATGCACGGCTTCGCGACGCAGATCATCAACTTCCTCGCGGCGATCCTGCTGCTGCTGTCGTTCGCGATGCTGAGCCAGCGCCGCGTGCTGTCGCTGCTGCATCTGTACACGCTGCAAGGGCTCGCGCTCGTGTCCGCGAACCTCGTGCTCGGTTACGTGACGAGCGACACGCACCTGTACGTGTCCGCGTTCCTCACGCTGGTGCTGAAGGTCGCGCTGATCCCGTGGATTCTGTACAAGGTGGTGCTGCGGCTGAACGTGCGCACCGACGTCGAATCGCTGCTGAACATCCCCGCGACGCTGCTGGTCGGCATCGTGCTCGTGATCGTCGCGTTCAACGTCGCGTCGCCGGTGAGCCAGCTCGCGTCGTCGGTCGCGCGCGGCACGCTCGGCATCGCGCTCGCGTGCGTGCTGCTGTCGTTCATGATGATGATTACGCGCGCGAAGGCGATTCCGCAGGTGATCGGCTTCCTGTCGATGGAAAACGGGCTGTTCTTCGCGGCGGCCGCCGCGACCAACGGGATGCCGATGATCGTCGAACTCGGCATCGGCCTCGACGTGCTGGTCGGCATCCTGATTCTCGGCGTGTTCATGTTCCAGATCCGCGAGCAGTTCGACAGCCTCGACATCCACCACCTCGAAAAACTCAAAGATGACTGACGCCGCGCTGCTGCTGATCGTTTGCGGTTGCCCGCTCGTCGCGGGCGGCGTGCTCGCGCTCGTCGGCCAGCATCGCGGCGCGTCGCGCGTGAACGTCGCGTTCAGCTTCGTCACGTTCGCGGCGACGCTGCTGCTCGCGCAGCGCACCGTCGCGCACGGGCCGGCGTTCATGTTCGACAAGCTGTTCTTCGTCGATCCGCTGAACGTGTTCCTCGTCGCGCTCACCGCGTTCGTCGGCTGGACCACATCGATGTTCTCGCAGCCGTACATGCGCATCGAGCGCGACCGCGGCCGGATGACCCCGGCGCGGATGCGCCTTTATCACAGCATGTATCAGCTGTTCGTGTTCGCGATGCTGCTCGCGCTGCTGACGAACAACATGGGCATCCTGTGGGTCGCGATGGAGGCGGCGACGCTCGCGACCGTGCTGCTGGTCAGCGTCTATCGCACCGCCGCGAGCCTCGAAGCAGCGTGGAAGTATTTCATCCTGTGCGGCGTCGGCATCGCGCAGGCGCTGTTCGGCACGATCCTGCTGTATCTCGCCGCGAGCCGGCATCTGGCGGGCGGCGACGCACTGCTGTGGAGCAGCCTGAACGAAGTGCGCGGCGGCCTCGATCCGACCATCGTGTCGCTTGCGTTCGTGTTCCTGCTGATCGGCTACGGCACGAAGGTCGGCCTCGTGCCGATGCACAACTGGCTGCCGGACGCGCACGCGGAAGGCCCGACGCCGATCTCGGCGGTGCTGTCCGGGCTGCTGCTGAACGTCGCGCTGTACGCGGTGCTGCGCTGCAAGGTGCTCGCGGACGGCGCGTTGCAGAACGGCCTGCCGGGCCGGCTGCTGGTCGGCTTCGGGCTGATCTCGGTGCTCGTCGCGACCTTTTCGCTGTTCCGGCAGAAGGACGTGAAGCGGTTGTTCTCGTATTCGTCGATCGAGCACATGGGGCTGATGACGTTCGCGTTCGGCCTCGGCGGCCCGATCGCGACGTTCGCGGGGCTGCTGCACATGACCGTGCATTCGCTGGTGAAGTCCGCGATCTTCTTCGCGGTCGGCCATGCGGTGCAGAAGACCCATACGCAGGCCATCGACGACATTCGCGGGCTGCTGCGCGTGAGCCCGACGGTCGGCTGGGGAATGATGCTCGGCGCGCTCGCGATCGTCGGGATACCGCCGTTCGGCGTGTTCGCGAGCGAGTTCCTGATCCTGACCACCGCGATGGCGCGCCTGCCGTGGGCGACGCCGCTGCTGCTGCTCGCGCTCGCGGTTGCGTTCGCGGCGATCTTCACGCGCGTGCAGCACATGGTGTTCGGCGACACGACCGCAACGAAGCTCGAACATTCGCCGGCGCTGCTGCCGGTGTTCGTCCATCTCGGGCTCGGGCTGATGCTCGGCCTCTATATTCCGCCGTGGCTTGCGACGTGGTACCGGCAGGCGGCGGCGATGATCGCGGGGGGATGATGCGAAGCGACGCACTCGAACTGGCCGGTGTCGTGCCGCTCGCGGGCGCGGCGGCGCGTTTCGCGGCGGTCGATGCCGATGCGTGGCTGCGCGTCGCGGCGGCCGCGCGCGAAGCGGGCGCGCGGCTCGTATCGCTGTGGGGCGACGAGGCGGCGGCGGGCGCGGTCGGCGGATTCGGTGTATCGGCCGCCTATGCGTTCGACGACGGGCTGCTGTGGGTCCGCGTCGCGGCCGACGCAGAACGCGGTTATCCGGACCTGTCCGCGACCTTTGCATGCGCGACGCGGATGCAGCGCGCGGTTCACGATCTGCTCGGCCTGCACGCGCGCGGCGCGGACGATACGCGGCCGTGGCTGAATCACGGCAACTGGCCGGCCGATTATCATCCGCTGCAAAAGCGCGTGTCCGGCACCGAGCGGTTCGAATCGAACGAGGCCGATTATCCGTTCGTGCAGGTGGCCGGCGACGGCGTGCACGAGATCGCGGTCGGACCGATCCATGCGGGCATCATCGAGCCGGGGCATTTCCGCTTCTCGGTGGTCGGCGAAAAGGTGCTGCGGCTCGAAGAGAGGCTCGGTTATCTGCATCGCGGCATCGAGCGGCTGTTCGAGCGCACGCCGCTGCTGGAAGGCCATCGGCTCGCGGGCCGCATCGCCGGCGACACCACCGTCGCGTTCGCGTGGGCATATTGCATGGCGGTCGAGAGCGCGCGGCGCATCGACGTGCCGCGCCGCGCGTCGTGGCTGCGCGCGCTGCTGCTGGAGCGCGAGCGCGTCGCGAATCATCTCGGCGACCTGGGCGCGCTCGGCAACGACGCGGGTTTCGCATTCGGCCTCGCGCAGTTCTCGCGGCTGAAGGAGGACTGGTTGCGGCTCAACGATCGCGTGTTCGGCCATCGCTACGCGAAGGATGTGATCGTGCCGGGCGGCGTCGCGGTGGACGCCGACGCGGACGCGCTCGCCGCGATCGCGCAACAGTGCGACGCGATCGAAGCGGGCGTGCGCGCGATCCAGCGCGTGTACGACGACCAGTCGGGCTTGCAGGACCGCTTCGCGAATGCGGGCGTATTACGCGCGCCGGTCGTCGAGCACTTCAGCGTATGCGGGCTCGCCGCGCGCGCGAGCGGCCGCGCGATCGACGTGCGCGTCGATTGTCCGTTTGCGCCGTACGACGAACTCGCGGTGCGGCGCGTGCTGGAAACGCGCGGCGACGTCGCCGCGCGCGTCGCGGTGCGTTTCGGGGAAGTCTACGAATCGTTGCGCCTGATCCGCGCGCTCGCGGCCGGCTTGCCCGGCGGCGGCATCGTCGCGCGCGTCGAGGCGGACGGTCCGGCGGCGCGCGGCATCGGCTGGGTCGAAGGCTGGCGCGGCGACGTGCTGGTCGCGCTGGAGACGGGCGAGGGCAACACGATCGCGCGCTGCCATGCGCACGATCCGTCGTGGCAGAACTGGCCCGCGCTCGAACACGCGATCATCGGCAACATCGTTCCGGACTTTCCGCTGATCAACAAGTCGTTCAATCTGAACTACGCGGGACACGACCTGTAATGTGGCAACTTCTGAAGCAGATCGCGACGACCGGCACGCCCGACGAGCCGGCGCCCGCGCCCGCCGACGAATGGCGCGCGGAAGGCGAGCGCATCCAGCAGGAGATCCTCGACGTGCTGGGCCGCGCGCTCACGATCCGGCAGATCGACGCCGGGTCGTGCAACGGCTGCGAACTGGAAATCCATGCGCTGAACAACCCGTACTACAACATCGAGGGGCTGGGCATCCGCTTCGTCGCGAGTCCGCGCCATGCGGACCTGCTGCTGATTACCGGGCCGCTCGCGCTGAACATGCGCGAAGCGGTGAGGCAGGCCTACGACGCGACGCCCGCGCCGAAGCTCGTCGTCGCGGCCGGCGAGTGCGCCTGCACCGGCGGGATCTTTCGCGACGGTTATGCGGTGTGCGGCGGGGTGTCCGATCTGCTGCCGGTCGATGTGTCGATACCGGGGTGTCCGCCGTCGCCGGCCGATCTGCTGCGCGGGATTCTGGCGGCGGTGAGGAATCAACGCAACTGAGCGGCGCAATTGAGCGACGCAGCATGTAGCGGGGCGCGCGACGCGACCCTGCACGGGCCGCGTCGCGACGCATGCAACCGCCGCGTCTACTTCTCGACGACGCTCAACAGCGTCTGCTTGCCGCCGACGTACTTGTACAGCGAGATCACGCCGTGCCGCAGATCGCCCTTCGCGTCGAACTGCGTTTCGCCGAGCACGCCATGATGGTCGGTGGCGGGCATCGCGGCGAGGATCTTGTCCGGCTCGGTCGATTGCGCGCGCTTCATTGCATCGACGATGATGCCGACCGCGTCGTACGCGAACGGCGAATTCAGCACCGGCGCGTAACCGAACCGCTTCTTGTAGCGCTCGACGAACGCGGGGCCGTCCGGCATCTTCAGCAGCGGCGCGCCGGCGATCGAGCAGACCACGTCGTCGGCCGCGTCGCCCGCGAGTTTCGCGAGGTCGTCCGCGCACAGTCCGTCGCCGGCCAGCACCTTCACCGCGATCCCGAGTTGCTTAGCCTGCTTCGCGAACGGGCCGCCGGTGCCGTCGAGGCCGCCGTACATGATCGCGTCCGGCTTCTCGCCCTTGATCTTCGTGAGGATCGCGCGGAAGTCCACGGCCTTGTCGTTGGTCGCGTCGTGCGACAGCACCGTGATGCCGTCCGCCTTCGCCTGCTTCTCGAATTCGACCGCGAGCCCCTGGCCGTAAGCGGTCGAATCGTCGACGATCGCGACCGTGTGGATCTTCATCGTATTCGCCGCGTAGTCGGCGAGCGTCGGGCCTTGCTGCGCATCGGTCGCGACCACGCGATACGCGGTCTTGAAGCCCTGCTGCGTGTACGCGGGGTTGGTCGCGGACGGCGACACCTGCACGATGCCCGCGTCGCTGTAGATCTTCGACGCCGGAATGGTCGAGCCCGACTGCATGTGCCCGACCACCGCCGCGACCTTGTCGTCCACCAGCTTCTGCGCGACCTGGGTGGCCTGGCGCGGGTCGCCCGCGTCGTCCTGCGCGTCGAACACCAGCGTGATCTTCTTGCCGCCGATCGTGAGGCCGGCCTGGTTGATCTCCTCGATCGCGAGGCGCGCGCCGTTTTCGGTGTCCTTGCCGAGATACGACGCCGGCCCGGTGACCGGCGCGGCCTCGCCGATCTTCACCGTGTCGTCCGCGCGGGCGACGCCCGCGTGCGCGGCGGCCAGTGCCGCGAATATGCCGACCGTCGCGAGTTCGCGACCCAACGCAGTGCTCTTGCTCATGCTTCACCCGAAAGTAGTTGTGGTTGACCGGAGCGGGCGGCTGCCGCCGCTGCCGTTGCCGCGTGGAGGGCGCCGGCCGCCGGCCCTCGTGAGGCGGCGGCCGGCGTCCCCGTCGTGCGAGACCGCTCGCGCGCCGCGGGGCGGTGTCGTCCGTTGGCGATGTGAATGTATGCAGCCACAAAGCGCGGGCATTGAACCGATCTGCCGGAAAACAGAAGAATTGCGACAGCGCGGCGGCGCGCGCCGCGCGTTTATCGGCGCCGTATAATCCGCGCACATCCGCTGACGGGGCCGCGCATGCCGACCATCGAAGAATCCACGCTCGCGGCCGGGGCCGCCACGCACGACCTGGTCGAGCAGCTCGACGCGCTGCCGTCGGCGTCGCCCGCGCGCCGCAGCCGCTCCGGCGCGGAACTGAGCGTCGGCATTCTGCTGTGGCCGCGGTTTCCGCTGCTGTCGCTCGCGGGCCTGTGCGACGCGCTGCGCCACGCGGCGGATCGCGGCGACCAGAGCCGCCAGCTGCGCTGCCTGTGGACCGTCGTCGGCGCGCCCGGCGAAGCGGTCGAGGCAAGCTGCGGGATTCCGGTGCCGGTGCAGTCCGCGTTTGCCGACCCGGCGCAGTTCGACTATCTGGTCGTGATCGGCGGGCTGCTGCCGCATCTCGATCACGCGGACCGCCGTTACTGGGACTATCTGCAACAGGCGGCCGGCGCGGGCGTGCCGCTCGTCGGCCTGTGCACCGGCAGCTTCGTGCTGGCGCGCGCGGGACTGATGGACGACCGCGTCGCGTGCGTGCACAGCTTTCATCTGGACGACTATCGACGCCTGTTCCCCGCGCTGCGCGTCGTCACGCACGCGGATTATCTGATCGACGGCGACCGCATCACGTGCGCGGGCGGCATTTCGGTCGTCGAACTGTCCACGCGGCTCATCAGCCTGCACTGCGGCCCCGATCGCGCGTCGAAGGTGATCCACCAGATGACGGTGAGCCGCCAGCGCGGCGGGTCGTTCGTCGAGCGGCGCGCGGCGCTCGGGTATCCGTCGGTCGAGGACGCGACCGTCCGCCATGCGGTGCTGCTGATGGAAGAGAACCTCGAAGCGCCGCTGAACATCGCGGCGATCGCGAAGATGATCGGCACCAGCGTGCGCCATCTCGAACGCACGTTCATGGCCGAGATGAACACGTCGCCGAACGAGTTCTACCGGCGGATGCGGCTGCGCTACGCGCGCTGGATGCTCGTCAACACCACGCGCAAGATCACCGACATCGCCTACGAATGCGGGTTCGCGGATTCCGCGCATTTCATCCGCGTGTTCCGCGAGTCGTACGGCGTGACGCCGGGCAAGCTGCGCGCGTCGCGAGGGGCCGCCGCCGCCGAGTGAGCGCGCCGCCTGTCGCGGTCGTTGTTGTCGCGTTTCTTCTACTTTCCGGCAGAACCATGCAATGGCGGCGCGCGCCGCGCGCGTACAGTCAGCGCGTCGGTTCTGTCGCCCGCGTCGCGGGCGGCGAGCCGCGTGGCGAACCATACGGGAAAGCGGGGCAGCGGGATGCGGATATTGATCGTCGGCGCGGGCGTGATCGGCCTGTCGAGCGCGTATTGCCTGAATCGGGCGGGCCACGACGTGACGGTCGTCGATCGCCACGCGGACGTCGCAGCGGAAACGAGCTTCGGCAACGGCGGCCAGCTGTCGTATAGCTACGTCGCGCCGCTCGCGGGGCCGGGCGTCGTGTCGAAGCTGCCCGGCTGGCTCGTGCGCGGCGATGCGCCGGTGCGCTTCCGGCCGCGGCTCGACGCGCGGCAGTGGCGCTGGTGCATCGCGTTCCTTCGTGCCTGCACGCGCCGGCGCAGCGATCTGACGACGCGTGAACTGCTGTCGCTGTCGTTCCTGAGCCGCACGCTGATGCACGAACTGATCGCCGCCGAACCGCAGCTCGATTTCGACTTCACGCGCTCGGGCAAGCTCGTGCTGCATCGCGACGCCGCCGCGATGCACGGCGCGCTCCGGCAACTCGAATTCCAGCGCACGCTCGGCTGCGAGCAATATGCGCTCGATGCCGACGCGTGCGTCGCGCTCGAACCGGCATTGGCCGACGTGCGTCCGCAACTCGCGGGCGGCATTCATACGCCGGGCGAGGACACCGCCGATTGTCGCCGCTTCTGCGCCGGCCTCGAAGGGCTGCTGCGCGCGCGCGGCGTGCGGTTCGTGATGGAAACCGGGATCGACCGATTGAACGTGTCGGCGGACGGGCATGTGTTCGCGTTGCACGACGGCGCGCCGCTCGACGCGGATCATCTGGTCGTCGCATCGGGCGCGGCGTGCGCGTCGCTGCTGAAGCCGCTCGGCATCCATGTGCCGGTCTATCCGCTGAAGGGCTACAGCCTCACGTTCGACCTGCAGCCGGGCGTGCGCGCGCCTCATGTGAGCGTGACCGATTTCGGCCGTAAGGTCGTGTATGCGCGGCTTGGGTCGCGGTTGCGCGTGGCCGGCATCGCGGACCTCGAAGGCGATTCGCTCGCGCCCGATCCGCGGCGGATCGCGACGCTGCGCGCGGAAACCGCCGCGCTGTTCCCGGACGTCGGCTCGGGCGCGGCGGTCGAGTGGACCGGGCTGCGCCCGGCGACGCCGCGCGGCACGCCGATCGTCGGCCCGACCCGCTTCCGCAACCTGTGGCTGAACGTCGGCCATGGCGCGCTCGGCTTCACGCTCGCGATGGGGGCGGCCGCGCTGCTCGCGGAACGGCTCGCGGGCGGCCGCCATTCGGCGCTGCACGACACGTTCGCGCCGGCCGGCTGAGCGCGCCGCGAACCTCGCGTCAACCCTGAACGAATCGCAATCGAACCCGCATGACAGCAAAGCCCAATCTCGTCGTGATCGGCACCGGCGGCACGATCGCGGGCCGCGGCAACGCGGCGGTCAACACGTCCGCGTACCAGTGCTCGGTGCTCGGCATCGACGAAGTGCTCGCGTCGATCCCGCACGCCGACGCGCTCGCGAACCTGCGCGCGGAGCAGTTGCTGCAAACCGGCTCGGAGAACTTCGGCAACGCGCATCTGCTCGTGATCGGCCGGCGCGTGTCCGCGCTGCTCGCGCAGCCGGACGTCGATGGCGTGGTGATCGCGCACGGCACCGACACGATCGAGGAGACCGCGTATTTCCTGCACCTGACGCTGAAGAGCGCAAAGCCGGTCGTCGTGGTCGGCTCGATGCGGCCGCCGTCCGCGCTGAGTTCCGACGCGGCGCTGAACCTGTACGACGCGCTCGCGGTCGCCGCGGACCCGGCATCGCGCGGGCTCGGCGCGCTGGTCGTCGTGAACGACGAGATTCACACCGCGCGCGACGTCGCGAAGCGCAACAGCTTCAAGCTCGAAGCGTTCGGCTCGCCGTATGGCCCGCTCGGTTACGTGGTGGAAGGCGTGCCGCGTTATTACCGCCGGCCGGCGCGGCCGCATACGCTCGATACGCCGTGGTCGGCCGATGCGCTCGACGCGCTGCCGAAGGTCGACGTCGTGCATGCGTACGGCGCGCTCGACCGCCGCGTGATCGACGCGATCGCGGCGGACGCGCGCGGGCTCATCTACGCGGGGACCGGCAACGGCAACGTGTCGGAATCGCTGATCGGGCCGCTGCGCGACGCGGCGCGCGGCGGGCTGCGGGTGGTGCGCGCGTCGCGCACCGGCAGCGGCGTGGTCGTGCGCAACGGCGCGCAGCCGGACGGCGCGTTCGGCTGGCTCACGGTCGACGATCAGTTGCCGCAGAAGGCCCGCATCCTGCTGATGCTCGCGCTCACGCAGACCGACGATCCGGCCGCGTTGCAGGCGGCGTTCGACCGGTATTGACGGGCGCCGCCGCGCGGCGCGCGTTCGTTCATTCGTTCATTCGTGTCCGAGGATCATCCCGTCCGGCCGCTGCGCGGTCAGCACTTCCGCGAAGCAGTCGGCGATGTGTTCGAGCTCGGCGGGATTGTCCGGCAGCCGCGCGGTGGACACGCGCAGGAATTCGCCGGCCTTCGGCCCGACGTGGCAGCGCCGCCCGCTGCCGACCGAGATGCCGTGCGCGGCCAGCGACACGATCGCCGTTTCCTCGTTCGGCACCGCCACCCACAGGTTCAGACCGTCCGCACCCTGCGCGGTCAACCCGCGATCCTGCAACAGCTTCAGCAGCACTGAGCGCCGGCTCGCGTAACGCTGCCGCGCGCGCGCGACCGCCGCGCTGGTCCGCTCATCGCGAAGCAGCCACGCGAGCGCGCCTTGCAGGATCCGGCTGTTCATCGCCGCGCCGAAGCTGCGCAGCCGCCGCACCTTGTCCACCAGCCGCGACGACCCGCCGATCACGCAGGTGCGCAGATCGATCCCATACGTGTTGCAGTAGCCGCGCACGAGCAGCGTGCGTTCCGGCAGCAGCGCGCCCATGCTCGGCGCGGCCACCTGCGATAGCGGGCCGATGAAGTCGTCCTCGACGATCTGCGTGCCCGGGTGCGGCTCCAGTTCGCGCGCGAGTTCGGACAGCCGGGCCGCGTCGATCGCATGGCCGAGCGGCACCTGCGCGCGCGGCTGATAGACGAACGCGGCCGGCTCGCGCGCGAGCGCCGCGCGCAGCGACGCGGGCGTCGGGCCGCGCTCGTCGCAGTCCACCGCGACCAGTTCGACACCGAGCGTCGCGCAGATGTCGAGCAGCCGCGGGCTGGTCGGCGACTCTATCGCGACCACGCCGCGCTCGCCGGCTGCCGCCTGGATCGCCAGCAGCGTGCCTTCGGTGCCGCTGCCGGCGGTGCTCCACGCGTCTGGCTGGAACGGCCACGTCGGCGCGACCGCCGCGATCAGGCTCGGCACCGCATGTTCCTTCGACGCGCGATGCACGGACGATTCGTCGAGCCCGGCCAGCAGCGCCTGGCGCAGGTCCGGCAGCAGCGCGTAGTCGATCAGCCCCTGCGCGAGATCCCACGATTGCGCGTCCGCCGCGGCCGGGTGCGCGGCGACGCGCGGCCCGAGGTCGGTCACGACAGTGCCGCCGCGCCGGCGCGTCTCGATCAGCCCGAGGTCGCGCAGCCGCGACCATGCGCCGGCGACCGTCGCCGGGCTCACGCCGAGCAGCGGCGCGAGCATCCGCACCGTCGGCAGCCGCGCGCCGGTTTGCAGCCGCCCGGAGCGGATCAGGTCGCGGATGCCGTTGACCAGGTCGCCGCCGCCGTCGGTCTGAACATAACGGGCCAGCCAGTCCGCCTCGGCCAGTTGGCCGGTGTCCGTATCGAGATTATCCGGCGGGGTTTGTCGTTTCGTCATTCATTCGTCCGTTGCTGTTGACGCGCTCCGCGCTGCCTGCCCGCAAGCAGCGCCGGCCCGCCGGGCGGGCGTTTCGCCGGTCTCCAAGGGCGCCAGTCTACGCCAGTTCGGGCGTCAGGTTTCGTTTTGCCGACGGCATTGTCGTCGTACAAGGTCTTGCTGAACATATTTTTATAAGATAAACATATCTGAATATGTTACTGGAACAATTCCGGGGCCGGGTATCTAATCACGGCCACGACACCCTGACGATCCCACTGCAAGGAAGCATTCCCATGAGCGAGCAACGCAGCGCAACCACGACGACCATTGGCGTGACCGGGCGCTATCTGGTGGAAAGCCGCGGCAATCTTTTCGCCTCCGATTCGCCGTCGGCGCGCGACGGCGACACGGCGGCCGTCGAGCCGTCCGAACTGCTGCTGTCCGCACTCGGCGTGTGCGCGCTCGGCAGCGTCGAGAAGGCGGCGCGTGAACTGAACCTGACGGTGAGGCACGCGACGGCAGCCGTCGATTCGGTGCGCGACGCCGACGACCGCACGCGTTTCGCGCGCGTGCACATCGACGTGACGGTGCACGGCGTCACGCAGGACGAGGCGCAGCAACTGATCGACCACTTCACCAGCGGCTGCGTGATCTACAACACGGTGCGGCGCGGCGGCCCGATCTCGGTCGCGGTGACGGCCCGTCCGTAACCCGTTAGCCCTCGACCCGACCGACCCGAAGCAATCATGGCACGCACCCCGTTTCACCTCGCATGGTTCATCTCCCGCGGCTACGGCCCGAAGGCCTGGCGCCTGCCGTGGGGCGGCCCGAACCCGAAGGGCTGGACCTCGCCCGACCTGTTCGTCGACCTGTCGCGCGCGCTGGAGCGCGCGGCGTTCGACTACGTGATGATCGAGGATTCGTCGAACATCCCGTACACGTACCAGAACTCGCACGACACCTATCTGCGCTACGCGGTCGATTCGCCCAAGCTCGATCCTGCCGTGCTCGCGTCGTTCCTGATTCAGGCGACGCAGCGGCTCGGCGTCGTCACGACGCTGTCGACGACCGAATACCATCCGTTCCAGCTCGCGCGCCTCACCAACACGCTCGACCACGTAAGCCGCGGCCGCGCCGGCTGGAATCTCGTGACCGGCAGCAACGACGGCGGCGCGCAGAACTTCGGCCTCGACCGGCAGTATCCGCACGACCAGCGTTACGACATGGCCGACGAATACGTCGACCTGGTCATCAAGCTGTGGGAGTCGTGGGACGCCGACGCGGTCGTGATGGACCAGCAGAACGAGATTTTCGCGGACCCGTCGAAGGTGCGGCCCGTGCATTTCGAGGGCCAGTATTTCCGTTCGCGCGGGCCGCTCGGCGCGCCGCGCTCGCCGCAGGGGCGGCCGGTGATCTGCCAGGCGGGCGGCTCGACGCGCGGCCGGCAGTTCGCGGCGCGCTGGGCGGAAACGGTGATCGGCACCGCGCGCAGCGTCGCGTCGATGAAGGCGTTCCGCGACGATATCCGCGCGAAGGCGCGCGAGGCGGGACGCGATCCGGACACCGTGAAGGTGTTGTTCCTGATCACGCCGATCGTCGACGAGTCGAGCGAGAACGCGGAGATGCGCCGCCGCGCGCAACTGGCGGACGCCGAGAAGCATATCGAAGCGCATCTCGCGTCGCTGTCGCGCACGAGCGGCATCGACTTCTCGCAGTTCGACCTCGACGAGCCGCTGCCGGAACTGAAGTCGAACGGACACCAGACGCTCGTTGCGCAGTACACCGGGCGCACGCTGCGCGAGATCAGCGGCAGCGGCAAGATGCTGTCCGACGTGAACCTCGTCGGCACCGCGCAGGACGTCGCCGCGCGGTTGTCCGAGATCGTCGACGAAGTGGGCGGCGATGGTTTCCTGCTGATGGACCCGGACCTCACGCGCCGCTACATCGCGGAGATCACCGACGGGCTCGTGCCCGAGCTTCAGCGGCTCGGCGTCGTGCGCACGCAGTACGAGCACGAGCGCTTCCGCGACAACCTGCTGGCGTTCTAGTCCGCCACGGCGCTCCGGACCGGAGCGCCGGCTCCTGAACCCCAGTCACCCGAACCGTTTAGTCATCCATAAATATCATGTACGCGAACCAGTCCCTGCGGGAGTCGCCGGCGCCAGCCGGCACGTCGGTCACGCGCGAAGCGTGGATCGTGCTTGCGATCGTCACGACGTTCTGGATCGCGGACGGCTACGACACGTTCGTGCTGCTCGTCACCGGCCGTCCCGCGCTCGCCGAACTGCTGCCGCCCGAGGTGTCGCATCTGTTCGCCCGCTACCTCGGTTATCTCGTGACGATCACGCTCGCGGGCTGGGCCACCGGCGGCGTGCTCGGCGGCGTGATGGGCGACCGGCTCGGCCGCCGCAAGACGATGCTGCTCGGCGTCGCGCTGTACAGCGTCGCGACCACCGCGTCGGCGCTGACTTCCACGTGGCAGTGGCTCGCGCTCGCGCGTTTCCTGACCGGCGTCGGCATCGGCGCGGAGTGGGGCGTCGGCACGTCGCTGCTGCAGGAAATCTGGCCGGAGAAGTGGCGCACGCGCGGCGCGGGGCTGTTGCAGGCGGGTTTTTCGGTCGGCGGGCTGCTGGTGTCGGGGCTGTGGATCGTCGTCGGCTCGACGTTCGGGTTGTCGTGGCGCTGGATGTACCTGTTCGGCATCGTGCCGCTGCTCGTCATCGTCGCCGTGTACCGGCGGATTCCCGAATCGACGCGCTGGACGAAGGCGCGCCACGACGTGAAGCCGTTCGCGCTGTTCGGAGAGCCGCAGGTGCGGCGTCATCTGGTCGGCGCGCTCGTCGTGTCGATCTCGATCACCGGCGGCTGGTGGGCGGTCACGTCGTTCCTGCCGACCTTCGTCGGCAGCCTCGCGCACGATCCGCGCGAGGCGGCGTCGCTCGCCGGCTGGGCCGGCGCGCTGTACAACTTCGGCGAGATCGTCGGCTGCATCGCGATGGGCTTCCTCGCGGAAGCGTGGGGACGTCGGCCGACGACGATCGTCTATCTGCTCGGCTCGCTGCTGATCGTGCCGTTCGTGTTCGTGGGCCTCGGCTCCGCGCGGGCGGTGACGATCGCGCAGCTGGTGTCCGGCTTCTTCACCGGCGGCCTGTACAGCTGGTACGCGATCCATACGCCGGAACTCTTCCCGACCCGCATCCGCGCGACCGCGATCAGCATCGTGTTCTCCGGCGCACGTTATCTCGCGATGGCGGGCGCGATCGTGGCCGGCACGCTGGCCGCCGCGCTCGGCGGTTTCGGCAAGGTCGCGCTGTGGTTCGCGCCGATCTACCTGCTCGGCGTGGTCGCGGTGCTGTTCCTGCCCGAGACGCGCGGCAAGGGGCTGCCGGACTGAACGCGTCCATTCCGTTCGCCGCGTCACGCAGCGCGCCGCGGCTCCCGAATCAACTTACCTGTGTATCGATCGAATCATGTCTACCGAAACCGTTAACCGCGCGACCGGACTGCGCGGCCCGCTCGACGATCCGGACAGCCCGCTGTCGCGCGCGGGCCGCCAGCCGCTGATGCTCGGCCTGTTCCTGCCGACGCAGACCGGCGGCTTTTCGCAGTCCACCTATCCGCGCGGCACCGACTGGTCGTTCGACTACAACCGCGCGCTCGCGCTGCGCGCGGAGTCGCACGGGTTCGACTTCGTGTTCGGTTTGCAGCAGTGGGCGCCGAAGGGCGGCTTCGGCGGCGCCGCGCACTACCGCGAGAATTTTCTCGACCCGTTCATGTCCACCGTCGCGCTGAGCGCGGTGACGACGCGGCTCATCACGATCTCGACCGTCCACATCCTGTACGGCAACTGGCATCCGCTGCATCTCGCGCGGTTCGCGGCGACCGCCGATCATATCTCGGGCGGCAAGTTCGGGCTCAACATCGTGACCGGCTACGACGCGGCCGAGCCGCTGATGTTCGGGATGAAGCGCATCGCGCACGACGAACGTTACGACCGCGCGGACGAATTCGTGTCGGTGATGGAGGCGCTGTGGGACGGCAGCGACAACGTCACGCACGACGGGCGGTTCTATCAGCTCGAAGGCGCCTACGTGTCGCCGCGGCCGCGTTACGGGCGGCCGATCATGGTGTCAGCGAGCGCGTCGCAGGCGGGTTACGAATACGCGGCGAAGCATTCGGACATCGTGTTTACGTCGAGCCCGGCGGGCGCGGTGTTCGAACGCGCGATCGAAGCGATGCCGGACCACGTGCAGCGGATTCGCGCGCCCTATGCAGGCACCGGCCGCTCGCCGAAGGTGATCCTGTTCCCGATGGTGATCTGCAAGCCGACGCGCGAAGAGGCGTTCGCGTATCGCGACGCGATCGTCGCGCATGCCGACTACGAGTCGATCCGCGCGTACACCGCGCGCCACAACGCAGGCGACGCGCAGGGCTGGAAGGAGCACGTGCCGGCCGACCGGATTCTCGGCGGCCACGTGCAGATCGTCGGCGACCCGAACGACGTCGCGGATGCGTTGCAGAATCTGCACGAAGCCGGCGTAGACGGCGTGCAGATCGGCTTCTACGACTACGCGCCGGAACTCGAATTCTTCGCGCAGAACGTGCTGCCGCTCCTCGAAGCGCGGGGCCTGCGCGTGAAGGCCGGCTGAGCGCCGCCGCAAGCCCGCCGCGGCCGCGAGCGTTGGGTTCGCTGCCGCGGCGGGCCGCATCGAACCATTCTCGCACCCATAATAAGAAGGATAACTACAGATGAAAAAATCCGCGATTGCGGCGCTCGTCTGCGCATCGTTCGTTGCCGCCGCTCATGCGCAGGGCAGCGTCACGCTGTATGGCAGCATCGACGAAGGGGTCACGTACAACACGAACGCGAAGGGCAGCGGTTCCGCGCTGGCCGGGCCGGTCGCGGTGCCGGACTTCTTCGGGCTGCGCGGCTCCGAGGACCTCGGCAACCAGTTGAAGGCGGTATTCGCGTTGCAGGACGGGTTCCTGTCGAATACCGGCGCGGGCACGATCGCGAACGAGGCGTTCAGCCACTTCGCGTGGGTCGGGCTGTCGTCGCCGCGCTACGGCGCGCTGACGATGGGCCGCCAGCTCGACCTGACGACCGAGGCGCTGCGGCTCAATTCGAACGGCAGCATCCAGTACACGTTTTATCTGTTTCACCCGGCGAATCTCGACAACATCGGGATCATCGGCGACTCGATCAACAACTCGGTTCGTTATACGACACCGACCGTCGGCGGCTTCACGGCCAGCGCGATCTACGGCTTCGACGACACGACGACGCAGCCGGGCCGCGTGATCAGCACGGACGTGTCGTACCGCAACGGGCCGTTCCGCGCGTCGGCGGTGTACAGCAGCTGGCGGCATCATGCGATCGACGTCGGCTCGAAGCTCGGCTACACGAGTTTTCTCGGCCAGTCGCTGACCGGCGGCGCGGTGTTCAACGCGCGGACGCAGGACATCGGCGGGGTGTCCGCGCTGTATTCGTTCGGGCAGAAGGTCGATCTGCACGGGATGCTGACCCAGGTGAACCTGAGCACCGATACCGGCTCGGGCCGCATGCGCACCGTCGAGGCAGGCGCGGACGTGCATACCAGCGTCGCGAACACGGTGAACGTCGGCGGCCATCTGTCGTGGCTGACCGGCACGCGTTACGCGGAACTCGGCGTCGGCGACATGTATCTGCTGTCGGTGCGCACGACGGTGTATGCGCAGGTCGCGTGGCAGCACGCGAACGGCAACGGCAACGCGGCGATCCCGCTGCTCGTGCCGTCGTCGGGCGCGAACCAGATGGCGTTTCGCGTCGGCATGCATCACTTCTTCTGATCTCTCTTGCAAACGCTCTGGATGACTGACCCGGCAAACGAAAGCGGCCGCAACATGCGACGAAGCGCGCCGTTGCGCGTGACGCTGATCGGTTTCGGCGCGATCGGCTCGACGGTGTTCGACGCGTTCGCCTCGGACCCGGCAGACCCGGCGATCGCGATCGACCAGATCGTCGTGTCGCCGCGCAGCGTCATGGACGTCGCGCGCAAGGTCGGCCCGGCGATCGCGGTCGCGAGCCGCATCGGCGATCTGCCGCGCGTGCCGCAACTCGCCGTCGAATGCGCGGGTCATTGCGCGATCGGCGAGCACGTGATTCCGCTGCTGCGCAGCGGCGTCGAATGCGCGATCGTGTCGATCGGCGCGTTCGCCGACGATGCGCTGCGCGACGCATGCGATGCCGCGGCCGCGCACGGCAACGTGCGTGCGTCGCTGCTGTCAGGCGCGGTCGGCGGGCTGGACGCGCTCGCGGCGGCGGCGGCCGGCGGCCTCGACGACGTGCTGTACGTCGGCCGCAAGCCGGTCGACGCGTGGCGCGGCACGCCGGCCGACGCGGCGGGGATGCTCGATGGCATCCGCGATGCGACGACGATCTTCGACGGCACTGCGCGCGACACCGCGCGCCTCTATCCGAAGAACGCGAACGTCGCGGCCGCCGTGGCGCTCGCGGGCGTCGGCTTCGAGCGGACCCGCGTGCGGCTCCTCGCCGACCCGGCGGCCACGCGCAATACGCATACCGTCCGCGCGCGCGGCGCATTCGGAGCGTTATGCGTCGAGATCGCCGCGAGCCCGTTCGCGCAGAATCCGAAGACGTCCGCGCTGACGGCGTTCAGCGCGATCCGTTTCCTGCGCGAGCGCGCGTCGGGCAGGATGGTGCTGGCCGCAACGGTTTCGTAAGCCGCGGCCCACGCCGGGAAGCCCACGCCAGGAAGCCCACACCCGGCGGCGCGAATGTTCAATCGGCATCGGCCCGGTTCCCTTCGACGGCCGCAAGCCGGTACGATAGGCACGATTTGCCGCCGTCGCCGCAAGACCTCGCGCCTCGCGACGTCGGCAGCCCCTGACCACGATCACCGGGCCTTCATGCACTTCGATACCGTCGCTCCCCGCCGCGCGCGGCCGCTGTCGATCGTCGCGCCGCTCGCCATGCTGCTCGCGCTGTGCACGCCCGCGCGGCCGGCCCATGCGCAAAGCTCGGTCGCGCTGTACGGCGTGATCGACACCAGCATCGAAGTGACGAACCCCGGCTCGACGTGGACGCCGCGGCTGGATTCCGGCGCGTATCGCGGCTCGCGGATCGGCCTGCGCGGTTCCGAGCAGATCGGCCCGGACACGCGCATCCTGTTCGACCTCGAAAACGGCTTCAGTTCGGCGGACGGCACGTTCTCGACCGCCGGCACGCTGTTCAGCCGCCAGGCGTGGATCGGCATCGGCGCGCCGTGGGGCGAACTGCGGATGGGCCGGCAGTATTCGCCGATCTACATTCCGTTCAAGGGGCAACTGGATGCGTTCGGCGCGGGCACGATCGCGTCCGGCCTCAACAACCTGTCGAAGATCACGCCGTACGTGAGCAACGCGATCACGTGGCTGTCGCCGGACATCCACGGCTTCACGTCGACGATCATGGTGTCGCTGCGCGACGGCACGTCGGCCAACGGGCTCGCCGGCCATTTCGAGACGTTCAGCTATCGGCGCGGCGGTTTCAGCGTGCTGTACGCGCACCAGCAGACGAACGACGCGGGCGCGCTGCGCGCGAATCTCGGCGGCCTGTCGTATCGCGTGGGGCAGGTGACCGGTTTCGTTTCGTACTTCAACGGCGACGGCGGCTCGCCGCGTTATCACGACGACGGGCTGGCGGTGTCGGCGCGTTATGCGGTGACGCCGCGCTTTCGCGCGTCGCTCGGCTACACGTACATGCGCGACCGCTCGGGCGGCGACAACGACGCGGACCAGTTCAGCGCCGCGTGCGAATACGACGTGTCGCGCCGGCTGCTGCTGTATGCGAGCGCGGGCATCCTGCGCAATCGCGCGGATGCGGAGTTCACGCTGCGCGGCGTGAACGTCGTCGGGCTGCCGCCCGCGTATCCGGGTGCGCCGGTGCGGGGCGTTCAACTGGGCGCGATCGAGCGGTTCTGAGCGGGGCTTCACGGCCGCCACGGTCGTCGCGACGCGAACCGCATCGCTGTACAGGCGACCGCTTGCCTGCGCATCACGCGCAACCGGCCAGCCGGGCCCGGATACGACGCTGCAATGCAGCGCGCCGCCCGACCGCCGCATGGCGCGTTTCGCGCCGATGCCCGTTTGTTGCCGCGCTCAAGCGCTTTCGGTTACGATGCCCCTCACCCATCGAGTGGCAGGCCGGCCGCCGTTCGCGTCCGCCCGTCCGTCAAGCGGGATTCCCATGCAGCGTCTGCACGAGGTTCGGTTCATCCGTTCGCGGCGCAACGCCCGGCTTGCCGCCGCGTTGCCGCTGATCGCGGCGCTGCTGGCCGGCTGCGCGCTGCCGCCGCGCGACAACCGCACGCAGTCGGTCGCGCTGACGCCCGCCGACGCGCAGTCCACGCCGCTCGCGAAGTCCGTCGCGGACCGGCTCGCGCGGCATCCGGGGCAGAGCGGCATCGACCCGCTCGCGGATGCGCGCGCCGCGTTCGCCGCGCGGATGGACCTCGCGGGCGCCGCGCAGCGCACGCTCGACGTGCAGTACTACATCTGGCGCAACGACCTGACCGGCACGCTGCTGCTCGAAGCGCTGCACGAGGCCGCCGATCGCGGCGTGCGCGTGCGGCTGCTGCTCGACGACAACGGCATCCCGTCGAGCCTCGACAGCACGCTCGCGGCGCTCGACGCGCATCCGGACATCGAGGTGCGGCTGTTCAATCCGTTCGTCGTGCGGCGGCCGAAGATGCTCGGTTTCATCACCGACTTCTCGCGCGCGAACCGGCGGATGCACAACAAGTCGTTCACCGCGGACAGCACCGCGACGATCGTCGGCGGCCGCAACATCGGCGACGAATACTTCGACGCGACCGACGGCGTCGTGTTCGCGGACCTCGACGTGCTCGCCGTCGGTCCGATCGCATCGGACACCGCGCATGACTTCGACCGCTACTGGGCGAGCGCGTCCGCGTATCCGGCGGACCGCATCATCGCGCCGGCCGCGCCCGGCGACCTCGACGTGCTGGCGCGACGCGCGCAGGCGATCCGGACCGACCCGGCGGCGGTCGCGTACATCGACGCGATCCGCAACACGCCCGACGTGCGGCTGCTGCTCGACGGCACGCTGCCGTTCGAATGGGCGCATACGCAGATGGTCAGCGACGACCCGGCGAAGGGGCTCGGTCTCGCGCCGAAGGAATCGAAGATCCTGCCGCAGCTTCAGGCGGTCGTCGGCCGGCCGTCGCGCGAACTCGACCTCGTGTCGCCGTATTTCGTGCCGGCCGAAGACGGCACCGCGTACTTCACCGGCCTCGCGAAGAGCGGCGTGACGGTGCGCGTGCTGACGAACTCGCTCGAAGCGACCGACGTCGCGCCGGTGCATTCGGGTTACGCGCGGCGGCGGCCGGACCTGCTGCGCGCGGGCGTCGAGCTGTACGAGATGAAGCGGCAGCTGGGCGCGCCCGGCAAGCGCGACGAGAAGATCGGCTCGTTCGGCAGTTCCGGTTCGAGCCTGCATGCGAAGACCTTCGCGGTGGACGGCGAACGCGTGTTCGTCGGCTCGCTGAACTTCGATCCGCGCTCCGCGAACCTGAACACCGAACTGGGCTTCGTGATCGACAGCCCGACGCTCGCGAAACGGATCGAGGAGGCGTTCTGGAAGGTCGCGCCGCAACTCGCGTACGAAGTGAAGCTCGACGACAACGGCCGCCTGTACTGGATCGGCCGCAGCGGCGACCAGACGATCCGCTACGACACCGAGCCGAACACGACGTGGACGATGCGCGTCGGCGTGTGGTTCTTCTCGATCCTGCCGATCGAGTGGCTGCTGTGAGGCGATGCCTGAAGCGAAGTCGCGCTTGAATGGCGCTTCGCGAGCGGGCCGCCTCCTGTGAGACCCGCTCGCGAGCGACGCGCTCACTGCCCCGGCGTCCACCGATACATCAGGATCTTCGCGCGCGCGTCGTCCTCGACCAGCACCACGTATTCGCCGGTGTCGCGCTGCGCGGCGCTGATCCCCATGTAGATGTCCACCCAGCCGGACGTGTTGCCGACGCTCGCGCCCGGCGTCATCGCGCCGACGTACTGGCCGTTGCGCGCGTCGTACACGTCGATGCGCTGCGTATAGAGTTCCGCGATGAACACGTAGTTGCCGGCGACCGCGATGCCGACCGTCGTCACCTGCGGGTTGCCCGTCGTATTCCACGGCAGCGACACCGTGTACGTCGGCGTTAGCGTGCCGGCGGACCAGTGATCGTAGCGCGCGAGCACCGGCCCCGCTTCCTTCCAGTGCGTCGAGTCCCACGGGATCGCGGCGGTGAAGCCGGTCACGTACATCGTGTCGCTGGCCGCGTCGTAGACGATCCGCGCGATCCGCGTGAACGGCGCGGGCATCGGGAACATTCGCGCGGACGCATACGTGTATTGCGGATTGCCGTGCGCGTCGAGCCCTTGCAACGGCATTTCGCGGATGCCGGACTTCGGCGTCGCGAGCCACACGTTGCCTGGCGCATCGACCCACCAGTAGCCGTCGCCGACCGTCGAGCCGGTCGACGGATTCGACGTGATCTCGGCGGCGTTCACGCGGCCGTCGCCGTTCGCGTCGCGCCACATCCATTCGCCGTAGGTCGGCTGGCCCTGCGGCCAGTTGCCGGGCAGCGGGTTCTGCGCGAACAGGCCGGCCGGTATCGCGACGTCGCCCTCGGTCGAAGGCGAGAAGCGATACACGTTCAGGTAGTGCGCGTATTCGTCGAGCGTGTAGAGGAACAGCCCGCCGTTGAAGCGGCGCACCATCGGCGAGCCGCGCACGCCGCGCGCCATATGGAAGGCCGGGTCGTCGGGATAATCGAAGCGGTCGAGCGTGAACGCCGCATAACTCCATTCCTTGCCGGCCGATTGCCGGTAGTCGAGCGTGAAGAGCTTCGAGCCGGTGTAGACGTTCGCGGTGGAGGCGGGATCGAAGGCGGCCGCATCGACGAACGTGAGCCCGTACAGCCGCCACATCGACGCGCGCGTGAGGCCGCGATACGCTTCGAGTACCGCGCCTTGGCCGACCAGCGACGAGCCGAACGGCCGCAGCCCCTGGCCGTTCTGCGCGACATACAGGTTGCCGGCCTGATCGAAGCCGATGCCGGTGATGCCGTTGAAGCGCCAGTCGCCCGGCACGCCCTTTACCGTGTGGAAGATGCCGTCGCGCGTGCCGAGCGTCGACGCCAGCTGCGTCTGTCCGCTCGCGGACTTGTTGTACAGCAGGATCAACTGCTGCGCGCCATCGTCCGCGATCGCGAGCTGGCCCGACGGCGCGATCGCGACGTCGGCCGGCATCGTGCCGGCGGGCAGCGCGGGTGCGCCGGGCAGTGCCGCGCCGTTCGGGTCGTAGTGCGCGACCGTCGGGCCGGTGGGGCTTTGCATCCCCTGCACGACCCACAACGTCGAATCGGAGTCGATCGCGATGCGGCCCGGCGACGGCACCGCCCACGACCGCAACTGGCGCATCGTCTGCGCGTCGTACACGACGATCTGGTTGTCGTACGTATCGGCGACGTACAGTTCGGTGTCGGTCGCCGCGAGGCCGCGCACCGCGGCGTCGGCGGCGCTCGGCGCGACCGTCACGCGCAGGAAGCTGTTCTTCGTCACGTTCGCGCTGTTGCCGATGCCGCCCGCGAACGGCGCGCCTTTCGCGACGTTCGAGCGCAACCGCCGCGTCACGCCGAACCACGTGCTGCCGGCCGGCGAATAGTCGCTGCCGCGCAGCGTGTTGTTCTGGTTGCCGATCGACATCGCCGCGTACACGTAGGTGCTGTTCACCGCGATCGCGTCGCCGCCGGCCGCGCCCCAGCCGTGCGTGTTGCCGCCGACCGCGAGCTTGTCGCCGCGCGCGTAGACGCCGATCTCGCTGCCGCTTTCGTCCCACGGCGCGTTCGTGTAGACGGTGCCGTCGGGCGCGACCGCGATCGCCTCGACGTCGAGCTGCATCCACTTGCCGTCGCCGTAACCGAAGCTGTTGCCGATCCAGGACGTCGTGTAGTTGAGCGGGGTCTGCGCGAACGCGCAGGGCATGAGCAACGCGGATGCGGCAGCGGACGCCGCAAGCAGACGGTAAGCGAAATTCACGAAGGGCCTCGTTCAGTGGAGCACGGCGCGCGGCGGCGCCGTCGTTAAAAATGCTCGCACGGACCCTCGGCGAATTTATTCGCTCAATATTCGCGTGGAATAAAGTGGATTATTTTTATGCCGATGAGCTTTCGATTCCGCAAGGCCAGTGCGCGGCTCACGACGCGGGGCCGACCGGTGACGCGCGTTTCGCGTCGAAGTCCCAGCGTTGTGCGTCGCTGGTCTGCACCCGAGCAGGAAGCAGTCCCGCACTGAAGAACGTGTCGGCGATCGTCTGCTGTTCTCCGAAATAACGCGCGGTGACCGCGCGGACCTGATAACTGCGGCGGCCGTTCGCGCGTTCGATGGTCTGCGCATCGAGGCCCCAGATCGGCGCGAGAATCTTCGCGGCGTCCTGCGGATGCGCGCGCACCCATTCGCCTTCCTGCGAAAGCTGCTCGAACACCTTGCGGATCACGTCGGGATGCGCGGCCGCAAAGCGGCTCGACGCGAGGTAATAACGCTGATACGACGCGATCCCGTTGCCGTCCGCGAGAATCCGCACGCCCTGTTCCCGATCGACGGACGCGACATACGGGTCCCACGTGACCCACGCATCGACGCTGCCGCGCTCGAACGCGGCGCGGCCGTCGGCCGGGCTCAGGTAACTGATCTTCACGTCGGCGGGCGCGATGCCGGCCTTCGCCAGCGCGGCGAGCAACAGGTAATGGCTGCCGGCGGCCTTCGTCACTGCAATGCGTTTTCCTTTCAGATCGGCCAGCGTGTGCAGCGGGCCGTCGCCTTTCACGATGATCGCCTGCGCGCCCGGCGACGGCGCTTCCTGCGCGACGTACACGAAATTCGCGTTGGCGGCCTGCGCGAACACCGGCACCGTGTCCGCGACGTCCGCGCTGAAATCGACGGCGTTCGCGTTCAGCGCCTCGGTCAGCGGCAGGCCGCTCGTGAACTCGTTCCACGACACGCGCACGCCGAGCGGCGCGAGCGCCTTTTCGAGCGTGCCTTGCGCTTTCAGCAGCGTAATCAGCGTCGACGACTTCTGATAGCCGATGCGCAGCGCGACCGGCGCGGCGTCCTCGGCGTGCGCCGACACGCCGGCTGCGGCGAGAAGCGAAGCGAGCGCGATGCGCGTGAAGGCCCGTCGGGTCAGGAACGTCATGGGTTGCCTCTGTAGCGTCGGAATGATCGAGGCGGCCATCGTAGCAACCCGTAAGCCGTCGGCTAACTGAAGGTTTCAGCTATCCATCGAAGCGATACGCATAACGTAGCGTTGATGCGGCCGGCGCGGGATGTCACGCCGCGGCGGCGCGCGCGTGGCCGCCGTCGATCGCGTCGCGCACGAGCGGCAGCAGGTCGCGGCCATACGCGAGCGCGTCTTCGAGCGGATCGAAGCCGCGGATCAGGAACGTCGTCACGCCGAGCCGGTGGTATTCGACCAGCGCGTCCGCGACCTGCCGCGGCGTGCCGACGAGCGACGTCGAGTTGCCGGCCGCGCGCGTGAGCGCCGCGATGCCGGTCCACAGCCGCGTATCGACGACGTTGCCTTTTTCGGCCTCCGCAAGCAGCCGCTGCGAACCGACGTTCTTCGGGTCCTTCGGGCGGCGCGTGAAGTTCGGCGACTGTGCGACCACGTCCTTCGCGCGAGCGAGGATCGATTCGGCGCGCGCCCACGCGGCTTCCTCGGTGGACGCGAGGATCGGGCGCAGCGACAGGCTGAAGCGGATGTGCCGCTCGCGGCCGTGTTTCGCGGCGGCCGCGCGGACCTTCGCGATCGTCTCCTTCACCGCCGCGAGCGATTCGCCCCACAACGCGTACACGTCCGCGTGTTTGCCGGCGACCTCGATCGCCGCCTCGGACGAGCCGCCGAAATACACCGGCAGATGCGGCTTTTGCAGCGGGCGCACCTGCGAGCGATGGCCGCTCACGCGATAGAACTCGCCTTCGTGATCGAACGGCGCGTCGCTGGTCCACGCGCGCTTCACGACGTCGAGATATTCGTCGGTGCGGCGATAGCGGTCGTTGTGGCTCAGATAATCGCCGTCGCGCTGCTGCTCGGTATCGTCGCCGCCGGAGATGACGTGCACCGCGACGCGTCCCTCGCTGAAGTGGTCGAGCGTCGCGAATTGCCGTGCGGCAAGTGTCGGCGCGACGAAACCGGGACGATGCGCGAGCAGGATGCCGAGCCGCTTCGTCTGTTGCGCGACGAACGACGCGATCTGGAAGCCGTCCGGCGACGCGCTCGAATGCGCGATCAGCACGCGGTCGAAACCGCCGTATTCGTGCGCGTGCGCGACCGACGCGATGTACGACGGGTTCACCGCCGGTCCGTGCGGCAGATGGATCTCGCTCGATTCCTGATGGCTGACGTAGCCGATGAATTCGACGCTCATCGTCGGGGCTCCTCGTTGTTCGTGAATGGCCGTGCGCTCATCGCGCGGCGTAGGCGGCGTGCCCGAGATTGCCGAGCACGGTGTCGTTCTGCGGGGTATGGATGCGCGCGCACAGCACGTCGCGGTAGTGGCGCTCAAGCGGGTTGTCGCGGCTCAGGCCGGGGTTGCTGCTCGCTTCGAGCGCGAGTTCGACGGCTTCGATCGCGTTGCGGCTGACGAGGTACTTGATCGCCGGCGCTTCGGCCGTCGTCAACTGGCCCGCCGCGCCCGCATCGAGCAGCACGCGGTTGTTCAGCAGCAGCGATTCGATGCGGCCGGCCGTCTGCTGAAAACCGTCGAGGCTCGACAGCGGCGCGTTCAGGCCGGACGGCACGCGCGACGCGGCCCATTGCACGAACCAGTCGCGCGCGGCGCGTGCGACGCCGTCATAGATCGACGGCACCAGCACGTTCATCCACAGCGACGTGGCCGGGTCCATGCCGGTGTTCGGGCCGGGCGGCTGCAGATCGACGGCCTGATCGAACGGCACGCGCACGTTCTCGAAGATCACTTCGTGGCTACCGGTCGCGCGCATCCCGAGATGATTCCACGGCGCGCCGAACCGGATGCCCGGCGTGTCGCGATGGACGAGCCATGTGCCGACGCGCGGCGATGCCTCATCGGTGCGGCCCCACACCGCGAACCAGGTGAGGCCGGGGCTGCCGGTCGAATACAGCTTGCGGCCGTTCAGCGTCCAGTGGCCGCCGTCGCGCGCGCCGACCGTCGCGGGCAGGCCGCCGCGCGACGGCGAGCCGAGTTCCGGCTCGACGCGCAGCGAGTTGATCAGCGCGCCGCGTTCGACCGCGTCTTTCGCGAGCCGCTCTTTCAGATGCGCGGGCCAGTTCGGATTCGCCTGCAAACGCAGGTGATACAGGCACTGCATCACGAGGATCAGCGCGGTGGACGGCTCGCCGCGCGCGACCGCGCGGATCACGTTCAGCGTTTGCGGCAACGTCGCTTCGTGGCCGCCGAGTGCGCGCGGCACCGTCAGCGACAGCAGGCCCGCGCGGCGCAGCCTCGCGAGATTGCCGTGCGGGAAATGCGGGCCGGCGTCGAGTTCGGCCGCGCCCGCCGCGAAGCCGGTTGTCAGCGCGGCGAGCCAGCGTTGCGCGTCGGCGCTGTCGAGGTCGCGCAGCGCGGCGAGGGCTTCGGCGTCGCGTTCGACGTCGTCGAGCGTGTGATCGGGGTGTCGGCGGGTCATCGGGGTATCCGTTTGCGCTGCGTGCGCCGCGTCACTGCGCGGCCTGCGAGAACTGCTTGTCGAAGCTCGGCGTCACGTCGAGCCTCGTTTTGATTACGTCCGCGCGGTGATAGAGGTCGGCGGTCTTTTGCTGCTCCGCGATCAGGCCGTCGTCGATCGGCACCGGATGCAGTTGCGCGCGCTGATAGACGGTCTTCAGCACGTCGGGCGGCAGGCCGGTCACGCGCGACTGGATCGCCGCGACTTCGTCCGGATGCGCGAGCGCCCAGCGCTGGCCCGCGGCGACGCGCTTCAGAAAGTCCGCGATTTCCGCGCGTTTCGCGCGGATCGAGTCGTCGGTCGCCGCTTCGAAGCTGAGGCCCGACGACAGACCGACGCCGTTCGCGATGCTGCGGTCGTGATCGCGCGCTTCCGAGAGCGCGACGTACGGGTCCCACGTGGACCACGCATCGACGGTGCCGGACGCGAGCGCGGCCTTCGCATCGGCCGGCTGCATGTAGTGCCACGACACGTCGGTCAGCTTGATGTTCGCGCGTTCGAGCGTCGCGACCGCGAGGTAGTGGCCGATCGAGCCGCGCGTCGTCGCGATGCGCTTGCCCTTCAGGTCGGCGGCGTTGTGGATCGGCGAATCCTGCGGCACGACGATCGCGAGATCGACCGGCGTCGAGCGCGTCGCGGACACCGCGCGCACCTTCGCGCCGGCCGCATACGCGAAGATCAGCGGCGCGTCGCCGAGACCGCCGATGTCGATCGCGCCGGCATTCAACGCTTCGCCGAGCGGCTGCGCGGCCGGGAAGTTGAACCATTCGATCCGGTACGGCACGTCCTTGAGTTGACCGGATGCTTCGAGCACGCCGCGCGTCTGCAACTGCTGGTCGCCGACCTTCAGCGTCGTTTCGGCGTGGGCCGCGAGGGGCAGGGCGAACAGCGTGGCGTGCAGCAGGCGAAGAAGTGAACGGCGCATGGAGGAAGTCGGTGGTCGCATCGGAACGGACACGATACGGACGGCCCCGTCATAACGCAAACGCATTGTTCTTCGTTGCAAATATGCGGATGGAAAATGCGCGCGCCTCGGGCGAGATGTATCGAATGCGCTTGAAGACACGCGTCCGGTGACGATAAGCTTAGGCATCCGACAAGGCTGCGTGCCGCGTCGTTTTCTTTTGTGGAGTGAAACCAGCCCGATGAAACTCGATGAGATCGAGGCGTTCGTCGCCGTCGTGCAGAGTCCGTCGCTGAGTCACGCGGCGGAGTCGCTGCAACTGACGCAGCCGGCCGTCACGCGGCGCATCCAGAACTTCGAGGAGACGCTCGGCGTCGAACTGTTCGACCGCAATACGCGGCCGCTGAAGGCGACGCCGATGGGTCGCGTCGTCTACGAGCAGTGTCGCGCGATCGTGCGCGAAGTCGATGCGCTGCTGCATCTCGTGACCGACGATGCCTCGCTCGCGGGCGTGCTGCGGATCGGCGTCGCGCAGACCGTCGCGGACGTCGCGCTGCCCGGTGCGTTGCAGGCGCTGCGCAAAGCGCATCCCGATCTGCATGCGCGCGTATCGACCGGGTGGGGCGGGCCGCTGCTGCAAAAGGTCGGGGACGGCGAACTCGACGCCGCGGCGGTGCTGCTGCCGGCCAACCGCGCGTTGCCCGATGCGCTCGCGGGCGCATCGCTTGGCACGCTGAAACTCGCGGTGGTCGCGCGCAAGGGCGCGTTGAAGAAGCGGCCGCATACGCTCGCGGAATGCCAGTCGCTGGGCTGGGTGCTGAACCCGGACGGCTGCGGTTTTCGCGCGGGGTTGCAGCACGCGCTGGCGGGGCAGGGCCATACGCTGAAGCTGAACCTCGAAACGCTCGGCACCGAATTGCAACTCGGGCTCGTTGCGGACGGCGTTGGCCTCGGGCTAGTGCCGTTGCCGCTGTTGCAGGCGAGCCCACATGCGGCGCGGCTCGACGTCGTGCAGGTCAGCGATTTCAGGCCTGAAATCACGGTATGGATCGTGCATCCGCGTGCGCCGGGCCGGATGCAAACCGCGATCTCGGTGCTCGCGGACAGCGTCGCGCAGCAGTTCGACGCGGCAAGACTCGCACGCGCGGCGTAGCCGCGCTGCGATGGACAGCGGCGTTCGCGTCGAAGCTGCGAACGCCGCGTGCGTTCAGATCACGAAGAACCCATGCGTGCCGTCGCGTTCAAGCTGCGCGACGAGGCCGTATTCCCATTCCAGATACGCGTTCATCGCTTCGCGCGCATTGTCGGTGCCTTCATACGGACGCCGGTAGCGGTCGATGCGCGGCGACGCGAGCCGCGTGTCGCCGCTCTCGACCGGCAGTCCCGCGCGGACCCACGCGGCGGTGCCGCCTTCGAGCAGTTGCACCGGCTTGCCGGTCAGCGCGGCGACCTCGGGCGCGGCATACGCGGCGAGCGCGCTGCTGCCGCAGGTGACGACGTAGCGCTTCGCATCGGGCAGCGCGCGCAGGTCGTCGTACGCCGGCGCGAGCCGCGAGCGCAGCACCCAGTGAGCGCCCGGAATGTGCGCCTTCACGTGATTCGCGCTCGTCGTGAAATCGAGCACGACGGTGCCGCTCGCCGGATCGTCGAGCAGCGCGGCGAGCGCGTGCGGTTCGATCGTGTCGGACGGCGGTGCGGCCGGCTTGTCGCCGGGCGACGGGCCGGTTTCGGTCAGGTCGTCGGCCGACGCGTGCTCGACCACATAGGTGTCGACGTTCATCTGCGCGAGCCACGACGCGGTCATGTTCGCGCGCACGCCGTCGTCGTCGAACAGCACGACGCGCGCGCCGCGCACCGGCGCGAACATTTCGGTTTCCTGTACGAGCTGGCCGCCCGGCGCGCCGCGAAAACCCGGCGCGTGTGCGCGTTCGTATTCGGCGGGCGTGCGCACGTCGAAGCGATAGGTCGTGCGCGCCGGATCGGCGGCCCAGCGCGCGGCCTCGGCGAGCGTCGTGCGGCCCACGCCCGCGCGGTCCGCGAGCGTGGCCGCCGCGTGGCGCGACGTGTCGAGCGTGGCCGCGTCGCGGCCCGCGTGCGGGTCGAACTGCCGGCCGCTGCCGTGTTCGAGCGTCTGCCCGGCGAGCGTCCAGCCGATCGTGCCGTTGCGCAGCGCGGCGACCGGGTTCGGCAGCCCCGCGTTCACCAGCGACTGCGTGCCGATGATGCTGCGCGTGCGGCCCGCGCAGTTCACGATCACGCGCGTTGCCGGGTTCGGCGCGAGCGCGCGGGCGCGCAGCACCAGTTCCGCACCGGGCACGCTGATGCTGCCCGGAATGTTCATCGTCTGGTATTCGTCGAAGCGGCGCGCGTCGAGCACGACCACGTCGTCGCCGCTCTTCAGCAGCGCATCGACCGACTCCGCCGACAGCGACGGCGTATGCCGCTGCGCCTCGACGAACTCGCCGAACGCCTTGCTCGGCACGTTCACGTCGCGGAACACTTCGCCGCCCGCGCGTATCCAGCCGTCGAGGCCGTCTTCGAGCAGCGCGACGTCGGTATAGCCGAGCGCGTCGAACCGTTCGGCCGCGCGCGCGGCAAACCCTTCGCCCGCGTCGAGCAGCACGATCGGCACGTCGCGGCGCGGCAGCCGCGCATACGCGTCGAGTTCGATCCGCGCGAGCGGGAAGTTCGCCGCGAAGAGCGGATGGCATTGCGCGTGCGGATCTTCTTCGCGCACGTCGAGCAGCGCGATCTCGCGCTTCGCGAGCAGCGCCGCGCGCACGTCGGCGTAACTGCGCGCCGGAAATGACTTCTTCACTGTCACTGAATGCGTTCCTTGCTGAGGTCCCACAGGTTCGGGATCACGTCGTTCGAATAACCCGAGATGAAATGCTTCGGCGGCGCGTCCGGCGGATACGTCGAGCGATGGACCGCGCCGATGTTCGCGCCGTACACGTGAATGCTGATCGACACGCGGTCGTCGAACGCGTTGCGCACGCGATGGATGTCGCCGATCGTGGGCGACACCGCCTCGACGTCGCCGCGTTCGAGCCGCACGTCGTCGCCATTCTGCCGCAATGCGCCGCCGGCGTCGCGCGCGTACGGCGTCGCGAGTTCCGCGCCGCGCAGCACGCCGATCAAGCCCCATACGGTGTGATCGTGGACCGGCGTGGCCTGGCCCGGCCCCCAGACGAAGCTGACGACCGAGAAGCGCTGCCGCACGTCCGCGTACAGCAGGAATTGCTGGTAGCGCTCGGGCGACGGCTGCGCGAACGCGTCCGGCAGCCAGTCGTCGACGCGCACCAGTTCGCGCAGCGCGGCCGAGCCGCGTTCGATCAGTTCCGCTTCGCGCGGATTCTCATCGACGAGCGCCGCGATGGCGCCGACGAAATCGCGCAGTTTTCGTATCGTCATCAGTCGAGCAGTTCCGGTTCTTCCGCGACGAGCCCTTCGTACAGGCTCTCGAACGAGTACAGCGCGCCGCCGGGGCGGCCGACCTGCGCATGCGTGAGCGCGGCCACGTCGTGCGGGATCGGCTGCGGCTTGCCGGCCGCCTCCGCGAGCAGTTGCGCGTGGCACGCGTTGTCGAGCGCAATGTACCACCATGCGGCGGCCTCGACGGTCGGGCCGGCGGTCAGGATGCCGTGATTCTTCAGGATCACCGCCTTGCGCGGACCGAGCGCGTCGGCAATGCGCGCGCCTTCGCTCGTGTCCAGCACGACGCCCTGGAAGTCGTCGAACAGCGTGTGATCCTCGTAGAACGCGCACGAGTCCTGCGTCAGCGGATCGAGCGTGCGGCCGAGCGTCGACCATGCCTTGCCGTACAGCGAGTGCGTATGCGCGGCCGCGACGATCTCGGGCCGCGCCTCGTGGATCGCCGCGTGAATCGCGAACGCGGCCTGATTCAGCGGGCCTTCGCCGACGACGATCTCGCCGTGGCGGTTCACCAGCAGCAGGTCGGACACGCGGATGCGCCCGAAGTGGCGGCCGAGCGGATTGACCCAGAAGTGGTCGGTCCATTCGGGATCGCGCGCGGTGATGTGGCCGGCGAGGCCCTGCGAGAAGCCGTAGCGCGCGAACAGCCGGAACGCGCCGGCGAGCCGTTCCTGGCGGTGGCGGCGTTCTTCCGCGAGCGAACGCGCGGGGGCGTCGTCGTCGAACCAGAACTTGCGGACGGGCTCGCTGCGGAACGCGAGCGTCGGGGCGTCGGAGAGGGCGGTGCTCATGGGGTCGGCGGTCCTTGTCGTATCGTGGGGGCGTGCGCGTCAGGCGGCGCGGCGCGCACGCGCGGTCAGCGCGCGCGTCGCGGGGATCAGTTCGCGGCCGTAGTCGAGCGCGTCTTCGAGCGGATCGAAGCCGCGGATCAGGAACGTCGTCACGCCGAGGTCGTAATAGTCGGCCAGCGTCTGCGCGACCTGTTCCGGCGTGCCGACGAGCGCGGTCGTGTTCGAGCGGCCGCCGGTTTCCTTCGCGATCGCGGTCCACAGCCGTTCGTCCGCGCGCACGCCGTCGCCGGCCGCCGCGAGCAGGCGGCGCGCGCCCTCGCTTTCCTGCGGTCCGCCGCGCGCGAAACCCTGTTCGACGCGCAGCCGCCGCGTCTCTTCGAGGATGTGTTCCGCGCGTTCCCACGCAGCCTGCTCGGTCGCGGCGAGGATCGGCCGGAACGACACCGAGAAGCGCACGTCGCGGCCATGCTTCGCGGCCTCGGCGCGCACGCGCGCAATCAGTTCGGCCACCTGCTGTTTCGATTCGCCCCACAGCGCATAGACGTCCGCGTGTTTGCCCGCGACGTCGAGCGCGGCCGCCGACGCGCCGCCGAAATACACCGGCACGTGCGGGTTCTGTTTCGGCTTCACTTCGGAAAAACCCTGCTCGAAGCGGTAGAAGCGGCCTTCGTGATCGAACGGACGGTCCTCGGTCCACAGGCGGCGCAGCAGATGCAGGTATTCGTCGGTGCGCGCGTAGCGTTCGTCGTGGTCCAGATAGTCGCCGTCGCGACGCTGCTCGGCGTCGCTGCCGCCCGAGATGAAGTGGACCGCGAGGCGGCCGCCGGAGAACTGGTCGAGCGTCGCGATCTGGCGCGCGGCGAGCGTCGGCGCGACGAAGCCCGGACGGTGCGCGAGCATGAAGTGCACGCGCGACGTGACGCTTGCCGCGTACGCGATCGTCATTGCTGCGTCCGGGCTCGTCGAACTGTGCGGCACGAGGATGCGGTCGAAGCCCGCGTTCTCGTGCGCCTGCGCGAATGACCGCACATAGTCGGTGTCGATTGCCGGCCCTTGCGGCAGATGGGTTTCGGATACCTTGCGCTGCTGGATCATGCCGATGAATTCGACGCTCACGTTGGCTCCTCGCGGGTGGATTCGGATCGGGAGAGGCTATCACCGCGTTATGCAGCGTTTAAATAGTAAATTCAGATAAAGATATCGGCCGCGCATGCGATCGCGGCGGGATTGCATTGCACGATTGCTTCGTTGCGCGCGGGGGATGCGCTCACTAGATTCGACGCAGAACCGCTCGAAACGGAGGTGTGTGATGTCGATACTGGCGTCGTTATCGCGGAGGGTCGTCGCGCGGCCGCTGGCGTTCCTGCATCCGCGGACGCAGGCCGCCGGGGCCGGCGGCAGCGCATCCGATGAGCGCGGTTCGCAGGACGCGCAACGCGCTGCGCGCGACCAGGACGGCGAAAGCCGCACGGAGGCGCAGGCCGAGCGGCTCGAACGGATCGCCGTTTATGCGCGCGCGGGCTACTTCAACATGGGCTACACGTTCGACATGTTCCCGTTCGTCGGCGACCTGCCGCCGGAATGAGCGCGCGCCGCGCGCATCGATAAGCAAAGCGGAATTTGTTGGTTGGCCGCCGCGCGACGCGGCGCGGATACTGCGTCGCGATCCTTCCAACCCGAATGCGAAGAACGAGCCGCCATGAACTCTGCGACGAATCCGGACCAGCATGCCCTCGACACCCTGCGCCTGATCGGCCCCGCGCCCGACAACTGGGTGCCGGACCGGCCCGGCATCGATCACAACGTGTTCATCGTCGGCGGCGGGCAGACCGGCGCGGCGTTCTCGTTCGCGCTGCGCCGCGCGGGCATCGGCCGCGTGAGCGCGATCGACGCGGCGCCGGACGAAGCGCGCGCCGGCGTCTGGCTGAACCGCGCGCGGATGAACCGGCTGCGCACGCCGAAGTCGCTGCCGGGGCCGGAAGCGGGGCTGCCGGGCCTGAGTTTTCAGGCGTGGCACGAGGCGCGCTTCGGCGCGGAAGCGTACGCGCAGTTCGACCGCATCCCGCGCACGCTATGGGCCGGTTATCTCGCGTGGTATCGGCGCGTGCTCGACATTCCGGTGCGCTACGGCACGACGCTCGCGCGGATCGAGCCGGCCGGCGATCATTTCCGCCTGCATCTGACGATCCGCGACGAAGGCGGTGAGCGTAGCGTCGTCGAGACCGCGCGCAAGATCGTGCTCGCGAACGGCGTGGCCGGCAACGGACGGCCGAACCTGCCGGCCGTGCTCGCGGCGCTGCCGCGCGAGCGTCTCGCGCACACGTCCGACGCGATCGACTTCGCGGCGCTGCGCGGCAAGTCGGTCGCGGTGGTCGGCGGCGCGGCGTCCGCGTTCGACGCGGCCGCGACCGCGCTCGAAGCGGGCGCGGCGGACGTGCATCTATTCGTGCGCCGCGCGTCGCTGCCGGCGGTGCCGGTTACGCGAGCGCGCGCGTATCCGGGCGCATACGACAACTACTTCGAACTGCCCGATTCGATCCGCTGGGCGCAGGCGCTGCGCTTCCGGCGCTCGGGTTCGACGCCGCCCGCGGATGCGGTCGATCGCGTGACCGCGTTCGACAACTTCCATCTGCATGCCGGCGTGCAGTGGGACAGCGCGCACGCGGCCGGCGACAAGGTGGAGGCGCGTGTCGCGGGCGAGCCGTTCGCGTTCGACTTCGTGATCGCCGGCACCGGTTACGCGATCGACGTCGCCGCGCGCCCCGAACTCGCGGATTTCGCCGCGCGCGTGCTGCTGTGGCGCGACCGCTACCAGCCGCCGGCCGGCGACGAGGACGACGCGCTCGGCGCGCATCCGTATCTCGGCGCGGCGCTCGAATACGTGGAGAAGCGGCCCGGCGACGCGCCGTATCTGCGCGACATCCACGTGTACAACCCGGCCGGGTTCGTCAGCTTCGGGCTGCCGGTCGGCGACGTGCCGAGCATGAAGCGCGATATCCCGGCGGTGGTCCGGCGCATCAGCCGCGACCTGTTTCTCGCGGACCTCGACGCGCACGAAGCGCGGATGCGCGCGGACGTGCCCGCCGATTTCGATGCGTCGTCGTACGCGCACCGGCTGTGGGACGGGGAGCGGGTCGACGCCGCGTGATCCGTCGATCGTGACGGTTGTTACGACCGTGCGACGGATGCGGACGCGATGCGCGTGCCGCGCCGCAGCAAACGCATCGCGACCTTTCACGAGTCGTTTCGCGCGCAACGCAACCCATCGCATGCAGCCGCAACGGGGCTGAGCGGCCGCTCCATTGCCGCCGGTCGCCCGCCGCCCTGTAACCGCCATTGTTAAACTTTTCGCCCGCCGCGCCGTTAACCTGCGTGGTCCCCGGATCACGCACGCAGTCACGCGGCCGCCGCGCCCGCGCCGTGCGTCCGGTTTGATACGGCCCATGGGGCCTCGCGGCGCGAATGCTAAATCCAGTCAGTATCCTTATCGTAACGATGCTTTCGAGCATCATGAGCGTGGCGATCCTCGGGTCGCTGCTGCCGGCCCGCATCCCGGGCGTGCGCCGCTGGATGGGCGCGAATGCGCTCGCGGTCGTCGGGCTCGTGCTGTTCTCGCTTCAGCGCGCCGCGCCCGCGCTGCTGTCGATTCTCGCCGCGAACGGCATCTTCGCGATCTCGATCGTGCTGGTGCTCGAAGGCTGCCGGCAGTTCTTCGGGCGGCGGCCGTCGCTGCGCGCCGCTTACGCGGGCTGCGCGGCCGTGCTCGCCGGCATCGCGTACTGGACCTGGGTCAAGACGGACATCAACGCGCGGATCGTGCTCGTGTCCGCGTTTCATGCGTGGATCTACGTGGCGATCGGCTGGACCGCATGGCGCGGCCATCCGCCCGGCCGCCCCGCATACAGCTACCGGTTCGTGACGATCGCGTCGTGGCTCGGCGCGCTCGGCCATGCGTCGCGCGGGGTCGTCTACGCGAGCGGCTGGGAAGCGCAGGCCGCGCTGCTGCAGGCGACCCCGCTCAACACCGCGTTCCTCGCGCTCGGCATTCTGGCGCCGTCCGCGCTGACGATCGGCATGGTGATGCTCGCGCACGACCGGCTCGCGGAACGGCTCGAACGCTTCGCGAATTTCGACGAGCTGACCGGCGCGCTGACGCGCCGCGCGTTCGTCGCGCGCGCCGAGGCGCTGCTCGACAGCGCGCGCCGGCACGAGACGCGGCTGTCGATCGCGATCATCGACATCGACCACTTCAAGACGATCAACGACCGCTACGGCCACGCGGCCGGCGACCGCGTGCTTGCGCGCTTCGGGCGGCTGATGACGGTCAGCGTGCGCGAGTCCGACCTGTTCGGGCGGCTCGGCGGCGAAGAATTCGCGCTGCTGTTTCCGGGCATCGCGCGCGACGACGCGCTCGCGCGCGTGGACGCCATACGCGTGAAGTCGCGCTTCGACCGCCGCTCGCATCCGACCGACGATCCGGACCTGCCGGATCGCAGCGTGACGTTCAGCGCGGGCGTCGACGAGTATCGCAGCGGCGATACGCTCGCGGACCTGATGGGCCGGGCGGACGCCGCGCTGTATTCGGCGAAGACGTCGGGGCGCGACCGCGTGGTGATCGCTGCGTGACGATTTGGGCGGCGCGATGGGTTTGAATCGCGTGCCAGAATGCTTCGGAATCCCTGGGTGAAGGCGCGGCGGCCCGGTTCCGCCGCCCACGTTCGACCGCAAGGACGGCAAGCGCGCTCTGCGCTTTCGTTGCCACCCGCAACCGTTTTATCCGTCGATCCACCCCGCGCGTGTTAGCGCTACCCCGAGCGCGAGCGTCATGACGAATCCGTGACGCTCCGTCCCCGTTCGGCCCGTAAAACAAGAGCTATTCTCACGATCGGCTCCGGCCGCTGCGCGCAACGTCGCGCAGATTTATGCATCACGCATCATCTGCCGTTTACGTGCAGGCAATTTATGGCTTTATCGCGGTAAAGGCTCACTATAGAGAGGCGTCGCCTGCGGGGGGCGACCATCACCCATCATAAGGAGCCTGAAGTGAGCAACCTCATCAACCTGAAAAACGCACGAGTCCAGAACGCGCCGCTGCCGGGTTTTCTGGCTTCACGTGTGGCACGCTACTACGAAGAACGGGTCCAGAAAAGCTGGTCCGGCGGTCACATCATGAAAGGGCGCGTGCCGGGGGCGGACGCGCTGCATCTGTCGAGCAACGACTATCTGTCGATCGCGCGGCATCCGGAAATCGTCGACGCGATGGCGCGCTGCATCCGCTCGGAAGGCAACGGCCTCTTGATGTCCGGCGTGTTCCTGCACGGCGACGATTGTCCGCAACTGCATCTCGAAGACCGGCTCGCGTCTTACATGCACGCGGACGCGGGCGTGTTGTGCCAGTCCGGTTTCGCGGCGAACACCGGGCTGATCCAGTCGATCGCGTCGGCGCAGACGCCGGTGTACGTCGACATGATGGCGCACATGTCGCTGTGGGAAGGCGTGCGCAGCGCCGGCGCGCAGGCGGTCAGTTTCTTCCACAACGACGTCGATCATCTCGAACAGCGGATCCAGCGTTTCGGGCCGGGCATCGTGATCGTCGATTCGGTGTACAGCACGAACGGCAGCGTGTGTCCGCTGACCGCCGTCGCCGACGTGTGCGCGGAACACGACTGCGTGCTGGTCGTCGATGAATCGCATTCGCTCGGCACGCACGGTCCGAACGGCGCGGGGCTCGTCGTCGAACTGGGGCTGACCGACCGCGTGCATTTCCGCACCGCGAGTCTCGCGAAGGCGTTCGCGGGCCGCGCCGGTTTCGTCACCTGCTCGCGCGAATTCCACGAGTATTTCAAGTGCGAATCGCTGCCGGCGATCTTCAGTTCGACGCTGCTGCCGCACGAGGTGATGGGCCTCGCGGCGACGCTCGACGTGATCGAGCGCGACGACTGGCGGCGCAGCGCCGTCGCGTCGAACGCGCGTTACCTGCGCGAGCGGCTCACCGACCTCGGCTACAACCTGAACGACAGCCAGAGCCAGATCATCGCGCTCGAAGCCGGACCGGAGCCGCAGACGATCGTGCTGCGCGACGCGCTCGAAACGCGCGGCATCTTCGGCTCGGTGTTCTGCGCGCCGGCGACCGCGCAGAACCGCTCGCTGGTGCGGCTGTCGATCAACGCGGCGCTGACGGCCGACGAACTGGAACGGATTGTCGAAGTGTGCGACGAGATTCGCGACGAGGTGGAACTGGACAAGTGGCCGTCCACGCGCCGCAACGCCAACCGCAAGCCGGCCCGCGTGCGCGCGCTTCAGTCCGCGCCGGTCGCGGTGGCCGCCTGACGGCGCGCGGGCGGCGTGCGTGGCGTCAGCGGGAACGCCACGCCGCCTGGATTTCCTCGTCGAGCCGTTGCAGATAACGGTCGTAAGGGACGATGTGGTCCAGCGCGAAGCCGGCCGGCTTGCGCACGATCGAATAGACGTAACGGCGCTCGCCGTCGAACACCGATGCCGGATGCATATACGGCTGCCACTGCACGCATTGCGCCGGGTAATAACCCTCGGTGCGCCAGAAATACGGGAGACTGCGGTGGCTGTCGAGTTCCGCGAGAAAGTCGGCGGGCGCGCGCTGCTCGACGGCGATCTCGCGCACGCCGCGCAGCGATTCGTCGGTGTGGATGATCATCAGGTACGGCGTGCCGGCGCTGTCGAACATCAGCAGCCCGTTCGGCTGATACGACAGATAGTGCTCGACGATGCCCAATGAATCGAAAATACCGTTCACGTGCGCGGCGAGCGCACGATCCTTCAGGAATCCGTATTCGGACACCGCGAGTCCGTCGAGGATCGTGCGGCACGCCTTGTCGAAATACGCATTCTGCATGTCCTCGACCGCGCGGTTCAGCGCATCCACTGCGTCGGTGTCGTGCTTGCGGATGAAACGGTCGATCAGCCCTTCGTTGAAGCTCTTCACTGCGACGTGCTCGTCCGCCTTGCCGGTCAGGATGATCTTACGGATCGACGGGTTCTCGATGCGGCGGCAGAACTCGACGCCGTTCAGTTCCGGCATGTCGTAATCGACGACGACGACCGACGTCGATTCGAAGCGTTCCGCGTTGTGCACCTGGCTGCGGATCGCATCGACGCTCATCGCGATCACCTGATGCGCATCGTTTTCCTCGGTGCGGTCGCGATACGGCGCGAGCAGCGGCTCCGCGCCCGGGTCGGACGCCGCCGACGGTTCGTTCAGGAACTGCAGCGCCTTCGCCGGCGAGCTGAACAGCCGGAACGCGAGCTGCGGGTCCAGCTGCAGGCTCAGATTCGACAGGAATGCTGCGCTGTCATCGACGAACGCGACCGTGGTCGGAAACGAAAACGGCTTGATGTCTATCGTCATGGCGGCGGGAATGTCAGAACGAACTCGGTGTATTGGCCCTTCGCCGAAGAGCAGGTGATGGTCCCCCCCATCGCATGCATGACATCGTGGCAGAAGGCCAGCCCGATTCCTGCTCCGAGCGACACGTCATCGGTGGTGGTGGATGAAGTATAAAAGCGCGTAAAGATGTGCGGCAATACTTCGGGCGAAATGCCGGTTCCCGTGTCGCGAAAAATCAGCCGGTTGGCGCGCGTGCCGGTTTCCGTGTGGATCGTGATCGCCGCATGCTCGATGCTGCCCATATGCCGAAACGCATTTTTCAGCAGATTGAACAGTACGTGCACCATCAGCATTTCCGAGCCGACGAACATGAAATCCGCTGCGAGCGCACACGATACGCGGCGGCGCTCGCCTTCGCGAAACGGATAGCGGTCGAGCGCGCTCTCCACGCAATGCGCGATCGAGCAGGGCGTGTTGTGCTGCGCGTTGCCGCCGCTGAAGCGCGCGGTCGCGAGCAGCATGTCGATGATCGCGTTCGAATGCAGCGCCTCCTGCTCGATGCGCGACACGACGCCCTGCATCGAATGCAGGTGCGCGATGCGTATTTTCGGCACCGGCAAACGGTTGCGCTGCGCGAGGTCGTAGCTTTCGAGCAGCAGCGGCAGATAACGCGTGAGCCCGGCCGCGCCGACGCGGATCGCGACGAGCGGCGTGCGCAGTTCGTGCGCGACGCTGCCCGCGGTCGCGAGCATCGCGCGTTCCTGTTCGACCCGTATGCGTTCCTGATCGTAATTCGCGATCGCGCCGATCGCGATCGCAAACGAGAAGATCGCCAGATGCGTCAGATAGTTCGCGCCGAGCGTGGCCGGGTCGGCGCTCAGGAAATAGACGAGCACCGCGAGGCCGATGCCGGTCACGAACTGAAGCACGAGCATCAGCCAGTCGAGCAGCAGCACCATCACGAACACCGCGATCAGCGCGCTTTCGACCCACACCTCGGAGCCGTTGTTCTTCATCAGCATGAACGTGAAGAAGAACGGCAGCGCATACAGGCTTGACAGGTACCAGTACCATGGCAGCCATTTTTTCGCGAACGCGGGCCAGCGGTCGAAGAACAGGATCGGCACGAACAGCGCCGCGCCGATCAGGCGCAGTGTCAGATTCTCGTAGGGCTGTGGGAATAGATCGCGCCAAACGTAGTAGTACAGCGGAAAACCGACGATTGCGATCGCGGCGAGCGGGCGCATCCGCCGTTTCACGTATTGCAGGTTGCGCAGCGCGGGCTCGAACGCGTGCGCGATGCGCGGGCGCATCGATGCGTACGCGCGGATGATCCATTGAGATGTTTTCGATGCGCTCATGTGGTCCGAATCGTTCAGCCGTTGATGCCGGTCCGCGGCGGCCCGCTGCGGACCGCTACGATGCGCGCCGCGTGCGCCGCCGTCGCGGACCCCCGCGTCCGCGCGTCGCGTCCGGCGCGGTCCGGCACCGACAGCATGGCAGACGATATCATCATTGCCGCGCCGGAACGCGAAGCGGCCGGGCGGGCGGCGTTCGCAGCGTGGGCCTGTTCATGCCCGAGCGCGCGGCGGCGGTTCGCCTATGCTGTGCGCATCGGTATGCATGCGAGGCGGCGCGCGAGAGGTTCCGCATGTACCGCTTCATATCCCGTTCGACGCACCCCACGCCACCCGACAGAGAAGCCCCACATGCCGCTTCGCCTTCCGCCGCTGTCCGCGCTGCGCTTCTTCGAGGCCGCCGCACGGCTGCGCAGCTTCAAGCTCGCCGCCGCCGAACTGAACGTGACGCCGAGCGCGGTCAGCCACGGGATCGTCGCGCTCGAACAGTCGCTCGGCGTCGATCTGTTCGTGCGCGAGCCGCGCGGCCTGTCGTTGACGCCGGAGGGCGAACTGTATCTGCCGTACGTCGCGGAGGCGTTCGCGCTGATCGCGATCGGCACGCAGCGGCTGCCGGACCGGCGCGCGCACCGCACGATCTCGGTCAGCTGCGCGCCGACGCTCGCGTCGCGCTGGCTGCTGCCGGCGCTGTCCGCGTTCCGCGCGCGCTGGCCGAACCTCGGTGTCAGCGTGGACACCTCGCAGCGACAGGTCGCGTTTCCGGTCGACGGCTTCGACTTCGCGATCCGCCTGAGCCGCGGCCCGGTGGCCGGCGCGGCCTGGACGCGGCTGTTCGGCGAGTCCCTGGTGCCGGTCGGCAGCCCCGCGTATCTCGATACGCTGCGCGCTGACGACGGCCGGATCGACCTGCGCCGCGCGACGCTGATCCATGTCGACTCCGCGAGCGAGGACTGGCCGGCGTGGCTCGATGCGGCGGGGCCGGCGGCGGCGGACGGCATCGTCACTGCGGGCGGGCTGCGCTTCGACACGATCCAGCTTGCGTTCGAGGCGGCCGCGATGGGACTCGGCGTTGCGATCGGCCGCCGTCCTCTTGCGGACCGCGATCTCGCGGCGCGCGTGCTCGTCGCGGCGAGCGACCGGGTCGTCGCCGCGCAGACCGCGTACTGGCTCGTGTGCGCGGAAGGCGCGGAGGACCGGCCGGACCTTGCCGTGTTCCGCCAGTGGCTGCTCGACGAGGCGCGCACGCTCACGCGCGCCGCGCCGCTGTCCGCGTGAGCGCCCGCATGAGCGCCCGCGCCGCGCACGGTTGAATCGCATTCACCCGTACGCGAAATCTTTTCGTTTGTCGGGCCGGACGCGTCCTTGCGAACATGCGCGCAAGGAGGATGCACACGATGTCCACAACAGACAGCCGCCATGCGGCCGCGGTCCGGCCGCACCCGTTGCTCGCGATTGCCGCGGGCGCGGTGATCCTGAGCGCCGCGATGGGCGCGCGGCAGACGTTCGGGCTTTTCATCGGGCCGTTTTCGTTCGATCGCGGCATGCCGGTCACGCTGATCGCGTTCGCGATCGCGCTTCACAACCTCGTGTGGGGATTCGCGCAGCCGTTCGCGGGCGCGGCCGCGGATCGCCACGGACCGGCGCCGGTCGTCGCGTTCGGCGCGGCCACGTTCGCGGCCGGGCTCGCGCTCGCGGCGGTCGCGCCGAACGGCTTCGCGCTGGTGATCGGGATGGGCGTGCTGGTCGGCATCGGCATCAGTTGCACGAGCTTCGGCGTCGTGCTGACCGCCGTCGGCCGCGACGCGGGCGCGGACCGGCGCAGCATGGCGATGGGGCTCGCGAGCGCGGGCGGCTCGGCGGGCCAGGTGCTGATGGTGCCGTTCGCGCAGATCGTCCGCGAGTGGGGCGGCGTATCGATGTCGCTGTTCGCGCTCGCGTTTTTGATGCTGCTTGCGGCGCCGTTCGGGTTGATGCTTTCGCGTGGGCGGGACGTGGGTGCGTCGCACGCGCCATCTGGCGGCGGCCGTGCAGCGCCTTCGCTGCGCGACGCGCTCGCGCAGGCGGCCGCGCATCGCGGCTACCGGCTGCTGACGCTCGGGTTTTTCACGTGCGGTTTCCAGCTCGCGTTCATCGCGACGCATCTGCCGGGTTATCTGTTCCTGTGCCACATGCCGATGGGCCTCGGCGCGACCGCGCTCGCATTGATCGGCCTGTTCAACATGGCGGGCAGCTGGGCGTGCGGCTGGCTCGGCGGACGCTACCCGCAACAGCGGGTGCTCGGCTGGCTGTACGTGGTGCGCGGCGTGACGATCGGCGCGTTTTTCCTGCTGCCGAAATCGACGCTGTCGGTCGTCGTGTTCGCCGCGCTGATGGGGCTTACGTGGCTCGGCACGGTGCCGCTGACGAGCGGACTCGTCGCGAAGGTGTTCGGGATGCGCCACCTCGGCACGCTGTTCGGCGTGTGCTTCCTGAGCCATCAGCTCGGGTCGTTTCTCGGCGCATGGCTCGGCGGTTATGTGTTCGACGTGACCGGCTCGTATTCGCTGATCTGGGGCGCGACGGCGGTGGCGGGGCTCGTCGCGGCGCTGCTGCATTTCGCGATCGACGATACGGCGGCGGGGGAGGCGGGGGACCTGGCTGGGGCGGTGTCGGCGAGGTGAGGGCGGGCTGTATCGACGGGGCGGGTTTATCGCCGCGTTGCCGGGATAGGTCGCGCGGCGGCGTCGTTTCGACAACGCCGCCGTGCGCTTCCTTTCATCGTCGTTATGCCGTCGACGTATGCGCCTGCTGGTCGTGTACGAACCCGACGATCGCGTCGTTCAACGCCTCCGGCGCGTCGCGATGCGGCGAATGTCCGCCGCGCGCGAGCGGATGAATGCGCGCATGGCGCACCGGCGTGCCGATCGTGTCGATCTGCGCCATCGTCCCGTAGTGGTCGTCGTGCGCCTGTACCGCGAGCAGCGGACAGCGGATCGTCCGCAGCGTCTCAACGATGTTCCATTGCCGGAAGTCCGGGTTCAGCCAGATGTCGCTCCAGCCGTAGAACGCGGAATCGACGTCGTCGTGATAACGCGCGAGCTTCGCGCGCAGGTCGCCGCTTTCGTATGCGGCTTTCGTTGCCGCGATGTTTTCGACGGCGACGTCCTCGACGAACACGTGCGGCGCGATGACGACCGCGCCGGCCAGCGCGCGCGGAAACGCGGCCGCGTACAGCAGCGCGATCGAGCCGCCGTCGCTGTGCCCGATCAGCCACATGCGCTCGCGCGCGCCCGCGTCGATGCCGAGCGCGTCGAACAGCGCCGGCATCACGTCGCGCGCCTGCTGCGACAGGAAATCGGCGGGCCACTTCACGTCGTGCGGGCGCGGCGTCGAGCGCCCGTAACCGGGCCGCGACCACACGAGGCCGCGCATGCCGAGCCGCTCGCACAGCGAGCGCGGCCAGTCCCTCCACATCGCGATCGACCCCAGCCCTTCGTGCAGGAACACCGCGAGCGGCGCGTCGGCGCGCGCCGCGTCGATCCAGCGGTATTCGAGGCGCAGCGCGCCGCGCGTCGCGGTGGCGGGCAGGTCGGCAAACTGGGTGTCGGTGCTCATGTCGTGGACTGTTCCTTCGGTAGCTTCTATAGATGCTCGCGCAGCCGGAAATGCTGGATCTTGCCGGTCGCTGTCTTCGGCCGGTCGTCGATGGACAGCATCTCGCGCGGTTGCCTGCGCGACCGGCGGCGGGACCATGAACTCCTGGATGAGCGTCCGACCGCGAGGACGCGGAGAAGCGATGCGACCGCCGCTTTGGCGGTCCCCCGAAGAGGCTCTTCTCCGCGCCGCGCGTCAAGCATCACGCGCGGTCACGCGTTACGCGTCCTTCGTATCGAATATCAGCAGTTCCGCGCCCGCCTGCGCGAAGTTCGCGAGATCGCCGGCCGCCGCGCGGCCTTCCGGCGAGCCAAGCCCCGCCTTCAACGCGTCAACCGAATCGAAGCCGAGGATCGCGACCAGATGCCATGGCGACTCGCCCTGCGGCGTCGAGACCGGCCCGGTGCTGATCTCATAGCGCGTCAGGCCGGGAATCTTCTTCGCGAGCGGCGCGTGGGTCGACGCGTAGTGCGCGTCGAACGCCGCGGGGTTGGACGGCTTCTTGTACAGCACGACGAGCTTGGCCATGTTCGTGTCTCCGGGGTTATCGTGTCGTGACGGGGGGTGCTCGCGTGCATTCTACGCGCGCCGGCCAGATAAGCATTTCAGTTTTCGTTTGTTGATCGCGGCCGCGTGTGCGGCTAGATTTGCGGTTCGTCCGCGATCGCATGGATTGTTTCGATCGCGCGGACCCGCCATCCGTCTTGCCGAAGGACCGTCATCCGTGAACACCGCCTCCGCCGCGCCCGCGCGCTCGCAGCAGTCAATCGAAATCCGTCCGTTCGACGCGCCGGTCGGCGCGGAAGTGCTCGGCCTCGACCTGTCGCAGCCGCTGCCCGCCGACGACTTTGCGCGCATCCACCGCGCGCATCTCGACCATCACGTGCTGGTGTTCCGCGACCAGCGGATCACGCCGGACGAGCAGATCGCGTTCAGTCGCCGCTTCGGTCCGTTGCAGATCCACGTGCTGCATCAGTTTCAGCTGGCGGGCCATCCGGAGATCCTGATCGTGTCGAACGTGGTCGAGAACGGCAAGCCGATCGGCCTCGGCGACGCGGGCCACTTCTGGCATTCGGACCTGTCGTACAAGGAGCGGCCGAGCCTCGGTTCGCTGCTGCACGCGCAGGAACTGCCGTCCGAAGGCGGCGACACGCTGTTCGCGAACATGCACCTCGCATGGGACACGCTGCCCGACGAACTGAAGCGCAAGGTCGAAGGGCTGCGCGCCGAGCATACGTATCTCGCGAAGTATGCGGAACTGCAACGGCGCAGCCCGTGGCGGCCGAATCTGTCGCAGGAGCAACTGGACCAGGTGAAGCCGGTCGTGCAGCCGGTCGTGCGCACGCATCCGGAGACGGGGCGCAAGGCGCTGTTCGTCAGCGAGCACTTCACGACGCGCATCGTCGGGCTGCCGCAGGACGAAAGCGATGCGCTGCTCCAGCAACTGTTCGACCACAGCACGCGCGCGGAGCACGTGTACCGGCATGTGTGGCAGCCGCACGACCTCGTGTTCTGGGACAACCGCTCGCTGATGCACCTCGCGGCCGGCACGCCGGACCATCTGCGCCGTAAGATGTATCGCACGACGATCGAGGGCGACGAGCCGTTCTGACGACCGCTTTCGCCGCGCCGTCGACGAGGGTTTCGGCGCGCTGACGATTCCCTGCTTTTTGCTTGCGCGGCGCGCGGGTTGATCCCGCGCGCCGCGTTTCATTTTGGCCTTGCGGCCCTGCGCCGGGAACCTCCTGCCCGTTCCGGATGCCCGATGCTGATGGGCGGGCAGCGAATTTGCCGGGTCTGCCCGATCATTCGAACGAGTCCCGGGAGACGGTATGACAGCAGCGCATTTATGCCGGGCGGGCCGCCGGCAGGTCGTCGCCGCGCTCGGCGCGACGCTTCTTGCACCATGGATCGCGGCTGTCGCGCAGGCGGCACAGGCCGCGTCGGCGGCGGCCAGCGCGTTTGCATCGGGCGCCGCGCCTGCCGGCGGCAAGCCGCGCCTCGAAACCGTCGCGACGTTCGACGACGACTTCCGGCTCGTCGGCATCGGCGTATCGCGCACCGGCCGCGTGTTTGCGACCGCGCCCGCATCGATCAAGCGGTCGCGCTACAGCATGGTCGAAGTCGATCTGCGGACCGGCGCGCTGCTGCCGTTCCCGGACAGCGCCTGGAATACGTACCGGGCCGACCGGCCGGGCGACCAGCAATGGATCTCGGTGCAGGCGCTGTGGGTGGACGAACGCGACCGGCTATGGGCGCTCGATTCGTCGCTACCGTCGGTCGATCAGCGCACGCAGCCGCCCAGGCTGGTCGAGTTCGACATTCCGAGCGGCAAGCTGCTGCGCGTGTACACGTTCGAAGGCGTCGCGACGCCGAAGGACTCGCTGAACGACGTGCGGATCGACCTGAAGCATGGCTACGCGTTCATCAGCAACGCGGGCAATCAGGGCGGCGTGGTCGTCACGCGGCTGAGCGACGGCAAGTCGCGCCTCGTGCTCGCCGGCGACCGGTCGAGCGTGTCCGATCCCGACCAGCACCTGAGGTTCGGCGACCGCATCGCGCGCAAGCCGGACGGCGGCGTGCTCGTGCTGCAAACCGACGGCATCGCGCTGTCGCCGGAGCGCGACTGGCTGTACTACCGGCCGCTGACGGACCACCACTACTGGCGCATTCCGGTCGATGCGCTGATCGACGAGTCGTTGTCCGCCACCGCGCTCGCGCAGCGCAAGCAGTATCTTGGCGACTACGCGCTGACCGGCGGCCTGCTGATGGGCGGCGACGGCGTGCTGTACGGCGGCGACCTCGAACACCGGACGGTGGTCGCGTTGACGCCGGTCGTGCGCGACGGCAAGCCGGCGCTCGTACAGCGCACGCTCGTCGACGAGCCGAAGCAGGTGTCGTGGGCGGACGGCTTCGCGTTGCAGAACGATTACCTGTATTTCGCGGATTCGCATCTGCACGAGGTGAACTTCTCGAACGGTTATCCGCGCGAAGGGAAGTTCACGATCTTCCGCGTGGCGCTGCCGAAGCAGCCGGCGGGGTTGTTCGCCGGATGAGTGAAGTCGCGGCGCGCGATCCGCGTCGCGCGCAAGTGGTGCAAGCGGCGAGAGCGGCGAGAGCGGTGCGACCGACGCCGGCGCGGCGGGCGGATCATGCCGGGTGCGCCCGACACGCCGGCTGCGCGCGAAATCAGCTAGCCGGCTGCGTTTTGCTTTCGAGCAGCTTCACGAGCGTATGCAGCATCCGGTTCGCGGGCGTTGGCACGCCGAGCGTCTCGCCGCGCCGCGCGACGTAGCCGTTCAGATGGTCGATCTCGCTGCGCTTGCCGCGCGCGAGGTCCTGCGCGGTGGACGAGAACTGGCCCGGCATCGTTTCCGCGATCCGCTTCACTGCCGCATCGACGTCGCCGGGCAGCGTGACGCCGTCCGCGTGCGCGACCGCCACGCATTCGGCGACCACGTCGCGCATCGACGCGGTCGCGCCTTCGACCTGCACCAGCTTGCCGTAAGGCAGTTGCGAGATCGCGGACAGCGCGTTGTACGCGCAGTTCAGGATCAGCTTCGTCCACAGCGCGCCGCGCACGTTCGCGGAGATTTCGGTCGGCACGCCGGCTTCGATCAGCGCGGCCGCGACCGTTTCGCTCGCGTTCGACGGCTCGATCACCAGTTCGCCGCGCCCGTGGTGGCGCACGTGGCCGGGGCCGGCCATCTCGGCCGCGACGTAGACGACCGTCGCCGCGACTGCCTGCGGCAGCGCCGCGCGCAGCCGTTCCGCGTTGTCGACGCCATTTTGCAGCGACAGCACGAGCGCATCCGGCGCGAGATGCGGCTTCAGCGCGGCGGCCGCGCTGTCGGTGTCGGTCGATTTCACGCAGAACAGCACGAGCTGCGCGCCCGCGACGGCGGCGGCCCCGGTGCTCGCCTCGACGCGCACGTGGCAGTCGTCGCCCTGGAGTTCGAGATGCAGCCCGTTGCGCCGGATGGCGTCCACGTGCTGCGGACGGCCGATCAGCACGACGTCGTGTCCCGCGCGCGCGAGCATCCCGCCGTAATAGCAGCCCACCGCGCCCGCGCCCATTACCGCGACTTTCATGAAGAGATTCCCGTGACGATTCGTTCGAAGAGCGGTTCGCGTGCGCGGTCCGGCCGGCGCGACGCGCATCGCGTCCACGCGGAAAATAGCACGGCGCGGCGGAGATGGGCAGCGCCGGCATCGGCCGCAATGAAAGCGGGCCGCCGCGGCGGCCCTCGATTCACGCTTCCCGAAGAGAAAATCCTAACGTCAGCGCAGTTCGAAACCGAGCGCGTTCAGCGCGTCGCGCAGACGGTCGCGGCCGTGCAGCGACTCGCGGCTGCGCCAGCGGCCGAGCGAGCGCGCGACCCAGCCGGCGTCGTCGAGGCCCTGCGAGGTCTGGAACGCGGCGAACACGTCGTCGTAGCCGCCGATGCCCTGCTGCTGCGAAGCCGCGTCGTACTGCTCGCGATGCAGCACGACCTGCTGCGGCAGACGCGGCTTCACCGCCGCGCGCTTCGTTTCGTCCTCGTAGCCGACGCACAGGCCGAACAGCGGCATCACGCGCGGCGGCAGCCCGAGTTCGGCGGCGACTTCCTCCGGACGATTGCGGATCGCGCCGATATAGACGGTGGACAGGCCGAGCGATTCGGCCGCGACGACCGCGTTCTGCGCGGCGAGCGCCGTGTCGATCGCGCTGACGAGGAACGTTTCCAGGTAATGCACGCCTTCGAGCGGCGCGCCGGCCCGCGCGGCGACGCGTTCGAGCCGCGACAGGTCCGCAAGCCACACGAGGAAGAGCGGCGTTTCGCGCACGTGCGACTGGTTCGCCGCGAACGCCGACAGCCGCGCCTTGCGCGCCGGGTTCTCGACCGCGACGACGCTCCACGTTTGCAGATTCGACGACGTGGCCGCCGACTGCGCGGCCGCGACCAGGGTTTCGAGCGTGCCGGCCGGCAGCGGCCGGTTCGCGTAGGCGCGTACCGAGCGATGCGCGAGCAGCGTGTCGAGCGTCGCGTTCCATGCGGGCAGCGCGGTGTTCCAGTGGGTGCCGTAGCGCGCGTTCAGCGCGGCTTCGGCGGAAGTCGCCGCGTCGGCGGCGGGTTGGGGCGTGGTGACGTCGGACATGCGTTCTCCGTGGCGGGACTCGATGGCTTCGCGCGGCGCGGGGCAGGGCTGCGGCTCGTGCCGTGCGTCGCGCGTTCGGCCGCTATGTTAGCCGTACCCGGGAAAACGCGGGCAAACGCGTCAGACCAGCACGTGCGGATACACGAAGCGCGCCACGTCCACGCGCTCCTTCACGAGCCCGAGCGCATGGAACGTATCGACGATGTCCTGCTGCTCCTTCACGATGTCCGGCGTGACCGCGACCGTCGTGTAGTGGCGGCGCTCCGTGGACAGCCTCAGCACGTCGGGCTTCACGCCGAGCTGCGGCGCGAGCAGGTCGGCGGTTTCCTGCGGATGCGACTGCGTCCACGCATTCGTTTTCTTCAGCTCCTGGAACAGCACGCGGATCACGTCCGGGTTGTCGTTCACGAACGACGGGCGCGCGAGATGGAACGTGCGGTTGTTCGACAGGCCGGTGCCGTCGCGCAGGATGCGCGGCGCGGTCGCGATCTGCTGGCTCGCGAGGAACGGGTCCCACAGGCCGGCCGCATCCACGTTCTTCGACAGGTACGTCGCGCTCACGTCGGCCGCGCTCGTCAGATAGACCGGCTGGATGTCGCCGTATTGCAGCCCCGCTTCGTTCAGCGCGCGCACCAGCAGATACTGCACGTTCCAGCCGCGCCCGATCGCCACTTTTTTGCCCTTCAGGTCGCGGATCGAGCGGAGCGGCGAATCGGCCGGCACGAAGATGCCGATGCCCTTCGGGTACGGCTGCTCCGCGCCGAGATACACCGCGTTGACGCCGGCTGCGTTCGCGAACGCGGACGGCGTGTCCGCCGCGTGGCCGAAGTCGAGCGCGCCCGCGTTCAACGCTTCGGTCAACTGCGGACCGGCCGCGAACTCCGCCCAGTGGACGGACCAGCCGAGCGGCTGCAACGCGCGCTCCAGATTGCCGGTGCCTTTCAGGATGTTCAGCGTGTTGAACTTCTGATAGCCGATGCGCAGCGTGCGCGCGTCGGCGGCGCGTGCCGCGGGCAGCGTCGCCGCGCCGAGCGCCGCGACCGAAACGTTGCGAAGGAACCTGCGTCTGCTGGATTGCATGGGAGTCCGATAGCGAAGAGGGAGGCGATACGGTGCGACGATTGTAGGATGCAGTCCGCATCGCCCGTTCCAACAAATTCGCATATCCAACTGAAAGCCGGCGCGTTGGTTCGCGCCGGCGGTCCGTTCGCCGTTTATTCGGCCAGCAGCTTGCGCACGCGCGGAATCACGTGCTCCGCGAATGCGCGCATGTCCGCCTCGAACGGCTGGAACTGCAGCATGAAGAGTTCGATGCCGACCCGGTGGAACGCGGCGATCCGTCGAGCGACGGTGTCGTAGCTGCCGACTAGCCCCGCCGCGGTGCCGCCGTTCGAGCCGACGCGCGGCGACTGCGCGAAGGTCTGGAACATCACCGCGTTCGGATCGATGTTGACCTTCTGGCGCTCGCGCAGCGGCTTGTCCTGTGCGGCGAGCGCGAACAGGTGCGCGAGATGCGCGTCCGCTTCGCCGTCCGTCTCGCGCGCGATCACGAACGCGGACAGCCCGAAGCGCAGCGGCGGCTGACCCGCGGGCCGCGCGCGCGAGCCGACGTCCGCGAGCAGCTTCTCGACGTCCTCGATCGGCTGGCCGTTGACGAACCACACGTCGCCCTTGTCCGCGACGAGCTGGCGGGCCGGCTCCGACTCGCCGCCGACGTAGATACGCGGACGCGCGCGGAACGGATCGGCGGGCCGCAGCGCGTAATCGTCGATCTGGAAGTGCTCGCCGTGAAAGCGGGTGGTCTGACCGCGCAGCAGCGAATCGACGACCGTGATCCATTCGCGCCCGTACGCGTAACGCGCGTCGTGCTCCGCGAAGCCGATGCCCGCGCGTTCGAGTTCGGGGCGGTTCCACGCGTTCACGAGATTGATCGCGAAGCGGCCGCCGCTGATGTGCTCGATCTGCTGCGCCATCTTCGCGAGCACGACCGGGTGGTACAGATACGGCTTGATCGCCGCGATGATCTCGATGCGGTCGGTCAGCGCGGCGAGCGCGGCCGACGCGGTCCACGCTTCGAGCTGATCGAGCTGCGGATCGTGCGGATTGATCGTGTGCTGCGCGACGAGCACCGAGTCGTAGCCGAGACGTTCGGCTTCGAGCACGAGCGCCTTGTTGCGCGCCCACGATGCGTCGTACGGCTCGGCGGGGTCTTGCAGCGCGGCGCGGCTGCCATGAACGAGCGCCCAGACGCCGAAACGGGGAGAGTTGGCCGGCATGAACGGTCCTGCATAAAGCGGAGCTTGAAAGAGCCGGTCATGATGCATCAGCCGCGCGGCCGCGCGATCCAATTTCTCCAGCTAACGATTTGCCGATATGGAATTTGCGGCTGTGCGGACGCCGTGCTTTCGGTGTCATAAGGTTCGTGAAAGGGGGGCGTCTGTGCGTTTCGCGTGTGACTGCTGCCGATCGACAGCCGGCGGAAACGAACCGGCGTCGGGCGCTCGATCCCGTGGTCCGATCGCACGGGAATCGAGCCGGCCGTCACGGGGATATTCTGTTCACTCGGGGAAATCGGCGCTGATGGTGGTCGCTTCCCATGCGGCGATCTCGGCTTGCAGCGTGTCCAGTTTCGCCTTCACGCGCTCCAGTCCATTGCTGCCGAGAATCAGATGGCCCGGCGGGTTGGGCGACTGCACGGCGGCGATGATCGCCAGCGCTGCGCGCGCCGGATCGCCCGGCTGCTTGCCGCTGCCGGCCGAGATCGCGGCGCGGCGTTTGCCGGCGCCCGCCGCATAGGCTTCGATCGGGTTTTTGGCCTGCTTCAGCGAACGTCCTGCCCAATCGGTCCGGAACGGTCCGGGTTCGACCGCCGTCACCTTGATGCCCAGCTCGGCCGTCTCGGCGGCCAACGCTTCGCTCAGGCCTTCCACCGCGAACTTGGTGGCGGCGTAGTAGCCGCTTCCCGGATTGCCGATCAGGCCGCCGACCGACGTGATGTTGACGATGTGCCCCGCGCGCTGTGCGCGCATCGTCGGCAGCACGGCCTTGATGGTATCGGCCACGCCGAAGAAGTTGACCTCGAACATCGCGCGCACGTCCTGATCGTCGCCTTCCTCGATGGCGCCCAGATAGCCATAACCGGCATTGTTGACCAGCACGTCGATGCGGCCGAACCGTTGCAGGGTTTCTTCGACCGCGTGTTGGATCTGCGCGGGCTGGGTGACGTCGAGTGCGAGTACCAGTGCGCGGTCGCCGTAGCGTTCGACGAATTCCGCGAGGGAGCCGGGTTGACGGGCGGTGACGACGGCGCGCCAGCCTTTATCGAGGACGGCAAGCGCGAGTTCCCGGCCGAATCCGGTCGAACAGCCGGTAATGAACCAGACGGGGGAGGACGATGCGGTGTGAGCGGATGGCATGAGGTTCCTTTTGACGGGGACGCGCGGCAGTTGCGCCACACAATGGGGAGCGGGGGAAAAAGTATCGCACGTCGAGGCTTGCCGCGTGGTCGGTACTGCAAATCGGGAGTGGCAGCGATTCAGGCCCGAACGATCGGACTGGCAACTCGTATCCGGCAAGCCGGGCGGTCCTGTCTGGCGCTGGCGGAACCGGTCGAATCGTTGACGGGGACCATCAACGAAAGCGGACGGCGCTTGAGAGTAAGTAAAGCGACCGCGAAATGTCGGGCAACGTTCGGTTGAGCGCCAGGCGTGTCTGCACGTTGCGAACGGGAATTACCAGGTAATCCGGAACACCCGTCAAGGTCGAGGATGGTCGCGGTGCTTAACGGCCATCGGATCGCGCTGACCTTGTTGTGAAACGCGGAGCCATGCGAGGGCATTAACGAGGCCTGGTGCTCGATGATCCGCGTGCTGAATCGCATATTCGACGGCCAGGAAAACGGCACGCCTGACTTCGCGTCATTGCCGGATTCGTCGTGCTTCGTACCGTTGGCGCCCGTTCGCCTTCTCTTTGCGGACCACGGGTTGCGCACTCGCCAGCATTCGCGCACGGGCCAGGAGAAAAGACAAACCGGTACTTGAGGACTGCCAGTATTGTCAATGTCGCAGGGGACTCCTTCGCAAGCGGCCGCGAACACCAAACGTTTGCGTGCGGGATTACCCTGGTCATTCAAGTTTTTTCAGTTAATTTCCGTTAACAATTTGCTTGATACTGCCTAACGCTTCGAGTCGCGTCATTCGATTTTCGTTAGGTCCGGAACCTGCCGGAAACCTGCCCGATTCCCTGTACGCCGAGAAACACCGCGTGCCCGGTGAGTGAGCGATCGTTCGGCATGCAATTCAAAAAGTGCGAATCACCGCCGGCCGAAAATAAATCAATCAAGAGAAACGATAAATGAATCACGCATACCGCGTTATCTGGAACGCGACGACGGGGATCTGGCAGGTTGTGTCGGAACTAGCCAAAGGCAGAGGCAAGTCAAAAAGCAATGCCGTCGTGCTCACCTTGGCGGTGGGACTGGCCATGCCGGTGGCACGGGCCGACGATAACCTGCTGGTGGGAGCCGGTGGAGCTGGAGCACCGGGCAACGCTGGCCCGGGCGGGGGCGGGGGCGGGGGCGGGGGTGGTATTGGCGGCGGCGGAGGAGGAGGAGGCTCTGGCCTTGAAAATACCGATCCGAACAGTGGTAGCGGCGCCGGTGGCGGGGGAGCCATAACCGGTGGTGGCGGCGCTGGCGGCGCTGACGGTGGTAACGGCGGCGGCGGCGGCGGCGGCGGTGGCGGAGCAGGCTTCAGCTGGGACGATGACTCGGGCGCAGGCGGCAGCGGCGGTGGCGGCGGCGGATCTGGCGGAAGCGGCTTCACTGGGGGCGGCGGTGGCGCCATCGGTGGCGCTGGCGGTGGTGCTGGCGCCAGCAACGGTGCAGCCGTTGTGGATATCAACGGGAACAGTCCGGGGACCGCAAGCTCAGGCACGTTATCCGTTTCGCAAACCTATGGTTACGTCGGTGTTGGCGGCGGCGGCGGCGGCGGCGGCGACACTGCTGCGGGTGCATCTGGATCCGCTGGCATACTGACGGTTAATGGTGCCCAATTGACTGTCAACGACTCCGTGCTCATCGGTGGCGGTGGGGGAGGCGGTGGAGGTGCCTCCGGCGGACGCAATGGTGGGAATGGTGGCAATGGCACACTGAATCTCGTCAATAGCGCAAGCATGACGGTTTTCGGCACGCTCCTTGTCGGTGGAAGCGGCGGCGGCGGCGGCGGTGGTGGTCATGGTGGTGGTGGGCTTTACGAAACTGGGGGCAACGGCGGTAGTGGTACTGTCAGCGTCAGCGTTGACAGTTCAATCAACATCGGCAACTCGGGCAATCTGGTTCTCGGTGGGGCGGCTGGTACTGCCGGAGGTCCCGCTTCCGGTCTCGGCCAGGGCGGTAGCGGCGGTGCCGGCGTCCTTGACCTGTCTGGGACGCTGAATTTCGGTAGCGGCGCAATCTTCACCATCAACAGCAACGGCACGCTGAACGTCGGCGACGCGGCGGCGAGCGTGACGGGAATTACGTCGATCGCCAGCAACGGTGCGATCAATTTCATGCAGGGCAGCGGCAGTCTCAGCTTTACGCAGCAGATCACCGGCACCGGCAGTGTGACGCAAAGCGGTGCCGGGACGACGACGCTCTCCGGCGCGAGCACCTACTCGGGCGGCACCCACCTCAACGCCGGCGAGATCGTCGTCGGCAACAACGCGGCGCTCGGCACCGGCACGCTGACGGTCGGCGGCAACGCGACGCTCGACAGCAGCGCGCCCGGCCTGAACATCGCGAACCCGGTTGTGGTCAGTTCGGGCGACACGCTGACGCTCGGCGGCGGCAACACGATGGCGATCGGCGGCACGATCTCGGGCGCGGGCGGCCTCGTCAAGAGCGGCTTGGCGACCGTGACACTCGCGGGAGTGAATGCGTATGTCGGCGGCACCCAACTCAACGCGGGCGCGATCGTCGTTGGCAGCAATGGGGCACTCGGTACGGGAACGCTGACGGTCGGCGGCAACGCGACGCTCGACAGCAGCGCGGCCGTCACGATTGCGAACCAGATCACGGTCGGTACAGGCGACGCACTGACGCTCGGCGGCGGCAATGCGATGAGCCTTATCAGCGCGATCTCAGGCGCGGGCGGCCTCGCCAAGAACGGCGCGGCCACCGTCACGCTCTCGGGTGCGAATAGCTATGCCGGCGGGACGACGATCAACGCGGGTACGCTCGCGCTGGGCGCGGGCGGCTCGCTCGCACCGGCAAGCAGCGTCAATCTCTCGGGAGCAGGCACTGGTTTCGACATCAGCGCGTCGGGCGCAAACCAGACGATCGGCGCGCTGGCAGGCGTGGCCGGCACGGCGGTGTCGCTCGGCGCGCGCACGCTGACATTGAACGACGCGACCAGCCAGACCTTCGGCGGCACGATCGGAGGCACCGGTGGGATCGTCAAGCAGGGCGTCGGCATCGAGACACTGACTGGCGCGAATACCTACACGGGCGGCACGACCGTCAGTGCCGGCACGCTGGCACTCGGCGCGGGCGGCTCGCTCGCGGCGACGGGCAGTGTCGCACTCGGCGCAACGGGCGCGGGCTTCGACATCAGCGCATCGGGTGCGAGCCAGACGATCGGCGCGCTGATCGGTGCGGCCGGCACGACGGTCAGTCTCGGCGGCAACGACCTTACGTTCGGCGACGGGGCCGGCCGCGCCTTCGGCGGCGCGATTACCGGCACGGGCGGCATCGTCAAGCAGGGAGCGGGCACCGAGACGCTGTCCGGCGCGAATACCTATACCGGCACCACGACGATTAACGCCGGCACGCTCGCGCTTGGCGCGGGCGGCTCGCTCGCGACGACGGGCAATATCATGCTGGCCGTAACGGGCGTGGGCTTCGACATCAGCGCATCGGGTGCGAGCCAGACGATCGGTGCACTGATCGGTGTGTCCGGCACGACGGTCAGTCTCGGCGGCAACGACCTCACGTTCGGCGACGGGGCCGGCCGCGCCTTCGGTGGCGCGATCGGCGGCACGGGCGGGATCGTGAAGCAGGGCGCCGGCACCGAGACGCTGACGGGTACGAACACCTTCACGGGTGGCACGACGGTCGAAGGCGGCACGCTCGCGATCGGCGCGGGCGGCTCGCTCGCGTCCACCGGCAGCGTGAATCTCGCGAATGCCGGCGCGACCCTCAACCTCGCTGGCGCGACCACGCCGCAGACGGTTGGCGGCCTGTCGGGCGCAGCCGGCTCGACGGTCAACCTCGGCGGCAACAGCCTCACGTTGAGTGATTCGGGTAACGAAACGTTCGGTGGCGCGATCACCGGTTCGGGCGGCATCGTCAAGCAGGGAGCGGGTACCGAAACGCTGTCCGGCGCGAATACCTATACCGGCACCACGACGATTAACGCCGGCACGCTCGCGCTTGGCGCGGGCGGCTCGCTCGCAACGACCGGCAATGTCGATCTCGGCGCAGCGGGTGCGATTTTCGACATCAGCGGCGCCGGCGCGGCGCAGACCATCGGCAGTCTTTCCGGCGCGGCTGGTTCGATGCTCGATCTCGGCGGCAACGGACTCACGTTCGGCGACGCGAGCAGCCATACCTTCGGCGGTGCGATCGAAGGCACGGGCGGCCTCGTCAAACAGGGCGCGGGCACGGAGACGCTGACGGGTGCGAATACCTTTACCGGCGGTGCAACCATTAATGCCGGCACGCTCTCAATCGGCGCGGGCGGTTCGCTGTCAGGGACCGGCACCGTCGATCTCGCGAACGCGGGGACGGCGCTCGACCTCAACGGCGCGACCACCGCGCAGACGATCGGCGCGCTCGCGGGCGCGGCTGGTACCGCAGTATTGCTCGGTGCGAATACGTTGACGATGGGCGACGCGGGCAATCAGACCTTCAGCGGTGCGATCGTGGGCACGGGCGGCCTCGTCAAACAGGGTGCCGGCACCGAGACGCTGACCGGCGCGAACACCTTTACGGGCGGCACGACCGTCAATGCCGGCACGCTCGCGCTGGGCGCGGGCGGCTCGCTTGCGACGACGGGCAGTGTCGCGCTCGGTGCAACGGGCGCGGGCTTCGACATCAGCGCGTCGGGCGCGGACCAGGCGATCCGCGCACTGTCCGGCGTGGCTGGTACGACGGTCAGTCTCGGCGGCAACGACCTCACGTTTGGCGACGGGAACACCCATACCTTCGGCGGCGCGATCGGCGGCACGGGCGCGGTCGTCAAGCAGGGCAGCGGCACCGAAACGCTGACCGGCACGAACACTTACACCGGTGGCACGACGATTAACGCGGGCACGCTCGCGCTCGGCGCGGGCGGCTCGCTCGCGTCCACCGGCAGCGTGAATCTCGCGAACGCGGGCGCGACCCTCAGCCTCACGGGCGCGACCACGCCGCAGACGATCGGCGGGCTGTCAGGCGCAGCCGGCTCGATGGTCGACCTCGGCGGCAACGACCTCACGTTCGGCAACCTGGGCAATCAGAACTTCGGCGGCGTGATCGAAGGCACGGGTGGGATCGTCAAGCAGGGCAGCGGCACCGCGGCGCTGACCGCCGCGAACACCTTCACCGGCAGCGCGACGGTTGATGCCGGCACGCTCGCGATCAGCACGGGCGGCAGCCTCGCGGCCGCAACCGACGTGAACCTCGCGAACACGGGCGCGAGCTTCGACATCAGCGGCGCCGGCGCGGCGCAGACCATCGGCGGCCTGTCCGGCGTGGCCGGCTCGACGGTCAAGCTCGGCGGCAACAGTCTCACGTTGGGTGATTCGGGTAACGAAACGTTCGGCGGCGCGATTACCGGCACGGGCGGCATCGTCAAGCAGGGGGCGGGCACCGAGACGCTGTCCGGCGCGAATACCTATACCGGCACCACGACGATTAACGCCGGCACGCTCGCGCTTGGCGCGGGCGGCTCGCTGTCGGCGACCGGTACTGTCGATCTCGTGAACGCAGGGACGACACTCGACCTCCGCGGCGCGACCACTGCGCAGACACTCGGCGCGCTCGCGGGCGCAGCCGGCACGGCGGTGTCGCTCGGCGCGAATACGCTGACGATGGGCGACGCGAACGACCATACCTTCGGCGGCGCGATCACCGGCACGGGCGGCATCGTCAAGCAGGGCACGGGCACCGAGACGCTGACCGGTGCGAACACCTTCACCGGCGGTACGACGGTCGATGCCGGCACGATCGCGATCGGCACGGGCGGTTCGCTGTCGGGGACCGGCACCGTCGATCTCGCGAACGTGGGAACGGCCCTCGACCTCAGTGGCGCAACCACCGCGCAGGCGATCGGCGCGCTCGCGGGCGCGGCCGGCACGGTGGTGGTGCTCGGCGCGAATACGCTGACGATGGGCGACGCGAACGACCAGACCTTCGGTGGCACGATCGCGGGCACGGGCGGCATCGTCAAGCAGGGGACGGGCACCGAGACGCTGTCCGGCACGAATACCTTCACGGGCGGCACAACGGTCAATGCCGGCACGCTCGCGCTCGGCGCGGGCGGCTCGCTCGCGGCGATGGGCAATATCACGCTGGCCGCAACGGGCGCGGGCTTCGACATCAGCGCATCGGGCGCGAACCAGACCATCGGCGCGCTGTCCGGTGCGGCTGGCACGACCGTCAATCTTGGTGCGCACGCGCTGACGTTCGGCGACGGAGACAACGCGAGCTTTGGCGGCACGATCGAAGGCACCGGCGGGATCGTCAAGCAGGGCGCTGGTGTCGCAACGCTGACGGGTACGAACACCTATTCCGGCGGCACGACCATCACGAACGGCACGCTGCAGATCGGCAACGGCGGCACGACCGGCTCGCTTGCGGGCGACGTGACGGATAACGGCACGCTCGCATTCGATCGCACGAACGACGTCAGCTTCAGCGGCAAGGTGTCGGGCGCGGGTTTGCTCGCGCAGAACGGCACCGGCACGCTCAAGCTGACCGGCGCGAACACCTACTCGGGCGGCACGACGATCGCGAACGGCACGCTGCAGATCGGCGACGGCGGCACGACCGGCTCGATTACCGGCGACGTGACGGATGACGGCACGCTCGCGTTCAATCACACGAACGACGTCGGCTTCAGCGGCAAGGTGTCGGGCGCGGGCTCGCTCGCGCAGAACGGCACCGGCACGCTCACGCTGAGCAACACAAACACCTACTCCGGCGGCACGACGGTGAACGCGGGCACGCTCGCGCTCACGAACAACCAGGCGGCCGGCACCGGCGTGATCACGCTCGAAGACGGCACGACGCTCTCGCTCGCCAGTGGACTGGACGTCGCCAACCGCCTCGTGATCGACGGCGCGACGATCCTGTCGGTGACCAGCGGCACGGCCACCGAGAGCGGTGCGATCAGCGGAACGGGCAGCTATACGATCGGCGGCGCGGGCGTGCTGCTGCTCACGGGCGACAACTCGAACTTCACGGGGACAATCGAGATTGCGGGCGTGACGCTCGGCCTCGGCAACGACAACGTGTTCGGTGGCGCAAGCGTCGCGGTGACGGGCGACTCGGTCCTCGACTATGCGAATGGCGTAACGATTGGCAATGCGATCGGCGTGTCGGATAACGCGACGCTCGCCGCGGACGTCGCCGCAGGCGACAGCGCCACGCAGTCCGGCGTGCTGTCCGGCGCGGGCGCGCTGGAGAAGCGCGACGCGGGCATGCTGACGCTGACCGGCGTGAACACCTACACGGGCGCGACGACGATCGCGGACGGCACGCTCGCGCTCACGGGCAGCGGCAGCATCGCGCGGTCGAGCGGCCTGACCGATAACGGCACGTTCGATATCGCCGGCACGACCGCCGGCGCTTCGGTTGCAAGCCTCGCGGGCAGCGGCACGGTCGACCTCGGCGCGCAACTGCTCACGCTGACCGATGCGGGCGATGTTTTCAGGGGGGTGATTGGCGGCGCGGGTGGGATGACGGTGAGTGGCGGGACGCAGACGTTGAGTGGGACGAACACCTATACGGGCGTGACGTCGATCGGCAGCGGCAGCACGCTGGCCCTGACCGGCACCGGCAGCATCGCGCAATCCAGCGGCGTGACCGACAACGGCACGTTCGATATTTCCGGCACGACGAGCGGCGCTTCGGTCGCCAGCCTCGCGGGCAATGGCGCAGTCGACCTCGGCGTGCAGTCGCTCACGCTGACCGACGCGAGCAGCACATTCAGCGGAGCCATTGGCGGCACGGGCGGCGTGACGGTGAGCGCAGGGACGCAGACGCTGTCGGGTGCGAACGGCTACACCGGCGCGACAACGGTCGGCAACGGCGGCACCCTGGCGCTGGCTGGCAGCGGCAGCATCGCGCAGTCCAGCGGCGTGACCGACGACGGCACGCTCGATATCTCCCGGACGACGGACGGCGCAGCGATCACGAGCCTCGCCGGCAGCGGCGCGGTCAGCCTGGGCGCGCAGTCGCTCACGCTGACGAACGCGAACGGCGCGTTCAGCGGAGCGATCGGCGGCGCCGGCGGCGTGACGTTGAGCGGCGGGACGCAGACGCTGTCCGGAACCAACGCGTATACCGGCGCGACGACGATCAACAGTGGCACGACGCTTGCCCTGTCGGGGGCGGGCAGCATCGCGGATTCAAGCGATGTGGCCACCAGCGGCACGTTCGATATTTCCGGCACCACGCAGGGTGCGTCGATCACGAGCCTGTCGGGCAACGGCAGCGTGAACCTCGGCAACCAGACCCTGACGCTGACCGACGCGAGCGGCACGTTCGGCGGCACGATCGCCGGCACCGGCGGCGTGACGCTGCAGGGCGGGATCGAAACGCTCACCGGCGTCAGCACCTACACCGGCACCACGACGATCGACAGCGGCGCGACGCTGGTGCTGTCCAACGCGGGCAACATCATGCTCGCGAACGTGGTCGACAATGGCTCGTTGCAGATCGAAGGCGCGATCACGTCGCTGTCGGGCAGCGGCAGCGTGACGGTGGGCAGCCAGGGTCTCACCTTGTCGGGCGGCAGCTTCGATGGCCGGATTCTCGGTGACGGCGGGCTGACGGTCTCGGGCGGCACCGTAACATTGTCGGGCGCGAACGCGTACACCGGCGCGACGACCATCGCGGCAGACGGTTCGCTTGCGCTGACGGGCAGCGGGTCGGTGGCGGCGTCGTCCGGCGTGACGGACAACGGCACGTTCGACATTGCGGGCACGACAGCCGGCGCGTCGGTCACGAGCCTCGCGGGCAACGGCGGCGTGAATCTCGGCAGCGAGACGCTGACGCTCTCCGCTGCGAACGGCACGTTCGGCGGTGCGATTGCCGGTACCGGCGGCCTCGTGCTCGCGGGCGGCGCGGAAACGCTGTCGGGGACGAACACCTACACGGGCGCGACGACGATCGGCAGCGGCACGACGCTGACACTGTCGGGTACGGGCAGCATCGCGGATTCGGGCGGCGTCGCCAATAGCGGTACGTTCGATATCTCCAGTACGACGAACGGCGCATCGATCGCGAGCCTCGCGGGCGCCGGCGCAGTCAACCTCGGCACGCAGTCGCTCACGCTGACCGATGCGAACGGTATGTTCAGCGGAGCCATCGGCGGCACGGGCAGCGTGACGGTGAACGGCGGCACCGAAACATTGAGCGGCGCGAACGGCTATACCGGCGCGACGACGATCGGCAACGGCAGTACGCTGGTCCTGGCCGGTGCCGGCAGCATCGCGCAGTCCCGCGGCCTGACCGACAACGGCACCTTCGATATTTCGGGCACGACAGCCGGCGCTTCGGTCGCGAGCCTCGCAGGCAGCGGCGCGGTCGCACTCGGTGCGCAATCACTCACGCTGACCGACGCGGGCGGTGTATTCAACGGGGTCATTGATGGCACGGGCGGCGTGACGTTGAGCAGCGGCACGCAGACGCTGTCGGGGACGAGCACCTACACGGGCGCGACGACGATCGGCAGCGGCGCGGCGCTCGCCCTGTCGGGTACCGGCAGCATCGCACCGTCGAGCGGCGTGACCGATAACGGTACGTTCAACATTGGCAGCGCGACGAACGGCGCATCGATCGCGAGCCTCACGGGCAACGGCGCGGTCAACCTCGGTACCCAATCGCTCACGCTGACCCATGCAAGCGGCACGTTCAGCGGGACCGTCGGCGGCACGGGCAACGTCACGGTGAACGGCGGCACCGAAACGTTGAGCGGCGCGAACGGCTATACCGGCGCGACGACGATCGGCAGCGGCGGCACGCTGACCCTGGCTGGCGCGGGCAGCATCGCGCAGTCCAGCGGCGTGACGAACAATGGCACGCTGGACCTCTCCGGCACGACAGCCGGCGCATCCATCACGAAGCTGTCCGGCTCTGGCGCGGTGGACCTCGGCGCCCGGACGCTCACGCTGACCGGCGCGAGCGGCACGTTCAGCGGAGCCATCGGCGGCACCGGCGGCGTGACGTTGAGCGGCGGCACCGAAACGTTGAGCGGCGCGAACGGCTACACCGGCGCGACGACGATCGGCAGCGGCGCGACGCTCGCGCTGTCGGGCAGCGGTAGCATCGCGGATTCGAGCGGCATCGCCGACAGCGGTACGCTCGACATTTCCGGCACGACCGCCGGCACGTCGATCGCGAGCCTGTCCGGCAACGGCAGCGTGAACCTCGGCGACCAGACCCTGACGCTGACCGACGCGAGCGGGACGTTCGGCGGCGCGATCGCGGGCACCGGCGGGCTGACGCTGCAGGGCGGCACCGAAACGCTCACCGGCATCAGCACCTACACCGGCGCTACGACGATCGACAGCGGCGCGACGCTGGTGCTGTCCAACGCGGGCAACATCATCCTCGCGAACGTGGTGGACAACGGCTCGCTGCAGATCGAAGGCGCGATCACGTCGCTGTCGGGCAGCGGCAGCGTGACGGTGGGCAGCCAGGGGCTCACCTTGTCGGGCGGCAGCTTCGGCGGCCAGATCCTCGGTGCTGGCGGCCTGACGGTTTCCACGGGCAATGAAATCCTCTCGGGCACGAACGGGTACACCGGCGCGACAGCCATCGCGGCAGGCGGCACCCTGACGCTGACCGGCAACGGGTCGGTGGCCGCGTCTTCAGGCGTGACGGACAACGGCACGTTCGACATTGCCGGCACGGCGGCCGGCGCGTCGGTTACGAGCCTGACGGGCAACGGCAGCGTGAACCTCGGCGGCCAGACGCTGACGCTGACCCAGGCGGGGGACACGTTCAGCGGCACGATCGGTGGCACCGGCGGCCTTGCCGTCACCGCGGGCGCCGAGGCGTTGTCGGGCACGAACACTTACACCGGCGCAACGAACGTTGCCGGCGGGTCGACGCTTGCGCTGGCTGGCTCGGGCAGCATCGCCAGGTCGAGCGGTGTGGCTGACAACGGCGTGCTGGATATCTCCGGCACGACCGCTGGCGCGTCGATCGCGAGCCTGTCCGGGGGCGGCGCCGTGAATCTCGGCGCAAAGGATCTCACGCTCACGAACGGCGCCGGCACGTTCGCCGGCGGGATCGGCGGCGCGGGTGCTGTGACGCTGGCCGGCGGCACACAGACCCTCAGCGGCGCGAATACCTACACCGGCGCGACGACGATCAGCGGCGGCACGCTGGCGTTGTCGGGCGCGGGCGGCATCGCGCAGTCCAGCGGCGTGACCGACAACGGCACGCTCGACCTCTCCGCGACGAGCGGCGGCGCGTCGATCCAGGCGCTGTCGGGCAGTGGCACCGTCAACCTCGGCAGCCAGACGCTGACCTTGACCCACGCGAGCGGCGCGTTCAGCGGGACCATCGGCGGCAGCGGTGGCGTGGGGGTGAACGGCGGCACACAGACGCTGTCCGGCGCGAACACCTATACCGGCGGCACGACGATCGCGAACGGCGCATCGCTCGCGCTGTCTGGCGCGGGCAGCGTCGCGCAGTCGAGCGGCTTGACGGTCAACGGCACGTTCGACATCTCGGCCACGACGACCGGCGCATCGATCCGCAACGTCGCGGGCAACGGCGCGGTGAGCCTCGGCAGCCGCACGCTGACGCTGTCCGACGCGGGCGGCAGCTTCGGCGGCGCATTCTCCGGTTCTGGCCGGCTGGTCAAGCAGGGCACCGGCACGCTGATCGTGACCGGCAACAGCGCGGCGTTTACCGGCACGACCGAAGTGGCCGGCGGCGAGTTCGAGGTCGGCGACATCGACAACCCGCAGGCGGTGCTCGGCGGCAACGCGGCGGTCGACGCGGGCGGCACGCTGCGCGGCCACGGCACCATCGGCGGCGACGTCGCGAACGACGGCATCGTCGCGCCGGGCGGCTCGATCGGCACGCTGACGATCGGCGGCAACTACACGCAGTCGTCGAATGCAACGCTGTCGATCGAGGTCAGCCCGACTGCCGCATCGTCGCTGAAGGTCAACGGCAGCGCGACGCTGAATGGCGTGCTCGCGATCACCTACGATCCGGGCACCTACACCGCGAAGTCGTACACGCTGGTGTCGGCGACGGACGGCGTGAGCGGCGCGTTCAGCCGCACCGACAGCACCGGCGCGTCGAACCTGGGCTCGCTCACGCCCACGGTTTCCTACGGCGCGAACGACGTCGAACTGAAGCTGTCGGGGGCATCGACCGATCCGGTCGTGGTCGCGCCGACGAACACCAGCATCTACACGGCGCTGGGCACGGCCGCCGTGCTCGGCGCGCAGGCCCAGGGCTCGGCGCTGCTCGACCGGGTTGGCGGCGTGTCCAACGCGACCGGTTCCACGCCGACCGGCTGGATCACCGCGACCGGCAGCCAGACGAAGGTGGGCGGCACCGGCGGCAGCCCCGGATTCCAGTCGAACCGCTACGGCTTCCTCGCCGGTCTCGAACGCCAATACGGCGATTCCACCGCGGGTCTCGCGCTCGGCTACGATCACGCGGATATCGACGAATCCGTGACCGGCGATTCCGGCTCGACCGACACGCTGCGCGCGGCGCTGTACGGCGGCCGCGCGTTCGGACCGGTGAACGTGGGCGCGACGCTCGGCGCGGGTCTCGACTTCCTGTCGCAGAAGCGGCCGTTCGGCGCGGACAAGGCCGAAGGCGATCACATGGGACAGGAGTTCAACGTGGGCGGCCAGGCGAGTCTGCCGATGACGTTCGGCAGCGTGACGGTGACGCCGCGCATCGGACTGCGTTATGCGTATTTCCATGCGAACGGCTTCGGTGAGAGCGGCGCGGGCGGACAGGACCTGAACGTCGGCACGGACAACGTGCGCAGCCTTCAACCGTATGTGGGGGTGACGCTGGACCGTGCGTTCGGCGACGCGCTGAAGCCGGTGAACGTGCAGGTGCGGCTGTCGTATGCGCATGAACTGCTGGACGCGAACCGGGCGGTGAGCGTGGCCTCGCAGGACGGCACGCAGTTCACCGCGCCGGGGACGAGCCTGCCGCGCGGGTATCTGACGGTAGGCGCCGGGGTGACGATGCATCCGGCGAAGCACCTGTCGGTGTCGGTGAGCTATGACGGGATCGTCAACACCACGCATGCGTCGGCGCAGCAGGGGAGTCTGCATGTCGGGTATCAGTTCTGAGGGGCGGGGGTAGCCGGCCCAGTCCTGCCGCCCGCTCATCGGACGCGGCGGCAGGGTAGCGGCCGCGCGCAATCCCGGCGTGCATCCCGACTTCTTTCGCATTTCCGCGGCCGCGTCACCGGTCGCTGTCGGGCGAGAAGTCGATCCACGCCAACTCGATGCGTAACGCGATACGAGCGTCGCGGCGGATTTTCCGGGGGGACGACGCGCGGGTCGGCGAACGGGCTGCGACGCATGCTGGACTGCCTGCCGTGCTTGCACGCCACGCTCACGGGTTACGCCGGCAAGCGGCATGGTTCGCGTTTGTGGAAGCCACGTCGCCCGATAAAAGACGGCGTACGGTTCTACCCGTTCGCACGACGCTTCGCAAGATATCGGCGCATGGCGACGTTGCCCACCACCACGATAGCGCCGACGATCACAACGGAGATAGTCAGGTACAGCAGGAACGCTAGCATCGCCATGTCGTCGGCGTTGTCCATGTCCTGCTTGCAGGTCATGCGCAGAATGAAGCTGAGGAACATCTGAACCGAATAGGGCAGGTTCATCGACAGCAGGTCGAACAGGCTGACCAGTGCGAGTGCTCCGACAAGCGTAATGACTGCGTTCACCGCCGCGACGAGCGCCCCGAGGAGAAGCCGCTTCATCGGACCATGACCTTGCCATATGCGTTGAACGTCTCGCCGGGAATCGGGATAGAAGGCTTGCGCGAGCGGATGTGCCGCTCCAGCCGGGCGAAGTCCAGCGGATTGACGACGGTGATGCACCCCTTGCTCAATCCCTGCGATACGCGTCTATCGATCCGATGCCTGAACATTGAAGACGCGATGTTCTCCGTCTGTTCAGGTCGAGCGTGCAAAGTATCGGTGCCATGCACCTTCCTCACCAGACCATGTTCCAGCCGTCCTTGCAGATCAGATTGCCGTCGGGATAGGACCACTGCATCTCCTCGTACATCAGTTCGACGATCTCGAAGTGGTTTCGGTGCGCAGACGGCTGTTCCTTGATATTCAGCACTCGTGGGACGACCGACATTATCTTTACGTTGCGCATGAGCGTGTTGAAATATTCTTCTTCTCTCCCGGCTTCGCTGGTGCGATGCCACTTCACTTCGGCGGACCAGAGCGTCATTGCGCGCGACACGGCCATGTACAGAATGGGAGACGACTTATCGACCTCCTTTTCGATCGTCAATGGCTGATGCGAGCGCGCCCCCAATCGGCCGTACCAGACTCGATCCGGCTATCGGCGTGCCATCGGGGTCGGTGAGCCAGAAATGCAGAGGAACGGCCATGTTGGACCTCCCCTGGAAATGGAGGCAATCCAAGGACACGGCGCTGTTTTTTCCTTCGACGTCGATCAAGCGCCGTTAATTCGGCAGGCGATGGAGACGGGAAGGTCAGGACCGCGTGACAGTTCGAGAAGGTGGTGCGAGCGAGGCGCCTGCGCACTGTCAGGCTCCGACGTCGATGGACTCGCCTGGCGCAGTTGACAGCGATGAAGAATGGGCCGGCCGTGGAGTCGACAAATCGACCAGCGCAAACGCCGGCGTTCGAGTCCCCTCAACCCGTCGCAATCATCAACGCCCCGGTCGCCGCCAGCGCGCCGCGCCACAGCCAGTCGAAGTTGACCCACCCGCGCCTTAACAACCCAAGCCCGACATATTCATAAGCGACGAGCGCGATCGCCGCGCTGGTCACGAACGTCGTGACCGTGTGAAGCGCGGCGAACTGCAACGACACGCCCAGCACGTTCGACGCACCGCCGCCTCCGCACAGCGGCAGCATCGCGGGCATCAGCATCAGCCCCGCGCCGTGCAGCGTCGCCATCGCGGCCGACCACGCGGCCAGCCCCGCGAAGCTCGCGGTCATCCCGATGCGCACGCGATGCCGATGTCCGTACAGATGCTGATACACGGCCCAGCCGATCAGCAGCGCGCCGAGCAGCCAGTGCAGCCACGCGCGCGGCAGCGACGCGCCGAGCATCGCGGTCGAACTCGTGAACAGCAGGATCGACGCCGCATGGCCGAGCGCGAGCGGCGGCAGCGCCATCAGCAGCGCCGTGCGGCTGCCGCGCTGCAAGCCGAGCGCGGTCGCGAACAGCCACCCCATCGCCGGATTCGCGCCATGAAAAAGGCCGCTGCCGACGACGGCCGCCCACGTGGCCGCCGATCCCGCGTCGAAGAGTCCGTCCATCATCCGTGTCCGTTGCGGTTACGGATAGCAGTACGAGTCCGACGAGCAGTCGCCGCCTTCGAGCCGGATCTGATGCGGACGATGCGTGTCCGGCCATTCGACGAAGAAGTCGCCGTCGAGCGCAAGGCCGCCGCCGGGCGCGGCATCGAGTTTCACCATCCAGCCTTTCACGCCGTCCGGATAGAACTGTTCGTCGATCACGCCGTACAGCGAGTTCGTGAAGTACACGCGGCTGCCGTCGCGGCTTACCTCGACCATCTGCGGGCCGCCGTTCAGCGGTCTGCCACTCGCCTTCGGATGCGTTGCGCGCGAAACGATCCCGCCGATCCGAACGGTGCCGGTCAGGCGCGGATGTTCGGGATCGGACACGTCGTACTGGCGTAGATCGCCGGTGCCCCAGCACGACACGTACAGGAAGCGGTCGTCGAGCGACAGCGCGATGTCGGTGACGAGCGGCGGCACCGCGCTGAAGCCCTTCAGCAGCGGCGGCAGCAGGTCGGGGTCGGCGGGTTCGGCCGGAATCTCGATGATCTTGCGCGCGGCCCACTGGTCGCCGTCGAGGTACCACTGCCAGATCGACGACGACAGGTCTTTCAGGCTGATCACCGAATTCACGAAACCGTAGGGGCGTGTCGGGTTGTGCGCGGGCCGCAGTTCGAATACGAGCTGGTTCTCCGCGCCGAAGTCGAGCGTCTGTTTGTGCCTGCGCGTGTGCAGATCCCAGAAGTGCAACTGGTGTCCGTACTGGCCGCCGAGCAGCACTTCAGGGACGAGGCCGTTCTCGAACGTCGCGGGCAGGCCCCATTCGCTCGTGACGACCGTGTCATAGCCGAGATGCCACCAGCCGTCATACGCGAGTTGCTGCGGCCCGCGGTCGATTTCCCACTGCCCGCGAATGTCGAACGTTTCGTGGTCCATCAGGAAGATGCCGCCGGGCGCGTCGCCTTCGGCGTTCGCGAGCGACACCACGTAGATGCCCTCGGGACCGCAATGAACGGTATGCGGCCGCGTGTAACCCGCCTGTTCCGCGACGTCCCGCGGCTCGTGCACGCGCACGATCTGCGGATGGCGCGGATCGGGCTTCGTGTCGACGATGTGGATGCGCGACGAGCGCAGTCCCGGCACGACGAGGTAACGCCGCTCGGAATGCGGATGCGGCGCGTTCGGACACAGGCATGAACTGCATGCGTTCCAGCCGAAGTGATGCAGTTCGTCGCCGAGGTTCGGCATCGCGACGCGGTTCACGATGCGGCCGAAGTCCGGCGAGCCGGGATCGAGATCGACGACGTCGAGCGCATCGGGCACGCTGCGCGTCGGGTCGAAGCTGGCGACGTAGGCCAGCGTTTCCTTCGGTGCGTCGCCGGCCATGCGGGCCGACGGATAGAAGGTGGGATCCGGTTTCCATGTCGCCATTGCAAGTCTCCTCCAACGGTGAACCCCTATCATGCATCAGCCGCGAACGCGTTGCGCGTCGGCGTTGCATATTCATGCCGGTGGAAAGCTTTGCGGATTCAGGCCGATGGAGACGTGCGAGGGGGGAGATAAGCGGTCCGTACGGAATCCGATTGAATCGGCGGTGCGGACCGTCAGGGAAGAAAACGGCGGCACGGAAGGCCGCCGCGCGCCACCTTAGCGGTTGGCGATGTACATCGTGATTTCAAAGCCGAAACGCAAGTCGGTGAATTGGGGTTTCGTCCATTGCATGGTGCAGTCTCCTTCGGATGAATGGGCCGCGCATCGCGGATTGGCGGAGGCGGTTCGGCATGGGTCGCGGCAGTCGCGGCGCACGCCGGCCGGTCTGGAAATGATGCGCTTAAATGCCTGCTGCGTAAACGCGATAGCACGACGATCGGGGTAAACCTGCAAGCGAAACGTCCACGAATTACTGCATCGCGTGCTGGAAAAGCGGTAAGAACTGACATACGCTTGATGACGCCCCACGGCGCTCGCCGCGCGGGTCTCGTCCTCCCGATACGGCTGTTCATCGCAAGAAAGCAAAGAAGCAGTCGCTGTTCCTGAACATCGTGACCGTTCGCGCGCCTTGTTTCGCGCGGCCGGCGCACGTCCGTATCGAGAGCAGTCGCGCATTCATCGGAGGAATGCGCAACGCAGCAGGAAGCAGAAAAAACGAGGAGACGTCCATGCGCCCGTTCGGCAGCCGGCTGTCCGCTTGCGTCTGTTTGTTCGTTTCGATGTGGGTCGCGTCCCCCGGCTTTGGCGCCGACGAGGTGCAGGGCGGCGCGACCACCGCGGCCGCGCCCGTGCCGTCCGCGTTCACGCCGGTATCGCAGCAGCAGCTGGACGCCGCCGCCGGCGATAGCGCGAACTGGCTGCATCCGAACGGCTCGTACACGCAGACCCGCTTCTACCCCGGCACGCAGATCAACGCGGGCAACGTCGCGCGGCTGAGGCCGGCGTTCATCTTCCAGACCGCGGTGAACGAATCGATGGAGACGGCGCCCATCGTCAAGGACGGCGTCATGTTCCTGACGACGTCGTTCAATCACGTGTACGCGATCGACGCGACGACGGGCAAGGAATACTGGCACTACCGGCACAAGATGGGGCCGATCACGACGTTCTGCTGCGGGCCGAACAATCGCGGCGTCGCGATCGAGGGCGATCGGCTGTTCATGGGGACGCTCGACGCGAAGCTCGTTGCGCTCGATGCGAAAACCGGCAACGTGCTGTGGCAGACCGACATCGCCGATCCGGAAGAGGGTTATTCGGAAACGATGGCGCCGGCGGTGGTCGAAGGCAAGGTGCTGATCGGCACGAACGGCGGCGAGTACGGGATACGCGGCTTCGTGAAGGCGTTCGATGCGGCGACCGGCAAGCTGCTGTGGACCTTCTACACGATTCCGGACTCGGGCCAGGAAGGCGTCTGGGCGACGAAGGACCCGACCGGCCGCGACCTGAAACGCGACATCGACGCGGAGAAGCAGCAGTTGTCGAGCAAGGGCGGCGACTTCTACAAGACGCTCGGCGGCGGCATGTGGATGACCCCGGCGATCGACCGGCAGACGCGCACGGTGATCTTCGCGGTCGGCAATCCGTCGCCGGACCTGTACGGCTCGATTCGTCCGGGGGACAACCTGTACACCGATTCGCTCGTCGCGATCGATCTCGACACCGGCAAGTACAAGTGGCATTACCAGTACGTGCCGCACGACGTCTGGGACCTCGACGCGGTGAGCCCGCCGATCCTCGTGAACGTGCGCGACGCGCGCGGCCAGATGGTGCCGGCCGTGTTGCAGGCGGGCAAGACGGGACATGTGTATGTGCACGACCGGCGCACCGGCGAACTGATCCGCTTCTCGGAAGCGATGATTCCGCAGGAGAACATGTGGGCGCTGCCGACCGCGACCGGCGCGCGGATGCTGCCGGGCGCGAACGGCGGCGTCGAATGGTCGCCGATGGCGTTCGATCCGAAGACGCGCCTCGCGTATGCGGCGAACCTGCATCAGCCGATGACGTATCAGGTGGAGGAAGCCGCGTATCCGGGCGGCAGCAAGCTGTGGCTCGGCGGCGCGTTCAAGACGATTCCGTCCGAGGAGCAGTGGGGGCGTCTCGTCGCGGTGAACGTCGATACCGGCAAGATCGCGTGGGCGTACAAGACCGATCAGCCGCTGATCGGCGGCGTGCTCGCGACGGCAGGCGGGCTCGTGTTCAACGGCGAGGGCAACGGCCTGTTCCGCGCGTTCGACGCGGCCACCGGCAAGAAGCTGTGGGAGTTCCAGTGCGGCGCGGGCGTGAACGCGCCGGCGGTGTCGTACACGGTGCACGGCAAGCAGTACGTTGCGGTGGCGGCGGGCGGCAACACGCAGCTCGACTTCAAGCGCGGCAACTCGGTCGTCGTGTTCGCGCTGCAATGACGGGCCGTGCGAAGCGAAGCGTCGGCGCATGGCGCACGGCGGCTCGGCTCCTGTGCCTCTGCGTGGCGCTCGCGCATACGAACGCACGCGCGGACGCAACTGCGGGCGAAGCGAAGGCGCAGGTGTGCGCCGCGTGCCACGGGCCGATGGGCAACTCGGCAAATTCCGACTACCCGGTGCTCGCCGGCCAGAGCGCGCGTTATATCTATCTCGAACTGAAGGACTTCAAGGAGGGCCGCCGCAGCGATCCGCGCATGTCGCCGATGGCGGCGAACCTGTCGCGCGACGACATGCTCGATCTCGCCGCGTACTTCGCCGCGCAGAAACCGACGCCGATCGCGTTCAGCGCGGACCCCGCGAAAATCGAGGCCGGCCGTCGCAAGGCGGCCGAGGTGCTGTGCACGATGTGCCACCTCGGCGGCTTCGGCGGGCAGAACGAGATACCGCGCGTCGCCGGGCAGTACGACCAGTACATCGTGAAGCAGTTGAAGGACTTTCGCGACCGCCGCCGCACGAACGACGCGGGCAACATGACGAGCGTGACGAAAGGGCTGTCCGACGAGGACATCGAGAACCTCGCGGCGTATATCGCGAACCTGCAATGAGCGCGCAGCGAGCCTGCGATGACGACGGCGAGGCACACAGGAGACGCACCATGAACGGAACGGCTGGCTCGTCAGCGCAAGCGGTGGTCGTTGCGTTCGTCGCCTTGTTCGCCGCCGTGCTGCCCCTGCCTTCGCTCGCGGCGGCCGACGACGCATCGCTGAACCAGCAGTTGCTGATGGCCGCGCGCGCCGGCGACGAAGCGGGCGTGCGCGGCGCGCTCGAAGCGGGCGCGGCCGTCGATTCGCGCAACCGGATCGGCGACACCGCGTTGATTACCGCGTGCAAGCGCGGCTCGCTGCCGATGGCCCAGGCGCTGATCGAGCGCGGCGCGAACGTGCGGCAGGCGGATGTCGCCGGCGTCACGCCGCTGATGGCGGCGGCATACGACGGCGCGGACGCGATCGTCGCGCTGCTGCTCGCGCACGGCGCTGACCTGTCGGCGACGGACCGCGTCGGCAAGACCGCGATGGAATATGCGGCGGGCGAAGGGCAGACGGCGGTCGTGCTGCGGCTCGTCGATGCGGGGCTCGACGTGAATCGCCGCTATAGAAACGACCTGACCGCGCTGATGTGGACGGCCGGCTACGACCGCGACGACACCGCGAAGGCGCTGCTCGCACGCGGCGCGAATCCGTCGCTGCGCGACAACCGCGGGATGACGGCCGCCGACATCGCCGCGCAGACGCATTCGATGCACGTCGCGACGCTGCTGCGTTGAAGCGCGGCGGCGTCATTCAGCGCACCGGTCGCGGACGCGGCTCGGTGACGAAACCGAGTTGTGCGATGCCCGCTGCCTGCGCGGCCGACATCACGTCCGCGACGCGTTCGTAGCGGACGTTGCGATCCGCGTGCACGCGCAGTTCCGGCTGCGGATGCATAGCCGCGGCGGCCGCGAGTTTCGCATCGAGGTCGTCCATCGTCACGCGCTCGCCGTTCCACAGCACCACGCCGTTCGCGTCGATCGCGACGTCCGCGTGCGGCGCGACGATCCGCTCCGGCTGGCTCGCGACGCGCGGCAGATCGATCTTCAGCGCGTGCTGCAACGCCGGGATCGTCACGAGGAACACGATCAGCAGCACCAGCATCACGTCGACGAGCGGCGTCATGTTGATCTCGCTCATCAGCGCGTCGTCGCCCGGCAGTTCGTCGCCGGAAGGGCCGGTCATTGCCATTCGAACGCTCCTCCCGCGCCGCCGCGCGGGCCGCCTTCGCCGTTCGCGTCTTCATCGGCATTCTCGCGCGCGCTGTCCTGCTCGCGTTGCGCGACGACGCGCATGCTCGCGCCGCCCTTCGACGGCAACTGCGCGCCGGTCACGAGATACGCATGCAGGTCGTGCGCGAAGCGGTTCAGCTTCAGCACGACGCCCCGGTTCATCCGCGTCAGCGCGTTGTAGCCGAGCACCGCCGGGATCGCGACGAACAGGCCGAACGCGGTCATGATCAGCGATTCGCCGACCGGGCCGGCGACGTGATCGATCGACGTCTGCCCGGTCTCGCCGATCACGAGCAGCGCGTGATAGATGCCCCATACGGTGCCGAACAGCCCGACGAACGGCGCGGTGCTGCCGATCGACGCGAGCACCGCGAGGCCGCCCTGCATCCGCGCGATCCATTCGTCGAGCGTGTTCTTCAACTGGCGCGTGATCCAGTCGGACATGCCGATCCGTTCGTGCAGTTGAGGATGCGCGGCGCCGTGATGCTCGACCGCCTCGCGGCCCGCCAGCGCCAGCGCGAGCAGCGGGTTCTGCTCCGGCGCCGGCGCGGCCGCGCCGAGCTGCGCGATGCCGGCGTCGAACGACGCCGCTTGCCAGAACGGCGCCGCGCCGACCTCGACGATGCGCGAAAGCATCGCGATGCGCCACAGCTTCACGATGATGACGGCCCACGACAGCACCGACATCGCGAGCAACGCCACGAGGATGCCGCGCGTGACCGCGTCCCCCTGTTCCCATACGTTCGACAGACCATAGTGCTGCATCGCTGACGCTCCCGGGGCCGCGCGCGGCCGCATCGATCAGTTGCCGAGTCCGAACACGAACGGCTGCGCGTACGCGACGCGCACCGGCACGCCGGCCTCTTTCCATGGACGGCACGCGCTGCCGTGCAGCGCGCCGAGCGCGGCGTCGTCGAGCCGCGCGGAGCCGCTGCTCTGCTGGATGCGCGCGCTCTCGACGCGGCCGTCCACGCCGACGACGAAGCGCACGACCGCCGTGCCGCTTTCGCCGCGCCGCCGTGCTGCTTCAGGATAGTCCGGCTGCGCGATGTTGCAGTCAACATGCGAAACCTCTTTGGGCGCGGCGGTCGCGATGGACGGGGCGGACGGCTGCGCGGCCTGGGCTGCTGGCGCGGTCGTGGCCGGCGTGGGCGTGTCGTGAGCGACCGCTCCGACCGCTCCGACGGCTGCGGGCGGCGCGGGTTGCGTGGCGGCCGACGGCGGAACCGGCAGCGTGGGCGCGGGCATCTCGCGATGCGCGGCCGGCGGCTTCGCGCGCAGTTTCGGCGTGACGGCCGGCTTCGGTTGCACTGGCGTCAGGGCGGGCCGCGCGGCGGCCTCGCGCGGCGGAACCTGGGCGGGCGTGGCCGCTGGCGCAAGCGGCGCGACAGGCGCTGCGCTCAGCAGCCGCGCGACGATCGTGCGCGGCGGCTCGGGCGGCGGCATCGGACGCTCGCGCGAGCGCAGCATCCACACCGCGAGCGCCGCATGCAGCGCGAGCACGACCGTGAACGCGACCGCGAATTCGCGCCGCGCCGTAACCTTCGCGCTGGAGCCGAAATGAAACGCCGTTGCCTGTCGCATTGCCGCCGCCGTGGCGCGCCGCCATCCTGTTGACCGGATACCGCGATTGTCCTCCGCCGTCGCGGGCGTGACGCGGCGGCCGGCGAATTCGGGAGCTTTTCCCGGCCCGTTGCGTTGCCAAACGCTCGTGCGATCGGCTAAGTTGGCGCCATACCTCGAAGTGAACGACATGGATGGAGGACAGACATCATGCAGCAGAAACGACTGCGGTTCCCCCGGCCGCTGCGGCCCGTTGCGCTCGCCGTCGCGTGCGCGCTGGCCGCCGGGACCGCGCTGGCCGCCGCCGCGCCGCCGAACGCGTATGTGACGAGCGAAAAGGCCGGCGTCGGCGTGATCGACCTCGACCAGATGAGCCTCACAAAGACGTTCCCGGTCGGCGCGGACGGCCCGCGCGGCCTGAGCCTCACCGCCGACGGCAAGCTGTTGCTGGTCGCGAACAAGAACACGGGAGACCTCGCCGCGATCGACACCGCGACCGGCGACGTCGTGCAGCGCGTGAAGATCGGCAAGAACCCCGAATACGTGCGCGTGCATCGCGGTTTTGCCTACGTGACCTATGAGCCCGGCGAGAATGGGCCGCCGCCGGGCGCGGGCGGCAAGCCCGACGCGGGCAGGCCGGATGCGGGAAAACCCGACGAACACGCGGGCGGCGGCAAGCCCGGCGCGGACGACGACGCGAATGAGCCGCCCGCCGAAATCGCGATCGTCGATCTGAAGACGTGGCGCGTCGTGCATTCGGTGACGAGCGGCCACGAGACCGAAGGCGTCGAGTTCTCGCGCGACGGCAACGAGATGCTGGTGACGAACGAGGGCGACGACACGGTGTCGGTTTATCACGCGCGCACCGGCGCGCCGATCCGCACCGTGAAGCTCGCGGCGGGCGGACGGCCGCGCGGCATCCGGCTGTCGCCGGACGGCAGCGTCTACGTGGTGACGCTCGAATCGTTGAGCAAGTTCGTCGTGCTCGACGCGCACGACCTGAAGGTGCTGAAGACCGTCGATACGAAGCTCGGGCCGTATGGCATCGCGTACGGGCCGGACGGCAAGCGGCTGTTCGTCGCCGCCGCGCGCGACAAGGCGTTGCAGGTGTTCGACGCGAAGACCTATGAACACGTCGCGGACGTGCCGGTCGGGCAGCGTTGCTGGCACTTCAGCTTCACGCCGGACGGCTCGAAGCTGCTCGTTGCGTGCGGCCGTTCCGATGCGGTGTACGTGCTCGATGCGCGGAGTTATCAGCCGCTGAAGCAGATCGGCGATCTGCCGCTCGCGTGGGGCATCGTCACGTGGCCGGCGAGCGACGGGTCGATCGTGTCGCATTGAGCGCCGCATTCACGACGCGGCGTCGCATGACGGAGCAAAGCCCCGGCTGAAACCGGGGCTTTTTCGTTTGCCCGCAGCGTGCGATGAGTGCGGCCGCGCGGCCGCATTCGTCATTCGTCAGCGCAATGCGCGGCTCCCGGCTTTGTCGAGCGGGGACGGCACGCATCGAAGAACGGGGACAGTCACCGGAAGGCGGACAAGGCGAGGATTGTGGCGCATGGTGCTCGGCAATGCGTCTTGAATGTCCGCGTCTTTACACTACCCTTAACGTAGCTCGCGTGTCCGTCGGTGGAGCGACCCATGAGTTACGACGAAGACTGGAACCGGGGCAGGCAAGGCCTGCTGCCCAATGGAAGAGACAACGAAGCGTATCGGGAGGGCCTGCGCGCCCGCGAGGCCTGGATGCGCGAGACGACGAGCAGCCCGCTCGTGCCTCACTACGGCGGGGCCGCGCCGCGCGAGGTGCAGCCGCAGCCGCATGCGCCGTTCACGTTGTCGGGCAGCGCGCGATCGGGGGCGATGCTGTTCGTCGTCGGTTACGCGCTGTATGCGCTGACCGCGCTCCATCTCTCGTGGCCCGTGCTGGGCGCGCGCGCGTTGCTCGCTGCGTTCGCGGGACTGCTCGCCGGCGTGTTCTTCTTCGCGGCGGTCCATATCGTCAAGTTCGCGGTGAAGGCGCTCGTCATCGTATGCGCGATCGCGCTGATTCTTCAGTTCTTCGGCATGTCCGCGCCGATGGCGTGGCTGCTGCGGACGTTCGATTCGCTGTTCTAGCCTGCGGACCGGAACGCGGCGGCGCACACGCGCACCGCGCCTGGGTCATGCCGCCGCGTCCACCGGACTACTTCCACGCATACCTCAACCCGACCCACGCCCCGCGCGGCGCACCCACGCCGACGAACTGCTCGTTGGCCGGATTGGTCCCGTCGAACGTCCGACCCGGCCCGGTGAAGAAGTTCTCGCCGAGCACGCCGAAGCTCGCATAACGCTTGTTCAGCAGGTTCGTCACGAGCGCGAACACCTGCAACTGCTTCGTCACGTTCCACGTCGTGTCGAGATCGACGAGGAAGTACCCGGGGATCTTGCCGTTCGAGTCCTGGTTGTTCTCGTCGCCGCGCGCGAAGATGCTGCCGCGCCACGTCAGGTTCGCGCCGAAGTTCAGTGCCGACAGCGGCGTGTAGTCGAGCCGCAGCTTCACCGTGTTCGCGGGGATGCCCGGAATGCGGTCGCCGGAATGCACGGTGATGTTGCCGTTCCCGTCCGAGCTTGAATTGCTCGGGCTGCTCTCGGTCCACGTCGACTGATACGTCGCGTCGACGTAGCTGTAGTTCGCGCCGACGCCGACCGGCCCCCACTGCGTATGCCCGCCGAGTTCGAAGCCCTGGCGGCGGGTCTTGCCGACGTTCTGGAAAAAGCCCTGATTCGCGGTCACCGCGCTGCTGATGAACTGGATGTCGTCGGACAGCGTCGTGCGGAACGCGGCGACGCTCCACGTCGTCGCCGAGCCGACCCGGCCGCGCGCGCCGACCTCGAACGTTTTCGACACCACCGGCTTCAGCGCCGGGTCGGACAGGAAGTCGTTCGGCAGCGAGCACGGCGCGCTCGGGTCCGCGCACGCGAGTTCGATCGCGGTCGGCGAGCGCATCCCCTCGTTGTACGTCGCATACGCGGTGAAACCCGGCACTGGGTTCCAGTTGACGCCGAACGCGGGGTTGAAGCGCGAGAACGTATGGCGCGCGTTCAGCCCCGGCTGCTCGCCGGTCTGATCCGCGATGTTCGCGCGCGCCCAGTTGTAACGGCCGGAAAACGTCGCGGACCACTGGTCGGTGATCGACAGCGTGTCGCTCACGTAGAGCCCGTAGTTCGCGTTGCGCGTCTTCGCGTCGGTTTCGAGGTCGTAGTCGCCGATGCCGATCGTCGCGCGCGACGGCGTGAAGAACGCGTCCTGCGACGACTCCTGATAACGCGTGTTCGCGAAATCGGCGGCGGCGCCCGCGACGAGCTGGTTCTTCATCCCCAGCACCTTGCCGAGCAGCGTCAGTTGCAGGCTCGCGCCGTAGCTGTCGGTCGTCACGTCCGAGCGTTCGTTGGTGCCTTGCGGCGAGTCGTCGTCGTCCGGGTCGAAGTCGCCGTTGGTGTTGCTGCTGATGTTCGTGTTGTCGAAGTGGCGGTAGTACACGTTGCCGCTCAGTTCGACGTTGTCGTTGAAGTAGTGGTCGCCGTTCAGCGTCACGTACGCGGCGCTGTTCTTGTTCTGGTCCGGGAACGTGTACGCCTGGCGGCGGTTGTCGAGGAACGAGCGCGGGATCGTCTGCGAGCCTTGCAGGTCGTTGTCCGCGCCGCCGGCGGACAGCGACAGCGTCGTGTCCGCATCCTTGTAGCGCAGCTTGCCGAAGCCCTGGCGCACGCGGCTCGAATTGTGGTCGGCCCAGCCGTTGTCGTTCGTGAGGTTGCCGGTCGCGTAGTAGTCGAGGTTCTGGCCGATCGTGCCGCCCTGTTCCAGTTGCGCGGTCTTGCGTCCCCACGAGCCGCCGCTGATCTCGGCCGAGCCGCCGGGGTTGTCGCGGCCGTTCTTCGTCGTGATCGCGAGCGCGCCGCCGAGCGTGTTCAGCCCATAGGTCGGGTTCGAGCCGGGGATCAGCTGGATCGTGTCGATCGCCTGCTGCGGAATCAGGTCCCAGTTCACGACGTCGCCGAACGGCTCGTTGATCCGCACGCCGTCCATGAACACCGACAGCCCCTGCGGCGTGCCGAGCAGCGGCGACGCGGTGAAGCCGCGATAGTTGACGTCCACCTGGTACGGGTTGCCCTGCGCCTCGTTGATCGCGACGCTCTGCACGTTCTTCTCGAAGAAGTCGGTCAGCGTCGAGTGGTGCTGGCGGTCGATGTCCGCGCCGCGCACGGTCTGCACGTTGGCCGGCACCTGGGTGAGCGGCGTGCCGATGCCGAGGAGCGGCGTCGTGCCGATCACGACGATCGGCGCAAGCTGGCGCTCGGGTCCGGCCGGCGCGGCGGTGTTCGCGGCGGTCCCGGCCGCGGGCGTGACCGCGACGGCGGACGCCGCCTCGGGCGCGGCCTGCGCCCACACGGCGGGCGGCGCGCCCGCGAGCGCGGTGCCGAAGAACAGGGTGAGGCCGGCGCGCCGACGAAAGCGCGGCCATGACGGGAGGAGGTCAGGTCTGCACATGGTTGTCTCTCTTGTCTCGCCCATGGTTTTCGTCCATGGATCTCGCCCATATGCCGGCGCGGGAGGAAAGCGGCCGGGCTGTCTTTGTTTCTCGCGGGCCGCGCCGGCAGTCGCGCGCGGTTGACAGGAGCTTTACACACGGTTTGCGGAACGGCTTGGGAGAATTTCCCGAAGTGACAGGGAACGTTTCCCAAAGCGGGGTCAATGCCGCGTTCGCGATGCGCGCGCGGTTAGAATGCGCTCGTGATGCCACGCGAAAACGCCCCCCGTTCCGCTTCGAGCCGGCCGCCGTCATCGACGGTGTGGCGCGACCTTGCATGCGTGGTCGTCGTGACGGCGATCGTCGCGGCGCTGTGCGTGAGCTTCGACGTGAGCGAACTCGCATACCGCTGGACGCGCCGCGCGGAACGTTTTCAACTGGACGAACTGCCCGCGACGCTGCTGATGCTCGCGCTCGGCCTCGCGTGGTTTGCGTGGCGGCGCTGGCGCGAACTGCAACGCGAACTGGTGCGCCGCCACGCGCTCGAAAAAGAGGCCGAACGGCTGCTCGACGACAACCGGCGTCTGGTCGTCCAGGCGAACGATGCGCAGGAGCGCGAGCGCCGCCATCTCGCGCGCGAGCTTCACGACGAACTGGGCCAGTACCTGAACGCGATCTCGCTCGACGGCGCGCGCATTCGCGACCTGTCGGCGCAACGGGATGCCGAGACGCACCGGCTCGCGCTGAACGTCGTGTCGAGCGCGACGCACGTGTACCGGCAGATCGGCACGATGATCCGCCGGCTGCGGCCGACCGGCCTCGACGAGCTTGGGCTCGCGACCGCGATCGAGCATTGCGTGGACGGCTGGCGCGAGCGGCTGCCGGACGCGACGTTCTCGCTCGCGATCGAAGGCGACTTCGGCGGCCTGAGCGACCGCCTGAACATCACGCTATACCGGCTCGTGCAGGAAGGGCTGACGAACGTGTCGAAGTTCGCGCGCGCATCGCGCGTCGAAATCTACCTGGTGCGCGCGCCGCGCGACGCGGTGGACGGCCGGGACGAACCGGAAATGCGCGAGGAAACGCGGGACGCGGGCGGCGTCGACGAGATCGTCGTCACGATGGCCGACGACGGCCCCGGCGTCGATCTGGCCGCGCCGCGCGCGGGCCTCGGGCTGATCGGGATGCGCGAGCGCGTCGAGGCGCTCGGCGGCGAATTCCGGATCGCGAGCGAGCCGGGCAACGGCTTCATGTTCTGCGCGCGGGTGCCCGCTCACGCGGGGCTGGCGGAACCGGTCGCCGTGAACTGAAGGCCGAGGCGGCTCGCCATCCGCGCGAGTTGCACGCCGTTGTCCGCGCCGAACTTCTGGCGGATCGCGGACTGATGATTCGCGACGGTCTTCTGGCTCACGCCGAGTTTCTCCGCGATGCTCGGCAGCGTATACCCCTGCACCAGCAGCCTCAGCACCTCGAACTCGCGCGCGGACAGTTGACGCCCCGGCGGCCCCTCATGGAACGCGTGGCGCATGGCGAGTGCCTGCGTGACGTCGGGGCTCAGATAACGGACCCGCCGCGCGACCGCGCGCACCGCTTCGACCAGCACGTCCGGCGCGCTCGCTTTCGTCACGTAGCCGAGCGCGCCCGCGTCGAGCGCGCGGCGCACGAAGATCGCCTCCTCGTGCACGCTGAACATCAGCACGCGCGCGTCCGGCTCGCGCGCGAGCATCCGCCGCATCGCCTCGATGCCGCTCGCGCCGGGCAGCGACAGGTCCATCACGACGACGTCCGGCGGCTGCGCGCAGAAGCGCTGGTACGCGTGCGCGGCGTCGGCGGCCTCGCCGCTCACGCACATGTCCGGTTCGAGGTCGAGCAGCCGCCGGTAGCCTTCGCGCACGACCGCATGGTCGTCGACGAGCAGCACGGAAATGCCGGTGTGCATCATTGCGGGCCTCCCTTGCCGGAAGCGAAGCGGCGCGAGTTCGCGTCGTTGCGGAACACGATCGGCTGCTCGCGCACATCGGCGGCCGCCGCCGCGCGGCGCACGACATCGACTACCTGTTCGTGCAGCGGAGACAGGTCGCAGACCGGGTCGGTGTTCGCCGCGTCGCCGGTCAGCAGATACGCCTGGCAGCGGCAGCCGCCGAAGTCGCGCGTGCGCTCGCCGCAACTGCGGCACGGCTCCTTCATCCATGCGTAGCCGCGAAAGCGGTTGAACGCGTCGCTGTCGTACCAGATGTCGCGCACCGGCGTGTCCTTCACGTTCGGGAACGTGAGGCCCGGCAGGCTGCGCGCGGTATGGCACGGCAGCGCGGCGCCGTCCGGCGCGACGCCGAGGAACACCGAGCCCCAGCCGTTCATGCACGCCTTCGGCCGGTTCTCGAAGTAGTCCGGCACGACGAAGAAAATGCGGCACTGGTTGCCGTGCGTGCGGCGATAACGTTCGACGACGGCTTCCGCGTGCTCCAGTTGCTCGCGCGTCGGCAGCAGCTGGTCGCGGTTCGCGTGCGCCCAGCCGTAGTACTGCGTGTTCGCGAGTTCCAGATATTCCGCGCCGAGCGCGAGCGCCATGTCGATGATCTTCTCGACGTGCGGAAGGTTGTACCGATGCAGCACGCAGTTCAGCACCATCGGGAAGCCGTGCCGCTTGATCGAGTCCGCGACGCGCTTCTTCAGGTCGAACGTGCGCGTGCTGCTGAGGAAGTCGTTCAGTTCCTGCGTCGAGTCCTGGAACGACAGCTGGATGTGATCGAGACCGGCTTCCTTCAGCGCGCCGAGCCGCGCGTCGGTGAGGCCGACGCCGGACGTGATGAGGTTGGTGTAGAAGCCGAGCCGATGGCCTTCGTCCACCAGTTGTTCGAGGTCGTCGCGCAACAGCGGCTCTCCGCCGGAAAAACCCAGTTGCACCGCGCCGATCGCGCGCGCTTCGCGCAGCACCTTCACCCATTGCGCGGTGTCGAGTTCGTCGCGATGCGCCGTGTAATCCACGGGGTTGTAGCAGAACACGCAATGCAGCGGGCAGCGGTACGTCAGTTCGGCGAGCAGCCACAGCGGCGGCGCGACCTGCGGCGCGCCGGACGCGCCGGCGGCCGGCTGAGCCTGCGGGGAAACGGGTGTCGAGAGATCGGTCATCGTGTGCTACTCCAGCCAGCCGCGCCGGTGCGCTTCGGCAAGGAACGCCTCGACGTCGGGCGCGAGTGCGGTCGCGTTGAACGCCTGCTCCAGATCCGCGACGAGCGCGGCGACGTCGCGCGTGCCGTCGCAACGCTTCAGGATTTCGGCGGCGCTCTGGTTCAGCTTCACCATCCCTTCCGGATACAGCAGCACGAACGCCTCCTGCGCCGGCTCCCATTGCATGCGGAACAGCGTGCGGAGTTTCGGATGGCCGGACGCGCCGGCGGACGGGTCTCGTTGCGTGTCGTTCATTCCGGGAACGCCTTTTCGATCGCGTCGAGCATCGACCACAGGATGTCGAGCTTGAACTGCAGGATTTCGAGCGCGCGTTCCTGCTGCGCGCGCGTCGTGAAGTAGTCGAGCGTCACTTCGAGGCCGTGCTCGACGTCGCGCTGCGCGAGCGGTATCCGCGAGCGGAAGTACGCGAGCCCGTCCGGCTCGATCCACGGATAATGCTGCGGCCACGTCGCGAGCCGGTCCTTGTGGATCTGCGGCGCGAACATCTCGGTCAGCGACGAGCACACCGCCTCCTGCCACGGCGCGCGGCGCGCGAAGTTCACATAGGCATCGACCGCGAAGCGCACGCCCGGCGCGACGTGCTGCAACGACCACAGTTCGTCGCGGTCGATGCCGACCGCGTCGCCGAGCCGCGCCCACGTTTCGATGCCGCCTTCGTCGCCGCCGTGGCCGTCGTGGTCGAGAATGCGCGCGACCCAGCGGCGGCGCGTGGTCCGGTCCGGGCAGTTCGACATCACGGCCGCGTCCTTCAGCGGGATGTTGATCTGGTAGTAGAAGCGGTTCGCGACCCAGCCGCGGATCTGCGCGGGCGAGCAGCCGCCGCTGTTCAGCTTCACGTTGAACGGATGATGGATGTGGTAGCCCGCGCCCTTCGCGCGCAGCCGCGCCTCGAATGCGTCGCGCGTCCACGCGGGTTCGTCGTTCGTGTTCGCGCGTACCGGGGCGGTGCCAAACGTGTCCTTCGCGTTCATCTTCTCTCCTGCGTGAATGGTGCTGCGTTCGTTGCCGGGCTCTCCGTCGCTTGTGCGTTCTTCGTGTTCCTGCGTATTGTTCGTTTCGGTCGTCGGTTCGTCGGCCGCCGCGTCAAAGCTCGAACGTCATGCCGTCGCTCGCGACCTCGATCCCGTGTTCTGCCAGCACGCGCCGTTCCGGCCCGTCCTCGACGAGGATCGGGTTCGTGTTGTTTATGTGGATCAGCACCTTGCGGATCTTGCGCGGCCCGAGCGAATCGAGCACCTCGATCATGCCGCCCGGCCCCGACTGCGGCAGGTGGCCCATGTCGGCGGCGGTCTTGTTCGACAGCCCCAGCCGGATCATCTCGTCGCCGGTCCACAGGGTTCCATCCACGAGCAGAAGATCCGCTTCGCGCATCGCGTCGAGCACGTGCGGCTCGATCGCGCCGAGGCCCGGCGCGTAGAACGCGCGGCGGCCGCTGCGCGGGTTCGTGATCGTCAGGCCGAGGTTGTCGCCGCGCGCGGGCGCATGGCGGTGCGGCGAGTACGGCGGCGCCTTGCTCGACAGCGGCAGCGCGTCGATCTGCACGCCGGGTAGTTCGGCGAGCGACAGCGGCGCGCCGTCGAGTGCGATGCGCCGATGCTCGACGCCGCAGTAGTGCGACAGGATCGGCGCGACCGGAAAACCGGTGGACAGGTCGTCCCACACCGCATCGGTCGCGTACAGCGGCAGCGGCGTGTCGCGCTCGCGCAGCATCAGCAGGCCGGTCACGTGGTCGATCTGCGCGTCGATCACGAGCGCCGCCGCGATGCCGGTGTCGCGCGTGCGCCGCGCCGGTTGCAGTTCGGGATTCGCGGCGATCTGCGCGAGCAGGTCCGGCGACGCGTTTACGAGCAGCCAGTCCTCGCCGTTCGCGCTGACCGCGATCGACGACTGCGTGCGCCGTCTCGCGTTCAGCGTGCCGCGCCGCACGCCGTCGCAGTTGCGGCAGTTGCAGTTCCACTGCGGGAAACCGCCGCCCGCCGACGAGCCGAGTACCTTGATCTTCATTGGCCGCGAGCCTCCGTGACGAACATCGTTGCGAGCGAGCGCATCAACGGCTTGCGCAGGCGCGGATCGGTTGCGAGATGGCCTGCGTTCGCGATGTATTCGACGCGCGCGGACGGCACCGAACGCGCGAGACGGCCGAGATTCGCGGGCGGGCAGACCGGATCGCGGCGGCCGTGCAGCGCGACGAGCGGCACGCCGGCCGCCGCCGCGCGGCGCGCGAGCGTGAGAAGCCGTGGCTCGCCCAGCCAGCAGCGGTGACGCAGATAAAACGCCTGTACGCGGTATTTGCCGGCGAGTTTGTCGGCGCGGCGGCGCGACGTGCGGGTCGTCCGGCCGCCGGCGCGGCCGGGGCGTGCGGACGCGAGCACCGCGTTTTCATAGTCGCGCCATGCGAGCGCGACCGCGCGTTGCGTCGCGCCGTTCGCGCCGCGTTGCAGCGCGGCCTGGCAGCGCGACAGCAGCGCGGCGGGGCGTGTACCGGTTTCACAGCCGGCCGCGCGGCGCAGCCGCAGCCATTCGCGCGGCGCGCGCCGCCGCGACGCGACGAACAGGCCGCTGACCTCGCGCGCGGACGTCAGGAACAGGCCGCGCAGCACGACGCCGGTGACCGCTTCCGGGTGCCGGCCCGCATAAGCGAGCGCGAGCGACGCGCCCCACGAACCGCCGAGCACGCCCCAGCGCGCGATGCCGAGATGCCGGCGCACGGTCTCGATGTCGTCGATCAGCCGAGCAGTGTCGTTGCGGCGCACGCTGCCGTGCGGACGCGAAACGCCCGCGCCGCGCTGGTCGATCAGCACGACGCGCACGCGCGCGAGATCGAACAGCCGCGCGGTCGATGGCTGACTGCCGCTGCCGGGGCCGCCGTGCAGCGCGACGACCGGCACGCCGTCCGCCGCGCCGGCGACCGCGTAGGCGATCCGATGGCCGTCGCGCGTGCGCAGCAGCGAGAAGCGCGGCGCGGTCATGCGATGCGGATGTTGCGACGGCGTGGCGATGGCGGGTTGCGTCGGAGCCTCCTGTTCATGCGATTGCGATTGCGATCGAACGTCGGGCGGCGATGCTGCACCATGACGCGATTGGTTCATCGAGGGTTGCGTGAAATCCGTTGCCGGCGACGGGCGGTCCTGCGGCGATCCCACTGACGCTACGCTACGCGATCCGTCGATCGTCGCCGCGTTCGCCGCCGCACGATGCGCGCGCCGCGACGACGCGTGCGCAGTGCCGCGCGCCCCGCGTCTCCGTTCGATGCCGGCCACGGCGTCGCGCGCGCTCATCGCCACATCCTCGCGAGCAGGTTGTCCCGGTCGATCAGCTGATGCTTCAGCGCGCCGAGCAGATGCAGTACGATCAGCGCGATCATCACCCACGCGATGAACTCGTGCAGCCCGAAGAACAGTTCGCGCAGATGCGCGTCGTCCCAGCCCCACTGCGGCAGCGGAATGCCCCAGAAGCGCGTGCCGTACCGGTTGAACGACGAGCCGAGATAACCGGTGACCGGCATCGCGACCATTCCCACGTATAAAAGACCCTGCGTAGTGCGCGCGGCGGCGCGTTGCCACGGCCGCATCGGCGGCAGAGGCGGCGCACTGCGGGCCGCCCGGGCCGCGATGCGGATCAGCACCAGCAGGAAAACCGTGAGCCCGAGCGATTTGTGCAGGTTCAGCAGCACCGACTTCAGCGGCAGTCCGCGCGGCAGCCCGACCATGTAGAGACCGAGCGCGAGCAGCGCGACGATGCCGAGCGCGACCAGCCAGTGCAGCGCGATCTGCAGCGGCGTGTAGCGGGCCGGATGCGGCGCGCCCGCCTGCGATGCCGGCGGGGCGTGCAGGGTCGTCATGCTGTCTCCTTTGTCGACCGGGGTTGGCCGCTACGATGGCGTCTGCTCCGGTCCCATCCAAAGCCGTTAGTCAGTCATGCTTCTGACGAGCACCACTCCAAGCATAATGCGTATTCGCGGGGCCGGCGCGGCACTGCCGCGCGCGGCTCCGGGCGCGGCCCGTGGCATCAGCCGGCGATCAGGATCTCGCCGCGGCCGTCCACCGCGAGATCGCCGGTCAGCCGCGCGCGCGGCGGCGTGCGCCACGACGAGAACGGTTCGATTTCATCCGCGAGGCTGCGCGCGAGCAGCGCCCAGAACACCTCGAAGCCGCGTCCGCCTTCGCTGAACGTCGGCGGCAGCGACGCCGGCTCGCGCGCGAGCAGCAGCGTGCCGCGCCGCATCCCATAGGCATAATGCGGGCCGGGCGCGCCGGCGATCCCGACTGTGCCGGCGACGAGCCGCGCCGCCGCGAACGGGCCCGCGTCGCCGCCGACCAGCACGAGGCCGCGCCGCATCCGGTCCGCGAGCCGCGCGCCCGCATGGCCGCGGATCGTCAGCGTGCCGCCGGCCATGCCTTCCATGTCGCCGGGCAGCGCGCCGGCCGCGAAGTCGCCGCAGTTTCCGGCCACGTTGAGCCGGCCGCCGCGCATCTCGCAGCCGGCGAAGCCGCCCGCGTCGCCCTCGATCGCGAGCGTGCCGCCGGTCATTCGCAGTCCCGCGTAGTCGCCAGCCGCGCCGCGCACGATCAGCCGGCCCGTCTCCATTCGCGCGCCGATGCGGTCGAGCCATGCGCCCGCGGCTTCGATCGCGAGCGTCGGGCCTGCTTCGCTACCGGCCGCCGCATCGGTGCGCGATACGTCGAACAGGTCGCCGACCCTGTACGCATCGTTGCCGGCCGGCAGCGTCAGCCGCTCGACATCCGCGACCGCCAGGCCCGCGAGCGCGGCGGGCAGCAGCGCGGACGCATCGACGCGGGATTCGGGGGTGGTCCTGGCTCGCAGCGTGGTCGTGCTCATGCGCGCGCTCCACCCAGTTCCGCCGCCAGCGCATGCAGATGAAAGTGATACGGCCCGAGCTTGCCGCCGTAGTTCCCGGCCGAGATCCGCAGCACGCCGGCCGCGCGGCCCAGACGCGTCGCCGCGTCGATGCCGGCCTTCATCGCGGCCGCGACATCGGCCTCGGTCAGTCCGTCGATCACGATCTCCAGCACCGAACCGACCTCGCTCGTCAGTTCGCTCTTCGGTGACAGGCCGACGAGCGTTGGGCAGAACGCGTCGTTCGTCGATGCGCTCGCGCCCGCGTATTTCGATCCGACCTTCGAGCCGGAGCGCACGACGCCGCCCGGAAACGGCATCGCGACGTTCGGCAGCCGGCGCATCGCCGCGACCGCCGCTTCGGCCGCGACGAGTGCCGCATCGAGGTCGCGCGCGAGCAGCAGCAGGTTGCCGCCGCCGACCGCCTTCACGGTCTGCGCGGTGTCCTCGCAGACGAACTCGCCGTCCATCACCGGCACGCGCCAATAACGCGTGGGTCCGTTCCCGGTATCGATCATCTTCGCGATCTGCCAGCCGTCGCCGAAGAAACGCAGCCCGCTGCCGAGCGGCGCGGCATCCGAAAGCGGCGCGGCGCTCGCCGCCGGATCGATGCCGCCGTACACCGCCGTGGTCGGGCACGTCAGCACGCACTGGCCGACGCGCCGGCCGATCTGCTTCGCGAGTTCCTTCGACGACACCGCGAACAGCAGCACCGCCACGCCCGGCCGGCCGTCCGGCGTGTCGTTCGGCGCCAGCATGCGTTCGATGCCCGCCTCGCAGCCGCAGCCGATCACCGACGTCGCGAAGCCGGTCAGCGACACCGCCGCCTCGCGCGCCCACGCGGCGGTGCGCGCGGTGATGACGAGCCGCGTCGCCTTCATCGGGAACGCTTCCGCGAACGTCGCGTCGATCGCGGTGCCGTTGATCGTCAGGGGCGTGGGGTCGCTCATCGTGACGGCGCTGGGTCGGAAGGGGAGGACGCGCCGAAGCAGGCGACCGGCAGCAGCCGGCCGCCGCGGCAGCATTCGCACAGTTCGTCGTGGCCGATGCCCGCGTGCGCGAAGTTCGTCGCGAGGTTTTTTTCGCTGTATGCGCGCAGCGTCTTTTCGATGCCGGGGTCGAACTCCGGCGACACGAAGTGGATGCCGCCCGTCGGCGTCGCGACCAGCGTGCCGTCGCGCGCGACCAGTTCGCCGTCCTTGAACACGTAGGCGGGCGACGTGAACATCCGCTCGCGGTCTGGGTCGTCGCGATACACGGCGATGTCCGCCGCCGCGCCCGCGCCGAGGTGGCCGCGATCGGCCAGCCCGAGCAGGCGCGCCGGCCCGGCGCGCGTGATGATCGCGATCTCGTACAGCGAGAACTCGCGCTTCAATTCGGGCAGCGAACTCGCGACCGGCGCGTCCGGATGCAGCTTCGCCAGTTGCTCGTCGCGGAACGACTTGTCCATCAGCAGGCGGATCAGATGCGGATAACTCGTGAACGGGCCGCCGTTCGGATGGTCGGTCGTCATCGACACGCGCCACGGGTCGTCGATCAGCAGGAAGATTTCGAGGCCGATGATCCATTGCAGCGCGTTCACGAAACTCTGCTCGCGGTAGCGGAACGGCACCACGCCGCAGCCGGCGTCGCATTCGATGTCGCCGAGCACCCACTTGTGCGGCCGCGCGAGCGGCGCGTTGCGGAACTGCATCATCGTGTCGCCGGACGCGGTGACAGTCTGTCCGAAGATGATCTGCCCGACGTCGATCGTCACGTTGCTGCGCGCGTTCACGGCCTCCGCGATGCGCCGCGCGCCGGACGAGAACTTGCGCGGGCCTTCGTCGCCGTAGCTGTGGAACTGGATGTGCGTCAGGTGGATCGGCAGGCCTTCGGCCGCGTCCATCGTCGCGATCGTCGAGTCCTGGTTGCCCGGCACGCCGAGGTTGCTCGCATGCACGTGCAGCGGATGCGGGATGCGCAGCTCGGTCAGCGCGCGCGTGAGCGTTTGCAGCACGTCGCGCGGCGTGATTCCGTAGTGGACGTGCGGCTCGTCGACGTTCAGCGCGCGCTGGTTGAACTTGAACGCGGAGATGCCGCCCGGATTCACGACCTTCACGCCGAGCGCCTTGCTCGCGTGGATGGTCCAGCCGACGTAGTCGCGCAGTTGCTCGAAGTTGTCGCGCGCGGCGAGCATCCGCAGGAACAGTTCGTCGTTGCCGAGCATCACGTACGCGCCGTGGTCGATGATCGGCGTGTCGCCCATCTCCAGATGCGTGTGGCGTGCGTTCGACGGCATCATCGCCGGCTCGAACGCGGCCGTGTAGCCCATCTCCGCATAGCGGTAGCCGGTCGCGAGCGTGCCGGGCGTGCAGACGCCGCACGACGGCAGCCGCAGATAACGGCCGTTCGCGTCCTGCGCGGCTTCGTACGATGCGGCGCGCAGCGGGTCGTCGCGATGGTCTTCGGGCAGCAGTAGGCGCGACAGGTTGGTCTTGCCGCCGCCGATGTGCGAATGCAGGTCGATGCCGCCGGCCATCACGATCATGCCGGTCGCGTCGTACTCGCGGTCGGCGGGTTCGTTCGCCGGCGCATCGACGATGCGGCCGTCGCGGAACGCGACGTCGCGGCGTTCGCCGTCGATGCGGTTCGCCGGATCGTAGACGAGGCCGCCTTTCAGCCGGATCAGGCTCATGCGGACGCTCCGGCGTGCGGCGCGGCGCCGGAAGCGACGGCGAGCGGGATCGCTGCGATGCCGTTTGAAGCCGACGCGTTTGAACCGCCGGCCAGCGCGGCGACGCGCTCCGCGAGCTTCGCGACGACGTCATTGACGCCGGGCAGCGGCAGCCCGCGCGCGGCGGCGAGCGGCAGCACCACTGGACCATCGACGCGGAACAGATGCCCGCCCGCGTCGATGCCCGGCGTCGCGACCGGGATGAACACCGTCGATGCGCCGCGCGCGGCGAGCTGGGCGGCCAGCGCCGGATGCCCGAGCACGATCGCCGGGACGGCCGGAGCGAGCGCGGCCGGCAGCGGTTCCGCGCCGAAGCTCGCGATCCACAGCAGCAGATCGGTCTCGCCGCGTTCCAGCAGTTGCGCGGTGCGATACCGATACGGGTCGTGATCGAGCGGCGGTTCGCCCGCGAGCCGCGCCGGTTTCGCGATGCGCGTGCGCAGCGGCATCCCGGACAGCCAGGTGAGCGTCTGGTTGACCGTCGCCGCGCCGTCACCGCCGCCGAGCGCGAGTGCGCCGCCGCGCGTCGTGCGGTTCACCGCCTTTACGATCCGGCTCAACGCTTCGATCAGCAGCGCGGTATGGTCGCCGGGCAGCGCAGCCGGTTCGTACACGAACGCGGTGTAACGCGCGCCGGCGATCCGCTCGACCAGCGCGGCGAGCGTCGCGGTGTCGTCGCCGCTGCGCTGCGCCGCGCCGCTGCGGCTCTCGACCCGCGCGGACCAGCGCGCGAGCGTGTCGTACGGATCGGCATCGGCCAGCAGCGTTTCGACCGTCACGTCCGCGCTGCGGCTCGCATAGGCGGTCGCGGCGGGGTCCGCGTCGCAGCCGACGAACACGATCCGGCGCGCGAAACCGCCGTCGCCGGGTTGACCGAGTGCGCGTTCGTAAAAGCGCGGCTGCCGTTCGGCCGGCCGGCATGCGAACACGACGATGAGGTCCGCGCGCGTGCGGATTTCGGAGAGCGTCGTAAACAGCGCGCCGCGATCCTGCTGCGCGAGGATCGCGGGGGCGAGCGTTTCGCCATGCAGATGATCGAGCGCCGCGCCGCACGCGGCCGCGAGCGGGTACAACGCGCGCGCGCCGGCGACGTCGGTCGCGAGGCCGCCGAACAGCGGGCTATGCGCGCGGGCGAGCCGTTGTGCGGCGCGGTCGAGCGCGTCGGCGGCCGAGACCGGCGCGCCGTCGATCGACGCGCTGCATTGCGCGTCCGTGCCGCTGTAGCCGGCCAGCGCGTGCGCGAGTTTCGGGCAGCGCGCGTCCGGGGCGTCGAGCGTGCCGTCGGCATACGCGCGGATCGTCACGTCGTCGCATAGCAGCGCGCAGAACGGGCAGACCCAGTTCGACGATACGTCGGCCGCCGATCCATGTGGGGGTGTCGAGGACATGCGGCGTGTTCAGCAAGGTCCGTGCCGATGCAAACCGGTGTTCCGGGCCGGGTCGCGCGGCGCGCTACGGGGCCCGAGCGCGCGGCAGGAATGCGTGCACGCCGCGCGCGGGACTGGTGCGGAACGGCACCGAGGGCGCCGCGCGCCGCGCGTTGCGGGCCGCACAGGTTGTGCGCGGCGCCGGAGCAAAGTGTCACCTCGCGGGGACGCGCGGCGCTGCAAGCGCCTTGAAGGGCTGCGCCGTGTCGCGCGCGCCGATTGGCATGGAACTTGTGAGCACGCGCTACCGTGGTCAGCGACAACAGGCGCGGCTTGCGCGCCGTTCGCGAGCGGGCATGGCGGACCTTAGACCTCAGGGCTGCGCGGCGGCCGGTTCGTCGAGGCGCCGGTCGTGCAGCGCCGACGCGACGAGCCATGCATGCGCGCCGCTCTGGCGGGCGAGCCGCAGGTCGTCGCGGTCGCGGATGCCGCCCGCGCCGATCAACTGCGTGCCGCGCGGCGCGCGTTCGCGCAGTTGCGCGAGCGTCGCGACATCGGGGCCGGCGTAGCTGCCCACGTGGTCGAGCGTCATCGAGATCACGCGTTGCGGCCATTGCGCGGGGTCGTCGTCGCGGGCCAGCGCGTCGGCGGCGAGCAGCCGGCCCGCGCGGCGGTCGAGCGACAGGATCGGCGCGAAACCCGCGTGTCCGGCTTCGCGCAGCGCGGTGGGGTCGGTCAGCGACTCGGTGCCGAACACGGGGACGATGCGCGTGCGCAGCCGCGCGGCGTCGGAAGCGGATGAAGAGGCGGGTGAAGAAGCGGGTGAAGAAGCGGATGAAGCGGGCTGAATGATGGCGGGGGTGTCCACAGCGGACGACGAAGCGGGGAGCGCGCGCGCGATCGCATCGAAGTAAGCGAGCATCGCTGCGTGGCTCGCGAAACCCGCGTCGATCCAGATCGCGACGCCGGGCAGCGCGGCCAGCAGCGCGGCGAGCGTCGCCGCATGCGCGCCGCGTTGCAGGATCGCGCCGAGGTCGGCGACGTACAGCGTCTGCGCGCCGCTCGCGGCGACGAGCGCGCGGCCGATCGCGACCGGCTCGCTCGTCGCCGCGAGCGACGAACGGATCGGCCGGTAGCTGTCGCGTTCGCCGCGCACCGCGCGCACCGCGTGGCCGTCGAGCAGATCGATAACGGGTATGAGCTGCATGGAGAACCATTCCTTTGACCAGGATCTTCGTCTATGAGTATCTCACCGGCGGCGGCACCGACCCGGCGCAGTCCGCGGCCACGAGCCTCGCGGACCTGAGTGCGCTGATCGTCGAGGGCCGCGTGATGCGCGACGCGCTCGCCGCCGATCTGCACGCGCTCGGCGACGGCGTCGAGGTGAGCGTCGCGCGCTCGCGCTTCGAGGCGCCGGACCCCGCGCGCCGCGAGTGCGTCGCGCGCGACGGCGAAACGATGACCGCGTTCGTCGCGCGCGCTGCGCGCGAGCACGATTATGCGTGGATCGTCGCGCCCGAGTGCGACGGACTGCTGATGCGGATGCACGACGCGGTCGGCTCCGCGCGCTGGCTCGGCTGCACGAAGGAGGCGATCCGCGTCGCGTCGAGCAAGAGCGCCACCGCCGCGCTGCTGGCCGCGCACGGGATCGACGCGACGCCTTCCGTCGAGCCGGGCGACGCGCCCGCGGACCGCGCGGGCCGCTGGGTCGTGAAGCCCGACGACGGCGCGGGCGGCCTCGATACGTTCGTGTTCGACCGTTTCGACCACGCGTGCGGCGAGTACGATGCGCGCGCGGCGGACGGGCGTAATCCGGTGTTGCAGCGCTGGGTCGACGGCGAGCCGCTCAGCCTGTCGCTCGCCTGCGGCGACGGCGGCGCGACGCTGCTCAGCGTCAATCGCCAGCGGATCGGCTTGAGCGTTGCCGACCCGGCCGCGTTTCGGCCGGCCGTGGTCGAATTCGATGGCGTGGACGTCGCGCAGATTCCGCTCGCGAGCGCCCAGGGCCGCGCGCTCGACGGCCTTGCGCAGCGCGTCGCCGCGGTGCTGCCAGGGCTGCGCGGGTTCGTCGGCATCGATCTCGTGTGGCATCCGCAGCGCGGGCCGGTCGTCGTCGAGATCAATCCGCGCGTGACGGTCGCGTATGCGGGGATGTCGGCCGCGCTCGGGCATAACGTGGCGAGCCGGTTGCTGCGAATGGTCGGCGCGCGCGTGGACGGACTCGACGCCGGATGCACGGCGGGTTGCACGGCCGGTTGCACGGCGGGTTGCACTGCGGGAGCGTCGTCGTGAACGCGCGCGTGGAACTGCCGGCGCGCGCGGCATCCGTTGCGGTGGATGGGCGGCCGGTGTTCGGCTGGGACGTCGGCGGCGCGCATGTGAAGGTGTCGATGCTCGGCGACCGGGGCAACGTGGCCGACGTCGCGCAATGGGCCTGTCCGCTGTGGCAGGGGCTCGATTTTCTCGATCGCACCCTCGACCTCGTGTTCGAACGCTGGCCGCGCGCGCGCGAAACCGACGCCGTGCACGCGGTTACGATGACCGGCGAGATGGTCGATCTGTTCGAGGACCGCGCGCACGGCGTCGATGCGATCGCGCGCGCGCTCGCGGCGCGGCTGCGCGGACCGCTGCGCTTTTATGCGGGCGACGCCGGCTGGCTCGATGCGGACGCGTGCCGCGATGGCTGGCAACGCGTCGCGTCCGCGAACTGGCTCGCGACCGCGCATTGCGTCGCGTCGCGGCTCGCCGACGCGGTGCTGATCGACATCGGCAGCACGACGACGGACCTCGTGCCGGTCGAGCAGGCGCGCGTCGTCGCGACAGGGCATACCGACGCCGCGCGGCTCGCGAGCGGCGAACTCGTTTATCACGGTGTCGTGCGCACGCCGCTGTGCGGGCTCGCGCATCGGGTCGTTTTCGACGGCGTCGAGACGAACGTGATGAACGAATGGTTCGCGACGACAGCCGACGTGTACCGGCTGACCGGCGAACTCGATCCCGTGCACGACCTGTATCCAGCGGCCGACAACGGGCCGAAGACGCTGCTGGCGAGCCGCGCGCGGCTCGCGCGGATGATCGGCCGCGATGCCCATGAAGCGGACGTGCAGGCATGGCTCGAATTCGCGCGACGCTGGCGCGCGGTGCAACGGGATACGCTCGCGGCGAATCTCGCGAGCGTGACCGGCGCGCATCCGCGGCTGGCGGATGCGCCGCTGGTCGGCGCGGGGTGCGGGCGGTTTCTGGTGGAGGCGCTGGCGCGCGAGACGCGGCGCGACTATGTGGACTTCGGCGAACTGGCCGGCGTGCCGGCGCAATGCGCGTCGTGGGCCGCGACATGCGCGCCGGGCGTTGCGGTCGCGTTGCTCGCGGCGCGCGACGCGGCGGCGTTCGCGTGATGCGCGGTCATGCGGGCAGAGCGCCGCCCGGTCGATGCGAACCGAAGCGGGCCGCCGAACGATACAGGCAGCAGAACGGGGCTAACCGGAAGCGAGGAACACGGACATGTGGGTGGTCAAGATCGGGGGAAGCCTGAGTCACGATCCGTCGCTGCGGTTGTGGCTGACGGAGTTGCGCGAGGTTGGCGGCGGGCGGGTCGTGATCGTGCCGGGCGGCGGCGATTTCGCGGATCGCGTGCGGCAATACCAGAGCGAGTGGCAGTTCGACGACCTCGCCGCGCACAACATGTGTCTGCTGGCGATGACGCAGTACGGGCTGATGATGCAGGGCGTGCTGCCGGATCTGGTGATCGCGTCGAGCGAGGCGAAGGTTCGCCGCGCGCTGCGCGACGGCCGTGTCGCGGTCTGGGTGCCGACCGCGCTGATGCGCGACACGCCGGACGCGATGAGCAACTGGGACACGACGTCGGACAGCCTCGCCGCGTGGCTGTCGACGATGCTGAACGCGGAACGGCTGATGGTCGTGAAGTCCTGCCCGATCGATCCGGACGAGCCGCTGGAGACGTTCGCGCAGAACGGCGTGGTGGACCGGCGTTTCTTCGATTACGTGCGGGACGCGAATTATGTGGTCGAACTGATCGGGAAGGACAACGTCGAGTTGATGCGCGACCGGCTGTTGAACGAGCCGGTGACGCAGGGGTTTGTCGCGCGGGGCGGGGTGTGATCGAACGACGGCGCGCCGCCCCGTCGATGCGCTTCAGGAAGCCGGCCGCGCCGCGCCGCCGTCGCGCTGTGCGGACGGATTGAGCGGCGCAGCCGCGATCCCGGCGCTGCGCGCCCGATGCAGCGCTTCCACCCACTGCGCGACCCTCCGCGGATCGAGCCGCGATCCGCGCCCATCCGCGCACACCGCGCCCCTGAAGCCCGCGAAATCCGGCGCGAGCGCGCGCACCGAATCGAGTTGCGCCCATCCGAGCGACCCGGCAAGTCCGGTCATCGCGCCGCGTCTGCCGATCTCGCGCATCCAGCGCGCGAGCGTCGCGTCGTCCACGTGATCGAACAGCGTGCGCCCGTCCTTGCCGAGCGTATCGAACATCACGCCGACGAAACCGAGCGATGCGGCGTGCGAAACCATCCCGTCGTCCGCGCCCGCGTCGCACAGCAGCACCGGCACCACCGACGCCGGCAGCCCCGCGAGCAGATCGAGGCACGCGCGCGCCGACGGCCCCTGCGTGACGCCGACCTTCACGTAATCGACGCCCGCGTCGCTGACGGCCTGCACGCGTTCCGCGATGGCATCGAGCGCGTCGGACGGCAGGTCGCCGATCGTCGCGCTGATCGGCTTCACCGGAAAACGCGCGCGGACCTCGCGCGCGATCCGCGCGATCTCGGCCACCGGCAGGCCGCCCAGCGCGCCGTCGCGCGGCTCCTTCAGGTCGATCAGTTCCGCGCCGGCGCCGGCGGCGTCGAGCGCTTCGTCGTGCGAACGCACGCTCACGAGCAAGGCAGTCATCGGGTTTCTCCGGAGGTCGGGTGCAGCATGTCGGGGTGCGCGTCGGGTTCAGCGTTCGCCGCCGCGCGGTGCCGGGCGATCGCGTCGAGCAGCCATTCCCATGCGACGCGCTCGACGTCGCCGGCGGTCTTGTCGATTGCGATCTGGAGATAAGCGATCTCCGCATCGACCTTGGCGGCGGGCAGCATGAACAGGCGACTCACGAGGATCGCCCCTTCGACGACCGCCGTCTGCGCGCGGTTGAAGCCGGTAAACGGCGCATGCGTTTCCTGATGCACGCGGCGCATCTTCAGCACCGGCCGCTGCGGGTCGTCGCGGAATTCGTCGAGTTCGAGTTCGTCGTGCGCGAGCGGCGACGCGAGCCGGATGCCGGCGACGCGCGTCGCGCGCACGGTCGGCCAGTCGGTCGCGCTGCGCGTCACGCAGCCGGCGAAAATGCGCACGTCGGTCGTGTAGTTGACGACCGCGACACGCGTCGAAACGATGTTGTCGAGCGTCGCGGACGGCCGGAACGGCGCGAGGATCACGTGCTCGCCTTCGCGCCGCACGCCCATCGGCGCGATGTGGGGCCGGCCGTCAGGTGCGGCCGTGGTGACGATCGTTTCGTGGATCATGGTGGGAACGCATGTCGCACGGCGCCACGGGCCGGCGGTGTCAGTCAGGCCGCAGCGAGGCTGCGGGAACCGCGCTAACCGCAACAGGGCCGCGCAACGCGGCCCGTGCGGGGCTAGCGCGTTGCGATATACATCGTGATTTCAAAACCAAAACGCATATCGGTGTAGCTCGGTGTCGTCCATTGCATCACTACGTCCCTCCATTCTGGCTGTCACACATGAACCCGTCGCGCGGCGGAATGCCGACGCATCGCGGGCATCGACGTTCACGCAATCTTCATGCCGGAGCCGGCATGGCAGCCGCGAACCGCATGCCGTTGCGACGCGAATGGCGAACGACGCGCAATGGCCGGGCTGAGCGATCGTTATCGAGCCGCTGCTTAGGCCCCAGGCCGCGACTGTCACCGAATCGCAGCAAAGTGTTGCATCGCGTTCGGGCAGGGGTGCCGGTGTCACCGTTTTCATTCGGGAGCCTTTCGTTTGCGCGGATCAACGGATCTCATGTCCACCTCGCGTTGGATAACGCATCGCTTAACGCTGGCGAATGAATTCGTGAATTTTCATGTGCGCGCGGGTTGCCTACATTGCAGCACAGGTTCACGCGACACGCATCGCCGCTTCATCATCGGCCGGACGATGCGCTCGCACACTTCGAGGACGAGCGATGAACGACTTCAGCAAGGCGGCGATCGACACGGCGCGCGACGCGCACCGCACACGCAACGCGGGCGATCCGCGCGAACGCTACGCGGCGGGCGTGATGAAGTACCGCGAGATGGGTTACTGGCAGCCCGACTACACGCCGAAGGACACCGACGTGATCGCGCTGTTCCGCATCACGCCGCAGCCGGGCGTCGAGCCGGAGGAAGCGGCGGCGGCGGTGGCCGGCGAATCGTCGACCGCGACGTGGACGGTCGTGTGGACCGACCGGCTCACCGCGTGCGACATGTATCGCGCGAAGGCGTATCGGGTCGAGCCGGTGCCGGCGTCGAACGCGGCCGAGCCGCAGTTCTTCGCGTACATCGCATATGACCTCGATCTGTTCGAGGAAGGCTCGGTCGCGAACCTGACCGCGTCGATCATCGGCAACGTGTTCGGCTTCAAGCCGCTCAAGGCGCTGCGTCTCGAAGACATGCGCATTCCGGTCGCGTACCTGAAGACCTTTCAGGGACCGCCGACCGGCATCGTCGTCGAGCGCGAACGGCTCGACAAATACGGCCGACCGCTCCTCGGCGCGACCGTGAAGCCGAAGCTCGGCCTGTCCGGCAAGAACTATGGGCGCGTGGTCTACGAAGGGCTGAAGGGCGGCCTCGACTTCATGAAGGACGACGAGAACATCAACTCGCAGGCGTTCATGCACTGGCGCGACCGCTTCCTGTTCGCGACGGAGGCGGTGAACCGCGCGCAGGCCGAGACCGGCGAGGTGAAGGGCCACTATCTGAACGTGACCGCCGCGACGATGGAGGACATGTACGAGCGCGCGGAGTTCGCGAAGGAACTCGGCTCGTGCATCGTGATGATCGACCTCGTGATCGGCTGGACCGCGATCCAGTCGATGTCGAAGTGGGCACGCCGCAACGACATGGTGCTGCATCTGCATCGCGCGGGACACGGCACCTACACGCGGCAGCGCAGCCACGGCATCTCGTTCCGGGTGATCGCGAAGTGGCTGCGGATGGCCGGCGTCGATCACGCGCATGCGGGTACGGCGGTCGGCAAGCTCGAAGGCGATCCGCTCGTGGTGCAGGGTTATTACAACGTGTGCCGCGAGATGCGCAACGACGTGGATCTCGCGCGCGGCATCTTCTTCGAGCAGCCGTGGGCCGGCTTGCGCAAGGTGATGCCGGTGGCTTCGGGCGGCATCCACGCGGGACAGATGCATCAACTGCTCGACCTGTTCGGCGACGACGCCGTGCTGCAATTCGGCGGCGGCACGATCGGGCATCCGTCCGGCATCCAGGCGGGCGCGCAGGCGAACCGCGTCGCGCTCGAAGCGATGGTGAAGGCGCGCAACGAAGGGCGCGACATCGCGAACGAGGGGCCGGACATTCTCGAAGCGGCCGCCCGCTGGTGCACGCCGCTGAAGCAGGCGCTCGACACGTGGAAGGACGTGACGTTCAACTACGCATCCACCGACACGCCCGACTATGCGGTCACGCCGGCCGTCGCGTGAGCGCGCCGCTGGCCCGATCCATGCAACGGTGCGACTTCGTGTTGTTTCGCGCCGTTTTCCCGCACACCGAGAGGTTCATCATGCGAATCACCCAGGGGACGTTTTCCTTCCTGCCGGACCTGACCGACGCAGAGATCGGCCAGCAGATCGACTACGCGCTGCGCCAGGGCTGGGCGTGCTCGGTCGAATACACGGACGACCCGCATCCGCGCAACACGTACTGGGAAATGTGGGGGCTGCCGATGTTCGACCTGCGCGACGCGGCCGGCGTGTTGCAGGAAGTGCGCGCGTGCCGCGCCGCGTATCCGCGGCACTACGTGAAGGTGAACGCGTTCGATTCGGAGCGCGGGATGGAGACGATGCGGCTGTCGTTCATCGTGAACCGTCCGGATCACGAGCCGGGTTTCCAGTTGACTCGCTTCGACGCCGAACAGCGCGTGCAGCGTTACGGGTTGTCCGGTTACGCGGCGCGCGAGCCGGCCGGCTCGCGTTACGCGCCGAAGTCTTGATACCACGACGCGACGGAGACCCTCGATGAGCGCCGCCTGCGAAACGCTGCCGCCGGTCGATCGCGAAGCGCCGCGCGCGCCGGCTGCGGACGATGCCCGAACCGCGCCGGTCGATCTCGCGGCGCTGTATCGCGAGTCCGGCATCGGCGGCGTGCTCGACGAACTGGACCGCGATCTGGTCGGCCTCGCACCGGTCAAGACGCGCATCCGCGAGATCGCCGCGCATCTGCTGATCGAGCGGGCGCGCGCGTCGCTCGGCCTCGCGGCCGGCGCGCCGACGCTGCATATGTGCTTCTCCGGCAACCCCGGCACCGGCAAGACGACGGTCGCGCTCCGGATGGCCGAGGTGCTGCACCGGCTCGGTTATCTGCGGCGCAATCATCTGGTGTCGGTCACGCGCGACGATCTCGTCGGCCAGTACATCGGCCACACCGCGCCGAAAACGCGCGAGGTCATCAAGCGCGCGATGGGCGGCGTGCTGTTCATCGACGAAGCGTATTACCTGTATCGCCCGGACAACGAGCGCGACTACGGGCAGGAGTCGATCGAGATCCTGCTGCAGACGATGGAGAACCAGCGCGACGACCTCGTCGTGATCCTCGCGGGTTACGAGGACCGGATGGAGACGTTTTTCCAGAGCAATCCCGGCTTCCGGTCGCGGATCGCGCATCACCTGGCGTTTCCCGATTACGGCGAAGCGGAACTGCTCGACATCGCGCAGCGGATGCTCGCGTCGATGCACTACCGCTTCGATGCGGCGTCGCGCGCCGCGTTCGCCGACTATCTCGCGCGGCGCACGCGGCGGCCCGACTTTGCAAACGCGCGCTCGGTGCGCAACGCGCTGGACCGCGCGCGGCTGCGCCAGGCGAACCGGCTGTTCGTGTCGTCGCTCGCGGGCGGCCCGCCGCTCGACGAGGCGGCGCTCACGCTGATCGCGGCGTCGGACATCCGCGCGAGCCGCGTGTTCGCCGCCGCCCCCGACGATGGAAACGGGCGCGCCGGCGGCGCGCCGCCCGAACCGGTCACGAAGACTGCCTGAGGAGATCGCCATGCAGGACGGACGCACCACGCTCTCGAAGTTCCTGATCGACACGCTCGACCGCCGGCCGTCGCCGCACGCGGGCGCGGGGCTGTCCGCGCTGCTGATCGACGTCGCCGCCGCGATCAAGCAGATTTCGTCGGCGCTCACGCGCGGCGCGCTCGGCGGCCACTACGGGTCCGCGCAGACGTTCAACACGAACGGCGACGAACAGAAGAAGCTGGACGTCGTGACCAACGAGATCTTCGTGCAGCACTGCGAGTGGGACGGGCTGCTCGCGGCGATGGTGTCCGAGGAAATGGACGACGTGCATCCGGTTCCCGACAAATACGCGCGCGGCGACTACCTGCTCGCGTTCGATCCGCTCGACGGCTCGTCGAACATCGACGTGAACGGCGTCGTCGGGTCGATCTTCTCGGTGCTGCGGCGTCCCGACGGCATGGCCGAACCGTGCGGCGAGGCCGCGTTCCTGCGGCCGGGCCACGTGCAGGTCGCGGCGGGCTACGCGATCTACGGGCCGTCGACGATGCTCGTGCTGTCGGTCGGCAACGGCACGCACGCGTTCACGCTGGAGCGCGACGTCGGCAACTTCGTGCTCACGCACACCGACATCCGGATTCCGGACGACACCTGCGAGTTCGCAATCAACGCGTCGAACGAACGCTTCTGGGAGCCGCCGGTGCGCCGTTACGTGCAGGAATGCAAGGACGGCCGCATCGGCTGCCGCGAGCGCGACTTCAACATGCGGTGGATCGCGTCGATGGTCGCCGAGGTGCATCGCATCCTGATGCGCGGCGGCGTGTTCATGTATCCGCGCGACTTCCGCACGTCCGGCCTCGAAGGGCGGCTGCGGCTGCTTTACGAGGCGAACCCGATGAGCTTTCTCGTCGAGCAGGCGGGCGGGCTGTCGATCACCGGCCGCGAGCGCGTGCTCGATGTCGTGCCGCGCGCGCTGCACTGCCGCGTGCCGGTGATCCTCGGCTCGCGCAACGAGGTCGAGCGCATCGGCCGTTATCACCGCGAGCACGAGCGCGGCGAGGACAAGCCGTACACGTCGCCGCTCTTCAACGAACGCTCGCTGTTCCTGCCGGAAGCGTCGGCCTGACACGCGCGGGCGTCGCGGTTACAACAAACATCAGGGAGACACAGCCATGTCGGTAAAGCACCCGATCGTCGCGGTGACCGGCTCCAGCGGCGCCGGCACCACGACCGTGATGAAGAGCTTCACGCACATCTTCAGGCGCGAGAAGATTCGCGCGCAGGTCGTCGAGGGCGACGCGTTCCATCGCTACGACCGCAACGGCATGCGCGACGCGATGCAGCAGCGCGAACGCGACGGCGTCGCGAACTTCAGCCACTTCGGCCCGGATGCGAACCTGCTCGAAGAACTGGAGTCGCTGTTCGCGAGTTATGCGAAGAGCGGCGCGGGCCGCATCCGTCACTACGTGCATGACTCAGGCGAGGCCGCGCAGTACGGGCAGGACGCCGGCACGTTCACGCCGTGGGAGGACGTCGCGGCCGATTCGGACCTGCTGTTCTACGAAGGGCTGCACGGCGCGGCCGTCGCGGGCGGCATCGACATCGCGCAGCACGCGGATCTGCTGGTCGGCGTCGTGCCGATCATCAACCTCGAATGGATCCAGAAGCTGCATCGCGACCAGACGATGCGCGGCTACTCGCACGAGGCGGTCGTCGATACGATCCTGCGGCGGATGCCCGACTACGTGAACTACATCTGCCCGCAGTTCTCGCGCACCCACGTGAATTTCCAGCGCGTGCCGACCGTCGATACGTCGAACCCGTTCACGGCGCGCGAGATTCCGCAGCCGGACGAGAGTTTCGTCGTGATCCGCTTCGCGCGGCCGAAGGGGATCGACTTCCCGTACCTGCTGACGATGCTGCACGACTCGTTCATGTCGCGGCCGAACGTGATCGTCGTGCCGGGCGGCAAGATGGGCCTCGCGATGCAGCTGATCTTCACGCCGATGATCCTGCAACTGATGGACCGCCGCGCGCGCGCGTGACGAGCTTCGGCGCGCCAGCGCCGGCCGACAACGATTCGATACGGAGACACGACACGATGAAGCTCGATGCCGAAACGTCCGCCAGCGGCGACGATACCGAAACGGCCGGCGCGCGGCAGATGGCCGACGCGTTGCGGATGCTCGCGATCGACGCGGTCGAACGCGCGAACTCGGGTCATCCGGGGATGCCGCTCGGCATGGCGGAAATCGCGGTGGCGCTGTGGTCGCGGCACCTGAAGCACAATCCGGCCGATCCGCAATGGGCCGACCGCGACCGCTTCGTGCTGTCGAACGGGCATGGCTCGATGCTGCTGTATGCCCTGCTGCATCTGACCGGCTACGACCTGCCGCTCGACGAACTGAAGCGCTTCAGGCAACTGCACAGCCGCACGCCGGGGCATCCGGAAGTGGGCGTGACGCCGGGCGTCGAGACGACGACCGGCCCGCTCGGCCAGGGGCTCGCGAACGCGGTCGGGATGGCGCTCGCGGAGGCGCTGCTCGCGCGCGAGTTCAACCGGCCCGGCCATACGATCGTCGATCACCGCACGTATGTGTTCGTCGGCGACGGCTGCCTGATGGAAGGCATTTCGCACGAGGCGGCTTCACTCGCGGGGACGCTGCGGCTGAACAAGCTCGCCGTGCTGTACGACGACAACGGCATCTCGATCGACGGCGCGGTGGAAGGCTGGTTCGCGGACGACACGCCCGCGCGTTTCGAGGCGTATGGCTGGCACGTGCAGCGCGGCGTGGACGGCCACGACGTCGATGCGGTCGAGCGCGCGCTGGCCCGCGCGAAGGATGCGGAGCGGCCCGCGCTGATCTGCTGCCGCACGGTGATCGGGCGCGGCTCGCCGGCGAAGGCGGGCACGCACGACGTGCACGGCGCGCCGCTCGGCGAGCACGAAGTCGCGGCGACGCGGCGCGCGCTCGACTGGCCGTATCCGCCGTTCGTCGTGCCGACCGGCGTGCGCAACGCATGGGACGCGCGCTCGCGCGGCGCGGCCGCGCAGGCCGACTGGACCGCGCGTTTCGACGCGTATCGCACGCAGTATCCGGACGAAGCAGCGGAGTTCGAGCGCCGCATGCGCGGCGCGCTGCCTGCGCAATGGCGCGATGCGGTCCGCGCGACCGTGCACGACGCGAATGCGCGCGCGCAGTCGATCGCGACGCGCAAGGCGTCGCAACTGACGCTCGACGCGTATGCACAGGTGCTGCCGGAACTGCTCGGCGGCTCCGCGGATCTGACCGGCTCGAACCTGACCGCATGGAGCGGCGCGGCGGACGTGCAGGCGGACGGCGCGGGCGTGTCCGGCGGCAACTACGTGCACTACGGCGTGCGCGAGTTCGGGATGAGCGCGATGCTGAACGGCATCGCATTGCATCGCGGTTTCGTGCCGTTCGGCGGCACCTTCCTGACGTTCTCCGACTATGCGCGCAACGCGGTGCGGATGGCCGCGCTGATGAAAACGCGCTCGATCTTCGTGTACACGCACGATTCGATCGGCCTAGGCGAGGACGGTCCGACGCATCAGCCGATCGAGCACGCGGCGAGCCTGCGGCTGATTCCGGGCCTCGACGTGTGGCGGCCGTGCGATGCCGTCGAAACCGCGCACGCATGGGCCGCCGCGATCGGGCGCGGCGGCCCGACCTGCCTGCTGCTGAGCCGCCATAACCTGCCGTTCGCCGCGCGCGACGACGCGCAGATCGAAGCGATCACGCGCGGCGGTTACGTGCTGCGCGACTGGCTCGACGGCGCGCTGCGCAGGGTCGTGCGCAGGGTGGTGCTGATCGCGACCGGTTCCGAGGTGGCGCTCGCGCTGGACGCGATCGATCTGCTCGCGACCGCGGGCATCGCGGCGCGCGTCGTGTCGATGCCTTCGACGTCGGTGTTCGAGCGGCAGCCGCGCGACTGGCGCGACGCAGTGCTGCCGCCGGACGTGCCGCGCGTCGCGGTGGAGGCCGGCGTGACGAGCGGATGGAGACAGTACGTCGGGCTCGACGGCGGCGTGGTCGGGATCGACACGTTCGGCGAGTCCGCGCCCGCCGCGCAGCTTGCCGCGCATCTGAACCTGACCGCGCAGGCGGTCGCCGATGCCGCGCGCCGCGTCGTGCTGCGGGTCGACTGAACGGTTTTCGATCGACTTGTCTTGACCTACCGGATGGAGGATGTGATGCCCCTCATCGCCTTGCGACAGTTGCTGGATCACGCGGCCGAGAACGGCTACGGCGTGCCGGCGTTCAACGTGAACAACATGGAGCAGATCCACGCGATCATGCAGGCCGCCGACGCGACGAAGAGTCCGGTGATCCTGCAGGCGTCGGCCGGCGCGCGCAAATACGCGGGCGAGCCGTATCTGCGGCACCTCGTGCTCGCGGCGCTCGAAGCGCATCCGGACATCCCGGTCGTGCTGCACCAGGACCACGGCGCGAGCCCGGCCGTGTGCCAGCAGGCGATCCGGTCCGGCTTTTCGTCGGTGATGATGGACGGCTCGCTGCTGCCGGACCAGAAGACGCCGGCCGCGTACGACTACAACGTCGAGGTGAGCCGGCGCGTCGTCGATGCCGCGCATGCGGTCGGCGTGTCGGTCGAAGGCGAACTCGGCTGCCTCGGGTCGCTCGAAACCGGCGAGGCGGGGGAGGAGGACGGCGTCGGCGCGTCGGGCGCGCTGTCGCGCGACGAACTGCTGACCGATCCCGAACAGGCCCACGCGTTCGTCGATGCGACCGGCGTCGATGCGCTCGCGATCGCGATCGGCACGTCGCACGGCGCGTACAAGTTCAGCCGGCCGCCGACCGGCGACATTCTCGCGATCGACCGGATCGCGCAGATTCACGCACGCATCCCGGACGTGCATCTGGTGATGCACGGGTCGTCGTCGGTGCCGCAGGAATGGCTCGACGTGATCCGCGAGTTCGGCGGCGAGATGCCGGACACCTATGGCGTGCCGGTCGACGAGATCCGGCGCGGGATTGCGAACGGCGTGCGCAAGGTGAATATCGACACCGACATCCGGCTCGCGATGACCGGCGCGATGCGGCGCTCGCTCGCGCAGGCGCGCGGCGAGTTCGATCCGCGCGCGGCGCTGAAGGCGGCCACCGCCGCGGCGCGCGACCTGTGCGCGGCGCGCTTCGATGCGTTCGGCTGCGCGGGCGCGGCCGAGCGGATCCGGCCGCTGCCGCTCGACGCGATGGCGCGTCGTTATCACTGAGCGGGGCGGCGATGGCCACCGAAGCGCCGCCGGGCGAACTGGGCATGGCCGCGCCGCCGTTCGCGCTGCGCGCGACGGACGGCCGGACCTATACGCTCGCGGACGTGCGCGGCGCGCGCGGCGTGGTGATCGCGTTCATCTGCAATCACTGTCCGTACGTGAAGGCGGTGCTGCCGGCGATGGTGCGCGATGCGCTCGCGTTGCGTTCGTTCGGGATCGGGTTCGTCGGGATCAACGCGAACGATGCGGTCGAGTATCCGGACGATTCGTTCGACGCGATGGTCGCGCTCGCGGAGGACGCGGAACTGCCGTTCTTCTATCTGCACGACGACACGCAGGAGGTCGCGCGGGCCTATGGCGCGGTTTGCACGCCGGAGTTTTTCGGGTTCGACGCGAGGTTGCGGCTGCGGTATCGCGGGCGGCTCGATGCTTCGCGCAGGAGCGCGGTTGCTGGCGCGCGGCGCGAACTGTTCGATGCGATGCGCGAGGTTGCGTTGACCGGGGCCGCGAGCGGGGAGCAGATGCCGGCGTTGGGGTGTTCGATCAAGTGGAAGTGATCGGGGTGTTGGTTCGTCGCTTTTGACCGCACCGTTCAGCGCGGCAGCTTGCGGCTGAGACGCCGCATGCCGCTGAACACGGCGTCGGCGACGTCCTGCGGGAAGCCGCGCGGCAATGCGGCGGCGACGGCGTCGATGACGGCTCCGGTCGATCGCGCCGCGCGCACGAGCATTTCCTCGACTTCGTCCGCGGCGAAACCGACCCGGCTGCCCTGGGCGATCCAGTGGCGCGGCAGGATTTCCTCGACGTGGTAGTGCAGGTTCTTGCCGCGCACGGACATCGCGAGCCTCACGTCCTGGCGCGGAATATGGTTCGCGCCGCGCCCGACGATCGGATGCACGGAGAGGATGTCGTACAGCGGCGTGGCGACGTACCGGTGATGGCTGCGATGCGCGATGCTGAAGTTCTTCGCGTGCCCGTCGGTTGCGGCGAGGAGCCAGAAGACGATCTGCGCGAAGAAGAAGTTCCGGCGATCGAGGTCTGCCGTTGCGGATCTCGACAGGATTTCCATGATCTTCTCGATGCCCGGTCCGCCGTCGGTCTGATATTTCGCCCGTGCCGGCGTACCGGTCGCCTGGCACATGTCCTCCTGGGGCAGGCGCATGATCCACCGGCCGTCGCTCGACAGCCGCCGGTCGAATCGTTCGACCACCAGCACCTTCTGGTCTTCGAACACCGCCATGTCGCAATGCGCCACAGGCAGCCCGTAGGCCGCGACGATCTGGGCGCACAGCCATTCGTTTTCGACGGACGTGCGCATGTCCGCCTGCCGGCCGCCGACGAGGCCGAGCGGCAGCTTCAGGATGTGCGTGGTCGGCGTGCTGCCGGTCGGCAGCAGCCACTGGCCTTTGTGCCGCAACAGCGCGGTTTTTTCCTGGGCGCCGGCGATCGACAGGCGCAAGTCTTCGCTGCGGACCGGTTGGCCGGGCGCGGCTCCCGTGGTCGTGTCGCGGAGCAGGCGGGCCACAGCCGCTTCGTCGAGCGGCAGCCCGTGGATCGTCTCCAGGTCGGTGGGTTGCTCGCTGGGCGCAAGCAACTGGATCGCACCCACGCAGTCGCGGCCGAGCGCGGTGAGCAGATCGTACGGCGACGTGCCGGGCGTCTTGTAGCGCGCGGCGATCCGCCTGCGGATGTCCGCGCTGTCGGGGAGCAGGTTGTCGAAATAATCCGCTACGACCTGCCCGTTGTGGGGCAGGTTGCCGGGCAGGAAGGGGAGCGACAGCGAAAGCGGGCGACCCTGCTCGTCGTCGACCCACTCCGGCCAGTACGACAGTACGTCGTTGCCGCGCCTGACTTCCCAATAGCCGACCGGCAGGCCGTTCATCCACAGGTTGAGCCGGCGGTGACGCGGAGCTTGCCCGATGCGGATTACCATGGCTCGCGCTTCGAAACGACGGGCCTGGGCGCGCGGTTTGAATTTCGCCGGGCCGGCTTGCGCTTCGTCGTGGCGGGGCGCTGTTCCGGCGCGGCTGCGTCGGGCCTGGCTTTTTTGCGCGCGGTCGCGGCGGCTACGTTTGCGGCTGAGGTTTGCCGTACACGCTTCGCCGCGGAAGCCGAGGTTTTGTCGCCGGAAGCCGCAGTGGTCGTTTGGCGCGGCCTGGTGGAAGCAGGGTCCGAGGTCGCGAGCGTCATCTGGACATCGAGCACCGACAGCACCCGCAGAAAGCGCGCGAGACTTACTGTCTGCGGGTTCGTTTCGAGGCGCGCATAGGTTTGCTGCGTGATCCCGAGACGGGCCGCCAGGTCGGCCTGGGTCAGGCCGGCCGCCCGCCGGAAGGCCTTGAGCGTGGGCGCAAGCTGGTCGACGGTCTTGATGGGATAACTCATCGCGGAGTTCCGGAGGGGGCTGGAAAACAGATTATAGGCTGTTTTTGGCAAATACAGCCTATAAGGTGTATTCAGCCTGGAAAAACAGCCTATAGGCTGTAAATTGAAAATACAGCTTATAGGCTGTTAAAGTGCGGTGCGGTGCGCTTCACGGCGCATGCCGGGACGGACGCGCCAACCAGCCATTGCCGGGAAAGAAGGTCAGCCGGACCTTCCCGTATTCACCCCTCGTTCTTCCTCTTCGTACTCCCGACTCCGCACCACTGCCCGAGATCCTCGACCTCCCGATCGACCGCACATCCCCAATCCAGCGGCTGATCCTGGTCGAATCGCTTCCCGAGCCGCCACGCGATCTCCGCGCGCGCCAGTTGCACGCCCATATAAAACGCGTGCCCGCCATCGTGTTCGAGCTTCAGTTGAGGATAGAAGGCGAACGGATCGTCGTTGCGCCAGTGCCCGTCGCGGTTATAGACATGCACGCCGTCTTCGGCAACCTGGACGCGAAAATTCGGATCGCGCACCTGCTGCGCGAACTCGTCGATCTCGGCGGAACCATACGGAAACGGCCGTTTCGCATGCACGGTCGCGAGATCCTGCGTGATTCCCTTCGGCAGCACCTGGGCCTCGCTCGCCGCGAACATCATCCGCCGCGCGACGTCCGCCTCGCGCACCGCGCGCCGCGCATGCAGGCTCACCGACGTCGTCAGCACGGCGCGCACGCGTAGTTCCGCCGCGATGCCGAACAGCACCGCGTTGATGCCGGTCGTGTCCGCCTCGGTCAGCTCGGTCACGTTGCCGACGCCCATCATGATTTCGATCTGCGGATACCGCTCGCGCAGCCGCACGTAACGCGCAATCGATGCCGCCAGCCCGAACGGCGCCGGGTCCAGGATCGGGTCCGCGAGAAACGCGCGGCCGCGCGCCGTCAGCCTGTCGATCGCCGTATCGAGCGACGCGGCATCCGCCGGCTCGCGCGCGACGACGATCGGCGTCGCCGGCACTTCGTCCGCGATCCACAGCGTATCGACGTTCAGGCTCATCAGATAATCGGCGCCCGCGCGGCCGCCGCGCAGCAGTTCGTCGGTGCGCATCGAATCGACGCTCACGCGGTAGCCTTCGCGCTTGAGCATCGCAACGGCGTCTTCGAGATGCGGGAACGGCGTCTCCGGCAGGCAGCCGACGTCGATCACGTCCGCGCCCTGCGCGACGTAGTGCGCGGCGCGCGCGAGCATGCCGTCGAGGTCGAGGCGCGGCGCATCGACGATCTCCGCGAAAATCTCCGTCTCGTAGCGCGACAGGTCGAACGGCCGCGCCGCGCGGCCGAAGAACTGCGGCAGATCCTTCACCTCGTCGGGGCCGCGCTCGACCGGCACGCCGTAGTGCGCGGTCAGCGCGGCAAGGTCGCCGCGGCAGCGGCCCGGCACGATCATTCTTTGGGCGGCGAGAGGCGTGGCTACGCGGCGGCGGATCATGTCGGCGGTCATCAGCGCGGCCACCTGTAGCCCGATTTCGCGGATCTCCCAGCTGAACGGCGTCGGCGCCATGCTGTCCAGCACCCGTGCGAGGCTCTTTTCGGCGAGGCGTCCGGTCAGGAAGACGATGTGTTCCATGCGAGGTCGAGTGTCGCGAGTCGTGCGTCGAGGGCCGTCTTCAGCTCGTCGAGCGTGCGCGCGAGCGTCGTGTGCTCGAACCGCGCGAGCCGTTCGACGTGCTCCAGATCGACCCGGCGCGGGCGCAGCTCGACCCATTCGTCCGGGCTTTGCGTGACGACGGTCGGTTCGGTGTCGCAAGCAAAGACGATGCCGGGAATGCACTGCTTGCCGGCCTGCGCGTACATGTTGGTCGGCAGCGTGTCCGACAGGCCGAGCGCGCATTTCGCGACGGTGTTGCTGGTTGCCGGCGCGATCACGACGGTGTGATACATCCCGTGATACAGCATCCCGACCGGCACGCTGCTCGCGCTGTTGTCGCGCACCACCTTGAAGTGCTGGCGCAGGCGAGGAAGCTCCCAGCCGTACAGAGGCAGCACCTCCTCGGCGGCGGACGACAAAAACAGATCGGTGCGCGGCAGTTGCAGCGCGAGCGCGAGCGATTCTTCGAGCAGATGGCCGGAGCCGGTCACGCACCACGCGAAGCGCGCGTCCGGCTTGAAGTCGGCGAGCGAACGCGCGGGCGTGCCGGTCATGCGTCGCCGTCCGGCGCGAGGCCGTCGTGCGACAGCCGGATGTGCAGGCGGTGCATCTTCCGGTACAGCGTGTTGCGGCTGATGCCGAGCACCTTCGCGACGTTGCTGACGTTCCAGCGATGCTCGTCGAGCAGCCCGAGCACGGTCGTCCGCTCGTTCAACTGGATCGCGTTCAGCGCGGAGATGTCGGCATCGTCCGCGAGATGCGGCGTTTCCGCATGCATCGCGGTCGCCGTGGTGACGGTCGGCTGCGCGCCCTGGGTGATTTCCGGCGGCAGATGCGAGCAGCGGATCGGCTCGCCATCGCACAGCGCGATCGCCATCTGCAGCACATGGCGCAACTGGCGGATGTTGCCGGGCCACGCGTAGTTCAGCAGCGCGTGCGTCGCTTCGTCGGTCAGGTCGGGCGGGTCGCCGCCGGTCTCGCTGTCGAGCAGATGCTGGATCAGCGGCAGCTTGTCCGCGCGCTCCGCGAGCGGCGGCAGTGTCAGTTCGATGCCCTTCAGCCGGTAGTACAGGTCCTCGCGGAACAGTCCGCCCTGCACGAGTTCGAGCAGGTTGCGGTGGCTCGCGCTGATGAGCTGGAAATCGACCTTCGTCGTCGTCTCCGCGCCGAGCGGCGTCACCTCGCGCTCCTCGATCACGCGCAGCAGCCGCGCCTGCAACGCGAGCGGCATGTCGCCGATCTCGTCGAGGAACAGCGTGCCGTTGTTCGCCTGCAGGATCTTGCCGCGCCGTCCTTCGCGCTGCGCGCCGGTGAATGCGCCCGCGCGATAACCGAACAGCTCGCTCTCGATCAGGTTTTCCGGCAGCGACGCGCAGTTCACCGGCACGAACGTCCCGCCCGAATTCGGGCTGATGCCGTGCAGCGCCTGCGCGAACACTTCCTTGCCGGTGCCGGTCGGGCCGCGCAGCACGATCGGGATCTTTCGCTGGATCACGCGCGCCGCCAGTTGAATCTGCGACGCCATCCGCGGATCGCCGAATTCCAGATGCGCGATGCGATCGAGCCGGCCGCGGGTTTCGCGGCGATCCGGCGTGGCGGCGGTGGTAGTCGCGGCACCCGCGCCGCCGCCGCGAGCGGCCGGCGGGGCGACGACGATCGGGTTTGCGTGCTTCGTGCCGTTCTGCGGCGTCTGCGCGACGAGGAAAAAGCGGTTGCTCGCGTTCGCGCTGTACACGGTGACCGGATGGAACGAGCCGCGGATGCTGCGCGCGATCATGTCTTCGAGCGACGCATTGAACGCCTCCTCGATGCGCTTGCCGCGCAGTTCCGCGAGCGAGCGGAAGCCTAGCTGGAACAGCGCGCTGCGGTTCGCGGCGAGCACGGTGCTGTCGTCGCCGACCGCGAGCTTGCCGCCGTGCAGCGTGCCGACGAATTCAGGACGACTGTGAAAGTGGATCATGTTCGCGTGCCGGTAGCGCGCGTCGATCAGCCGGTTCTCGATCATCTGCCGCGACATGCCGACGAGCACCAGCGAATGCTGCTGCAACAGCTTCGAGCGGCTCGTCACGTCGAGCACGCCGGCGATCTCGCCGCGATCGTCGAAGATCGGCGCGGCGGAGCAGGTGAGCGACGTATAACGCGGATAGAAGTGCTCGTGCTGGCGCACCGCGATGCAGTCGCGTTCCGCGAGGCACGTACCCATGCCGTTCGTGCCGGCCTCGCGCTCGCTCCATACTGCGCCGATGCGAAAGCCGTCGGCGGCGACGGTCTCCGCGAACGGCACCGACGCGACCTGATGCACGATCACGCCTTCGGCATCGACCAGCACGACCGCGAGTTCCGGGTCGGCGAGCTGCTGATACAGCGTGGTCATTTCGAGCTTCGAGCACGCGATCAGGTCGGACAGCGCCTCGCGGCGCGCGGCCAGTTCGCGCTCGGTCAGCACCGGCGGCACGACGAAGCGCGACGGGTCGAGGTGGAACTCGTTCACGCAGCGCGTCCACGACTGCGTGACGGAATCACTGGTGGGATGCAGCGCCAGTTGATGGTTGACGACGTTCAGCACTTGACGCGCGTGCGCATGAATCTCTGCGAGCGACGACATGAGGCTTGTCTCCTGGCGTCGGGCTTCGATGCAGCGGGCATCGCCGAAACCGGCTTCGCCCTGCGAATGAATCGCTGCATCGCGTGAATGACCGGCCGACGCGACGTTTGATGGACCGTGTTCGATCGTCTTTTAAATGGACTGCGCAAAAAACTGTACGCTCGATGCGTGTTCTGTTCAATAGCCACTGTCCCTGGCTCGCGAACGCGCCCGCTTCTTGCTTTTCGGGCTGGAAGCGCGCGTTCGCCGCCGTGGCGGACGCACTCGTTGCAGGGCTGGCGCAGTCTGTCCCGTGCCGTTGCGCGGCCCATCCCGACCACCCCGAGCCGCAGCGCGGCGGAGCCCGACATGAATCTGATCGATACCGTTCGACTTTCCCGCGCGTCCGGCGTCGCCGCGTCCGCGCTGCCGTTCGCATTCGCCGCGCCGCACGCGGCGCCCGCCAGCATGGACATCGTGTTTATCGAGAACTTTCGCGGCCGGACCATCATCGGCATCGACGACGACGAACTGCACACGCCGCAGCCGGTGACGATGAACCTCGCGATCGGCGTGCCGTCGCTGCGCGCATGCCATACGGACCGCATCGAGGACACGGTCAATTATGCGGCGGTCCGGGATGCGCTGCACGCGCTGCTCGCGACGCATGGCGTGAAGCTGCTGGAGGCGCTGGCCGAGGCGGTCGCGCAGCAACTGATCGACGGGTTCGGCGCGCACTGGGTTCGCGTGCAGGTCGCGAAACCCGCGCGTTTCGACGACGTCGATGCGGTCGGCGTCGTGATCGAGCGCCGGCGCGATCCGGTTCGGGCTGCGTATGAAGGTGGGTATGCGTCGCTCGGAGAGGGGCTGATTCCGGATTGACGGCCGCTGCGCCACCAGCGCGCAGACGCATGCGGCGCGGCCCGTCGAACGATGGGTCGCGCCGCATGCGTGCTGCACACGCCCGTGAACGGGCGGGCTCGGCGCCTACTTAGCCGCCGCCGTCGTCTGCTTGCCGATCCCGCAGGAACGGTACGCGTCCGCCTGCAGCGCGAGATACTTCTTCGTCTGTGCGCGGGCGCGGTCCATGCGGAATTCGGCGCCGCCTTCGCCGCCCATCGACGCGTACTTCGAGAACGTCGACTGCTCGACGAAATCGTTATACGGCAGTGCAACAGCCATCTTGTCGATCACGCACGAGCACTTGTACACGTTGACGAAATCGTGGCCGTTGTCGTCCATGCAGCTCAGCACATACTCGACGCGCACCTGGGTCGGATAATCATGACCGCCCTGCGCGGCTCCATCGTCGCCGCCGGTGTCGCCGGCAGCGAGCGCGAGCGGTGCGGCTGCGATGCAGCAGCCGGCGATCAGCGTTCGCCATGCGTTGGTCATACGTTGCCTCTCTCGACTCCCTCTGCTTTCGCGACGGAGCGCGGCCCGTGGTGGGCGCCGCGTCCGCCGTGCATTTCCCGCACCGCGAGGTGTGGACCTTGCATCAATGTTTCGACGTCTTGCCGCGTCGTCAGTTCGCCGCGAACGGGTGCGCGACGCTCGCCTTCTTCGCGACGACTTCCGCCGCGCTCGGCTCGCCGGCCACCGCACGCTGGATCGCCTCGCGCGTCGCATCGTAGTTGAATTTCTGGATCTTCTTGTCGTCGTCCGCCTGCCAGTGGATGAACACGCCGACGCAGATGAACAGGTCGTCCGCCTCGTCCTTCGGAATCGTGCCGTCCTCGACGCTGTCCGCGACCGCGAGCGCGACGCCGTGCTGCGCGGGGCCGAACATCTGCACCGCCTGTTTCGCTCCCTTGATCGTGACCTTGTTGAACATCACCGTGTTCGGCTTCGTCAGCAGATTCGGCGCGACGACGGCGAGCAGCGACGTGAAGCCGTCCTTGTTGTTCGTGAGCGCGTTGCAGAACGCGGTTTCCGCCGCGGAACCTCGCGGACCGATCAGCAGGTCGATGTGGGCGACTTCGTTGCCGTCGCCGACGAGCGACTCTCCTACCAGGACGCGATTGATCTTGGCCATGCTGCTCCTCCTGTTGAGTGACTGGAACTGCCGGTTAGCGCGCGCGGGACGGTGTCCGCGCCTGCTGGGACTGAAGTACGGTGGTTGCAACTAACACGTTCCATGCCAGTTGCGGTCCGGTTCGGCGCGCTCGCCGGCGGGCGCGGGCGGCGCGAGCGCCGGCAATCCGCACAGCGCGGCGACGAACAGCGTCGCGACGGTCAGGTCCGCGCTGGTGCCGGGGTTCACGGCGCGCGCCTTCAGATGCGCGTCCCATGCGTCGAGCGCGGCGGCCTCGATCGCGTGATGCTGCGCGAGCGCGTGGCGCAGCCGCATGTGATGTTCGAGTGCCGCGAGCGTGACACTCTGCGCCAGCGCGAGGCCGTGCTTGCGCACTATGTGCGAGTCGGGCCAGCCGCCGAGGAACGCGAGATATGCGTTCAGCGTCGCGAGCGACGGACGGTGCGCGGGCGCTTCGCGCACCGCCGCGAGCCCCGCGCCGAACACGTCGGCGAAGCCGTTCGCATACTGCCGCGCGATGCTGTCGCGCTCGGCGGCGAGCGCCATCGCTTGGCGCAGGCTGACGGTCGGCGTGGCATGGACCGACTGCTCGGGCGGGTCGCCGAGGCCGCCCGGATTCGCGAGCGCGATCGCGCGGTACGCGGCGCGGGCGTCGTCGACATCGAGTTGCGCGAGCACCTTTTCTGCTGCGGCGCGCCATGCGGCGGCCGCGAGCGGCGCTGCGCCGTCGTCGCCGGGGTCGATGCGATCGAGGGCGGCCGCAAGCGGCGCGATCAGCAGCACGATGCCGAGGTTCGTGTTGCAGCCCGCGACTTCGTGCGTGCGCGACACCGCGTCGAGTATCCGCGCGCCGACTTTCGCGCCAGGCGCGAACAGCGCGTCGACGGCGGCGTCCGCGCTCGCGACGAACTGCGCGGCGGTCATCCCGTGACCGGCGCTCGCGATGCTGACGTTGCCGGGCTTTGCGGTTTCGACGTCGAGGCGGCATGCGTCGAGAAACGCGGCGCGCGCGCGGCCGATCAGCGTGGAGACAGGCGGACGGGCGGCCATCGCGCTACCGCAGCGCGGCAATGGCGGCCGCGTTCCCGGGCAACGCCGGCAGCCCCATCCGGCGCGACAGCAGATCGTCGGCGAGCGCGCCCGCGATGTCGAACGGCGTCACCGATTGCAGCCCGCGCCACGCGGCGACGCCGTTCACTTCGAGCACCAGCGGCCGCGCGGCGTCGTCCGGATTCGGGATCAGATCGACGCCCGCATAGTCGAGGCCGAGCGCGCGCGCCGCGGCGATCGCGCTCTGTGCGAGCGCGTCGTCCAGTTCGGCCGGCTCGCACGATGCGCCCTGCGCGAAGTTGTGGATCCAGCGCCGGCCGCCGACGCGCCGCATCGCGGCAAGCGCGCGACCGCCGATCACGAGCACGCGCCAGTCGAAACCCGGCTTGGCGCCCTCGACGTAACGCTGCAGATACGCGACGCGCCGATAGTCGCCGCCGAGCGGCGGCAACGGCGTCAGCGTGCCGGCCCGCGCGCCGCGTCCGGGGTTCGCGCCGAGCCGCCGCAGTCCTTTGCCCTGCGAACCGAATAGCGGCTTGATGACGACGCGGCGTCCGGCCGCCGCCTCGCGCATCAGCACGCGCTGCGCGAACGCGGCCGATTCGGCGGCCCACGTCGCGGGCGTCGGGACGCCGTGGCGGTGCAGCAGGAAACTCGTCATCGACTTGTCGACGCTGCGCTCGATCGCGCGCGCGTCGTTGTAGACCGGCACGCCGAGTTCGCGCAGCGCGTGCAGGATGCCGAGCCGCAGCGTCACCTGCTCGAACGTGCCGCCCGCGATCCCGCGCACGAACACCGCATCGGGCAGCGTCTGGCCGAAACCCGGCAGCACGATGCCGTGCGGGCCGCTCGTCGTGTCGATCCGGCAGTCCGCGAGATCGAAGCAGCGCGCGCTCGCGCCGCGTTCGCGCAGCGCGCGGCGCAGGCGGCCCGTATGCCAGCCGGTCGCATCGGTCGCGATGCCGATGCGCAGCCCGTCGTCGCTCATGGCGCGCTCCATTGTTCGCGCAGCAGGTCGGCGTCGAGGCGGCCGCCGTGCCACGTCCTGCCGCTTTCGAGGCTGCTCGCCCACACTTCGGCCGGCGCGAACAGCGCGGGGTCGATCTGGTAGAAGTCGAAGTTGAACGCACGGAAGATGTCCGCGAACGGCCTGCCGTAGTCGCGCGAATTCGACGACGGCAGTTCGGTGGCGATCCGTTTCGCGGCCGCGTCGGTGCGCACGGTCAACTGCACGCGGCCGCCGTACAGGATCGCGTCGTTCGTGCGGCCCATCGCTTCGATGCCGTCCGGCGCGGGCGGCGGCAGCGGCGCGCTGCCTGCCGCCTCGACCACTTCGTCGAGCGCGATGCCGAGCACGTGCACCTTGTGCAGCGCCACTTCGACCACGCGCGCGACGACCTGCACCGTGCCCGCGACAGACTGTGTCGGCGTGACGATCAGCGTCAGCGCGTCCGCCGCCAGGCCGCAGTCGTGCAGCACCTTGTCGATCACGACCTGCGGCGGCAGACGGTCCACTTCGAGTACCAGCGCGCCGCGCGCGTGGCGGTCGCGATAGCCGAGTTCCGCGTAGAGCGGCTCCTTCACCGCGAGCGCGCGCGCCGGCCCGGAGCCGAGCGAAAAGAACTTCTTGCCGCCGGTCTGCTCCTTCGTCGCCGCGAGGCTCCAGCCCGCGTACTGGCTGCCGAGGCACGCGATCACCGGCCACGACGTGCGCACGTCGATCGCGAACGGCCACGCCGGTTCGGGCTCGCTCGCGGAACGCACCGAGACGTGGCCGAGGCCGCCCATGCAGATGCGCGCGACCAGCAGGCCCGCTTCGAGGCTGCCGGCCGCTGCGACGCCCGCATCGACGATCGTCGTGCCGGCGTCGGTGCGCGCGAGCGCGACGCGCAGCAGCGCGGCGTCCGCGCAAAGTTGCGCGACGAGCGGTTCCGCGAGCGCGTTGACGCCTGGCAGCGAAGGATCGAACGACGGCGGCGGGGCGGACTCGTTGGGCAAGTTACTCGGCGAAGACATGGGCAGGCTCGTGGCAGAGGGACAGACGTTGAAGGACGCGCTCGCGCGCCGCGTCGAGCGCGCCGCGCAGCGCGGTCAGCTCGGGCGCGCGCGCGACCAGCGTGCAGACCGGGTCGCCGGTCGCGACGCGCGTGCCGGGCATCGGCACGTCCGCGCAGCCGGGGTCGTGCGCGCACGCGTCGCTGAATGCGGCGCCGACCGCGAACGGGCACGGCGAGAACAGCACTTCCTGCGCGACGCGCGCGCGCGCGTCGGCCGCGCGCGGCGAAGGCGGCGGCAGCGCGCCGCGCACGCATGCCTCGACGTGGCACGCGAGCAGGCCGCGCGGCCACGCGTGAGGCCATGCGTTGTCGTAGATCGCGAGCGTCGATGACGGCCGTGCGTTCACTTCGAGCAATTCGAACGAACCGTCGTCCTGGCCGAGCAGAAAGTCGAAACTGTTGATGCCGACGAGGCCGGTCCGCGCAACGATCGCGCGGATCGCGTCGGCGATGCGTTCAGCGGTGCGCGGCGGCGGATCGAGCGGCCCGATCGCGCCGGTATGGATGAACGGCATGTCGCCGTACGCGCACGACGTCTGCTCCGAAAAGCCGATCACGCGCGCGTCGCCGCGTGCGGCGACGAACAGCGCGGACATCGCGAGGCCGGGGCGGCGCTGCTGGAAGTAGCCTTTGCCGTCCGTGAGCGTCTCGCCGCTCGCGAGCACGCGCGCCGCTTCGCGCACGTGCACGCCGCCGCAGCCGTCCGCGAGTTTGTACAGCCAGCCGTCGGGCGCGGATGGCGGCGTGTCGCTGACCGGCGGATGCGCAATGCCGAGTTCGTCCAGCAGCGCGAAGAAGCGGCGCGGCTCGCGCACCGCCGCGCTCGCGGCCGCCTCGTTGCCGAGGTACGGCGGCAGCCCGCGCATCGACGCGAGGTCCGCGACGAACGGTTCGACGCCGCCGACGCCGATCCAGCCGATCAGCTTCGGCAGCCGCGCGACGCGCGTCAACGCTTCGATCAGCCGTTCGCGGTCGATCGACAGCCCCGCGTCGCCGATGTCGAACCAGCACTGCGATGCGTCGCGCGTGTCGCGGTCGCCGAAGCGGTCGAGCGCGGCGACGCGCCAGCCCGCGCGCCGCGCGGACTGCGCGAACAGCCGGGCCGACAGGCCGGCGATCGCGACGAACGGCGCGCCGGCGGCTTGCGTGCGCGCAACCATGATTCGGCTGGCCTCCGTGCGCGGCGCGTCAGCCGAGCGACGCGGCGACTTCGCGCGCCTCGTCGAACGCCTGCTGGAAGCCGAGATAAACCGGCCGCGCGCTGGTGCGCATCCGCACGAACAGCCGATGCTCGACCTGATACTTGACGTTGCCGATCGCGAGCGCGCCGATGCCGATCGTGCCCGGATCGGGGCCGTCGCCGAGCGGTTCGCCGTCGTTCATCACGTTCACGCCGGCGATCCCCTCGGGCGGCACCGCGTTCACGTCGGCCGCGATCAGCAGATGCCGCGCATGTGCGAGGTCGTCCGGACCGACCACCTGCACGCCGGCGACGGCGGCCGCGATCACGATCTCCGCGTCCGCGAGCGCGCGGCGCAGCGCGTCCGACGTGTCGGTGCCGATGCCGGTCGTCACGATGTCGAAGCGCCGGTTGATCTCGTCGCTGACGCGCTTCGCGTGGGACGCGTCGCGATGGCTCGCGATCGACACGTCCGCGCCGAGCGTCGCGGCCATCGCGGCCGCGATGCGCCCGACCGCGCCGGTGCCGCCGAGGATCAACACGCGTTTGCCGCCGGGCTCCATGCCGTGCGCACGTTTCAGATGCCGCTCGACCAGCGCGACCAGCGCGGCCGCGGTCGTGTACGAGCCGCTCGGGTCCGCGAACACCGACACCTCGAACGGCGGCACCATTGCACGGCGCGCGGTTTCGAGCATGTCGGCGGCGAGCATCACGTCGCGCCCGCCGATGAAGATGCCGGTGCGCGACACGCCTTTCGGGCCGCGCGAGAAGATCGCGTCCTGGGTGAGATTCGTGACCATCGACGCGTCCACGTTGCAGTACGGCACGATCACGTTATAACCCGCGTCGGCGGCCATGTTTACGTCGAACGGGCTCATCTGCGCGGTGGCCGTCAGCATGTGCAGGATATAGGGCCTTTCGGTGGCTTCGGACATGGTCTCGGACTCTCGCATCAAAGGGGATCGGAGGCGGCGCGTGCGGCGGCGTTGCGGCGACCGCGGCCCGTGCAGCCTTGCGGTCGGGCGGGGCGGCGGCGCGTCATGCGACGCCTGCGCGGCGCGGCCGGGCGGCGAAGGCGTCGATCGTCGCGCCGCGGTTGCGCGCGGCGACCACCGCGCATTCGACGTGCGGCCTGCCGCGTGTCGCGTCGCGCGCGGCCGCGAGTGCGCGTACCGCGTCCGGCTCGCTTGCGACGATCGCGAAGCCGGTCGGCCCCCACGACGTCTGCCCGATGCCGGCCGGCTGCTGCGCGGCGACCGCGCGGATCGCGAGTTCGACATCGGGACTCGTGAACACGCCGCCCTGCACCGGCGCGAAGTATTCGCCGATGATCTGCTGCATCTCGGTCAGTCCGCGCGCGAATGGCGCGAAGTCGCCATCGGCGACGGCCGGCAGGATTCGCATCAGCACCAGGTGGCATAGATGCGCGGCGAGCGCCTGCGGGAACGGCGCGAGCGCCGCGAGGCCGCGCCGCTCGTCCGGGCCGGACAGGCCGGAGCGCGACGTGTCGCTGACCAGCAGCACGCGCCACGCATCGGGGAACGGCAGCCGAGACAGCAGCGGCGCGAGCGACGGCGGGCCGCCCGGCGCGGACGCACTCGACGGCCCGCCGTCGAGCAGCAGGCCGCCGACGTCGAAGCCGTGCACGCCGATGCCGGAGCGCGCGCCGCGCCCGAGCAGCGCCGCGAGTTCGGTCGTCGTGGCCGGCACGCCCGCGATCCGCGCGAACGCGCTGCCGACCGCGAGCGCGAGCTGCGTGCCGGAGCCGAGGCCCGAATGCGCGCGCACCGTATGCAGCACGTCGAGCGCGACCGGCGGTCCGCCCCACGTTGCGTGCAGCGTGTGCAGCCAGCGCGCGACGCGTTCGCGGTCCGCGTCGCCGAGTGCGCCGTCGATGCGCTCGACATCCGCGCGGCGCGCGACGAGCCGCGTGCCGGGGCCGTCGACGAACAGGCCGAGGCTGCCGAACGCACGGCCGAGCGTCGCGTTCGGGTCGAGAAAGCCGAGGTGCAGGCGTGCGGGGGCATCGACCGTCACGGCGGCCTGCGGCGGGAAGCGGCGGAACTGGAGCGGCATGCGGGATCCTCGTTCGGGCTCGGCCGCGCATCAGAAGCAGGACGCGTACCAGCGGCCGGCGACGTGCGCGCGGCGCGATCCTCGTCACGTTACCGCTTGCGCGGATCGCGTGTCGGTGCACAGCGTCGCGCGCGGCCGGTCGTCGGGCGTTGTGCCGCGCGGGGCGCAGTGTGTCACCGCGTGGTCCGGATGGTGCGTCGCGGGTGGAACGACGCGAATCTCATCCGTCGTGCTGCCCCGCTTCGATAAGCGCCAGGAAGGACGCGTAACGAGCATTTGCTGCGCCGCGTGCGCCGTCCAGACGATGCAGGTCGGATGCCTGAGTCGATTGCAATGGCCGATGCAGGGTCTGCGAGCAGGGGGACAACGATGCGATGCGTTCCCGCATCGCAGCATCGCGTCATGCCGCGGGCTTCGTATCGTCGTCGTACTTGATATAGCGGAACCGCTGATCGGACGGTGTGCCTTCCAGCGGCCCGCCTTCGCGTCCGGGTTGCCACTGGATTACTGCTTCGATCTTCGTCGCGAGCGCGAAGTCCTTGTCGGTGATCCCTTTCGCGCTATGCGTCTTGAGTTTGACGATCACGAATGCGTAGGACACCGTCAGGTCAGGGTGATGCCACGCGGCCTCCGCGAGATGGCCGATCGTGTTCACCACCATCAGCGTGCCTTTCCAGCCTTCGGTGCGATAACGCCGCCTGAGCCAGCCGTCGTCCAGATACCAGTGTTGCAGTGCACCGGTCAGCCGCGCGCCGATCTCGTCGTCCGTATACACCTTGTCAGCCTGGGTCATCGCCGTACTCCTCGCGCGCGTCGCGCGCCGTCGAACCTCGCCTCGCAACAAACGATGCGCCGCCCGTGCGCGAGGCACGCGTCGGGCAGCGCGATTCATGCGGCTCGTTGCCGGGTCGCGGAGATCGTGGATCGCCGCGCATGCGTCGCGCGGCCGGCGGTGCAAGCGGTGCAGGCCGATGCGATACGCGGCTGCGCATGCCCGTCACGCGCGGCCGTGCGGCGATGCTTCGCGGTTTTGACACAGTATGTATCGCCGCTGAACGGGCTGCACGCAACCGGCTCGTGGTCGGGCCAGCGCGCCGCCCGGTGCCGCCGGTCGTCAAGCGTTGACGGCGAGGCCGGTCGGCGCGCACCGCGGCTCGCGAGCCGCGCGAGATGCATGTTCGCACAACGGAGCAAAAGAAGGTCGGCATGGATTATGCGTTTGCCGTTCACCGCCACGAAGCCCGGCGTCGACCGGGCGAGGGCGTTGATCGTTACCTGCATTCGTGAAGGCGCGTCGGAAGCACAAGGTAGCGCGGGTCATTCGTGAGTTGAACGGCAGGACAATTCTGGAGGAGACATGAACTTACGCAACCTGTTTCTCGGGCTCGCGGTCGTCGCGTCCGCAGCCCTTGGCTCGATCGCCGCGCAGGCCGATCCGCAACTCGACGGGCTCATCAAGAATCCCGCCAACTGGGCGGCGCAGGCGGGCGATTACGCGAATCATCGCTACAGCACGCTCAAGCAGATCAACGAGAACAACGTGGGCAAACTGCAGGTCGCGTGGACGATGTCCACCGGCGTGCTGCGCGGCCACGAAGGCTCGCCGCTCGTGATCGGCGACACGATGTACATCCACTCGCCGTTCCCGAACAAGGTCATCGCGATCAACCTGAAGGACCAGACTTTCCTGTGGCAGTACCAGCCGAAGCAGGACGACCAGGTGGTGTCGGTGATGTGCTGCGACACGGTCAATCGCGGGCTCGCGTACGGCGACGGCAAGATCTTCCTGCAGCAGGCCGACACGACGCTCGTCGCGCTGAACGCGAAGACCGGCGACGTCGTATGGAGCGCGAAGAACGGCAACCCGAAGGCCGGCGAAACCAACACCAACGCGCCGCACGTGTTCGGCGACAAGGTGCTGACCGGCATCTCGGGCGGCGAGTTCGGCGTGCGCGGCCGTCTGATCGCCTACGACATCAAGACCGGCAAGCCGGCCTGGACCGCGTACAGCACGGGTCCGGACAAGGAAATGCTGATGAACCCGGACAAGACGATGACGTGGGCGGACGGCAAGATGGTGCCGGTCGGCGCGGACTCGTCGCTGAAGTCGTGGAAGGGCGACCAGTGGAAGCTCGGCGGCGGCACCACGTGGGGCTGGTATGCGTGGGACCCGAAGCTGAATCTCATCTACTACGGGACCGGCAATCCGGGTACGTGGAACCCGACGCAGCGTCCCGGCGACAACAAGTGGTCGCTGTCGATCTTCGCGCGCGACCTGAACACCGGCGAGGCGAAGTGGGTGTACCAGATGACGCCGCACGACGAGTGGGACTATGACGGCGTGAACGAAATGATCCTGTCCGACCTGACGGTCAACGGCAAGAAGGTGCCGGCAATCGTTCACTTCGACCGCAACGGCTTCAGCTACACGCTGAACCGCGAGACGGGCGAACTGCTGGTCGCGCAGAAGTACGACCCGGCGGTGAACTGGGCCGACCACGTCGACCTGAAGAGCGGCCTGCCGATCCGCAACGCCGCGTATTCGACGCAGGCCGCGGGCTCCGATCACAACGTGAAGGGCATCTGCCCGGCCGCGCTCGGCTCGAAGGACCAGCAGCCGGCCGCGTTCGATCCGAAGACGAGCCTGTTCCTCGTGCCGACCAATCACGTCTGCATGGACTACGAGCCGTTCGACGTCGATTACGTGTCCGGCCAGCCGTACGTCGGCGCGACGCTCGAAATGTACCCGGGTCCGAACGAGAAGGGCGCGATGGGCAACTTCATCGCGTGGGACGCGAGCAAGGGCAAGATCGTCTGGTCGAAGCCGGAGCGTTTCTCGGTGTGGTCCGGCGCGCTCGCGACGGCCGGCAACATCGCGTTCTACGGCACGCTCGAAGGTTACCTGAAGGCGGTGCGCATCAGCGACGGCAAGGAGCTGTGGCGCTTCAAGACCCCGTCCGGGATCATCGGCAACGTGTTCACGTACGAGTATCAGGGCAAGCAGTACGTCGGCGTCTATTCGGGCATCGGCGGCTGGGCTGGCATCGGGATGGCGGCGGGCCTCCAGAAGTCGGAAGAAGGGCTCGGCGCGGTCGGCGGCTATCGCGAGCTGGCGAAGTACACGGCGCTGGGCGGCACGCTGTTCGTGTTCGCTCTGCCGAGTTCGTGATGTGACGGGACGATGCGCTGGGCCGCGCGCCGGCCCAGCGCATCGCGTGGGCGCGCGGGCGGTCTTGGCAGCGGACCGCCGGCGCGGGCCTGAAACCGCAGCGAAGCACAGTACCGAAGTGAAGCAGCGAAGCGCATTACCTCTGGCGCATGACGGCGCGATCATCGAAGGAGACAGACGCATGAAAGGCAGAACCCTCTTGTTGCTGGCGGGCATTTCCGCGGCGGCATTCGCCGGACTCACGGCGGCACAGGCGGACAATGCGCCGGCGACGCCCCCGGCCTACAAGGTCGTGGGCGGCAACAAGGTCGACGGCAATACGCTGCAAGGCTGGAAAACGTGGCGCGCGCTCGACTGCGAGCGTTGCCATGGCGCGCAGCAGCAGGGGCTCGTGGGGCCGTCGCTGGTGGACGCGTTCAAGACGCTCGACCCGAACGAGTTTCATCGCACGGTGTTCGGCGGACGCGTGGACAAGGGCATGCCGGACTTCAGTTCGAGCCAGATGATGCAGAAGAACTGGCAGTACCTGTATGCGTATCTGAAGGGCCGCTCGGACGGGCAGATCAAGCCGGGCGACCTGAAGCCGATCGACGATGCGAAGTGAGCGTGGTGCGATGACCCGGCGACTCTTCTGGAGTTGGACGATGCGTAACAGACAATCCGTATTCAGGCTGGCGGCGCTGTGCGCCGCGTTGAGCTGCGCGTCGCTCGCGAGCGGCGCGGCCCGCGCGGACGGCCCGGCGCTGCCGAACAACGACGGCGCCGACGGCGTGCTGCGCGTGTGCGCGGACCCGCACAACATGCCGCTGTCGAACGACAAGGGCGAAGGCTACGAGAACCGGATCGCGAGCCAGATGGCGCACGACTTCGGCTACAAGCTCGAATACACGTATTTTCCGCAGCGGATGGGCTTCGTGCGCCATACGCTGCGCGAGAAGGACGAGGGCTCGGACCGCTACAAGTGCGACCTCGTCATCGGCGTGCCGAAGGGTTACGACATGACGGCGACCACGCGGCCGTATCTGCGCTCGACGTATGCGATGGTGTTCGCGAAGAAACCCGAACTCGCGGGCGTGAACTCGCCGGACGACCTGCTGAAGCTGCCGCCCGACGTGCTGCACAAGCTGCGCTTCGGCATCTTCACGCAGACGCCGGCGGTGGACTGGCTGCTCGCGCACGGGTTGATCGACCAGGCGCAGTCGTACCAGGTGCAGAGCGGCGACCCGCAGGCATACCCCGGCGAAATGATCGAGCACGATCTCGACCAGGGCAACGTCGATGTGGTGTTCGTGTGGGGGCCGATCGCCGGCTACTTCGCGAGCCGCGAGGGCGACAAGGTGAAGCTCGTGCCGTTCGGGGCCACGCCCGGCATCCGCTTCGACTATCAGATCTCGATGGGCGTGCGGCACGGCGAGCAGGCGTGGCACGACAAGGTGGACAGCTGGATCGGCGCGAACGGCAGCACCATCGACAGCATCCTGACGAGCTACCAGGTGCCGCTGCTGAAGCCGATCGACTCGAATCAGGGCAAGCCGGCAGGCGGCGATCAATGAGCGGCGCGCACGCGGCGACGCGGCGCGCGGTGCTGGCTGTCGCGGCGGCGGCCGCGCTCGCGGCTGCCTTCGCGCCGCCCGCGCGGGGCGCGGTGCCGGACGCCGCAGCGGGGGCGTCGGTATCCGATGCGATCACGCCGGCCGAGCAGTTGATCTTCACCGCCGATCACATGCAGGGCGTCACGCCGCAGACCGAACTCGACTATTCGATGGTCCGCTCCGGCGAGCCGAAACGCGATACGGACATGGTGCGCGTGCTCGTGCTGAGCCCGGGCAACACGAAGAGCGACGCCCAGGTGTCGGACCGCGGCGGCGCGGTGAACCTGCCGAACGACGGGCTGCCGTGCAATCCGGTCATCATCTATTTCCTTGAACGCGACATCGCGGAGATGGAGCAGTTGACCGGCGGCCAGCGGCGTTATTTCCAGCGGCGGCTGCGGCTCGCGCTCGCGGCGGGGCCGCAGATCTCGACCGTGACGAGCGAGATCGGCGGCAAGCCGGTCGCCGCGCGGCGCATCGTCGTGCAGCCTTATCTGCACGATCCGAACGCGGAACGCTTCGAACGCTACACCGGCAAACGCTATACGTTCTTGCTCGCGGACGGGGTGCCGGGCCACGTCGCGATGATCCGCACCGAGGTGCCGGGCGCGAACGGCGACTTCGCGCATCCAGTGGAGACCGAGACGCTGAGCTTCCAGTCCGTGGTGCGCAAGCTGCCGGGCAAACCGGGCGCGCCCGCCGCGAAACCGCAGGACGCGCCGCGCGCGTCGCGCTGAACGCGCGGCCGCTACCCAAGGAACGACGACATGCTGATCGACACGCACGACTACACGCCAAAACTGATGGACGCCGTCGGCAAGCTGGGCGAAGCCGCGCCCGCGCTGCTCGAAGGTTATGCGGCGCTCGATGGCGCGGCCGCGCGCGGCGGCGTGCTCGATGCGAAGACGCGCGAGTTGATCGCGCTCGCGGTGGCCGTCACGACGCGCTGCGACGGCTGCATCGCGGTGCATTCGGCGGCCGCGCAGAAAGCGGGTGCGAGCCGCGAGGAAGTTGCGGAGGCGCTGGCGGTCGCGATCGCATTAAACGCGGGCGCGGCGCTCGTTTATTCGGCGCGCGCGCTCGACGCGTTCGGCCAGCAGACCGGCTGACCGGCCGACGCCCGGGCCGGCGGCGTTCCCCTGTCTCCTTCGCCGCGCGCGACCGGTGCATCGCGCGCGGCGGCTTTTTTCCCGCGCCGGACGTCGCCGTGAACTTCATACGCACGCTGACGCTGCGGCAGTTGCAGATATTTTCGGTCGCCGCGCGGCATATGAGTTTTGCGCGCGCGGCGGACGAACTGCATCTGACGCAGCCCGCCATCTCGATGCAGATCCGTCAGCTCGAAGACGCGGCGGGCTTGCCGCTGTTCGAGCGGATCGGGCGGCGGCTCGCGCTGACCGAGGCCGGCGAGAAGCTCACGCATCACGCGAGCCGCATTCTCGGCGAGATCAAGGACGCCGAGGACACGATGACGTCGCTGAAGCAGGCGGACAGCGGCTCGATCGCGGTCGGCATCGTCAGCTCCGCGACGTGCTTCGCGCCGAAACTGCTCGCGCGTTATTCGCAGCAGTATCCGCGCGTCGACGTGCACTTTCTCGTCGGCAATCGCGAGATGCTGTTGCGGCTGCTGCAGGACAACGCGATCGACCTCGCGATCATGGGGCGGCCGCCGCCCGAACTCGACACGATCGCGGAACCGCTCGCGCGCCATCCGCACGTGTTGATCGCGCCGGTCGAGCATCCGCTCGCGAACGCGCGGCGCTTCGATCTTCAGGAACTGCGCGCTGAAACGTTTCTTTTGCGGGAGCCGGGCTCCGGCACGCGGATCGCGGCCGAGGACATGTTCCGCCAGCACCTGTTCACGCCCGCGAAAATCGTCACGCTCGGCAGCAATGAAACGATCAAGCAGGCGGTGATGGCGGGGATGGGCGTGAGCCTGATTTCGCTGCATACGCTGCTGCTCGAACTGCGTACCAACGAGATCGCGCTGCTCGACGTGAACGGCACGCCGGTCGAGCGCACATGGCAGATCGTGCATATGCGCGCGAAACAGCTATCGCCGACCGGCACCGTGTTTCGCCGCTTTCTGCTCGAACACGCCGCGCCTTACCTCGAACGCGAGTACGGCGTGTTCGCTCCGCCGGCCGTTGTGCCGCGCGGCGCTGGACGCTGAAACGGCCGCCTGAATGCGCGTGCCGCGGTTCGCCACGCCGCGCGTTCGGGCAGATAACGCCACACGAGCAGCAGCAACGCGATGCACGCGGGCAGCGCCCGCACGTCGACCGGCACCGGCTCGCGATGGCCGAAGCGCGGATCGGTCAGCGCGTCGCCTAGCGACGCCGCGTCGGTCAGCCGCCGGTACGAGAAGCCGACCCGCGCGGCGGTCGCCGCGAGATACGGGCCGCGCAGCGACGACAGTTCCTCGTGGCTCTCGCCGGCGGCCGGCTCGCCCGGCACCCGCGGCACCTGGATCACGTCGTCCGCGCGCCAGAAGCCGATGCGGTTGCCGTTCGCATCGGACTTCGGCATCGGCACCGGCTCGGTGCCGCCGACGCCGATCAGCCAGCCTTTGACGACGTGGCCCTCGGTCCACGGCCGCTGGTTCGACGGCAGCAGCGGCGGCGCTTCCTGGCCGTCGGTGAAGAACAGCACCGCGACGCCGGGGCCGGCCTGGCGCGCGGTCCGCACCGCCGACCAGACGCCCCCTTCGGCGATGCGGCTCCAGTTGGTCCAGCGCATCCGGCCGTCGATCGCCGCGAGCGACGACAGCAGCGCGTCGTAGTTCGCGCAGACCTCGATGGGCGGCAGCAGCAACAGCGTGCGCTCGCCGGCGAACACGCTCCAGCCGACCTTCGATCCGCACGGCAGGCGGCCGAGCGCATCGCGCATCGACGCCTTCGCGAACCCGAGCCGGCTTGCGGGCGCGCCGTCGAGCGACACGTCGTCGGTATCCATGCTCTGCGTGACGTCGAACGTCGCGATATAGCTGAACGTGTCGCGCGGCAGGTGAAGCGGCGGCATCCACAACGCGGCCGCGATGAACGGCAGCGCCGCCGCGACCGACCAGCGCCGCGCGGCGGCGAACGCGCGCGCGACCGGCGTTTGATTCGTCGAGGGCAGGTTCACGGCAGGTCCTGACTTTCGGCGCCGCGCAGCCGCACGTCGTTCGAATGCTTCACGTCGGCCGGGCCTGGGCCGCCCTGCAACTCGGGGGCGAGCCGCAGCGCGCGTTCGAGGTTGTAGCGTGCGTCCCAGTCGTCCGGCGTGGCGCGCAGCAGCGTGCGATAACGCGTCTTCGCGTCGGCGATCATCGTCAGCGAGCGCAGTTCCACCGCGCCGCCATCGACGGAGCCTTCGCGCAGGCTCATGCCGGCCGCGTCGTAGAGCGCCGCGCGCGCGACCGGGTCCGCGAGGTCCGGCGACGCGGCGACCAGCGCGTCGTACAGCGTGGCAGCCTGCGCGGTGTGGCCGGCCTTCGCGAGCATCACCGCCTGCGCGAGCCGCAACGGCGGCGAGGCCGGGGCGGTGTCGCGCGCGGATGCGGACTGTGGCGCGCGGCCGCCAAGCACCCGCGCGATCTCCGCATCGAGCGAGCGCGCCTCGATGAGCCGTATCCCCTGCCACGCGGCGACACCCGCGCAGCCTAGCGCGAGCACGCCGAACAGCAGATGCATCGATCTGCGCTTCATTGCCAGCTCCTCACCTGCGCGAGTCGCGCGAGCACCAGCAGCAGCGCGGCCGCGAACGCGATCGCATAACACGCGCGGCTCGCGTCCTGGCGCGGCAACTGCTCGACGAACGACACCGGGAAATGCTGCTGCCGGCTGATCTCGGCCATCGCGTCGGCCATCGCATCGGCGTCGCCGGCCTGGAACAAACGATACGGCGTGTGCAGCGACAGGAAAAAGCGATGCAGTTGCGCCTCGGCGGACATCGAGCCGGTGGCCGGCGTCGTCGCGTTCAGGTTCGGGCTCAGCGGGCCGCTGCGCAGATACACGAAGTACAGCGCGATCCGGTTGCGCACGAGTCCTTCCGCGATGCGCGCACGCGCGTCGTCGTCGAGCGTCGCGCCGCCGTCGGAGACGAGCACGATCGCGCGGCGTGCGAGTTGCGGCCGGCCGTCGAACTGCGCGATCGCGGCGATCAGTCCGCGATCGAGCTGCGTGTCGGGCAGGCCGCGGCCGATCCGCGTCGCGTCGAGCGCGTCGGCCACTGCGCCGTGATTGCCGGTGAGCGGCATCGACACGAGCGGGCTGATGCCGAACATCATCAGCGCGAAGCGGTCGTTCGGGCGTTCTTCGATGAAGCGCGTCAGCGAGCGGCGCGCGACGGTGTTCTTCGCTTCGTTCTGCGCGTAGATGCTGGTGCGGTTGATCGGCTCGTCCATGCTCGCACTGCGGTCCATCAGGATCAGGATCTCCGCGCCGCTGCCGGTGCGCAGCAATTGCAGATGCGAGCGGCCCGGGCCGGCGAGGCCGAGCACGATCGCGGCGATGGCGAGCGCGCCGCACGCGCGCAGCAGCCGCGCGGCGATGCGGCCCGCGCGGTCGTCCGGCAACAGCGCGACGGCGGCGAACGGCAGCGTGTCGCCGCGCCGGCGCAGCAGCGGCAGCAACGCGAGCGGCAGCAGCACGAGCAGCCACGGGTGCGCGAAGTCGAATGCGAGATTCATCGCTGATGCCGCCTTTCCGCGAGATACAGCGCGTGCGCAAGCTGTTTCAGCGGATACGGCGCGATCGGGTCGGCGGTCGCGAAAAAGCGCGCGACCGATTGCCGGTAGAACTGTTCGAGTGGTGCGCGCAGCGGTTCGAGCCATGGCGCGTGCGCGAGCAGCGCGGCGATAGAGCCGTGCTGCACGACGCGGCCCGCGGTTTCGTCGAGCGCGCGATGCAGCCGGCGCCACGCGGCCGGATCGTCCGCGTTCGCCGGCTGAAGGTCGCGCCACGCGCGCGCGAACGGCAGCCGCGCGGACTCGCGGCGGTTGCGCCACCCCCACCATGCGGCCCACGCGATCAGCACGAGCGCGAGCGCGCCGAGCGACAGGCCGAGACGCCGTTCGATCTGCGTGATCGGCGCGCGCGGCGGCAGACGGTCCGGGCGCATCGGCTGGAGATCGCCGGAACCCGACACGGCATCCGGCGTCAGCGGGCCGATGCTGACCGGCCACGCGTCGATGCGCAGCGGCGGGCCGCTGCGCAGGTTCAGCGTCAGCGCGGGCAGTTCGATCGTCGTCAGCGTTTGCGGCGCATTCGTGACCTGGTAGTCGAGCACGAGCCAGCGGTGACGGTCCGCGCCGGTTTCCATGCGCGAGGGGCGGCGTTCGAGCCAGATGCCGACGCGGCCCGACGACGGCAGCGCGGTGGGGGGAATGTCGCCGGTTGCGTCGTCGATGCGGACGCGCTGGGTCAGCACGTCGCCGAGCACGTAGCCGAATGCGCGGGGTTCGATCGTGGGGGCTGCGGCGGCGAATGCGCATGAGGAGGACGCGACGGCCAGGGCGAAGGTCGCGGCCTTGACGAACGATCGGGTTTGCGTGCGTGATTCGATGGCGTCGTGCGGCTCGAAACGCCGCGGATCGTTCTGCTCGTCGACGCGCGCTGCCCCTGGATTGGCGGATTCTTCAGCGCGGGTGTGCTGGGCATCGCGCGACATTGGCCCCACGCTTGCGCGGTGCGTATTCGTTTGACGCGACTGCACTGTGTTGTGCGGTTCAACAGTGCGCGACGGCAACGTCGCGTGGTCGTCGAAGCGGATAGCCGGCGTAGCGTGCATCGCAGGCCGCACATTCGCTTCGCCCCTTTTCGCAACCTGCGAAACGCAGGAGACCGCCGCCCCGTCGCCGCACGGTTTCATGCCGCGATCTCCTCGAAGTATTGCGTGAGCCGGTCCGCATCGAACCCGCCGTTCATCCAGAACGGCCGGATGCCGCGCTGGCCGAACGCGCGCACGAGCGTCGCGCGCCGCTGCGCCACGCGCTCGCGCCAGGATGCACGCGTCCGTTCGCGCAGCCACAGCGTACGCGGCGCACCGGTCTCCGCATCGTGCACGCGCAGCAGCGCGCCCGAAGCAGGCGGCTCGACCTCCGCATCGTCCCACACGACCATCGGCACCACGCAGGCGTTCACGAGCAGATCGAGCGCAGCCGGCAGCCCGTCGAGCGGCCAGTGAAAGTCGGACACGACGAACACCAGCCCCGCTTCGCCCGCGATACGGCCGAACGTGCGCGCCAGTCCGTCGATGCCGGACCCCGGCTCGCGTTGCGGCGGCTCGCAACGCAGCAGCGCGGCCGCCATCGCGTCGCCGGTCGCACGGCCGTAGCGCGCGGGCAGATACAGGTCGTCGCGCGGCGCGTCGTCGAACGCGAGCATGCCGACGCGATCGCCGGCGCGAAACGCGCTATAACCGAGCGCCGCGGCGAACTCCGCGGCGCTCGCCAGCTTGGTGCGCCGCGAGCCGAAGTGCATCGACGCCGATACGTCGATCAGCAGATGCACCGGCACCGCGACGCGTTGCAGGTTCAGCCGCACGAGCCATTCGCGCGGCACCGAGCGCAGGCTCGCGCGCAGATCGACGCGGCGCGGATCGGGATGATCGAAGAGCCGCGCATGCAGCGCGAACGCCTGGCCGACGCCGAAGCTCGTGCCCGGATGCGAGCCGGGACGAAAGCCGCCCGCGCGTCCGGGCAGGCGGTAGTGGAATTCGCGTAGCACGTCCATCGTAGGGGTCACGTTTCGCGTATCACGGTACCGCGACTTTCGCGACGATCTGCGCGATCAGCGAATCGGCCAGTTCGGCGCGCCGCAGTTCGTACACAGGCGAGAAGAACACGCGATGCCCGAGCGCGGGCAGCAGCACCGCATGGATGTCGTCGGGCAGCAGATGCGTGCGCTCCGCGAGCCACGCGACGACGCGCGCCGCGCGCACCAGCGCGCTGATGCCGCGCGGACTCGCGCCGGCGACGATCAGCCGGTCCATGTCGACGTTGTCGAGTTCGATGCCGAACGCGCGCGGCGTTTCGGTCGCGCGCCAGATGTCGAGCACGTAGCGGGTAATCGTATCGCTCGCGGTTACACTTCGCTGGATCGCGACGCCGACGTCGTTCAACTGCTGCCATTGCACGATGCCGGGCGTGATGCGTTGCAGCAGCGTATCGGGATCGTGATACGCGGGATCGAACACGACCGCGCGGCGCACGTCGTCATCGGCGGGTGTCGGCATGTTCAGTTCGAACAGGAAGCGGTCGCGCGCGGCCGACGCGAGTTCGAACGTCTCTTCCTTTTCGACCTTGTTGCGATCGGCGAACACCGTCATCGACGGAAAGCGGTATTCGCGATCGAACGCGGACACCGACCGCTCGGCCATCGCGCGCAGCAGCAGCGACTGCACCTGCGGACGCGCGCGATTGATCTCGTTGAAGAAGAACGTCGTGAGACTTTCGCCGTGGCGCAGCAGCGGGCCGGGCTCGATATGCGGGCGGCCTTCCGCGTCCACGTACGTGTGATAGACGAGGTCGCCGGGCATCAGGTCGATGGTCCCTTCGACCCGCGCGAAGTCGCCGCCGACCGCGCGCGCGAATGCGCGCAGCACGGTCGTCTTGCCGACGCCGACGCCGCCTTCCAGCAGCACGTGCCCGCGGGCGAACAGCGCGATGTTGATGAGCCGGACGACCGTCTGCTGGCCGATCACGCTCTTCGTGACTTCTTCTTCGAGCCGCAATGCATCGCGGCGCCAGTCTTGCAGCCGTTCGTCGGCGCTCATGGGTCGGTGTCTCCGTGCCGCTGCGCGGTCCGTGTTGTTGTCGAAACGTCGTCGAAACCCGGAGCGATTCGCGTGCACGTTCCGTGCCGGAAACAGGGATTAACCGTGATAGTCAGGCCGAGCGCGACCCTACGGCGAATGAGGTTATAACGCGAGGGTCAGCGGTCGGACGAGAGTGTCACCCCGCAGACACACATTGTGTCAGCCATGCGAAGCAGCGTTGCATGGACGTTTTGCACCGTGGGCGTGCATATGCAGCGATTGTCTATCTGAGGAAAACAGTGATTTCGCGCTGCGAGCATTTATCCGGGTTCGCGGAGTCTCTAGACTCCTGTTCAACGGTTGCAGGCGGGCGCCTGCGATCCGGCAAATTTTCGGAGGTGCTCATCATGAAGTCGCTTATCAAGGCTGTTGCGGTTGCCGCTGTGCTCGTCGTGCCGGCGGTTTCGTTCGCTCAATCCAATCAACCGCTGACCCGCGCCGAAGTGCGCAACCAGCTGATCCAGCTGGAAAAGGCCGGTTATCGTCCGAACCTGAACGACCCGCATTATCCGGACGACATTCAGGCCGCGCAGGCCCGCGTGCAGCAGAACGGCGCCGAAGCCACCGGTTATGGCCCGGTCGCGGCCGGCTCATCGCAAAGCGGCGGCGGTCACGACGGCGCGGCGACCAGCTATTCGCCGCCGATCTACAACGCGCGTTAAGCCGCGTTCGATCGAACGGATCAAGCGATAAAGCCCGGAGGCCGCGCATAACGCGCGGCCTCCGGGCTTTTTTCGTGCTTCAGAACGGTTCGTTATGCAGTCGATTGCGATCGTCTATCGCAGCGATAGCATCACCGCGATTTCATTTTTTCATCGGGTGCATTGCGCTCGCCGATCCATGAGCGTGTCGCTTCTAGCACCTCGTCGGACAGCGCCGGGTCGTCGACGAGGCGCGCGAGGATCACCGCGCCGACCATCGCGGACCAACTGCCTATCGCGGCTTTTCGCGCCTGGGCTGCCTGCAGGCCGGGAATACCCCGGCTCAGACGCTCGATCTGTTGCCGCAGTCCGTTCGCCATCGCCGCGCGCGCGTCGGGCGACTGGCGCACCGTTTCCGCGCCGAGCGCGGCAGTCGGGCAGCCGCCCGCGAGGTTGTCCCGGTGCGACGGCGACAGATAGTTCGCCGCATAACGCGCAACATCCGTTTCTGCGGCCGCGCCCTGCGCGTACACGTGCGCGAGCGTTTGCGCGATCAGGTCGTCCTTCGACCTGAAATAGCCATAAAAACCGCCATGCGTGAGGCCAGCGGCCTTCATCACGTCGGCGACCGTCACCGCGTCGAAGCCGCGTTCGCGGAACAGACGGCTCGCGGCGGCCAGAATCTTCTGCCGGTTTTCGGCAACCTGCTCGCGACTCACCCTCATCGTGGCTCCCGTTTTTCATCGTCAACGCTTGACATGATACATGACGGGCATCATGATAATTTAAACATGATGACTGTCATGTTTAGAAGAATGCAATCGACCCGATCGAAAATCACTGGAGAAACTCGATGGCTGCTCAACCTGCTGTGCTGATTACCGGTGCGTCCACGGGGATCGGCGCGGTGTATGCCGACCGCTTCGCGAAGCGCGGGCACGACCTCGTGCTGGTCGCGCGCGACCGCGCGCGTCTGGAGGAACTCGCGAAGCGCCTGCGCGCGGACTATCGCGTGAAGGTGGACATCGTTCGCGCGGACCTCACCAATCGCGACGACCTCGCGCAGGTCGAAGCGCGGCTGCGCGACGACGCAAGCATCGGCGTGCTGGTGAACAACGCGGGTTCGACGGCGGCCGGCACGTTCGTCGAGCAGGGCGTCGAGAATGTCGCGCGGGTCATCGACCTGAACGCGACCGCGCTCGCGCGGCTCGCGGCGGCGGTCGCGCCGCGCTTCGTCCGGGAAGGCCGCGGCTCGATCGTCAACATCGGCTCGGTGGTCGGGCTCGCACCGGAATTCGGCATGACCGTTTATGGCGCGACGAAGGCATTCGTGCAGTTCCTGTCGCAAGGACTGCATCTCGAACTCGGGCCGAAGGGCGTTTATGTGCAGGCGGTGCTGCCGTCCGCGACGCGCACCGAAATCTGGGACCACGCGGGCCGCGACGTGAACTCGCTGGCGGCGGTGATGGAGGTCGGCGATCTGGTCGATGCGGCGCTGGTCGGTTACGACCGTCGCGAGACGATCACGATTCCGCCGCTGCCGGATGCCGCGCAATGGGCCGCGTACGACAGCGCGCGCGCGGCGATGGTGCCGAATTTCCTGCAGGCGCTGCCGGCCGGGCGGTATCGCAACGTGAAGTGACTTGAGCGTCGGCGCGCGGGCGCGTTTCAGCCCATCCGCGCGAGCGTGTCCGCGAAGCCGCCGCGCACGCGCGCGATCCGCCGCGCACTGGTGACGACGCGCGGCCGCGCGCTCCACGCGACGCGCACGCCGGCCGCGAGCAGCGCGCAGACGAGCGCGACGTCCTCCGCGCATTCGAGCGGCTCGAAGCCGCCCGCGAGCCGGTACGCGGCCGCGCTGACGCCGAGGTTTGCGCCGTGCACGTGCCGGTGGCCGTCCGCATCGACATACGCGCGGGCGAACGCGTCGCGCGTTTGCGGCGGATGCGCGGACCAGTCGTCGATGTCGACCGGCCCGCATACCGCGTCCGCGCCGAGCGCCAGTTGCTCGCTCAACCAGTCGGGCGCAACCATGCTGTCCGCGTCGGTGAACGCGAGCCAGCGTGCGCCGCGATCGAGCAGATGTGCAGTGCCTCTGGCGCGCGCGATGCCGACGTTGCGCGCATCGACGGCGATCGTATCGACGTCGAACGCCGCGCAGATCGCGTCGCTGCCGTCGCTGCACGCGTCGAGCACGACGACGATCCGCGCGATCTCGCCGCTGTGCGCATGATGGCGTGCGGTCGCCGTACACGCGGCGCGCAGGCAGCGAGCGAGCAGGTCGGCTTCGTTGTGCGCGGGAATCACGATGCCGATCATGCGTCGTGCTCCGGTGGTGGGAGGGGGGGCGTATCGGTTTCGCGGGTCCACACGTCGAGCAGGAAGTCGCGATCCTCGATGCGGGTGTGCCTGTGCAGCGCGTCGCGCGCATCGAATCGCGCATGGACGTCGGCCGGATCGAGCATCCACGCCTCGCCGCCGTGTCGCCAGTGACAGCACAGCAGCGTGCCGCCCGCTTCGAGCGATGCGCATCCGAGGTCGGCCAGCGTCGCGCATTGCTCGCGGCTCAGGTAGTACGCGAATTCGCTGATGACGATCAGATCGAAGCGGCCCGCCGGCCAGTCGTCCGGCATCGCGCGGCGCTCGACGCTGACGTGCGCGAAACGCGCGACGCGGCGTTGCGCGAGAGCGAGCGCGGTCGGCGCGAAGTCGGCGCTCAACAGGCGCTCGCAGCGCGGCGCAAGGTGCGCGGACAACTCGCCGTTCGCGCATCCGGGTTCGAACGCCGAGCGGTAACGCGCATGCGGCAGCGCGGCAAGCACGAGGTCGCGCTTGCGGCGCTCGTACCAGCTGTCACGATAGCGCCAGGGGTCGTCGTCGGCCGCGAACTTCGCGTCGAAGTAGCGCGCGCGTGCGGCGGTGGTCAGAGAGACCATGCTTCGCGCTCCGTTGCGGCGTCGGCCGCGAGCGCGCCGCCGAGCGTCGCGAGGTCGTGCTCCGCGTGGCTCTGGCGCACGAACACCGGCAGGTCGGCGGCCATCCGCGCGAACCGGCGGTCGCGGCAGAACGGCGCCGCGCCGAGGCCGCGGGCCGTCGCATGCAGCACCGCTTCGACGGCGGTCTCGACCGCCGCGCGGACCCGCAAGGCGGGCGCCAGCGCATCCGATGTCGGCGCGCGGTCGATCTGCTCAGCGGTCTCGCGCAACAGCGCGCGGGCGGCCGATAACGCGGCATCGGCCGCGCCGAGATGCGCGCGCAGATGCGGATCGTCGCGCCGCGTGGCCGCGTGCGCGAGGCGGGTCGCGAGCGCGGCCGCCGCGCCGTACCAGCAGGCGGCGATGCCGGCCGCGCCGAACCAGAACCCCGCGCGTTCCAGATACGCATTCGGACGGCCGACGAGCCGCGCGGCCGCGTCATCGAAATGCACTTCGACGCTGCCGGTCGCGTGCATGCCGACCGCGTGCCAGCCGCGCGTGACGACTTCGACGCCCGGCTGCGCGAGTTCGACCGCCCCGAGCCACGGCCGGCCGTCGTCGCCGGTGCAGGTGACGAGCGCGTCCGTGGCGAACGCCGCGCCCGAGCACCACGCCTTCACGCCGGTCAGCCGCGCGAGTTCGCCGTCGCGCCGGACGATCCGCACGACCGCATCCGGCATCTGCGCCGCCCATACGGCCCACACGGTGCCGCGTCCCGGCTGCGCGGCGCCGAGTTCCGCGAGGATCGCGGCGGCGTCCGCGTGCGCTTCGTAGATTTTCACCAGTGACAGGTCGCGCGCGGCGATCGCCGCGAGCATGCGCCAGCGCAGCAGCGTCTGCCCGTCGCCCGGTTGCGGCAGCGTCGGCAGCGAGCGCGTGAGCGTGCGGCTCGCCGGGCCGATCGTGTCGCTGCCGACCGGCACGTCGAGCGTGTCGAGCAGGCGTTCGACGTAGCGCAGCGGATCGTCGTCGGCAGCGGCGGGGCGGGGAATGGCGGGCAGGTCGGGCTTCATCGTGCGGCGCTCGAAGGGGCGACGCCGACGGTTCAGCAAGCCGCGTGCCGCGGACGCGGTGGGAGGCGGGGTGAGGTGGAAAGCGGGAATGCAGGGGCGCTGCGAACTACGCGCTGGAAGCGGGCGGCAACGGGATTGACAGGAGGCGCGACGAAGGAGGCGCGTCCTGTCATTCGCGTCGGGCGATGTTGGCTGAAAGCGCAACGCCGGATTTCCACGCAGTGGGGCCGGCAGAAGGCTTGAATCCGGCATTGAAGGCCGTGGTCCGGTCGAACGCGAACCACGACGAAACCTCACACCCGCTTACTCCTCCTTCTCCCATCCCCCGCCCAGCGACTGGAACAACCGCACCTGATCGAGCGCGACCTGGCCTTCCGCCGCCGCGACCTGCGCATGCACCGAGGTCAGCGTGCGCGTCGCGTCGAGGTCCGAGATGAACGACTCGCGCCCGGCCGCGTAAAGCCGGTGCGTTTCATCGGCCGACACGCGCGCCGACTCGTACGCGGTCCGCAGCGATTCCGCGCGCTGATAGTCGGCCGCATAGGTCGCGAGGCTCGTCTGCGTTTCGCGCAGCGCGTTCAGCACGACGCCGTCGAAGTGCGCGAGCGCGCCGCCCGTCGCCGCCTCGGTTTCGCGCACGCGCGCGCGCTGCCCGTTGGCCGGGAACGTCCAGCTAATCAGCGGACCGAACGCCCAGCGGTTCGTCTCCGGCGAGAGCAGGTCGCCGAGAATGCCGGTCGATCCGGTCGACGCGCCGATCGAGATCGACGGATACATCTCGCCAACGGCGACGCCGATCCGCGCGGTCGACGCCGCCAGTTGCCGTTCCGCCTCGCGCACGTCGGGGCGGCGCTTCAGCAGCGTCGCGCCGTCGCCGACCGGAATCGGCTGGTTCAGCCTCGGCAGACGCTCGCACGCGAGCGCGCCCGGCGGCAGGTCGGCGGGCGAGCGCGCGAGCAGCATCGCCAGTTGATACTGCGCGATGCGGCGGCGGGACACGAAACGCGGGATGTCGGCGGCGAGCGTCTGCACCTGCGTGACGCCGCGCGTGACGTCCGGCTGGTTGCCGCGCCCGGCGTCGCGCAGCCGCTTGGACAGATCGACGCGTTCGCGTTGCAGCTTCAGCGAGTCCTGCGCGATCGCGAGTTCCTCGGCCGCCGAGCACGATTCGACGTACGCGCGCACGACGTCCGCGACGACCGCGATCCGCGCGAGGTCGCCGGCCGCCTCGACCGCGTCGCTGTCGGCGCGCGCGGCCTCGACGCCGCGCCGCAGCTTGCCGAACAGATCGACTTCGTACGAGATGCTGATGCCGACGTTGCCTTCGTTCTCGACCGGCAGCTTGCTGAACAGCAGATACTGCTCGGCCGATTCCTGCGCGCGCTCGAACGCGGCGGTCGCGCCGCCGGAGAAACCGCCCTGCGCGTCGGCGACCGCGAGCGCCGCGCGCGAGCGCGCGAGGTTCGCCGCCGCGACCCGCAGGTCGGTGTTCGACTTCAGCGCGTCCTCGACCAATTGGTCCAGCACCGGGTCGTCGTACAGACGCCACCAGTTCGACGGTACCGGGTCCTGCGAAACCGGCGCGCCGGCGCTGTCGAGCGGCGCGTTCGCCAGCGGCGCGTTGACGAGCGCGTTATCCGGCAGCTTGTAGTTCGGCCCGACCGTCATGCACGCGGCGAGCACGAGCGTCAGCGGCGCGAGCGCGAAAAGCCGTCCGCGCGAGTCGTGCGACGACCGGCGCGGCGCGCGGCGCGCGCTCATTGCGACGCTCCGGAAGCGGCTGGCGCGGGCAGGGCGGCAGACGCGGCGGACGGTGCCGACGCCCCAGCCGCATCGCTTGCCCCTGCGCCGGCCGCGCCGCGTTTCGCGGACACGTCGCCGGCACGCACCGCGACCGTCGCGGTGCGGCCCGCGATCATCCGGAAGTCGTCCGGCACCTCGTCGAGCGCGACGCGCACCGGAATGCGCTGCGCGAGCCGCACCCAGCTGAACGCCGGGTTCACGTTCGGCAGCAGGTTCGGGCTCTGCGTGCGGTCGCGGTCCTCGATCGCGGCGACGATGCTCTGCACGTGGCCGCGCAGCGGACGCCGCTCGCCCATCACCGAGATGTCGACCGGCTGGCCGATGTGGATGCCGTGCAGCTTGGTTTCCTCGAAGTAGCCGTCGACGCGGAACGAATGCATGTCCACCACCGACAGCACCGCGCGCCCCGACGTCACGAACTCGCCGACGCGCGGCGCGCGGTCGTTCAGGTAGCCGTCGACCGGGCTCACGATCGTCGTGCGCTGCAGGTTCAGGCGCGCGGTGTCGACCTGCACCTGCGCGTCGTCGAGCGCCGCTTCGCCCTGTTCGACGCGCGTGCGGCTTTCTTCGAGCGTTTCGCTCGCCACGAGGTTGCCGAGCGCGATGTTGCGCGCGTATTCGCGGCGCGCCTGCGCGAGCGTCGCGCGGCGCTGCTCGACGTTCGCCTGCGCGAGCCGCAGCGCGAGCGTGTAGCGCGCCTGGTCGATCACGAACAGCACCTGGCCGCGCTTCACTTCCTGGTTGTCGATCACCTCGACCGACGTGATGAGGCCGGACACGTCCGGCGCGACCTGGATCACGTCGGCGCGCACGTGGCCGTCGCGCGTCCACGGCGAGAACATGTAGTAATCGACCAGGCGCCACAGCACGACGGCGGCGATCGCGACGACGATCAGCGTGAGCAGGATCTGCCCAGCGGAAAACCAGGTTTTTTTCACGTTACGAGACGGTGTGAAACGACGACGATGACACCCAGCACCAGAACGTAGATGCCGAGATCGAAAATGGAACGATGCCAGACCAGCCGGTAAAAGCCGATCCGCGTGAGCACCGTGCGGATCACGATGTTGACCAGATACGCGATCAGCATCAGCAGCAGCACCGAAGGCACGAATACGCCGAGTATGTCGATTTCGCCGATCATGACGGTCTGCGGCCGGAACCGGCAACGAATACGGAAACGGAAAGCAGGCGCGTCATGCCTGCGCCTCGCTAGCGGGTTGCGGCGGCTGGCCGGCCGCCGCGGGGAAGAGCGACAGCCGCAGCCCGACGAGCGCGTGCCGCGTCTCGCGCAGCCAGCGTTGCGACGCACGCAGCGCGGTGCTCGCGGCCGGGCCTTCGGCGTTCACCGCGCGCGTCGTCGCGGCGGCGTGCGACGTCACGCGGCCGAGCGCGTCGTCGATCGTCGCCATCAACGCGGGCGGCACCGGCTGGCGCGCGCGGCGGTCCGCGCAGCCCGCGTAATAGCGGCTGACGCCGGCGAGCACGCCGTCGATCGTCGCCGGCAGTTCGCCGGTGAGCCGGTGCCGCGAGCGGCGCAGGTCGAGCGCGTTCAGCGCGATCCGCAGATCGCGGAAGCTCTCGATCGACGGATGCCGGTGGTCGTCCGACGCCGCGAGCCGCGGAATCAGCTGCATCAGCCGGTCGAGCATCCGCGACGCGAGGTTGCGCTGGTCCGCGATCGGCTGCGTCGACGCGGTCAGCGCGACGTCCGCCCAACTGGAGCGCAGCAGGCGCGCGGCGGCCAGCTCCGCGCCGAACGGGCGCGTCACGCGGGTCCAGAGGAACGCGAACAGCAGCCCCACGACGCCCGCGATGTTGCTGTTCAGGAACACGAGGAAGTCCGCGTCGTAAGCGCCCTGAATGCTGATGAACGTCGCCGTGTTCACCGCGACCAGCATCGTCACGAGGTTGAACTGCGGGCGCGGTATCAGCGTGCCGACGAGGATGAACGGCCCCGCGAACATCACGACCAGCATCGTGAAGTCGTGCACGCGCGGCAGCACGACGAACAGGTACAGCCCCGCGATCACCACGGCCACGGCCGTCGCGACGAAGAAGCGGAACACCTGCGGCGCGGGTTCGTCGAGCGACGCGAAGAAGCAGCACGCGACCGCCGCGAGCGTGACCGCGCCCGCGCCGTCGTGCCAGCCCGAACTGATCCACAGCCCGCACGCGACGATGATCGCGCCGACCGCCGACGCGGTCGAAAACGCCATGATCCCGCGATCGAAATAACGCTCGGTGCCGCCGAGCCGCCAGTGCCGGAAGCGCGGCCGCCACGTTGCCGATTCCTGCGAGATGCTCGCGCGCAGCGCGCGGCAGTCCTGCCAGATGTCGATCATCTGGCCGAGCCGCCACAACGCGTTCGACAGCAGCGCGCCCTGCCACGACGCGAGCGCGTCGCCGCCCGGCTGCAGCGCCGCGATCCGCGCGTGCAGCGCATCGACGGCCGCGTTGCTCGCCTGCGCGTCGCTGTCCGGCGCGTGCGTGAGCGGCGCGCCGAACCATTGCGCGGTGTCCGCGAGCAATTCGTCGAGGCCGGGCGGGCGCACCTTCAGGTCGCGCATCAGCGCGATCATCGGGTCCGCGAGCGACGACATGATCGGCAGGAACAGCATCATCCGGCCGCGCAGCGCCTCCGCGCGTTCGAGAATCTGCGGGTGCGTGTGGTCGTAGCTCAACTGGCTCAACAGGAACTCCAGCCCGTTGACCGTCGCCGCGAGCCGCTGCCGGCACGCGGAGATCGCCGCGCCGGCGATGTGGCCGGACAGCGTCTCGCGGCCGTAGAACGCGGCGTCGCGGAACCATGCGTCGGTGCGCTCGATCAGCGTCGGCGCGAGCCGGCTCGGCAGCACGGCGCTGCCGACGACGCTCGCGCAGACGATGCCGAGAACGATCTCCTCGGTCCGCGCGATCGCGACGTCGAACACCGTGGCCGGATCGGTGACGGTGGGCAGCGCGATCAGCGGCATCGTGTAGCCGGCGAGCATGAACACGTAGCTGCGGGCGGTGCGGTCCGAGATCGCGAGATACAGCAGCGTGCCGGTCCACGTCGCGACGACGATGCTGAACAGCAGCGGCATCTCGACGAACGGCGGCACCAGCAGGATCGCGCCCGCTGCGCCGAGCGCGGTGCCGAGCGCGCGGTACAGCGCCTTCGAGCGGGTCGCGCCGACGAACGGGTTCGACACGATGTACACGCTAGCCATCGCCCAGTACGGGCGCGGCAGCTCGAACAGCAGGCCGAGATACAGCGCGAGCATCGCGGCGGCAAACGTTTTGACCGAGAACAGCCAGTCGCGGGCGGAGGGGTAGACCATGACGCGGGGCTAGTTCGTGGGGTGGCGCGGGTTGCCGTCGGGCGACAGCGCGGCGTTGAACGCGTTCAGCACGCGCAGCGTCGTTTCGAGATCGGCGCGGCTCACGTCCTTCAGCACGCGGGCGCGCAGCGCGCGCAGGTCGTCCTCCATCCGTTCGGTGACGTGGCGGCCTTCGTCGGTGAGGGAGATCGTTTTCGCGCGGCGATCGTCGGGGTCTTCGTCGCGGCGCACGAGGCCTGCCGCGCACAACTGGTCGAGCAGCCGCACGAGCGACGGCCCCTCGATGCCGACGTGTTCAGCGAGCGCGACCTGGCGCACCGCCTCGCCGAGCCGGCCCGCGGTCAGCAGCGGCGTGGAGCACGCTTCGGACACGTTGTACGCGGACAGCACGTCATGACTCGTGCGCCGCCACTTGCGGGCGGCCAGGACGAGCGTGCTGCTGACAGCGAGACGCAGGGTGTGCAGGCTGGACATCGGCGGGATGATACCCTAAAAATTCGATAGCAAACGAACTTTCCGGCATGGCCGTACCACGCGGCGGGCGGGGCCGGTTTTCCTTTCCAGACCTTTCAGCGTTTCGACGCGGCGCGCGTTTCGCGCCCGGTGCTGCAATGAGGTTGTTTCCGGTCACGCATCCGGTGCGGACGCACCGGACCATTGCGCGAGCAACGCCGGCAACCCGGCCATGTCCGCGAACACGCGCGCGACGCCGGCGTCGCGCAGCGCGCCGGCGCTGCTGTGACCCGGCTCGTCGGGACTGTAGCCGAATACCGTTGCGCCTGCCGCGAGACCGGCCAGCGCGCCGGTCACCGAATCCTCGACGACCGCGCAGCGCGCCGGCTCGACGCCGAGACCCGCGGCGGCGGCGAGGTACACGTCCGGATGCGGCTTGCTGCGCGGCATCTCGTGGCCGCTGAAGATGCGGCCCGCGAAGCAGTCGAGCAGACCGACCTTGCGCAGTTGCAGTTCGACCTTGCGGCGGTCCGCGCCGGACGCGACCGCGATCCGGCCGCCGAACGCGTCGTGCACCGCGCGCACCGCGTCGCCCGCGCCGGGAATCTCGACGAGATCGCGTTCGAGCGCCTCGTTGCGGCGCGCGCGGAACTGCGTAAGCCAATCGTCGGTGAGCGCGAAACCCGTGTTCGCCTCGATCAGCGCGGCCTCGTCCTTCACCGCCTTGCCGACGAAGAGGCGCATCGCCTCCTCCGGCGCGATCGACCAGCCCAGTTCGCCGAGCATCTCCGACAGCACCTGATGCGTGATCAGTTCGGAATCGACGAGCACGCCGTCGCAGTCGAAAAGGATGGCGTCGAACGGGGCAGTCGGCATGGCGGAGCGGCGTGGGAGCGTGAAAGCGGTGGCGGGGATGGTTCCGGATGATAATCGGATAGCGGCGGGCGCGGCGAGAGCGGCGAGAGGCCGGCCGCCTTGCGGTTGTTGTCCGCCGTCGCCTAACGCCGCCGCGCCGCCAGCCGCTCTATCTGCACCACGTCGATTCCGTGCTTCACTTTCAGCTTCGCGTCGGTCATGAAGATCGCCGCGTCGATGCCGGTCTGCACGCCGCGATATGCGTCGAGCCAGCGCGCCTTGTCCGGCTGCGTGGTCCGGTTCAGCACCTTCAGCAGCGCGACCTGCATGAAGCCGACCTGCGACGGCTTCAGCCGGTAGTCGGCGACCGCGCGCGCCATGTAGCGCCCTTCGCGGCGCGCGAGCCGCAGCGTCGAACGCTGTTGCAGCAGGCGGTCGGCGGACTGGCTATCGGTATCGTCGTCGCCTTCGCAGGCGAGCTGCGGGCGGCTGTCGTCGGGGGCGGGCAGCGTGGCGGGCGCATCGGCGCGCGGCGCGGCGAGCGACAGCAGATGCAGGAAGTCGTTCGCGGCGGCGTCGCGCGCGGTCAGCGGCTTCATCCCGAAGAGCCGCTCCATCGACGCGAGCAGCGACGTGTGGTCATATCGCGTATGGTCGATCACGTTGCGCGGCACGAGCGGCGACACGACGATCGCCGGCACCCGCACGCCCAACTGGTCGAACAGGAAACCCTGCTTCACGTAGTTCTGATCGATCTGGTCGCCGGGCGGCGCCGCGGGCGGCGGCGCGACGTGGTCGTAGAAGCCGCCGTGCTCGTCGAACGTGATCAGCAGCACGCTCTTCTCCCACAGCGGCGAGTTGCGCAGTCCTTCGTACACGCGCTTCACCAGTTTCTCGCCGCGCCTCACGTCGTCGAGCGGATGCATCGAGTTTCCGCACGTGAAGTCGCCGGGGCCGGTCGCGTCGAATTCGTGCGCGCCGTACTTCGGCTCGATGAACACGAACTTCGGGCCGAAACCGGCGCTGCCGAGGTCGGACTCGAAATCGTCCATCGACGCGAAGCGGCCCTGCAACTCGTTCAGGTTCATTCCTTCGAGCGCGAAGCTGACCGGGAAATCGTCGCCCTCGAAAATCTTCCACTCGATGCAGTATTGGTCGAGCAGGTCGAACACGTTGCCGTTCTCGAAACGATAGCCGTCCACCGTCGTGCTCGTGACGACGTCGAGCTTGCCGGGGCTGTCGTCGAGTCCGCCGGAGGTCGCCGCGAGCTGGAAAAAGCGGTTCGGCCACGTCGGCCCGGGCAGCGACGAGAACCAGCAGTCGCACACCGCGAACTCGCGCGCGAGCGCGTTCAGTACCGGCAACTGGCCGGCGGCGAAGCAGTGCATGATCCGGTCGGGCGTGGACGACGGCGTGCTTTCGCCGTCGCGCGGCGCATGGTAGTTGTCGATGAAGCCCGAGTTGTCGATCGGCGGATAACCGCCCGGCACCGGCTGATACGCCGCGCCGCTGCCGCCGAGCGCGGTGAGCGTGTCCTCGAACTCGTGGCCGGGGTCCGCGTCCACGCCTTTCAGGAAGAAGTCGGCGGGCGCGCTGACGAACACGTTCGCGTTCGTCACCGGATCGACGTTGCTGTTGACCGCAGGATCGAAGCCTTCGTTGAACGTCGTCGGGTTGCCTTGCGGATCGACGCCGGTGATGCCGCTGAAGCCGAACAGATGATCGAACGAACGGTTCTCCAGCGTCAGCACGAACACGCGCTCGATGCGCGGCGGCGGCGTTTTTCCGCGGCCCGCGCGCCCGGTTAACGAGCCGAGCCATCGGCCGAACGCGAGCAGCGCGCAGCGCAGCGTGTCCCACGCGACGCAGACGAGCCGCAGCGCCCACGAGAACACGATGCACACTGCGTTGACGACCCACGCGAAACCCTTGCACACCCATTTCGCCACCCAGTACCAGCCCTGGCAGACCCAGTCGGCGACCCAGTACCACGCCTGACACACCCAGTTCGCGACCCAGTACCATGCCTTGCAGAAGAAGCCGGCGATGCAGTCCCACGGCGTGTACCAGTGGCATTCGTCCCACGCGCTGCACTGGTTCGAGCCTTCGTCGGCCCACTGCGAACACTGGTTCGAACCTTCGTCCGCCCATTGCGAGCATTGATACGCGCCTTCGTCCGCCCACGACGTGCAGGTCTCGCTGACCTCGTTGGTCCAGTCCGCGCAGGTGATGACGAACTTATCGACCCAGCGGGTGCAGGTGGTCATCGTGTCGATCCTCCACCGGATAACGGCGTTGCAGTCCGCGCACGAGCCACGCAAGCCGCAGCCGCGCGAACGCGATGCCGGCGACCTTGCCGAGCGCCGTCGCGAGCAGCGCGGCCAGCACGCCCGCGCCGATGCGCAATGGCAGGCCGGCCCAGTCGGGCGGCCTTGAGATCAGCATCGCGACGAACGCGAGCGTCGTCGCGGCGAAGCAGGCCGCGCCCATCGCGCAGCCGCACGCGTGCCTGAGCTTCGATGCTTTTTCGGCGCTGCGCGTGAGTTCGTCCCGCTGGTCGGGAAACCTGCGGATGGCCCGCCCGATGTCGTATTCCATGCTTGTCCTTGCGCGAGAGCCGCCCGGTCGGGTCCCGCCCGGTCTCAAGCATGATAGGTCGCGATGGCTGTTCGCCGGGTGCTTACAAGCGACGCGCCGACGATTGCAAACGGCGGGTTCCGTCCTGGCCGGCGTCAGGCGCGTGTCGGCGCGCCGTTCGCGACCAGCGCGTTGCAGAGCCGTTCCAGCGCGGCCGACCGCGTGCCGCGCCGGGTCAGCATCAGGATGTCGATCACCGCGTCGTCCGCGTCGATCGGCCGATAGACGACCCCGTCGCGGCTCATCGTCGTCGCGCAGTCCGGCACGATCGATACGCCGAGCCCCGACGCGATCAACGCGACGATCGTCGTGATCTGCGAGCCGAGATAACGCGTCGAGATGTCGAGCCCGCGCGCGCCGAACAGTGCGTCGATCCGCTGGCTGACCCCCGAACCGTAACCGTCCGGGTAACGGATGAACGGCCGCTGCGCGAGTTGTTCGAGCGTGACGTGCTCTTGCCGCGCGAGCGGATCGCCGGACGGCAGCGCGGCGAGCAGCCGTTCGCTGTGCAGCGTGACCGCGTCGATGCCGTCGATGTCGGGGAGCACCATCCGGCCCAACCCGATATCGAGGCGGCCGTCGGCGACCTGCATCCATTGGGACGCCGATGCGGTTTCGATCAGCGTCAGATGCACGTCCGGCGCGTCGTTCGCGAACGCGCGCAGCGTGTTGGCGAACAGCGGCGACAACGCGATCGAACTCGCGTAGCCCAGCACCACGTGCCCCGCGTTGCCGAGCGCGGTTTGCCTCGCGATCGACGTCGTCTTGTCGAGTTGCGCGAGCAGGTCGCGCGCATGAGGCAGGAAACGCGCGCCGTCGGCGGTGAGCGTGACCGCGCGCGTGCTGCGCTCGAACAGCCGGAAGCCGAGTTCGCTTTCGAGCGCGGAAATCTGCCGGGTGAGCGGCGGCTGCGCGATGTGCAGCCGCTGTGCGGCGCGGCCGAAGTGCAGTTCGTCGGCGACGGCGGCGAAGTATCGGAGCTTGCGTGGGTCCATGGCGGGGCGCGTGGGCGCCGGGTATCAATCGGTTGGAAATCGGTATTGGTCAACGCGCGGCGCGGACCGTATAAATATCGCAGTTAAGGAGAACGGTGCCAACCCTATGCATGGTCGTGACAGTCGTGAAGGTCGGGACAGGATCGCGGTGATGCTCGCCGGCTGCGCGGCGTTCCTGAGTCTCTATGCAAGCCAGGGCGTGTTGCGCGAACTCGCGGACGACTTCCGCGTGAACGCGGAGCGGGCCGGCTTGACGATCGCCGCGACGACGCTGGCGGTCGCGCTCGTCGCGCCGTTCGTCGGGCGGCTCACGCGCGGGTATGCGCGGCCGCGCGTGATCGCGTGGTCGTCGATGCTGCTCGCGGCGCCGATGGCGCTGTCCGCGCACGCGTCCAGCTTCGCCGCGCTGCTGCTGTGGCGGTTCGCTTCCGGGGTGCTGATTCCGGTCGTTTTCGCGAGCACCGTCGCGTTCATCGGCGAGCGATGGGAGCCGCGGCGGATCACCGAGGTCACGAGCCTGTACGTGACCGGCACTGTTGTCGGCGGCTTTGCGGGAAGGTTTATCGCGGCGCTCGTGACCGCGTATGCGGACTGGCATCGCGCATTCGAGGCGCTCGCGGCGGCGAGCCTGCTGGTCGGGCTGGTCATTCGCGTTCTGCTGGCGGATGGCCAGCCGCATGAGGCGCATGACGCGCATGAGGCGCGCGATGCGGCTGTCGATCGGCGCGAAGCGGGCGGCGGCGGGGCGGCGGCGTCGCTGTTCGGCGGCCCGCTGGTCGCCGCGTATGCGGTCGGCTTTTGCGTGCTGTTCGCGCAGGTTGCGTCGTTCACCTATGCGAGCCTCTATCTCGGGCGGCCGCCGTTCTCGCTCGGGCCGGCCGCGCTCGGGTCGATCTATGCGGTGTTTCTACTCGCGCTGGTGGTGACGCCGGTGGCGGGGCGGGTCGCGCGGTCGAGGCCGCAGTCGCAACTGCTGCTCGCCGCGTCGCTGCTCGGCGCGCTCGGCTCGCTCGTCACGTTGAGCCATTCGCTCGCGATGGTGCTGGCCGGGCTCGCGCTCAGTTCGAGCGGCGTGTTCGTCGCGCAGGCCGCCGCGACTTCGTTCGTGACGTCGTCGTCAGGAGCGGCGAAGGCGACCGCGATCGGCATCTACCTGTCGTGTTATTACCTCGGCGGGAGTCTCGGCGCGATCGTGCCCGGCGCGGTGTGGGCGCGGTTCGGCTGGCCCGGGTGCGTCGCGCTCGTCGTGCTGGTGCAATGCGCGTGTCCCGTCGTCGCGCACTGGGGCTGGCGCGCGAGACCCCCGCATTCGACGCGTCAGTCGAACACCGGCCTGAAGAAGCTGCGTTCGTAGCTCAATACGCAGCGGGTTTTGGCCGCGTAGGCGAACGCGGCCTGGCAATCGGTGTCTTGCTGCGAGTCCTGCCGGTAGGTTTCATAGGCCGCGAGGCTCGGAAACGAAAACAGCGCGAGCGCGATGTTGTTCGCGCCTTCGGCCGGCAGAAAATAACCGTGATGCTTTCCGCCGAATTTCTCGACGAGCGGAATCCACATCTTCGCGTAGGTCTCGAATTCGGCGATCAGATTGGCGTCGATCACGTAGCGGACGTGGCAGGTAATCATGGCGGCGGCAATGGCGAGTGGCGGGTTCGCCATTCTACCCGCCGTGGCGTGTCGCGACGTATTGGCGGATTGCCGGATAAGGCATGAATGGATCGCTGCAATCAGCCTTTAATCGCAACGGCGTTTGCCGATAAATATATGAATGGCCGGAGCGAACCGCATCGAGAAAAAATCATCGGAAAGACGACCGAAGACGGGAAGCCAAGAGAATCACCTGAAAATCCCTGTCCGCTGCGTCGCTTCGGGAAACTGCCGCGTTTCGCGCACCGACCGCGGATGCCACAGACGCGCCCCGCCTTCGAGGCCGCTATCGTTCGACACAGTCGTCACGTTCGGCGGCAGGTCGAACGTGAGCCGCGCCGCGTTGCCGCCGCCTATCCATAGTTTGTCGTAGTGCACGAGCGATTCGAGAATGCCGATGATTTTCTCGACGCGTCTGTTCCAGCGCTTGTCACCGGCCTTATGACGTGCGGCATCGCCGATGTACTCGTCGTACGCGTGTTTCCTGCTGACCGGATGATGCGCGAGTTCGAGATGCGGCATCAGTTCGCCGTCGCGGAACATCGCAGTGCCGGTGCCCGTGCCGAGCGTCAGCACGAATTCGAGGCCGCGTCCTTCGATGGCGGCCAGGCCCTGCATTTCGGCATCGTTGATCATGCGCACCGACGGATTGCCCAGGCGCTCGCCGAGCATCTTCGCGAGCGGCACGTCGCTCCAGCCATCGACGCCGAGATGGGGGGCAGTCAGCACGTGGTTCGCGCGCACGAAACCAGGAAAGCCAACCGATACATGCGTCGGCTGATACTGCTTGATAAGCGGTTCGACGAGCGCATGGAGCGTTTCGACGAGCAAGGTCGGCGTGCATGGATGCGGCGTCGCCACGCGCACGCGCCCGGTGCGCATTCCGCCGTCCGCGTCGACGATGGCGGCCTTTAAACCGGTCCCGCCCACGTCGATGGACAGAATATTCTCAATGCCTGCCGATGCAGGCGTCGCGCCCGTCGCGCCCGTCGTGCCTTTCGTCCTGGTCACTCATTCCTCCGTTGATGGTGCGTGTGTCGTCATGTCGTTTGCCCCGTCGATCGGGTTGACGTTTATGTCGGTTCAGTCGGCGTGAGCGAACGCCACGCGCGGCCGTCGCACGCGAGCAGCGCATCCGCCTCGGCCGGGCCTGCGCCGCCCGCAGCGTAGTCGTACACCGGAATCGCGACACCGTGCTTCGGATGCAGTACGCCGTCCACCGCGGCCCACGTCGCTTCGATGCTGTCGGCGCGCTGAAACAGCGTCTCGTCGCCGAGCATGCAGTCATACAGCAGCGTTTCGTAGCCGACGTTCGCACGTTCCGCAAAGAAGTCATCGTAGTCGAACGACGAATGCACCGCATCGATCTGCATGACCGGCCCCGGGGTCTTGACGTTGAAATGGAAGCTCGTGCCATGCGACGGATCGATGCGCAGCGTCATGACGTTGGGCGTCAGCGTGTCGACGGCCGTCGCGCGGAACGGGCGAAACGGTACGTTTTTCAGGTGCACGGAAATCTCCGTGCGTCGCGCGGCAAGCCGCTTGCCAGTACGCAGATAGAACGGCACGCCCGCCCAGCGCCAGTTGTCGATCTGCACCCGGGCGGCGGCATACGTTTCTCTTTGACTGTCTGGCGCGACGTCCGGTTCATGGCGGTAGGCCGCACCCGAGAGTCCTTTCCCGTATTGTCCGAACACCACGTCGTCGGGCGTGAGCGGCTTGAGCGCATCGAAGATTTCCGCCTTCCTGTCGCGCACCGCTTCGGCGTCGAACGAATTGGGCGGCTCCATCGCGACCATGCCGAGTAGCTGGAACAGGTGGTTCGGCACCATGTCGCGGAACGCGCCAGTCTGCTCGTAGAAGCTGCCGCGTCCTTCCACGCCGATCATCTCCGATGCCGTGATCTGCACGCTGTCGATATACTCGCGCCGCCAGATCGGCTCGAATAGCGCGTTGGCGAAGCGTACGGCGAGAATGCTCTGGACGGTGTCCTTGCCGAGAAAATGATCGATGCGATAGATCTGCCTTTCCCTCACGAAGGTCAGCAGATGCCGGTTCAGATCGCGCGCCGACGCGAGATCGGTGCCGAACGGCTTCTCGATCACGATACGGCGGAATGGGCCGTTACCGTCGTCGTCTTGCTTCAGCAAACCGGCCTTGCCGAGACGCTCGACGATCGGTTTGAAGAAGCGCGCGCTCACTGCGAGGTAGAACACGACGTTGCATTGCGCGTTGCCGTCGAGTTGCTGCGCGAGGTGCTGATACGCGTCGTCGTCCTCGAAATCGCCCGCGATATAGTGCAGGCGGCGCGCGATCCAGTTCCACGCGTTGTCGTCGAGCTTGTCGGTGTGAAAGGTGCTTGCCTTGTCGGCGGCGAACTGCTGGAGCGCACTGTGCAGATCCTCGCACCATGCCTTCGTTTCGCGCTCGCCGTGATTGACACCGATGACCTTCATGCCGTCGTCGAGCAGGCCATCAACGGCGAGGTTGTATAACGCCGGCATCAGCAGACGTTTGGTGAGATCGCCGCCGGCGCCGAAAATCACGAGCGTGCAGGGCGGTGCGGGGTGCCTGCCTGCCGGCGACGCGGGTGCGCCATGCGGCCGCGCGGCCGCTTTGGGGCTGGTCGGCGCACGGGGGGAATCGCTGGTGGGGTGGTTCGTCGACATGATTTCGCTTGCGTTGACCGGAATGCCTCGCGGTCAGCAAAATCGATGCCTCGAATGACGGCGTTTGCAGGCTTGAGGTTCAATCTGTGGATATGCGCTTTTCGCCGCACGAAGGTGTGCCGGCGGCGGCGTTCTGAAATCTTTCCAAAGCCATTCGCATAGCTTGCTGCCTGAGCGCGATCGCGCCGGAGCCATGCTCCAGCGTCGCCCGGCCGCTCCTTTTCAACGACGGACGATAAGCTAGATATACGTTGCGTTGCAGCAGGACGAAGCCTATGCTGGACCGGCACGTAGCACCTTCTGGACAGACGCCTTTTTTGCTCTCTTGACGGGAATGTTGAATCGAGGTCGTGTTTGACCCATCCGGCCGGGCTTACGTCTACCAACGTTTTTTCCGCTTCATCAACGTAAACCAGGGAGCATTCCATGACGCCGTCTACACCGTATTCCCCCCTTCGGGATCTTTCCGTTACGTGGTTGCGCACCGTCGCGGAGGCCGGAGAAATGTTCGCCGCTACCGCCCAGGTCATGGGACATCGCACGGCACGCATGGCGCTTGCCGGCCCCGTACCGAGCGAGCGCGATCAGACCGAGTTCAGCCTTATGAGCCGGGAAAAGAAGGAGGCGGCGTCGGAATCGCTGCAGGCTTTGGGGTTTGGGTTTTTCAGTCTCGCCATGGTGATAGCCGTCGATATGGGCAACCGCATGTGGGCAACGTCTGTCGCGGCGGTTGCCCTGCTGGCCAGTCAATCGCCATCGCAGTGGCTGGAGCACCAGACAGCGTTGGCCGGCATCGCGGCCAACGCGCCGGCCAATCCGTTGCATTTGGCAAATTCGACTGCCCGCGTGATGCGGGAAAGTCTTGCGCCTATTCACGAGCGTGCCACCGCCAACGCGAAGCGCCTGAGTAGCCTCTGAGCGCCATGGCCCCCGTCTCATCGCCTCCTGCGGAGTCCATGCGGCAGGACAATCTCGTCGAAGCGACCCATGTCGTATCGAACCTTGACGGCGTTTCGGAAACGATGCTGTGGACGCTGCATGACCGGGCGTGCGAGTCAGGACGATCAGACGGCATCCTGACGGACCACGAGAGCGCCCGGATCTGCGAGGCGATCGACTACGACTTTGCCGGCCGCTTCGGTCATCCGGTCGGCTCCTTCGCTGCGCGTGCAGCCGCAATCGATCGTTTAATCGTGCGCTGGCTTCGGACTCACCCTGATGGCCTGGTCATTTCGTTAGGTGAAGGCCTGGAAACCCAGGCGCGCCGTGTCGATAACGGCCGAATGCAATGGCTTACCGTTGATCTTCCCGCGGCCATCGAGTTTCGCGAAAATTTCCTGAAACCGTCGAAGCGCTTTCGCCACATCGCGGCGAATGCGCTTGACCTCGAATGGGCCAACGGGATAGGGCCGGCCACCGACGTATTCATCGTCGCCCAGGGGCTGCTCATGTATCTTCAGCCCACGGCTGTAAAGCGCCTTTTTGCCGGACTGGTCGCCCGTTTTCCGGAAGCCGAGCTTGTTTTCGACGTCGTTCCGCAATGGTTTTCTTCCCTCACCCTGTGGGGCGTGATGAAGACCCCTTATTACCGGCTGCCACCCATGCCATGGGGCATCGATGCCAATAATATCGTCGCTTGTTTGCGCGAATGGTCTTCGGGCATTAAAACGATCAATCTGATCGAATATCGGGCGCCGCGTGGCTGGCCGAGATTGATGGAGGACCTGCTTCGCATGAACCCGACGAATAGAAGGTATCTTCCTTGCTTGGTGCAAGTCGTGCTCCACAAGAAAGAAAAACTGCCCTTGCACGCTGGTCCTCACAGCCGATGAGCTACAACAGCTCATTTTTTCACGACGCTTCGGCTGGCCCGAAGACGGACCGGCTGCGGCGCCGCGGTACGAGGGCGCCGGCATGCCCCCAATACAACGCCGGGCGTGTCGTCGAGGGGAGCAGAGCTTGTCGGGGGCCACGAAACCGCCTGTCTGGAGCCCTGCCGTCGCTGTGCGCTAGTCAAGGTCTGGCTCCGCAGGGATGGCCCGTTCATCCGTTTCGCCTGGCTTGCTGTGCGTCGCGGGTCATCGTGGCCGCATTCAATGCCAGAACAGCGCGATCAGGATGATGATGGGAATGGGCACGCCGAGCAGATAAAGAAGAATCGAACGCATGAGCAGCTCCTTGGGAAGACGAATCGAAGTTCCAGTCAGGCGTCGCGTACCCGGCCGCCGAACGTTGCCATCAGGCTTGCGGAGAACGCGCCCATCAGAAGCGAGACGAATAACCACAGCGATGCCCCGATGGCGACTTTGCGGGCCTTGTCCGCTGCATTTCTTGCAGCGGCATCCAGTGCTGCGACTTTCTGCAGGAAGCTCGTATAGGTGGCCACCACACGGGCGTGCGCGGCGTCCGGCGCAATGCCGGTGCGTTGCATAACCTGCTGGCTTAAATAGGCGGTATCTTCCGGCGACAGTTGATCCCCCGTTGCCGAACTATTGAGGAAGATGCGCGCCGCTTCCAGGCGCGGTATCTCGCTGCCGGCCGCCATCGTCGCGGTTGCGGCGGGTTGAGAACCGGCGGGCATCCGGAACAGCGAATCGACAAGGTAGCCGAGCGGCCACGTATTGATTGCGGCTCCTGCATTGCCGCGCTGCATTGCGCCAGGCGTTCCGTAGTCGCTCGCCGACGCATTGGTCGCGGCGGCCTGAGCGCCCGTCCGTACCACTCCCGCTGCGGCCGAGGTCAGTATCGCCGCCGTGAAAAGCGTCGCAACGGCCCAGCTCAGAAAGCCGTGAGCGGTGTCGCGGAAGTGAATTTCATCGACGTCAACCGCCAGCCAGCGGCGACGTAGCCGCCCCGCCAGATAACCGCCCAATCCCGAGGTGAGAATGGACGTGACGCAAACCCATATCACGGCCGCAAAGCCGAACGCTTTCGCATTCGAGGCACCCGACGACCAGGGGGAGATCGATGTCAGGCCGAGGCCTGTGCCCAGCGTCAGCAGGATGAGCGCGAATGCCGCGGAACCGACGCCGCCGGCGAGCACCGCTCCCCATGAAACCGCGCCGTCGTGTTGATGGACGAATAGGGCGGAATCTTCCGCGGCCGCCAGATAGTCTGCAGGATCTTCTGTCTGGTTCATCGATCGTCTCCCTGACCTGGTCGATACCGACGCACCCGGCATGGCCGCAGCGTTCGGCGAATTAGATTCGCCTGGAGAGCGAGCATTTTTCGTTCCCTCTGCTATCCGACGTTCCGGAACCGGGTTCAGGTGTCTACGAAACGCAGCCTTTGATCGCCACGAAATCGGCGGCGCTTCAAGGTTCGTTTCAGGTACGACCCGTGCGCGTATCCCCGAGCAATCCCGGTCATGCATTTCTGCATGCACGTCACATGCCGCGCCCTTACCTTAACGGAGCCTCTATGTACCCCGAAATCATGTCGCCATGGTCGCCGCAGCAACGCTATACGTCCGTCGAAGCTGCTTTCGCCTGCGCGACTGGGGTCTTCGCCGGTTTCGAGAAAACCGTCCAGTTGAACGTACAGACCGCAAGAACGCTTTTCGCCGAGCAGCAGGCGGTGGTTGACGCGTTGTTCTCCGCCGCATCGTTTAGCGAAGCGCTCGATCTTCAGTCACAGCAATTCCCGGCAGCGATCAAGAAGGTCTTCGCGTACTGGCGACACGTGGACGAAATTACGGCGGAAACGGGCCGGGAGCTCTTGGGGGCCGCCCCGGAGCGCTTCGGTATTTCCTGGAAGAGTCAGGTTGAGACGGCTGGCATTGCGAGCGCAGCCACCGCTCAGGAGCATGCCAGCGAGGCTAACGTACTCCGGGTGGAACCGCCGCCGGAAGCCGGCGTAGAGCCGGGTTCGATCGTCGACAGTACCGGCCACGCGATTTCGTCGAACGGTCTGCCGGGTGACGCGCCACGGGTCGAATTTCAACCGCATGACGGAGGAGATCATCATGGAAGCGAAACTGAACGAGACTGAGGCGGGATCTGCGTCGCAAGATGCGTTGGCGTTTCTTGAGGCGGACCATCGCGCAGTTGAAAAGCTGTTCTCGGCGTTCGAGAGATCGGCTGACGACGACCTTGAACGGAAGTCGGCACTGGCGCAGCGCGCATGCGAAGAGTTGTCCATTCATACGATCCTCGAAGAAGAGTTTCTTTATCCGGCCGCTCAGGAAGCGTTGCCCGGCGACGGCAAGATCGACGTCGACGAAGCCTGTATCGAGCATTTTCTCGTCAAGACATTGATCGCGAAGTTTGAAACGCTGAAGGCCGGCGAAAAGGGATTCGATGCGACCTTCAAGGTGATGAGCGAGATGGTGGGGCATCACGTCGAGGAAGAAGAGCAGCAGCTCTTCCCGGAATTGCGCAAATCGAAATGTGATCTCCATACGCTGGGAGGGAAGATGGCAAAGCGCAAGGCGGAGTTGCAAAGCAAGCTGGATGCTGTGGGAAGCCGGTCGGTGGGTGACAAGACCGGAGCGTTTCGATTCGACTCTGCACGGCTTTCGTGAGCCTGTATCGCATCGCCCTCATCGACTTCCACAGCATCGTTCCGATACGACTTCGAAGCTCGACAAAAGCGGAAACGTTTATTCCCGGCGTCATCGGAAGCCCCACGGGGGACGCGAAGGTATCGCCACAGTCGTTCTCAATACGCCCACCGCCGTAAGCGGTGGCCCAGACTTGATACGAATGCGGATGGGAGGAGTTGTAATGCAACGACTGGTTGATGTTTTGAATGGCGGCGGCACTGTGCTGCACACGTACCCCATCACCCTGGGGGAATGGGGGGATGCGGCGGACGATAGCCTGTATGAAGCGAAGGCGCTTGAGGCGGCGGCGCACGGCCGTCTGGTTCCCGACAATGAAATCGAAGGTCTAACGGCTCGCTTGCATGTCAGTCGGAGCGGGCAGATGTCTCCCTATGGCGACGACCTTGAACGAAGCTCCGAAACGAAGGATGGCCTGGAACAGGCGGTTCGTGAACGCGCTTACGCTCTTTGGGAGCAAGACGGCCGCCTCGACGGACGAACGGAGGTGTACTGGTATCGAGCGCTAGATCAACACCTGAGCGAGCGCGCATATGCGTTGTGGCAGCGGGAAGGTTGTCCGGAGGGGCGTGCGGACGAATTCTGGCTCCGCGTAGTCGGTTTCGAAGCGCAATAATGCTGCGTTTGGTTTGCCGCCGCTCGCTGACATTGCAGCAGGCCGATGATGGTTTTCGCCGAGCGCTTCGTCGAGCGCAAGGCAATCCGTCTCGGGCTGATCGACTGGCTGCGGACGCCTAAGCCACCACGCTGAAATGCGTGGGTCAGACGGCGCAGGTCCTGTGCGGCACGTTGCGGGCGCCCGGCACATAAGCCGGTATCGCCAACAGCCGGTGCACGCTTGTCTAGTGGTCATTGCGGCCCGGTCGCCCCCGGCTTGCAAGCTTTTAATGTGATGGGGCGGGGCGTGCGGACAAGCTCGCCCGACAACTGTGCAAGCCGTTTCCGGTTTTCTTTTCTGGTTCATTTCCTGTGACGAAACGGAGACATCCATGCGCCGAACGATCGCGTATCGCGGCTTCGAAATTCACGTCGAATTGACTCCATCGGCGGACGACACGTTTGACGTCACTTTTCAGATACAAGGCGGGACTAATCTCGAAGTGCTCGGCGCCCGAGGCGGACGCATACCGCTACGCAACGGGCCCTTCACCGAACGATGGGCCTACCTGGTAGCCGAGATCGCCGGGCAAGCCGCAATCGATGTTTTGCTTGGCCCGGTTGGCTGACTGGGCCTTTGTTTGCCCGACTCCGACCTCCGGTGGCGGCCCCAAGGTGCCGATGCGCACGTATCGCGCCCGCCCGGGCCACGTCAACGCAAGTTCCGGGAACGGATCGTGCTCCTTCCTCGTGCCCCTCCCCTCCATGCACGGCGAACCGCGGTGTGCACGTCAGAGTGCCGACTCTGAAACTGGCCACCCCCTCTCCCGGGCATCGCGGCCGACGGCCGCCTACGCGTCGCGCAGGTCCATACGAAGCCCCGGTTTTCCTGTTTCCCGCGGTTGCTACGCGCCTGGTAAACAGGTGAGTCGCCATGTCTCTTTCAGGATGTCGCCATGAAGCAGCAAGATCTCACGGATGGTCCGGCGCCCGTTCCAGAGACGTCGAGCCTGGCTTATGCGTCGGGCAACCGGATCGCCCGACTGTTCGACGCGTTTGCGAGCACCATAACGCGGTGGGCGGGTTCGCCGATCGCCTTCGGTTCAGCGGTTATCACGATCGTGGTATGGGTTGTGACTGGGCCGCTTTTTCACTATTCCGATGGTTGGCAACTGGTTATCAATACCGGCACCACCATTGTTACGTTCCTGATGGTGTTCCTGATTCAGCAAAGCCAGAACAAGGATAGTGTGGCGCTTCATCTGAAGCTGAATGAGCTGATCTCGTCGCACCGTCAGGCGAACAATCACCTGATCGGCATTGAGGAGGCGACCGAGGCGGAATTGCGTCGACTGGCCGCAATGTATCTGCGCATGGCCGGCGGCGAGAAGGAGGTCTTGTCTGGAGCGGGCCGGGACGAAGCGCCAGCGGCGGCGACAGAGGGTAGCAGAAAGTCCGGCCCCGATGGGACTGCGGCGGATGCCGCGAGGTGAAGTTCCTCTCGTTGGCAGCGTCTATCGAAGGAGAAAGGATCGAGTTCTCCGTGAAAATGGAACTGTGTCAGCACGACGAGATGAAGCAGGGACCGCAGATCGGGTTGCTGAATAGCGGCGAACGATGAGCGTCTCTGATAGCAGGCTCGCGGATTGCGCGTCCGGGTGGTGAGCCTGGCGATACGATTCACGAGACATTGATCCGGAATCCGGATAGTCGGCTCCGTGCCCGAACCGAGAAAGGAGTAGCGCGATGGAAACGAGCAAAGCTGAAGGGGCTGTGCAGGAAGTGGCGGGCAAGGTCGAGAGCGCAGTGGGCGACCTGACCGGTGACACGTCGACCCAGCTCGCCGGCAAGACACGGGAGTTGGGCGGCAAGGCGCAGCAACTGTGTGCGGATACGACGAGCATGCTCCGCGACGCGACGACGACCAATCCGATCACTACGCTAGCGATTGCCGCAGCGGTCGGTTTCCTGATGGGTGCGATCTGGCGCGGCGGAAGCGGGGATCGCTAACGGATTCCCCCAGCCCTGTGGCGAACGTCTGGTGAGCGGCCTCCATCGTGGGGCTGCTCACGCCGACCGAAAGGGTTCGTTGATATCGCCAGGTGCTGGTTAGCGCGGCGGGAGGTGCAGATGTCACTCTATTCGAAGGCTGCGCAGTGGCGGCATATCGGGCGATTTTGTGTCCACCGGTTATCCGATTACGGCGAACTGGTTGCGATCGAACTCGCGGAAGCGAAAACGAGATTGCTTCGCGATGTCATCGCGCTGGTCGTGCTGGCGGTGGGTGCGTTGTTCACGCTGTCTTTCTTCTGCATCGCGGTGATTGCGTCGGCATGGCAGACGCGTTATTTCCTCGCGTCGGTGTGGGGCGTGGCGGGTGTCTGGCTGCTGGTGTCGCTGATCGCGTTTGCCGTCGTTCGTACGCGTCGGCCAGGCGTTCCGTTGTCGATGTTGCGAGGGGAGATCCAGCGCGACATGGATGCGCTCAAGGAGGTACTCAAATGAGGCTGCGACACCCGTATGAGGAGGCACAGGCACTCGTGCTCGCGCGCATGACGCAGAGCCGGGCGGTGCTGCTCGCCGATGCGCGCCGGCTGCGGCCCGTCCGTCGCGCAGACCGCCCAGGCCAGTGGGCGATCGAGCGCGAATTGTCGACGCTTCTGTCGAGTCCGGAGGCGAAACTCCTGGCTGGCGCATTTGCTGGCGCATTCGTGCTCGGACGCCACCGAGGGCTGGCGGCGATCTTCCGCTCGGCGATTGTCACGTGGATCGTGAGGTGGATGCGAGCGGTTGCGCTGAGGTGACGGTGTGGGTAGTCGCAGTCGCGCTGTCTTTTCCTTTTTGAGCAGTGCCGCGGGCGCTGGACTGTCCGATCGAAGAGGGTTCGCGTGGCTTGCTGCTGCGATCTGGTCTCTGGCGTGGGACCGAAAGCGGACGGGAGCCGGATCAATTGCGTTTCTGCCTCGCGGTGGAAGGCGCATTGAACGCCGGCATCGCATATCCGTTTGCAGAGACCGTATATGACGCACCGACACGCGCCCACAGATATCAGTCTGGGCGCCATCGCGCAGAAGGCCGCCGCTGCTGCAGGGCGAGTGTCGCGCGACGCGGGTCGAACAGCGCTTGCTCACGCTCGAACGATTCATGAGGCCGTAAAGTTCTACGGGTCCAGGTTTTTTGACTCGACGGCCAAAGGTTCGCAGACTCCGAACGATCGCGACGTGCTGCTGGATTTCAAGGGATGCGGCCTGCCGACCACACGTCGTTGCCCGCGTCGCTGAGCGTCCGATCAATCTCGTCGGTAAACTGCCGCCGCGAGTCGTTGCCGATCAACTCCACCGCGACGACGCCTGAATGCACGCTTCGCGCCCAACTGCCCGATATCGACACGCTGTCAAGAACACTCGCGGTCGAACGGTTACGCCGCGTGAAGCGGTGCGCGCTCACGCGCCAAGAACGACCCTGCCGATCAATTCCTGGATTTTCGCCGCGGTATCGACGAGGCGTGGACCCAGGTGTTCGAGCACCGTCTCGCGCGAGAACAGGAACGCGGGGCCGCCGCAGTTGATCGCGAAGTGCTCGCCGGCCGGCGATTGCAACGGCACGGCCACAGCGTTGATGTCGCTGTGCCAGTCGCCGAATGCGCTGACGAAGCCCTTGTCGCCCAGTTCCCTCGCTGCCTTCTTCACCATCGCGCGCAGATCCATGCCTTCGTTCGCGCCCGACAGCCGCAGCGATTCGACGAGCGGATCGCGTTCCTCGGGCGGCAGGCTGGCGAGATGCGCACGGCCGATCGCCGAGTGCGCAAGCTGCAGGCGATCGCCGAGGCCGAGCCGCACGATGATCGGCCCGACCGATGGCCGCACCGATTCGATCACCACCATGTCGAGCCGGTTGCGCAGACACAGATGCACTGCCGCGCCGCATTCTTCCGCCAGTTCGCGCAGGAACGGCCGCACGGCCTTGCACATGTCGAAGTGCGCGAGAAACGTGTTGGCCAGTTCGAGCGAGCGCGTCGTCGGAAAGAAGCGGTCCTTGCCTTCGAGTTGCCGCACATAACCCGCATTGACGAGCGTCGAGGCGATGCGCGCGACGGTCGGGCGCGGAATGCCGGTTTGCTGGGCGAGTTCCTTGACGGTCAGCGGATGCGGCGACGCGGTGATCGTCTCCAGCAGCGACAGGCCGCGCGAAAGGGCGGAAACATCGTCGTCGGCGGTTTTCGGGCGGGCGTCCGTGAGAGTGTCGAGTGCCATGTGCGGAGCGGAATAAAAGCGTCCGGCGGAGCGGATCTGCCGGACGCGTCGATACGGGTTGAGGCGGCTTCCATCACGCGTTTCGGACAAAACCGGCCTGCCACGGCTGCATCACCGTTGCCGCGCCATCATTGCGTGCAGCACGCCGATCAGCGCGCAGCCCGCGAGACACGCGACGGCCACGACGATGAAGCCCGCGGTGAACGCATGCGTCTGCGCACGCAGTTCGCCGACGATCGCCGGCATGATCGCGCCGCCGATGCTCCCCATCATGCCGATTGCGCCGATCGCGCCTGCGGACGTCGAGCGATGCAGGAACGACTGCGGGATGGTCCAGAAAATCGCCTGGGTCGCCAGTATACCGACACTGGCGAGCGTGAAGCCGAGCAGCATCGGCCACATCGAATGCGACAGCGCGACCAGCGCAAAACCGAGCGCCGACAGCGCGAACGCGAGCGACGCATGCAGGAAGCGATGCGGCGAGCGGTCCGACAGTCGCCCGAGCGCAACCATGCCGATCAATCCCGCGAGTGGCGGCATGGCGGAGAACAGGCCGATCGTGGTGAACGACGAGTGATACGTCTTCAGCATCTGCGGCAACCAGATTTGCGCAGACGTGAGGCCGCAGAACAGCAGCGTGTTGCACAGGCCCATCGTTAGCACGACCGGGTTGACGAGCGCGCGCAGCATCGACGTAGGCGCGACCACCTTCGCCGAAGGCGGATGCGCGTCGAGCGCGGCTTCGAGCGTCTGTCGCTCGGCGAGCGAGAGCCACGTCGCCTCGGACGGCCGGTTGGTCAGCCAGAACGCGCCGATCACGCCGAGCAGCACGGCGGGCAGCCCTTCGAGCACGAACAGCCACTGCCAGCCCGCGAGTCCGCCCGCGCCGTTCAGCGTGAGCAGCGCACCGGACACGATGCCCGACGCAATGTACGCAATCGGCACGGCCAGATTGAATGCAGCGTTGTACCGCGCGCGCCACGCGTACGGAAACCAGAAGCTCAGGAACAGCATCACGCCCGGAAACAGGCCCGATTCGGCGGCGCCGAGCAGGGCGCGCAGCGCCCAGAAGCTGACCGGGCCGACCGCGCACGCCATGAGCACCGTCACGATACCCCACAGCATCGCGATGCGCGTGAGCGTCGCGCGGGCGCCGATGCGCGCAAGCAGCAGGTTGCTCGGCACCTCGAACAGCGCATAGGTGAAGAACATCGCGCCGACGCCGATGCCATAGGCCTTCGGAGACAGACCGAGATCGCCGTTCATGGTCAGCGCGGCGAACGAGATGTTGCTGCGGTCCATGATCGCGACCAGATATAGCGCGACCAGAAACCACATCAGCTGACGTCCGACCTTGTCGACGACGCGGTCGAGTTCGGCCGCGTCGTGCGCGCCGGCCGCGCGGAATTCGCCGTTGACGCCCGTCGATGCGTTCATCAGTTCGGCCGGTCCAGTGGGTATGTTCATCGTCGTTTCCTGTCTCCTTTGCCGGAGCGGGCAAGGTGCGCTTGCTCCGGGGCTTGCGGATGGTGCTGTTTTTGTCGTGGTGGCCAGCGCCGCCGATCGCGCATCAGACTGTCTGGTGTGCGCACTCGTCGACGGTGTCGCTCGTGGCGGCCTGTTTGTCGCCATCGACGTCGAGCGTCGTCGTGCGACGCATCTCGCGGCGGATCGACAGGTCGTAGCGGCGTCCGCGATGCAGCGTGCTGCGGTTGTCCCACATCACCAGATCGCCTGGTTGCCACTTATGCACGTAGACGAATTCGCGCTGCGTGACGTGTTCCAGCAGATCCATCAGCAACATGCGGCCCTCGGCCAGCGTCATGCCGACCACTTCGCTCGCGTGCGCGCCGACGAACAGCAGCTTGCGCTGCGAGTCGGGATGCGTGCGGACCAGCGGCCATGTCGCGGGCGGCAGTTCGGCGCGCTGTGCTTCGGTGTAGTCGGTATCGCCGAGCACGAAGCGCGAGTGCAGCGCATAGTGCACCGCCTCGCGGCCTTCGATCTCGCGTTTCCAGTCTTCGGGCAGTGCGTCCCAGGCGGCGCGCAGGTCGCAGAACTCCGTGTCACCGCCTTGTGGCGCGACCGCGATGGCGGAGAGCATCGAGTAACGCGCGGCCGGCTTCTGGAACGAACTATCGCTATGCCACAGCTGGTTCGCCAGATTGCCGACGATGCGCCGCGTGTCGCGCGCGGCGATTTCGCCGTTGGTATCGACGTTCGAGATGTCGAGCAGTTCGTCATGGCGGAAGCGGCTGACGGTTTTCTTCACGCGCTTCAGGCCCAGATCGAGCGGCCCGAAGCCGCGTGCGAGCGCGACCTGCGCATCCTGCGACAGCGGCTGGTCGCGAAACACCAGCACTGCATGCCTGGCGATGGCGGCTTCGATGGCCGCCCGGTTGTCGCCGGTCAGCGGCTGTGACAGGTCGATGCCGCGTACTTCGGCGCCGAGACACGACGGGAACGGTTCGATTTCCAGTTTCACTGCGGATCTCCACAAAACGGACAATATGTCCAATGTGGTGAAAGATATGGCACGTAGACAGCCGCGTGTATGGGGGTTTACGTCATATTCTGATTTTCGTTATCCGGAAGTTATAGTCAATAACGGTCTGTGTGTCCGATATTTTTCGATCCGTTCGGTTCCAGGCGTGCGCGTTGATGTCCACCCCGGCCCCGTCCAATGCCGACAGTTATTGAGGAGTTCAGCCGTGAACAAGCTGGCCGTTTGTCTGTCGTTCGCGCTCGTGTGCGCGTTTCCCCGCGCTGCGGCGCTGGCGCAGTCCGTGTCGTCCGGGCCGTACCATTCGCCGATCCCGGACAGCATGAACGTTCGGTTCGTCGAGAACCGCATCGTGATCCAGCGCCCGGCGCGAGCCGTGTTCGACTGGGTGACGACGTGGGGCAATCTTCCTCGATGGTTGCCTGTCGCCCATGGCGTAGCGGTTGTTCGCGGCAAGCTGGACGCGCCTTCGCAGCTCGGGGACGTCCTGATTGAAAACGTGAATCCGGCGAACACAAGCGGCATCAGCAAGCAATACACCGTGGTCGCGCAGATCGACGGGTTTCTGTGGACGGTCGCGGGACAGGACGTTGTCAACGGCAAACCGGGCGATCGCATTCAGTACGTCGCAACGTTCGCTGTCACGCCAATCGGCCCCGATAGCTGTCTGTTCACACGCCTGTTTCAGACCGTGCGGCCGGATGAGGTGAATCCGGTCGAGCGTCGGGCCGTCGAGGATCCGGAGATCATCCAGAAGGGGCTGGCGAGGCTCAAGTCGGCGGTGGAGTCCGCTATTCCCAACGATGAGCGCGGGTGATCGGGCTCCCACTGCGAACCGCCCCGGGTGTATTCGCTTCCTGGCGCCATCGGTCATTTGACCGATGGCGCGGGCATCGACCCAATGCCATGCTACCCATCGGAGCAGCGACGCCAGTCGAGACTTCCGGGAGGATGAGCGCAATGTCGGTACGTCAATTCGTCGTCTGCATGGTTGTGAGCGGCTTACCCCGGGCATTCGGAGTCTGGGCCGTTTTTTCAGGCCTTTTCCAGCTTGGCAGTGCCGCCGTTCGCTGGAGACGCTCCGGCGAACGATGGGGAATGTTATCGAGCGGCGCACGCTCGGCGCTGGCGGGGGCGCTGCTTTCCAGCGATGCGATGGGCGCTGTCTACTTCTTCATCGCAGGGTCGTGGTGGTCGGCGGACGGATTTCGACGCAAGGGCGCGCGGCCCTCGTGAACGACCGGCTACCCGAACGCCGGTCGATGCGTCATCGATACTCATAGGTGCATGAGGGTGCATGAGATGGACGACAAGGATATTCCGCTTGCCAATGGCAAGGTGCAGTATCAGATGCTGTTGCGCGAGGATGGCTACACGGTCCACCGAACGACGGTTCAAGCCGGTGGCGAAACGCAATGGCATCACCATACGAACGTCAGCGACCGGTTTCTCGTGGTGAGCGGCGTGCTGACCGTAGAGTTGAATATCGACGGCCATATCCGGAGCGCCCGGGTACGCGATTTCTACTCGATCGATCCCGGCGTCATTCATCACGTCAAGAACGAAACGGACGAGGACGTCGTCTATATCATGGTGCAGGCGGGCGGCGTGCCGGATATCGTGCTGGCCGATCCGCTTCGTTGACGCGGCGACGCCATGCCGTCAGATCAGGCCCATCGCCGACGCCTTGAGGGTCGCCGCAGCGCGCGTCGAACATTCGAGTTTGCGAAACGCCTTCTCGACGTGGGTTCGTACCGTGCTCGGACTCATGGTCAGCGCCTGGGCGACCTCCTTGTTGCTCGCACCCCGGGAGATCGCGCGCAGCACGTCGATTTCTCGCGCAGACAGGCGCGGGCTATGCGACGCGCCTCGTGCGACGCGTTTCGCGACGGGAACGCCTTCCGCCACCAGCGCGCCCACCGCCTCGCCGCATAACCGGCCGTTTGCTGCTTCTTCCCGCAACAGGCGGGCGGCGGCCTCGTCGGTCAGCGCGGCGCGCCACGGCCGCATCGAGCGCAACGCAACCCACGCCACCGACGCAGCGAGCACGCGAGCCTCCAGTGTCAGCGCCGGATCGCGCGCGCCGCGGAAATATCCTGAACCGTCCTGCCGTTCGTACGCATACGACGCGAGTACGGCGGCTTCGCCCAGCGCGCCGGTCTGCCTGCCGGCGCGCTCTGTCCAGTACGGCACCAGCCGCACCTTTTCCCACGCGCTCGCAGGCAACGACGCGGGCCGGTTCCACACGTCGTTAGGCACGGCGGCCCGGCCGATGCCGTGAATCAGGCCAGCCCGGTACACGAGTTCGCGCCCGGCATCGTCCGACGCGAGACGGGCGTAACACCCGGCCGCCGTCACCGCGACCGAACGCGAAAAACCGGTCATCCACGGCAACTTCAGATCGATGACGTCGGCGATCAATTCCGCCGACGTCGAACCCTGCATGTCGGACGTCGCCAGCGCGGCATCGAAATCGGCCAGCGATGCACGCTCCAGTTCCGCCAGCCAGTTTCCGGCGTGGCTTGCAGCCGTCTCGACGAGGCGCGCCGGATATCTCGTGCCGGCGCGTTGCCCGATCAATCCGAGCGCCTGCTCGACGCCGTACGCGCGGCTGAACACCTCCAGATCGCCGGCCAGCGCGACGACCAGCACGGCCGCCGGGACCTTCTCGTGCGCGAGTCGCGCGGGCAGTCCGTTGCCGTCCCAGGTTTCGAAAATGTGCCGTAACGCCGTTTCGGTCATCGTCGAAAGGCCCAGTATGCGCGCGACCTCGCCCGATACTTCGCAGTGAACCTGCGCCAGCGGGACCATGGCTGCGCCGGCATTACCGATTGCCTCGGCCATGCCCGGCCTGCTTTCGAGCATCGCGGTGCGGATTGCCACGTCGTCGCCGAACACCTGCGCGAAACCCGCTGCGTTTGCCGTGCAACCCGACCAGCGCAGCAGCGACACTTCGCGGACCGCATCGCAAACCGATGCGTCGAGTCCGGCCGCGTGCGCGAGTCGCGCCGCCAGCCAGCCGGTGCGCAACGAATGGTCGGTGGGCTGTCCCATGCTTAGATCGCCGATGAAAGCAAGCGCCCTCACAGAGTCGAATATGCGCAGCGCGGCGTGATTGGCTTCAGCGTCGGACATCGAATAGGGCGGAACAATTCATGAGGGTGGGGCAAATAATCATACGCGACGTACAGGCTTATGCGCGCGTTTGAGCTTTCGAGGCCGCGCGCGACGCAGGCATAACGATGGTGCGCGATGCCCATGGATACCGAGGCAGGCCGCTGGAGAAACCGGCCGCTATCGGTCATCTGACCGATAGCGGCCAGTCTGCCGGGTTGCGATACTTGGCGCGGTAAAAAACGATCAGGCTGCTGTCCCGTTTTTTTTGAAATTACCCAGACCGGCCGGAGCGATGGCCGGATATGACAAGGAGTGTAAATGGTTGACCGTCACCCTGATTTCAGTCGCCCCAACCAGGAGCGATGGCTGAAGCGGTATTACTTTTCCCGAGCGGTATTTTCCCTGATCTGGGTTGCACTGGCGCTTTCCGTCGGCCGGCAAAGTCCGGCCGGAGCGGCGATCCTGTTCGTCGTTTATCCCGCCTGGGATGCACTTGCGAATTTCGTCGACATGTCGCGTAGCGGCGGCATGGCCATAAACCGCACCCAGGCTGCCAACGTCGCGATCAGTGCGATCACGACGGTTGCCGTGTTCCTGGCGCTGGGTTCAGCGATGTACGCCGTGCTCACGGTGTTCGGCGTTTGGGCCATTCTTTCGGGCGTGCTCCAGCTCGGCACCGCTGTGCGCCGCTGGAAGCACTTCGGTGCCCAGTGGGCGATGGTCTTGAGCGGCGCGCAATCCGCGCTGGCCGGCACGTTTTTCATCGTGCAAAGCCACGCGTCTGCGCCGCCCGCCATCATCAAGATCGCCGGCTATGCGGCTGTGGGCGCGATCTATTTCCTGATATCCGCCATCTCGCTGCACGTGATGGCAGCGCGGCGCAGGGTTGCCTGAACGCTTGCATGCCACGTTGGCGTGGTCCGGAGCAGTCTCGCAGCCTTATTGGCGACGCACTGCTTCGGACATGCGGCCGTTTGAAAGCGCTCACACCAGGGGGCCGGCATCGCGTTCCTGCCCGACTATGCGATCGACGAGTGGCTGGCCGATTACCGGTTGCTGGTCGTCCTTCCCGGTGCGGAGGAAAGCAGCGGGTATTTCAGAACCATGTGGCCGTCGGCCACGCACGTGACGCCCAGATTGCGGCGTGTCATCGACTTCATGACGGACGGTTGCTCCACGACCGACTCGCGGACGAAAGCGCAACGATAGGAGTGAAAGCGGAGATGCCCGTCCGAAACGGGCGTCTCCCTGTTTTCCTGCGTCGCGGTTATTCGACTCGTTCCACATCCCCGCCGACCCTTCGGATCTGGCGGCCCTGCACGATGTCATTGGGCCGGCCAGGAACTGCTCCGCCATTTCGTGTGCAAACCCGTCCCGTGCGTGACGGCGACCGTCGTCATACCCGTCGCGCCAGCGCCTTCACTACCGACGGCATCTCGCCGACCCTTCCTTAATCAAGCGCGAAAGCGGGTCCATCCGGCAGCGACGCGGATCCGCACGTCAGGGCAGCCATTCGGCCAACAGCCTGCGATCGGATGGCGTTTTTTGAGGGTTATAAGACCTTTGCGCCTTCTGCGTCGCGTTCCATACTTCGCGTGGAAGATCAGGCCGAGACAGGCGCACCAACACGATTGCGCTTCGAACCTCCGGCCTGGTCAATCACGACGTAGATAAAGGAACAGAAGATGAGGCTTAAAAACAAGTCAGCTTTGATCACGGGCGGGACTAGCGGCATCGGTCTCGCGACGGCCAGGCTGTTCATTGCCGAAGGCGCCCGGGTAGCGGTTACGGGTCGCGACGCCACCGTATTCGAGCGCGTGAAGGCCGAGCTTGGCGAGAACGCGCTCGTTCTCAAGGGCGACGTCCGTTCGATCGAGGACATGCGGGCGATTGCCGCTGAAGTGAAAGAGCAGTTCGGCGGCCTCGATGTCCTGTTCGCCAACGCGGGTCGAGCCTTCCCGTCCGCGGTCGACGACATCGACGAAGGTCTCTACAACGAGATCATGGACATCAACGTCAAGGGCGTGGTGTTCACGCTTCAGGCGGTGCTGCCGGACTTGCGGGAGGGGGCCTCGGTCATCCTCAATACTTCGTTCGTCGCGCAGACCGGCCAGCATGGCATCTCGTTGACCGCGGCGGCGAAGGCCGCGGTGCGATCACTTGCCCGTAGCTGGTCCTACGAGTTTCTCGACCGCAAGATCCGCTTCAACGCGATCGCGCCGGGCGCGATGGACACGCCGCTGATCTCCAGGTGGGGCATGTCCGATGAGTGGGTTCGCGACCGCAAGGCCGAGTTCGCCAAAGCCATTCCGGTGGGTTACATGGGCAAGGCCGAGGACGTTGCTTATGCGGCGCTCTATCTCGCCAGCGATGAGTCCTCCTATGTCGTCGGCACCGAACTGGTCGTCGATGGCGGCGCTTCGCAGCTTTGAGGCTTCAGTTCCCGATCCGGAGCCGTGCACGTCGTCCCGGCTCCTCCGCATCCTGATCGCACGCCCGCCACGCTCTTCGTCGTGGTGGTTCTTCAATCCGGCCCAACCTGGCTGCGCTCGCAGAGGGGCCGAAGTACAAGGAAAAATTATCTTGACCGACCATAGCGAAAACAACGTCTCCGACGAGCGGCTCACCCGGGCAGGCCATTCGCGCCGCGATATTCTCAAGTTTGGAAGCATCGCCACGCTCGGCGCCGTCCTGGGCGGCGTGGCCTTGCCTGGCCGCGCCGCGCCGGTTCTTGCGCAGGCAGGCAGCGAAGGGGAACTTGCCCCGAACGATCCCCTCGATATTTTGATCGTCAATTACGATGGCGGGACGCTTCTCGACTTCGCCGGCCCCAGCGAGATTTTCCATCGGCTGCCGAATACGAACGTTCGCTATGCGAGCCTCAATGGGGGCAGCGTGACCCTCGAATTTGGCGTCGTGTACGGCAAGACTGAACGACTGGCCGACATTGAGAAGACCGACGTGATCCTGGTCCCCGGCGGGTCCAATCTGGCGGCGCCGATGCGCCCGGAGTATCAAGCGCAGATCCGGCGTCTGGCTGATAGCGCCAAACATGTTACGTCGGTCTGCAACGGATCGCTCGTGCTCGCCGCAACGGGCGTTCTCAAGGGCAAGCGAAGCGCCTGCCATTGGGCCTTCGTCAACAAGCTGTCCGAATATGGCGCGATCCCCGTTCCGGATCGTTTCGTCGAAGACGACAACGGCCGGTTCATGAGCGGCGGCGGCGTGACAGCGGGCATCGACTTCGCACTTCGCGTTGCGGCGAAGCTGCGCGGTCAACAGGCCGCCGAATTCACGCAACTCGCGATCGAATACGATCCCGCTCCGCCGTTCCATTCCGGTCATCCGAGAGACGCGCGGCCGGAAGTCATCGCGATGGTCGACAAGGAACTGCCCGGCGCATCCAGGGGACTCGCACGAATCCCAGGCGTTCGCTGAAACCCCCGTGTTCAATCGGGTGTAACTCCCTTCCATTCAAGTCAAGACCGGAAATCATTAAATGCGACAGATTCGTCGTTGTGCGGCTGCTCTTGCAGCCTGTCTCCCCCTTTTTGCATTTGCCGCGCCAGCAACTGCCGCTGGCTCGCAGTCTCAGACCGAAGCGGCCATCAAGGCCGAGAACGCGCGATGGGCGGAAGCGTTCGGACGCGGGGACTATGAGGCGATAGGCCGCCTCTATACGAAAGACGGCACGCTCTTGCCGCCCGGCGGCGACAAAGTCACGGGTGGCAGCGCGATCGCTGAATACTTCACCAAAGGGTATGCCGGAGCAAAGCCCGACACCGTATCGTTCAGCCATTACGAGTTCTACGGTAATGATCGGATCGTAACGGAGGTTTCGGATGCGGAGGTCCATGACCATGACGGAAAGCTCAAACTTCGCGCCAAGCAGATCCTCGTTTTCCTGAAGGAGGGCGGCGCCTGGAAGTTGCATCGCGACATCTGGAACGACTACGCGCGCTGAAATCCGATGGTCGTTGAACGTCCGGCGAAATAGATAGTCACGCACCGAAAGCGCCATGGTGCCTTTAGACGGAGGCCGACCAGGCAGCGCGCGGGTCGGCCGTCGATCGGTCAGCGTCCGCTGGCCAGCCTGCTCTCGCGCCGGATCGCTTGCGGCGGGTGTCCATGCAGTTTGATGAAGGCCCTCCGCATCCGTTCCGGATCGGTGAATCCCACGGCAAGAGCAATCTGTTCGATCGGTTCGCTGCCATCCTGCAGGCGCAGTCTCGCAGCCTCGACTCGCAGGCGCTCTACCGCCCTGGCAGGCGTTTCACCTGTTTCCCGGCGAAATGCCCGTCCGAATTGCCGCAGACTCAAGCTTGCGGCATCGGCGAGTCGTTCGACAGGCAGCGCTTCAGCGAGATGTTCCCTGGCAAAATTCAGCGCGATGCGGATGCGATCCGATTCCGGCTCCATTTGCGACATGGCGGAGAATTGGGACTGACCGCCTGGGCGACGATACGGGACCACGAGGAGCCTGGCGACAGCGCGCGCGGTTTTCGCGCCGATATCTTTTTCGATCATGGCGAGCGCCAGGTCTATTCCGGACGCGATGCCCGCCGACGTCCAGACGTGGCCGTCCGCGATATAGATGCTATCGCCCTCGACCCTGGTGCGAGGGAAGCGCGACTGAAATTGAGCCGCGTATCGCCAGTGCGTCGTTGCTCTCCGGCCGTCCAGCAAACCGGTTTCCGCAAGCAGGAATGCCCCTGTACACACGCTTGCCACCCGCGAGGCCTTGGCGCTCAATTTCCTGGCAGCGGCGATGTTCTCCGGCTCGTGCATCGGATCGATCTCGCCGCCCACGAATATGACGGTGTCGAACGTGCGCTTCCCGCTCTGTCTGGTCTCGATCGGAAGGCCCGTATTGCCGGCCACTGGACCTCCGGGCTGCGAGATCACCTGAAGATCATAGGGGGTATGTCCATCGGCCGTGACCACCTGGTTAAAAGCCGAAAGTGGTCCAGCAAGATCGAGCGCATCGTGGCCGCGGCAAACGAAGAATCCGATTCGATGCATGACGAAGTCGTTATCAAAAATCAGTGAGGTGACACATTTTACAGAGAACCCTTAAATGTAGTCATCAAGGATATTTGTCGGTCTACGGTGAAATGCAGATGGATCGAGGCGTTTCACACGGTTGTTCGGTCCTGTCCGATGATGACCGCCGCACGGGCGCTGCGCACCTCGCAACCGGGCATCGATTGCCTGATCGCGGAGCTTGAGGACGAGGCCGGCGCCCACTAATCGCGAATTCCACGGGCGCCCGAATGCGGCGCTTTCCGCCGAAAAGACGCATGCGGATAAACAGAGCCAATCGTGTCTGCGTGGCTTCTTTCCGTCAAAGCCCGTCAAAGCGCCCGCAGATCGGGCAGCAACCGGTCGAATTCGCGTTTGACGACGGCATAACATTCGCATACCCGCTCTTCGAGCCTCGGGCGATCCACGACTTCGATGTGTCCGTAGCTATAGCGGATCAGGCCCGCGTCCTGCAATTTCATTGCGGCTTCGGTGACGCCGGGTCTGCGTACCCCCAGCATGTTGGCGATCAGTTCCTGCGTCATCGTCATTTCGTTGGACGGCAGCCGGTCTATGCTCAGCAGGAGCCAGCGGCACAGTTGCTGATCGATCGAATGATGCCGGTTGCACACGGCGGTCTGGGCCATCTGTGTGATCAGCGCCTGGGTGTAGCGCAGCAGCAGCCGCTGCATCGGCCCTGCGCGATGAAACTCCTCCTTCAGCAGACGGGCGTCGAGCCGGTACGCGTTGCCCGCGCTCTGCACGACCGCACGGCCAGGCGTCGTTTCTCCGCCCATGAAGATCGCCATGCCCACGATGCCTTCGTTGCCTACGATCGCGATTTCTCCCGATGCGCCGTTTTCCATCACGTACAGCAGCGAAACGATGGCCGTCGTCGGGAAATAGACGTGATTGAGTCGACGCCCGGATTCGTAGATGACCTGTCCGAGCGGCATATCGACAAGCACCAGATGCGGGGAGATGCGAATCCACTCGGCCTCGGGCAATACCGCGAGAAGGTGGTTTCCACTGCTGTGCTGCTCGTGTGCCATGCATCGCCTTCAATGTCGTGGCGGCTATCTGGAATGCCGCCACAGGAGTCGTTTCGGGCACCCGTAATGGCATGCCGGGAAGCGGGGCGCCGCCGCCGCGCGGTGTGATCCGCGCTCGCGGGCTGTCGGCGATGGGGGTGACCGTCAGGCAACAGGGGGTGGGGTCGGGATACGCGTCGGCGGAGTGGCATATCACCGTGTTTCGCAGCGCGGCGTCGGACGGTGACGGGGGAGGCGGAACGAAGCTGGTCCGTGTCGAGTACAAAGAGGAGCCGGGGCAGTATCTCACGGACCCAGGAGCGGGAGTGGGCGGTGACGATCGGCACGTTCCTGCCTCATGCCTTCGCATCGACGTTGCTGCCTGCCGTCAGGCGTATCGCGCCGGGCGTCTTTCCCGTGAACAGGACGTCGATTGTCCTGCACCGTACAGACCCGCGGCCCGGCAGACCCAATGATGGGTTCATCACGGTGACGCTCCAGCGGACGAAGAGGCGACGACTGCCTGTTCGAGCCATCCGTGCGGAACGGACTGGCGGGAAAAGAAAGCTTTTTGGAGGAATCCGAAAATGACTCAAAGCTATGCAGGCCGATCGCACGACGAGTGGGTCGCTGCCCGCACCGGGCAAGAACAAAGGGCACAGGAGCAGGCCGGCGGCGAGATGGCGATGGAAGGGACCGAAGCCGACGCGGAGCACAGTTGCGGCGTATTGTCGGCGCAGGGCAGACAGGTCTGGCATCGAGGGAGCGGAATCGATGGAGGCGGAATGGTGCCGGCGGAGGTGCCTGGCCATCGACCATCGCTGTCGATTGTCCGCCGCGTTTCCCTGCTATGGCGCCGAAGCGTTCCGGCCGCCGCAGCATGACGTGCGGTTAGGGCCGAGGCCGCATCGCGGCCGTAATCCGGCAGGACCTCAGTCGCCGAGCAGCCGGTCGCTTTCGCGCTTGACGACCCTGTAGCACTCGCACACCTGCGCTTCCAGCGCGCCGCGGTCCAGCACCTCGATCAAGCCGCGCGTATAACGAATGATGCCCTCGTCCTGTAGTTTCCGGGCGGTTTCCGTCACGCCGGCGCGACGCACGCCGAGCATGTTGGCAATCAGTTCCTGGGTCATCCGCACCTCGTTGGATTCGAGCCGGTCGAGGCTCAGCAGCAGCCAGCGACAGAACTGCTGGGAGATGGAGTGATGCCGGTTGCAGACCGCGGTTTGCGCCATCTGCGTGATGAGTGCCTGCGTATAACGAAGGAAGATGCGCTGCAGCGCGCCGCCGCGGGCGAACTCGTCTTTCACGACGGGGCCGCTCAGGCGGAACGCATGGCCGGCGCTTTGCACGATCGCGCGGTTCGGCATGGTTTCGCCGCCCATGAACAGCGCGACGCCCAGCAGCCCGTCCTTGCCGACCACGGCGATTTCCGCCGAGGCCCCGTTCTCCATCACGTACAGCATCGAGATGATGGCCGTGATGGGAAGGTACACATGGCTGAGATGATCGCCGGACTCGTACACCACCTGGCCCAGCGGCATGGCGACCGTCGACAGGTGCGGCGCGATGCGCTCGCGTTCGTCTCGCGGCAGCGCCGCCAGCAGATGATTCGTGGTGGGTAGCGCATCGGTGTCGGGCGGCATCACATTCGCGTCGGCGCTGGCGGGTTCGGGCACCTGACCGTTCCGTTCGACTCTCGCAATGAGGCGCGCGTGGTGCGCTATCTGCTCCTGCCGGTTTTTCTCGGGCAACAGGCTCAGTACCGCCGAGCGTAGCGTGTCGTGGCCGAGCGCATCGAGGATCTTGATTTTGGTGAGCGTGCCGAGGTCGCTCTTGCCGGTCCGCCACGCGGAGATCTGCGCGCGCGTGAGCATCAGGCTGTCAGCCAGCTGCGCGTCGCTGCTGAAATGCCCTCGACGTTTCAACTCATCGAACAACCCGTACCAGTCGAACTGCATGGCGTTATGGACAAATGGTGTCAAATTCATTTGACGACTGTCTGTCGCCATGAAATACTGATCCAGGCGCCCGCGTGTCAAATTTGTTCGACATTTATAGCATACGCACATCTTGTCGTGATGCGGGGGCGATGCTTTTCCGCATTCATGCCGCGCTCGTGCACTTCGTGAGGTCGCAGCATGAACGACTCTTCTCAATACATCCGGCTGCCTGGCGGACTGTCCGACCGGCTCCTCGCTGTCACGCCTTCGCCGCTCGAAGATGATGAATTTGCTGCCCAGCAGATCGAATTCATCAGGCACGTCTTTGGTCATTGCGTCTATCTGCGGGAGCAGGGTCGCGAAACGCCTGTCGGCGATGCGTTTCTCGGCGTATTCGTCAATCTGTTCGAGGCGATGGACGTGAATGCACCGGAAGAAGCGCGTCGCTGCGCGATTCAGTTGCAGGCAATTCTCCGCATTATCTTTCCCGGGTTCGATTGCGACGACCTGTTGCCGGACAACGAAGCGGAGAGGGGACCGGTGCGCGGAGGTCCGCCAGCCGGCAACGATGTCTGATCGTTCCGTGAAAATCGCGGCAACCATGAGGTACCCGGGCGCGTGCGGCTGACCTGGCGTTCGTCCGCCGCATCCGCGAATGGGACGCGAGCAATTGCACGACGCAAGCCCCGGACGAAGGGGACTCGCGACGCTACGTGAGCCCGATGCGCTGATCCTGTGCGTCCATCTCGTCGGTGGAGCGCAGCGGCGGCGTTTCTTCGCGCGACCAATAGCCTTCTTTCCCATAGAACTCGTGAAGCGTCACCTCGTAACTTCGCCGTACCGGCGCGGCGTCGTCGTAGGCCGGGCTACGACGTACCTCGTCGCGCGTGAGCGACGTCGATGCCGACGACGCGAGCCAGTCGACGAGTTCGATCCACGGCGTCGCGATCAAGATCGTTTTGCCTTCGGGCCACCAGTTGCGCGGATCGACGGCCAGATAGCGGATGACCCACATCCGGTCGTCGTAGACGAGGCCGGACAGGTGACCGAGACTGCCGTCGGCCGTTTCAAGATCGTAACCTTTGACCTCTTCCGTACTGCGCAGATGAACTTCGGGCTGCACGCGGTTAGTGTGCAGGGTCTGGCGAGGCGGCGCGGCGCCCGCGCGATCGAAAGCCGGCCACGCGCCCCTGCCCCACAGATTCGGACCTGCCCAGTAAGCCGGATAGTTGTAGTACCGCAGATAGTCGATTTCGTGCTGGCGCGACACCGGCTTGTGCGTGTCGATAGCCGGGCTGTCGCGCACCTGTTGGCGCGTCAGGTTGACATGGACGATGCCGGACGACCAGTCCACATGCTTGACCGAAATCGGTGAGATCAGAACCTGCCGGTTCCGAAGCCAATCGCCGGTCTCGACGACGAGGTAGCGGAGACCCCACGCCTCGTCGTCGAAATAGATCTGATCGATCCGACCGAGGTCGCCGTCCGATGCATGAACGGCGCATCCCTGTAGAGCAGTTACGCTTCGCAACATGATTTCCTCGCAACGTTAAGGTTTCGGCCGCCGCACCCATTCGGCGTGCCGGAGCGGCAGACTTCTTCGGTGAGCCGATTCGCGCCGCCTTCGTGCGTCCGGGCAACGCGTTAGCCATAGATGGGTTGTTGGCCGGCGGAAATATCGATACGCGTCGCGTTGTCGCGACCCGTTCGCGAGAACCGTGGGTCGCGCCGTACCGCATGGAAAAAGTCGTGTCGATGGCTGGCAGCGGGCGTGTGGCGCTGGGTGACGCGATGGATGCCGATATCGGTCGAAGGGGACGTCCATGCCTTCCGGCGCTCCGTCTGCCCGGAGTGGCGACCGATATCGTCAACACTACGCCGGTCCGCGTGCCGATGCGGTACGACAGCGTACAGATGCATAGTCTGCGCGAAATCGTCGGGAAGACGGGCAGGGCGAGGCAAGAAAGTCCTGCACCGTACAGACAGGCGGCTGCGTTGATTGCACCCTTGCGACTTGCGCGGAAATTCCACTGACCGCAACGGGGATGGACCATGCACTATCCGCTTTATGTCCACCGGCGCGAGGGGGGAGGATATCGCGGCAGCTTCGCGGATTTTCCGGCTATCGAACTGGCGGCGAATTCGCTCGAAGACCTGGCGCGGGACGCGCAGGACGCGGTGCAGCGCGTGTACGGCCGCAGCGAGCACATCATGCCGGAGCCTACTGGCGACACGGCGGCCTTGCAGGCGCTCGACATCGACGACGGAGCCGGCTTATGGCTGTTCGTCGATATCGACGTGACGGACATCGTGTCGAATTCCGCGTGGGCTCAGGTCAGTTTGAGCAAGTCCGTGCTGCGGGCAATCGATGAGGCCGCGCGGACAGCCGGCATCAGTCGATCGGCGTTGATCGAGCGGGCCTGCGTCCGTGAACTCGTGCGGGAAGGCGGAAGCGGAACCGTGGCTGGGCTGGACGGGAAAATCGCGGAGCCGACATAACGGCGGCGCATCCCCGAAGTGTTTGTCAATCGAAGGACGGTTCCGACCTCGTGGGAGGGCGAAATGAGCCAATCATTGGGAGCTTACCTGGCAGCTATCGCAGCGATGGTTTTCGTTGCGATCTGGCTGGCGGCGCGGCAGTGGCGGGTGCGCAGGCTGGCGAAGGTGGTGCAGCCGGGCGCACAGCGCATTCCGGCCCGGACGGACAGCAATCTTTAGATATCCCGGCTATCCGGCGCGGCCATCGATCGGGACGCGCCTGTCAACTGGGTCGCTCCCGTGGCCCCAGGGTGATGTCGATGCGGGGCACCCCCGCTGTTTCTGCGACGGCATAGGCCGGCCGGCCCAGGAACGGGCCGTTGCGCACCCGCGCAAGCTTGATGAGCGGTTCCAGTCCAATAGCGAGGCGTCGTTCGATAGTTGCCGGATAACTGCCGGCATCCTCGCGAGTGTCTTCCCGGCGGGCGGCCCACTCGGGCAATTTCGTGTATCGCGACCCGCGTTTGTCGTCACCGTGGATTCGTCCTGAAGCGTCGGTCCTGTCCGATCGACGATACCTCCACCGTACAGACGCGCGGCCGACATGGCCCGATGATGCTCATATGGCGGCGGCACGCTTTGCATGGTCTTTCGCATCGGTGCGCGGCGCACAGGCAGAGATACGCCACGGGTCCCGACGCGGAGCCTGCCCCTGAGTCACGCTGCCGCGGGCTGGCAGAGAGGTCGTCACGGGCCGCACGCTTCCTTTCTTTTCGCGCTTTCAGACCGGCGAATCTCCCCGCCGCCACGCTGCGTAGTTCGTATCCGCGCAGACCCGGTTCATCACTCGACCAAAGGCAACGTATGACGTTCTCGGCAATATGGGGCATCGTGATCGGAATGGCGATCATGTTCGGCTTTTCGCTTTATCGCTACGCGCTGGCGCACGAGCGCACGCCGATCCGTTAGGGCAGGCGTCGCGCGTCGACCGGCGATGCCGGTTCCGCGTCCGCGAGCGCTGATGTCGTAGCCCCGGGCGGACAAGTGCGATACCCGCTGGCACGACGGCCTGTTCCCGTCGGTTTTCTTTTGCCGTCGGGCAGGTCAGGCAGGCTCTTCTGGAGAAGGACATTTCGATAACCGGGTTTTTACGCGGAGCGCGGCGTCACACGACGCCTTCCCCCTGGAACAGCACCGCGCCGATCCGCGAGGAGTTGTTCGGCGAGGAGCGGCTGGCGCAACATGCACGCAGCCTCGCCGGCGCACAGCCGATCGCGCGGCGCGCGTCCGCCGGCCCCTCGCTTGCCGCGAGACTCAAGGACAACGCGCGCAGTCTGTTGCAGGCCTACGAAGCGATGGTGATCGCGGTGGGCAACGACGAGGCGATCACGCCTGCTGCGGAATGGCTGCTCGACAACTATCACCTGGTCGAAGAGCAGGCGCTGCAGATCCGCGACGACCTGCCGCCCAGCTACTATCGGCAACTCCCCAAACTCAGCGCCGGCCCGTTTGCCGGTTATCCGCGCGTATTCGGTCTGGCGTGGGCGTTCGTCGCGCATACCGACAGCCGCTTCGATCCCGATCTGCTGTGCCGGTTCGTGCTCGCCTATCAAACCGTGCAGCCGCTGACGATCGGCGAACTGTGGGCCGTGGCGATCACGCTTCGCATCGTGCTGATCGAGAATCTGCGGCGTCTCGCGGACGAGATCACCGAAGGGCGTATCGCGCGCCTCGATGCCGACGCGATGGCCGACCGCCTGCTCGGCGTGGGCGGACACGCTCCCGAGTCCATCGAAGTCCTCGTGGCTCGCCATGGACAGTCGACGCTGCGCGACACCTTTGCGGTGCAACTGATCCAGCGATTGCACGATCAGGACCCGGACGCGACCCCGGCGGTGAGGTGGTTGCGGTCGCAACTCGCCGCGCAGCACACGACGGCGGAGCAGATCGTGGCCGAGGTGCACCAGCAGCAGGGCGCGGCGAGCCTGACGGTGCGCAATGTCATCACGAGCCTGCGCTTGATCTCCGACGTGGACTGGAGCGATCTGTTCGAGCGCATCAGCCCGGTCGACGCGATATTGCGCATTCATCCCGGCTTCGCCGAGATGGACTTCCCGACGCGCAACCTGTACCGCGGCGCCATCGAAGCGTTGGCGTGCGGTTCGTCGATAAGCGAAACCGACATCGCGCGCCGGACCGTCGCCGCCGCGCAGGCAGCGGACTCGGCGTCGGTCGGCGGCGAGCAGCCGAACCGCGCCGCCGATCCCGGTTATTACCTGCTGGCGGCGGGCCGCCGGGCGTTCGAGACGGCGATCGGCTATCGCCCGCCGGCGGCGGTGTGGCTGCGCCGTATCACGCGCCGCGCAGGGCTCGGCGGCTATGTCGGCAGCATCCTGCTGCTCGCCGCGCTGCTGCTGACCGGCATGCTGGTGTGGCTGGCCGGTTTGGCTCCGCTGTCGTGGTGGTGGCTCGCACTGGGCCTGGCCGGCTGGTTGCCCGCGATGGACGTGGCGGTGGCGATGGTCAACCGGGGGGTGATGCGCGACGTCGGCGCCACGCTGCTGCCGGGGCTCGCGCTGCGCAACGGCGTCCCCGACGGGTTGCGCACCCTGGTGGCCGTGCCGACGCTGCTGACCACCGAGGCTGAACTGGCCGCGCAGATCGAGCGGCTGGAGGTCCATCATCTGGCGAGCGGAAGCGGCGAACTCTACTACGCGCTGCTGTCCGACTGGACCGATTGCACCGCTGCCGAGGCCCCAACCGACGATGCACTGCTCGCCGCCGCCGCCGCCGGCATCGAAGCGCTGAACCGGCGTTATCCGGCCACGTCGGATAGCCGTCGTTTCCTGCTGCTGCATCGCCGGCGCGCGTGGAATGCCGAGGAAGGATTGTGGATGGGGTGGGAGCGCAAGCGCGGCAAGCTGCACGAACTGAACCGGCTGCTGCGCGGCGCGCAGGACACGTCGTTCGTCGCCGTTGGCGGGCAGCCGCCCGACGTGCCCGCCGGGGTCCGCTACGTGGTCACGCTCGATGCGGACACCCGCCTGCCGCGCGACACGGTGCGCCGTCTGATCGGCAAAATGGCCCATCCGCTCAACCGGCCGGTGTTCGATCCGCTGACCCGGCGTGTCGTCGAAGGGTATGGCGTGTTGCAGCCGCGCGTGACGCCGTCGCTGCCGGTCGGTGCGGAGGGCTCGCTGTTTCAGCGCGTGTCGTCGAGCCCGAGCGGGATCGATCCTTATGCGGCGGCGGTATCGGACGTTTATCAGGATCTCTTCGACGAAGGTTCGTATGCGGGCAAGGGCATCTACGACGTCGATGCCTTCGAGCTGGCCCTGGCCGGCCGGGTGCCGGACAACACGATGCTGAGCCACGATCTGTTCGAGGGCATTTTCGCGCGGGCGGGCCTCGCGTCGGATATCGAAGTCGTCGAAGCCTTCCCGTCCCGCTACGACGTCGGCGCGGCCCGTCAGCATCGCTGGGCGCGCGGCGACTGGCAACTGCTGCCGTGGCTGGTCGCGATGAACCGGCGGCCCGATCTGAGGCTGCGGGCCACGGGCCGCTGGAAGATGCTGGACAACCTGCGCCGCACGCTCACGGCCCCGGCGGGTTTTATCGCGCTGCTGGTTGGCTTCACGTTGCCGCTGCCGGCCGCGTTGCTGTGGAGCGCCTTCGTGGTGGCGACGATCGGCTTGCCGGTGCTGCTCCCCGTACTGGGCGCGCTGATGCCTCACTGGAGACGCGCGCAGGTAAAAATGACGACGCGCAGCCTGCTGCATGTGTGGCTTGGCGACCTGCAACTCGCGCTGGCGCGAACCGCTTTGTCGATCGTGTTTCTGGCGCTGCAGGCGTGGTCGATGACCGATGCCATTGCGCGCACGCTGTTTCGCGTGGTGGTCAGCCGCCGGCATCTGCTCGAATGGACGACCGCAGCCGAAGCCGGCGTGCGCGAGCGTCCGTCGCCGTGGACGACGTTCGTGCGGCTGCGCGGCGGCGTCGCGCTCGCGCTGCTCGGCGCGGCGGCCAGCGCATGGGTCGGATGGCGAGCCGGTCATCACGGCGCATGGGTGGGATTGCCGTTCGTGGCCGGCTGGCTCGTTTCGCCGGCGCTGGCGTACTGGTCGAGCGTGGCGCCGCGAGCGGCCGGCGATCTTGCGGTCACTCCCGACGACGCCTGGCAGCTGCGCCTTCATGCGCGCCGCACGTGGCGCTATTTCGAGACGTTCGTCACGGCAGCCGACCAGATGCTGCCGCCGGACAATTTTCAGGAGGACCCGCACCCGGTCGTCGCGCATCGCACGTCGCCGACCAACATCGGGCTTTATCTGCTCGCGACGGTCAGCGCGCGGGAGTTTGGCTGGCTCGGCACGCGGGACGCGCTCGCGCGGCTGGAGGCTGCGTTGGCCACGATGGAGCGCCTGCCGCGTTATCGCGGCCATTTCTACAACTGGTACGACACGCAGGATTTGCGGCCGCTGGAGCCGAGATACGTGTCGTCGGTCGACAGCGGCAACCTGGCCGGCCACCTGATCGCGCTGGGCAATGCGTGTCGCGCGTGGGCCGCCGGTCCCGCCGTGGCGCTTCCGTGTGCGTTCGCGGGCATCGGCGACACCCTGGCGTTGCTCCGCGCCGCCGTGTGCAAGACCACGGGGCCGCCTCCGCGGGCCGTTTTGCATCGCGAGTTCGAGCAGGCCGCGGCGGCGTTGCAGGCGGCGCTGGCCGTGCATGAGCCGGGTACGTCCGGCAAGGTCGCCGCACGGGAGCCGACGTGGCCGCCCATCGTGCTGCTGGCCGCGACAGTGGCCGACATCGCGCGCGCACTGGTCGACGAAACCGGTGGCGGGCAGGGCGGCGCGAAGGACGACGTGCTGTTCTGGGGCGACGCGCTCGAACGCGCGATTCACGGTCACCGCCGCGATGGCGAGTGCGCGCCCGAACGGGCGGCGTTCGCCGCGCGCCTGAACGCGCTGGCCGGCGCCGCGTTGCAGATGGCCGATGCGATGGAATTCGGCTTCCTGCTGGACCCGGTGCGCGGGCTGCTGTCGATCGGTTACGCGGTGGCCGAAGGGCGGCTCGATCCGGGCAGCTACGATCTGCTGGCGTCCGAGGCGCGGCTGGCGAGCTTCGTGGCCATCGCCAAGGGCGACGTTCCCGCGCGCCACTGGTTCCGGCTCGGCCGCGTCGCGACGCCGGTGGCGGGCGGCGCCGTGCTGGTTTCGTGGTCCGGTTCGATGTTCGAATATCTGATGCCGTCGCTGGTGATGCGCGCGCCGGCCGACAGCCTGATCGCGCGGACCGGCAGCCTCGTGGTGCGCAAGCAGATCGACTACGGCGCGGCGCTAGGCCCGCCGTGGGGCATCTCCGAATCCGCGTATAACGCGCGCGATCTCGAATTCACCTATCAGTATTCGAGTTTCGGCATTCCGGACCTGGGGCTCAAGCGCGGTCTCGGCCACGACGCCGTGATCGCGCCGTATGCGACCGCCCTTGCGTCGATGATCGCGCCGGATGCGGCCGCACGGAATTTCGAGCGTCTGTGTACGGCGGGCGCCCAGGGCCGCTTCGGCTTCTACGAGGCGCTCGACTACACGCCCGCGCGCGTGCCCGAAGGCCGGCAGGCCGCGGTGGTGCGCGCGTTCATGGCGCATCACCAGGGCATGTCGATCGTGTCGATCGCCAACGCGCTGCTGGCCGGCCGCATTCGCGCGTTCTTCCATGCGGAGCCCGCCATTCAGGCGACCGAACTGCTGTTGCAGGAGCGCATGCCGGGGCGGGTAGCGGCTGCGCATCTGCGCGTCGACGAGAACAAGGGGGCCGGGCCGACCCGCGGCGCGGGGCCGGGTATCGTCCGGCGCCTGTTGTCGGCGAACGATCCGTCGCCCGCCACCCATCTGCTCTCCAATGGGCGTTACGCGGTGATGATCACGGCGGCCGGCTCGGGATACAGCCGCCGCGACGACCTGGCTGTCACGCGTTGGCATGAGGACGCCACCTGCGACGACTGGGGCAGTTATCTGTATCTGCGCGACGTCGCGAGCGGCGAATGGTGGTCGGCCGCCTGGCAGCCCGCCGGCGTCGCGCCGGACAGCTACGAGGTGAGCTTCACGGAAGACCGCGCGGAATTCGTGCGGCGCGACGGCACGCTGACGACCTCGCTCGACGTGGTGGTGTCGCCCGAGGACGACGCGGAGGTGCGGCGGGTGTCGGTGACCAATGGCGGCACGCGCGAGCGCGTGATCGAGTTCACGTCGTATGCGGAGATCGTGCTTGCGCCGGCCGCCGCCGACCGGGCGCATCCCGCGTTCGGGAATCTGTTCGTCGAGACGGCGTATCTGCCCGACTCGTCGACCATTGTGGCGACGCGCCGTCGTCGCGGGACGGCCGAGCCCGAGGTCTGGGCCGCGCATCGGGCGGAAATCGAGGGCGACGCCGTCGGGGCCGTCGAAGTGGAAACCGACCGCGCCCGCTTTATCGGCCGGGGGCGCAGTGTGCATGCGCCGCTGGGGCTCGCGAGCGCGCGGGCGCTCGGCAATTCGGCGGGCGTGGTGCTCGACGCCGCGTTCGCGCTGCGCCAGCGTCTGCGCATCAAGCCGGGCGAGACCGGCAGCGTCGCGTTCTGGACCCTCGTCGCCGATTCGCGCAGCCAGTTGCTCGATCTGGTGGACAAGCATCGCGACGGCGCGTCGTTCGCGCGCGCGGCGATGCTGGCGTGGACCCAGGCGCAGATGCAGTTGCGTCACAACGGGGTGAGTCCCGACGAGGCGGCGCTGTTCCAGCGGATGGCCGGCTACCTGCTGTACAGCGATGCGTCGCTGCGGCCGGGTTCCGATGCGCTGCTGCGCGGCGCGGCGGCCGTAACGGCGGCGGGCGGCGTAGGCGTCGCGCCGCTCTGGGCGCATGGCGTGTCGGGCGATCTGCCGATCCTGCTGGTGCGCATCGACGATATCGAGCACATGGCGCTGGTGCGGCAACTCGTGCATGCGCACGAATACTGGCGCATGAAAGGGCTCGCGGTCGATCTCGTGATCGTCAACGAGCGCGCGGCGTCGTATGTCCAGGACCTGCAGGCCGCGCTCGAAACGCTGGTCCGGTCCGGCCAGGCCCGGCCGCCGCGGCCGGGGGCCGCGCGCGGCGACATCTTCGTGTTGCGCGCGGACCTGATGTCGGCGGCCGCGCGTGCGCTTTTTCCGGTCGTGGCGCGCGCGGTGCTGGCGGCGCGCAACGGCCGGTTGCTGGACCAGTTGCGCCGGCTGGCCGGCGCGCCGACGCCGGCGGCGCCGCGCGCCGCAAAACGGCCCGGGTCGTCGGCCGCGCCGGAGCGGCCGACGTCGCCTGGCGCCGGGCTCGAATGCTTCAACGGTTTCGGCGGTTTTGCGAACGACGGCAGGGAATACGTGACGGTCCTCGCCGCCGGCCAGTGCACGCCGATGCCGTGGGTCAACGTCATCGCCAATCCGCTGTGCGGCTTTCTGGTATCGGCCGAGGGCAGCGGTTACACGTGGACGTCGAACAGCCGCGAGCATCAGTTGACGCCGTGGTCGAACGATCCGGTGAGCGACCCGCCGGCGGAGGCGTTTTTCATTCGCGACGACGATAGCGGCGTGGTGTGGGGACCGCAGGCGAATCCCATGCGCGACCACGCGCAGCACGCGGCGCCTTACATCGCGCGTCACGGCCAGGGTTACAGCCGCTTCACGCATACCGCCGAGGAAGTCGCGGCCGAGTTGCTGCAATTCGTGCCGCTCGACGACCCCATCAAGATTTCCCGGCTGACGTTGCGCAACCTGTCGGGCCGGGTTCGCCGCCTGTCCGTGACGGCTTACGTCGAATGGGCGCTGGGCGCGTCGCGCAGTTTTGCCGCGCCGCATACGGTCACGTCGATCGACGCGTCGACGGGCGCGATGTTCGCCAGCAACGGCCGGACCGACGCGTATCGGGACCGCGTTGCCTTCGCCGACCTGGGCGGCCGGCAGAGTGCGTGGACCGCCGACCGGCGCGAATTCGTCGGCCGTAACGGCAGCCTGCGCGATCCGGCCGGACTGGGCGCCGCGCCGCTGTCCGGCAAGGTCGGCGCCGCGCTCGATCCGTGCGCGGCGCTGCAGACCACGATCGAACTGGCGCCCGGCGGCACGGCCGAGGTGGTGTTTCTGCTCGGTGAAGCCGAGTCGCCGCAGGCCGCCCGGCAACTGATCGGCCGCTATCGCGACGCCGATCCCGACACGGTGCTTGCCGCCGTGACCGCGTTCTGGGACGACACGCTCGAAGCCGTGCAGGTCGCGACGCCGGACCGCGCGATGGATCTGCTGCTCAACCGCTGGCTGCTGTACCAGACGCTGGTTTGCCGTGTCTGGGCGCGCGCGGGGTTTTATCAGGCGAGCGGCGCTTATGGGTTTCGCGATCAATTGCAGGACGGCATGGCGCTCGCGCGTGCGCGGCCCGAACTGACGCGCGAGCACCTGTTGCGGGCGGCGGCGCGGCAGTTCCGGGAAGGCGACGTGCAGCACTGGTGGCTGCCCGAAAGCGGCGCTGGCGTGCGCACGCGCATCTCGGATGATCGCGCGTGGCTGGCCTGCGCCACGGCTCAATACGTCGAGGTGACGGGCGACCGGGCAATTCTCGACGTGGAGGTGCCGTTTCTCGAAGGCCGTCCGCTGGCCGCGGACGAGCACGATGCCTACTTCGTGCCGGGCGTAGCGGATACGGGTGCTTCGCTATACGAACACTGCGTGCGGGCGCTGGAGCAAAGCCTCGGCCTGTTCGGCGCGCACGGCTTGCCGTTGATGGGCACCGGCGACTGGAACGACGGCATGAACCGTGTCGGTGAAGCGGGGCGCGGGGAAAGCGTGTGGCTCGGCTGGTTTCTTCACGCCACGCTGTCGGCGTTCGCCCCGTTCGTGCGCACGCGCGGCGACGCCGGGCGGGCGGACCGCTGGCTGGCGCGCGCCGAAGCCCTGCGCGAGGCGCTCGAAAGCTCGGGATGGGACGGCGACTGGTATCGGCGCGGCTACTTCGACGACGGCACGCCGCTCGGATCGTCCAGCAACGACGAATGCTCGATCGACGCCATCGCGCAGTCGTGGAGCGTGCTGTCGGGCGCAGCGGACGCGACGCGGGCAGAACGGGCGATGGCCGCGCTCGACGCACGGCTGGTTCGCCGCGATGACGGCCTGGCGGTGCTGTTCGCGCCGCCGTTCGATCGCGCGGCGCTCGATCCCGGCTACATCAAGGGCTATCCGCCGGGCATCCGCGAAAACGGCGGGCAGTACACGCATGCGGCGGTGTGGTCGGTGCTGGCCTATGTGCGGATGGGCGACGGCGATCGTGCCGCTGAACTGTTTGCAATGCTCAATCCGGTCAATCGCAGCAGCACCCGCAGCGGCGCGAACCGCTACAAGGTCGAGCCGTATGTGGCGGCGGCCGACGTCTATTCGGTCGCGCCTCACGTGGGGCGCGGCGGATGGACGTGGTACACGGGGTCGGCGGGATGGATGTATCGCGCCGGCATCGAGGGGCTGCTCGGCCTGCGCAGGCATGGCGCGGAACTGTCGATCGACCCCTGCGTGCCGAAGCGATGGCCGGGCTTTACCGCGGTGCTCCGCTACGGCGCGGCCCGGTATGACATCGCGGTGCGCAATCCGCACGGGGTCAGTCGTGGCGTGCTTGAAATGGCGGTGGACGGCGTCGCGCTCGAACCCGGCAGCAGCACGGTGCGGCTGGTGGACGACGGCGCTCGCCACCAGGTGACCGTGACGCTGGGCGAGCCTGCCGGCTTCAGGCCGGAGGAGGGGCGCGATGCAGAGACTGCGTTCGGACCTCGCTGAACGGATCGTCCTTTCCGGCTGCGTGCCCGTCGTGCGGCATCGCCGCGATCGGGAACGGGCGTCGATACGCCTGCGTACTGGCGCGATGGCGGGCTGGAATCCCTGTCAATCGGAATTGACGGCGTTGTGCCGGAAGGCTGTGGCGGAGGGCAGGCTGTGGGCGTAGTACAAACCGGGTGTTCGGGGCATTGCCGAATGAGTTCGCGGGGCGGCGCTGCGCGTAGCGGTGAGCGTCAAGGAGGGACGAGGCATTCTCGACAGTCGCTCACGACACGCGCCGCCGGGCCGGGACGACTAGCGGCCTTTCGAACCGGCATCCGCCTTTGTACGGGAATAAATCCGGCGCAACGGAGACGGTGCGATGCGGGCCTGTTGCTCGATCCTGTCGAGCATATCGAGCAACCAGACGATGCGTAGCGCGCCCGACGGAACGACGCTTTGGTAGGCCGACAGCGCCGTCGCGCGGCTCCGCCAGTATGAGAGTGCAAACGGACCGCCCGCCGCCAACAGCGGAAAGACCAGTTCGAGATGCGTCAGTTCTTTTTCGAATTGATGATGCAGCATGGCCAACCCCTCAACGCCGTGATCCAGCGAGTTCACGGATTGTGTCCGGGCCCGATTCGCCAGTCTGCACGCTATCGTACCGATGCCGGGCCGACGGTCATACGACGCGAACGCGAAGGCGCGGATGTCAGAATGAAGCCGAACCTTCCGCTTGCCGTCCGCCGTTCACCGCAGCGGCTTCGGTGAACCCGACTGCGACTCGCCCGGCGAGCGTCCCTGCGATGTTGTCCGCGATCCATGTCCGATCCCCTCTGGTATCTGTTGTGCGGCCTTCTGCTCATCACCATGGTGGTGGCGAGCGCGCCGCTGGCGCGTCTGCTGTTGAGCAGCGCGACGATTTATCTGGTCGCCGGTTACCTCGTCGGTCCCGGCGTGCTCGGGCTGATCGCGCCGGATCCGCTGCATCATGCCGAGGTGATCGGCCGGGTGGCGGAAGGGGCGCTGCTGATCTCGCTGTTTACCGTCGGATTACGCATGGGCGTGCCGATTCTCGACCGACGATGGATCGTTCCGCTGCGTCTCGCGTTCATCTCGATGGCGATCACGGTGGGACTGATTGCAGCGGTCGGCATGTGGGGGCTGGGGCTGCCGTTGGGAGCGGCGGTGCTGCTTGGCGGCATTCTGGCTCCCACGGACCCTGTTCTCGCTTCCGGCGTGCAGACCGAACGCGGCAGGGATCCCGATCAGTTGCGCTTCAGCCTTGCCGGCGAGGGCGCGTTGAACGACGGCACAGCGTATCCGTTCGTGATGCTGGGCCTCGCGCTACTGTCCCGGCATGATGGCGCGTCGTTCAATCTCTGGCGCTGGCTGGCGGTGGACCTGGTATGGGCGAGCGTGGGCGGGGTGCTCATCGGCGCGGGGCTCGGCGCCCTGATCGGCCGGCTGGTCGTGTATCTGCGCACGCGGCATTCGGAAGCCGTCGGCCTCGACGAGTTCCTGTCGCTCGGCTTGATCGCCATCGCCTATGGCGCGGCGCAACTGTGTCATGCGTCGGGGTTTCTGGCTGTCTTTGCGGTCGGCCTGGCGCTTCAGCGGGTGCAGGACAAGCCGCAGGAAGGGACTGTGTCGCTCGGCGCGGCCACGGGCGCGGAAGGGCACGCGTATGGGGTGATAGCGACGCACTCGCATCATGCCAGCACGGTGATGACCGATGCGGTGCTGGGATTCAACGCGCAACTGGAGCATCTTGCTGAACTGACGGTTGTGCTGCTGGTCGGCGCGCTGCTTCCTTATGCCACTGCGTGGTACGCGTTGTGGTGGTTCATTCCGACGATGTTCGTGCTTGTGCGCCCTATCGCGGTCGCCGCCGGAACGCTCGGTGCGGCCGGTACGGGACGGGCGCGAGCGATGGTTTCATGGTTCGGAATACGGGGAATCGGCTCCGTGTTTTATCTGATGTTCGCGATTCGACGCGGCATCGATCCGTCCATCGCGCAGCAACTGATCACGCTGACGCTCGCGACGGTTTCGGCGTCCATCTTTGCGCACGGTATATCGATACGGCCATTGATGAAGTGGTACAGACGGCGGTCGCCGCCGGAGGAATGATGCGGGTGCAGCGCGAACCGGGAGATATGTGCACGATCCGGCCGGCGTATGCAGCGATTGCCGCAACGCGGCGAGCGCCGCTTCGCGTCACGCGGAAAAGGGCGGGGGCGATGCCGAAAGGTCGGCAGCCCGTTCCAGCATGCGAACGAGTTTCTTCAAAGGCGGCAGGTCCCGCCGATACGGTGATCGTGGACCCCCATCACACGCCATTGCCGCAACCCGGCGCCTGCTATTTCTTCTTTGCCGGCTTGCTGGCGACAGCGGTTTTCGACGCGGCCGGCCAGGCTCCCTCTACAGCGGGAGACAGCAGTTTCTTGGGTTGCTTGGGCTTTTTCGCTTCGCGATTACCGCGTAGTTGACCTTTTGCCATTATGTTTCTCCTTCGTTTTTTCCATTGCGGAAGCAATCGCCGTGTCGCCCGTTCCGGGTGCGCGGGTTGCGATTGTCGCCCTCTGTTTTCGGGCCGACCCCTGCGAGAAAGTCGCTCGTACGGGCCTCATGTGACGACAGACCCTCAGTCGAGCGAGATCGAATATCTGTTTTGCGGGCCGCCTTTATACAGGTTTCTGGCCAGTCCCAGAATCCGGTCGCGGTTGCGGTCGAAGACCGCTAGCAGCGCGGACTCGTCCGAACCCGTGCTGGGGTTCAGCTTCGTCAGCATGGCGTCGTCGACCAGAAAGGCAATCTCGCGAGCGTTGTCGTAACCCCAGAAGCACACGCAATGTCTGGACGCGTCGTGGATACGGCTGGGATTGGGGAAGTTGATCACCACATTGCCTTTTCCCATCTCGTTACCGAGGGCTTTCATATCGCCACTTGCTGGCGTTGACGTCGAGGCGCGCGTCATTTTCGAGCCGCTTCTGGGCGCGCTCGCTGTCCGCCTTCTGCAGCGCGGCGGCGCGCGCCTTCTGCGTGATGATGAAGTCGCTTTGCCTGACGGGCGACGACGGTGCAGGTACGCTGTTTCGTTTGAGCATGCTGGCTCCATAAAAATTTAGAAGGACCCCGACGATGGCGAGCGGGTTGTCCGCATGCGCTCCCGGTTCGAAATGCCGGAAGTCGCTTTGCAATGCTGGCCGGGTTGGTACGTTTGCGGCCGGAGCGCGTTGAGCGCGCCTGCCGGATCACCAAACCGTTCGAATTGAGCGATTCGTGGAGGAAATTCTCGATCGCCGGACAAAAACCGTCGAACAAGGCGGGGCGAACAGAGACTGCACGACGTACGAAATGGGTCGTCGCAATGTCTGTCGTCGGGAACGTTAGGGTGTTTCCTTTTCAGAACACCCCATATTGGCGGAAGCGGCGGAAGAAACCGTGCGGCATCGAGGCAGAACGGGCAGCCCCGTACGTTGACTCCCATGAGAGTGCGCTCTTTAGGGCAGCAATGCAAGCGTAATTGCAAATGCTCACGGGCAATCACTCCGCAGGCGCTGCATGAAAAACGGCGCTTGCGATTGCCTGTGCGACATGAAAATAAGCTGGTTTTCGACTGTCGCGGCGACCCCGCACGCATCGCGGATGTCGCGAATGCCCGCAGGAGCAGCCGGAATCTAGCGTCCCGGTCCTTTCATGCCCTCGGCCTCCATCGCCGCATTGCGCTCCTCGCTCGCCTCAATGGGCTCGATCGTCTCGGTGACGGAAGCGGTTGCGCGCTCGGTGGCCGAGCGGGTCTCGTCGACGGTTTCGCCGGTTTCTCCTTCTTCGTCGTCCGGGGGCGCCAGCATGTCGTCAAGCATGGCCTTCAGTTCCGGCGTGTCCCATGATGCGCCACGTTGTCTTTTCCGCTTGATGTAGTGCCTGACTTCCGCGTCCTGCTCCTGGGTCAAAGGAAGGCCGCGAAATGTGTTTTGAGGGGTGGCTTCGCGCATGGCACTGCTCCCTGATCCGGTTTGTCGTGTTTTTCAGTTTAGCCCTGTTATGGCAGGGACGTGTCGGATATCGGTCAGTGAATCGCACAGTCCATCGATAGGATCCCAAAGGTATTGAATGAGCTGTGTCGTTTCGTTGCGGCGCAGTTTTTCGTCCGCGCCGCGAAAAGATAAGAAGCTTTAGATACCTCGAAGGTGTATGCTCGAAACGTCGTCTTTCAATTCGGTGCCTGTGACGCGGATTCAGACAGGAATCCAGGCCAGGCACCGCACAGGTCATGCAGCGTCGATGGCCTGATCGCCCTGTCGCAGCAGGTTTACCCAGCAAGCGTGATGCCTGAATCGGGCGGAACCATGAGCGGGCCGCGGCGCCTCACTGTCCGGCACAAGAGCACCTATCGTTATTCTTCGCCCGTGAGTTTCGGCGAGCATCGGATGATGTTCCGTCCGCGCTCCGGCCACGATCTACGGCTCGTGGCGTCGCGACTGAGCATTACGCCGCAGCCCGTACGCCTGCACTGGCTTCACGACGTATTCGACAATTCTGTCGCGGTAGCCACGTTCGCGGACGACGCCTCTCAACTCCAGTTCGATAGCACGGTGACGCTTGAGCACCACGAGGTGCCTTCGCCGGAATATGCGATCGAGCCGTATGCCGCAAGCTGGCCGTTCGCCTACACCAACGAAGAGGCTGCGGATCTCGTGAACGCACGCAGCCGCCGAGGTCCCGACGCCGTTGTCGACGCATGGGCGCGGAGCTTCGTTGCGCGAGCCGGCGACCGATCCACGATGGGGCTGCTGCGCGCGATGACGACCGGAATCAACGGCGAATTCCGTTATGTCCGGCGCGAGGAGAAGGGCGTCTACCGCCCGGCCGATACGTTGTCCCGTCGTAGCGGCAGTTGCAGGGATTTCGCCGTTCTGATGATCGACGCGGTTCGCTCGCTGGGTCTTGCCGCACGGTTCGTGAGCGGCTACCTCTTCGTGCCGGATCGCGCCGCCATTCAGGGCGGCGGCGCCACGCACGCGTGGCTGCAAATCTTCCTGCCGGGTGCGGGTTGGGTGGATTTCGATCCGACCAACAGCATTATCGGAAATCAACACCTGATCCGGGTGGCGGTCGGTTGGGATCAGCATCAGGCTTTGCCATTGTGGGGAACGTGGACAGGCGCACCAGATTCGTTTCGCGGTCTGGATGTCGAAGTGAACGTGACCGAGGACCCGATTGAATCGTTATGTGAAGGCTGCCGCAATGAAACTGCGCGTTGGTTATGAATTGAGTTACGAGTGCGAGCAGGACACGCCGATGATGCTGATGCTGAGCACGCACTACTCGCGTGTGCAGGAAGTCGTGTCGGCCGATCTGCTGGTCGTCGATCCGCCGGTGGCTATCCGGCAATATCGGGACGGTTTCGGCAATCTTTGCAGCCGGCTCGTGGCGCCGCCGGGGCGGATCACGATGTCGACGACCGCGCTGCTCGATATCTCCGATCAACCCGAAGCGCGCGAGCCCTACGGTTACCAGCATCCGGTCGACGAGTTGCCCGACGAGTGCATGGTATTTCTGCTGGGCAGCCGTTATTGCGAGACCGATTTGCTGTCCGACATCGCGTGGAAGCTTTTCGACAAAGCGCCGCCCGGTCGCGACCGGGTGCAGGCGATCTGCGATTTCGTTCATGGTCATATCGTCTTCGGATACGAGTTTGCGAGGCCGACCAAAACCGCGTGGCAGGCGTATCACGAGAAACGGGGCGTGTGCCGCGATTTTGCGCACCTGGCGGTCGCATTGTGCCGCGCCATGAACATTCCGGCGCGTTACTGCACGGGGTACATCAGCGACGTCGGCGAGCCGTTGCCCTATGGCACGATGGATTTCGCGGCGTGGTTCGAGGCGTATGTGGGCGGCTGCTGGCAGACCTTCGATCCGCGCAACAACGTCGCGCGCATAGGACGGGTGTTGATGGCCCGCGGACGAGACGCCGCCGACGTTGCGCTAAGCAACACTTTTGGTCCGGTCAAGCTCGTGAACTTCACCGTGCATTGCGCGCCGGAAGAAGCGTGATCGACTGAATGTCGCTGATGCCCATACCGCGCGATGCTGGGTCGGCAGCGCGTGCTGGCCGGCCTGCCGTGCGCGCCGGATGACTACGCATCCGCCCCACACGACGTCAAACCGCCCGGACGATGTCCATAAGCGTCGTGGTGACGGGTGCGCCGGGGGCGAGATAGCACAGTATCGAGGCCAGATGGCAGCCGGTGCCGCCCATCACGAAAAGATGCCATATCAGATGGCTAAAACGCGCGTGCGCACTTCGCATGTAGAAATACACGCCAGTGGTGTAGCAGAGGCACCCGACGGCGAGCCAGACCACCGTCTCGTGCGAGGCGTTGCGCAAAAGCGGGCGCACGGCGAAGAACGCGGACCAGCCCAGCAGCAGATAACAGGCGACGGCGACGCGTCGATCGGACAGTTTCCCGGCGACTTTCAGCACCGCCCCCGCGACGGCCACGCACCAGACGAACCCGAGCGCGAACCAGTCGGGAGGCCGAGGCGAACCTAGCGAGAAAGCCGAATAGGTGCCGGCGACGAAGATGAAGATCGCGCCTTCGTCGAGGCGCGTCAGCACCTGCTTGTATTCCCCCTGCGGACATCCGTGCGAGGCCGCCGAGAACAGATACAGCGCGCCGAGCGAAAGCGCATAGAGATAGACGCCGAACAGCGGACGCGAATCCCACGCATGGTTCGAGAGGGGGTGCCAGACAAAGAGGGCCGCACCGGCGGCGGCCAGGCCGATGATGTGGCTGATGCTGTTGGCCTGTTCCTCACGGGCGATGGGCCATGTCTCCAGTTCGGGCACGATGCGGATTCCATGGTTGCGGTCGACCCTTCATGGTAGAACCCCTGCGCGTGGTTTTCCATGGATTGCCGCGTTTGGAGCGGTGAATGCGCACCAGGCAGAATCCGAATCGGACCAGAATCGGACGTTGCACTGCTGCCGGCTGTCATACTCCCGTCACCCTGCATCATCGAACGAGCATTCCGGTCGTATGTTCCGCCGGCTCACGACTTTCAGTCGTGCAGGATCGGCCCGCACGCTGCGAGAGCGCTGTGCCGGGCTTGCGGAAACGGAAAGCCGTGCACAATACCCGCCATGTCAGTCCCAGACCTCGAACGCCTCGTCACCGTCACCATGCCCTTCGGCAAATACAAAGGCCGGCTCATCGCCGACCTGCCCGGGCATTACCTTAACTGGCTGGCCCGTGAAGGATTCCCGCGAGGCGAACTCGGCCGGCTGCTCGCGCTGATGCACGAGATGGACCATAACGGCCTGAAAAGCCTGCTCGATCCGCTGCGCAAACGCGAATAACCCCAGCGGGATCGATGCGGCCTCGGCGGCCGTGCCGGCGGCGGTCAACCGCCGGCATGGTTCGAGTGCCGGCGCGTGACCGCCGCGCTCCGGCACGCAGGAGATCAAAACTCAACGGGCAGCGGCAGCCCCGTCCGCCCGATCGACCTCCACCGCGAAGACATACGTCGGCCCGAACATGTTCGAGCGGAAGATCACGTACTTGCCATCGGGCGTGAAACGCACGTTCGGTTCCAGGTGGTAGTTGTGGGTGGACATGTTGACCAGTCGTTCGGCCTTCAGACGCCCCGGCTGGATCAGGTGTTCCCCGAGGCTGTGGTCGTCCTGCACCCGTTCCGGGCGGAACAGATAGATCCACTTCGCGCCGGGCGCCGCGCTGCCGTCGCCCGCGAACAGCGTGCCGTCAGCCGAACGGTTGAAATGGATCGACGATTCCTGCTGCTCGTAGTGATACCAGATCCGCTTGCCGTTCTCGACGTTGTAGCTGGCCACGAAGGCATCCACGCCCTCGGGAAAGTGCAGGTCGTACCAGATGTTCCCGTTGTCGTCCCACCACTGGTGCCCGACGCCTTCCATCTCCATGATGCGCGGATCGATGTGCCGGTTGTCGGAGCCGTCGGTGCGGATCGTCCACAGTTTTTCGACCTGTTGCCAGGCGCCCTGGTGCGCGTACATCAGCAGCGTCGGGTCGGTCGGCGAGAATTGCAGGTGATCGATCCAGTCCGTGCTTGCGAGCACCGGCTTCGTGTGGCCGGTATGCAGATCGACGGTGAACACGATCATCGGCAGCCGCGCGGCGAGTCGGCGCGCCATCTTCGCCTTCTTGTCGAGCGGCTCGTTGATGCCGTGGGCCTGCGCGGCCTGTCCGGCCTGGCGGCCGTTGTAATCCTCGCCTTCGCCGACGATGTAGCTGCCGACGCCGAGGGTTTCGTCGGCGTTGATCGAAAAGATGCCCGAGCGGCGCGGCAGGTCGGCGATCTTGCGCTGCTTGCCGGTATCGATATCGGCCGCCCATAGCGACGCGTACAGCGGATCGTCCGGCGATCCCTTGAAGTAATAGACGGTGAGCGTCCTGCGTCCCACCACGACGGCGCCGGGACCGCCTCCCACCGGCCCTTTCACCAGCGGCCGCGACGTGAAGGTCGTCAGGTCGAGCACCGCGATGCCGCGATCGGGCGTGGTGTAGACCATCTGCTTGCCATCGGGTGTGAATGCGTTGATGTTGAAGTACAGGCTGCCCGAACCGGGCTCGTCGGTCAGGCGAATGACGCGGTGGCCGGTATCCGGATCGATCCAGCTACGCGGCGGCGCATCGCCCGCCACGGCGACGGCGGATAGCGTGAGCAACGCGAGGCAGGTGAGGAAGCGGTGTAAATAAAGTCGAAACGTCATCGTTGTGGATTGCGGATAGGGTGGGATGAAACGAACAGCTGCCCGAACATATCGTCCGGGCAGCCGGCGAATGAGGACCGACACGGACGGTCATCTGTCGAATGCCCATTACGGATAAAGCTTCGCAGGCAGTATTTCCGCCGGCGGCTCTCCTGCGTCCGCGATCATGCGAAGCAGTTGCGCCTTCAGCGTGTCGGCGATCGCGCGATACTCTTTGCGTCCCGCCAGATTCACGATTTCGTGCGGATCTCTGCGCTGGTCGTAAAGCTGGTATTCCTGGTACGCCGATGCGCACGCCTGATGCGTGTTGCCCGCCAGGTCGGCGACGCAGTAAGTCCAGTCGTCGGTCCGGATCGCGCGTCCGGTCATCGATTCGCTGATCTGCACGAATTGCGGGTTCGACCACGTGCGCCGCGCGTTCGCATCGTCGAGCAGCGGCATCGCGCTGCGCCCCTTCCAGCCGGCCGGTATATCGACGCCTGCCGCATCGAGCAGGGTCGGCGCGACGTCGATCAGGCCGACGAGGCCCGGCACCGCGATTGACCGGTCGAATCCGGGGCCGTCGACGATCAGCGGAACGCGTAGCGAGCTGTTGTGCACGCTGCGCTTGTACTCCTGGTTGCGCGTCATGAAGTGGCAGCCGTGATCGCTGACGAACACGAAGATCGTGTTCGACGCCAGATGCGCTTCTTCGAGCACGCGCCGCAGGCGGCCGACCGACGTATCGATCGCCTCGATGCAGCCGTAGTAGTCGGGCAACTGGTCTTGCCACGTGCCCGGAAACGGGCGCAGGTCTTCCGGCACGGCGGGATTCGCGAAACGCGCCGCCGCGCCGTTCGGCGCAACCGGGCGATGCAGGTCGTTCTGCTGATGCGGCTCCAGTTGCGACACGCACAGGAAGAACGGCTTGTCGTGCTTCGCGCGCAGGAACCGTTCGGCCCGGTCGGTCAGAAAATCGACCCGGTACTGGTCCCTGAAACGGATCGGCTGGTTGTCGGCGTCCCAGATCGTCCCTTCGTAGGGGTGACTCGTGTGCTCCAGCGCGTTCGCGCCTTCCCACAGGTCGAGAAAGCCGCCGCGATCCGCGGCTTTCACCGGACCCGGATCGCCGCCGTCGCGCGGGTTCTCCAGCGCGAGATGCCATTTGCCGATGTAGTTCGCGCTATAGCCGGCTCGGCGCAGTTCGCCCGCGAGCGTCGGCAGCGACGGATCGAGCCGCAGTCCGTTGTGCCAGACGCCGGCTTCCGTCGCGTGGCGGCTCGTGAACAGCACCGAGCGCGCGGGCGCGCAGACGGGCTGGTTCGTCAGCGCGCCGGTGAAGTTCACGCCGCGCGCGGCCAGCGCATCGAGATTCGGCGTGCGCGTCGACGCGTTGAGGCCGTTCGCGCCGACGAAGTCCCAGCGGAACTGATCCGCGATGTAGAGCACGATGTTGGGCCTGACCGCGGACCGCCCGGCGGCCGCACTGGACGGGCTTGCCGAACTTGCCGCGCGCGCCGCCGCCGGCGCCGTCGCCGCCAGCGCGGCCGACATCGACGTCTTGATGAACCCGCGGCGTCCCCCGTTCGATGGCTTCATGGCGCGTCCTCCGCGGGGATCTGCGGCGCGGCGAGCGCCAGCAGCCCGATCGCGCCGAGTCCCCACTGGGCGGTCGAATTGGTCGATACGCGCCGCGCTTCGTCGATGTCGTACAGCACGTCCGGCACGCGGATGCGCCGGCTTTCGAAGTCGGCATACGTGCTGCCGGCTTTCCCCGCGAAGAACTGCGCCCACGCGCGTTGCAGCAGGTCGGGGCGGCCGGTTTCGCGGCCCGCGAACGCGAGCAGGCGCGCATGTCCCTGGCTCAGATTGAGCTTGCCGAGGCTTTGGCCGAGCGCGGCTTGCTGTTCGTCCGCGCTCGCCGAATAGAGCGTGCAGTATTGCAGCCACGCGTCGCGGAACGCGGGGACCGGCAACGTGCGCAGCAGTTCGCCGCAAACTTCGGGCAGCCCGAATGCCGCGCTCAGATGCGAAACGGAGATCGTGCCGGTCGTGTCGCGCAGGAACCGTCCGGTGCGCAGATCCATCACGCCCGCGCCGGTAAAAAAGCCGTGCGGCTGGCCGGCGATCGACTCCATGCTCGCACGCAGCTTCTCGCGCCACGCCGGGTCGCCGGTGCGTTCCCATTCGGTCAGCCACGCGCTAGCTACCGCGCCCCAGTCGGTGCCGAACGACACCGTCGCGTGATGCTCGGGGTCCTGTTCCGGGAACCGCTCGCCGATCTTGCGGCCGGGCAGGATCTGGCGCAGCCGTTCGACGGCGTTCACCTGTTCGCGCATCAGGTCGCCGACGCGTTCGTCGGCGGTGAGGTAATAGAAGAAACGATGGTTGAAAACCGTGGACACGCGCAACTGCTTCGCGCTGTCGCCCCAGTGCTGCACGTCGTGACGCGACCCGAGCGGGCTGAACGGCCCGATGTGATGCACGTCGACCTCGCTGCAATGGCGGGTCATCGCCTCGGCCATCCGGAACGCGTCCGCGCGGCCCGAATGCAGGTAGTAATGCCACAGCCAGATTTCGGTGCTCAGTTCGCCGTTGTCCCACGCGAAGCCGCCGACGTCGTAGCGCCATACATGGCGCGACGCGTCGTATGTGTGCATCACGTCGCCGTAGTTCCAGAAGCCGTACCACTTGCGCTGTTCGACCTGCGCGCGGTAGTAGTCGAACACCCAGCCCAGATAGTGTTCCAGCCGCGCGGCGGCCGGAGCCGGGCCACGTTCCGCCGGACGCCAATAGGGGCTGAAGACGCCGGCCCGGTCGAGCCATGCGCCCGGCGCGACCAGTTGCGGCGGCGCCTGGATGCGCCGGCTGATCGCGGCGAGTTGCGCGGGCGTCGGCGTCGTGGCGAGCAGCTGCAGTTCGATTTCGGACGTACGCGCGACGCCGTAGGGCGTCATGAAGCCAGGCTCGTAGTCCTCGTAGGTGATGTCGAGCGCGTCGCGTTGCAGTTCGTACGTCGTTTCGCCGAGGCCGTCGTGATACGGGCGCAGATCCATGGCCGGCGCGTTCGGCGCCCATAGCCACAGCGTGACGGTCGCGGTGTCGGTCTGCGCGTTGGCGATGTCGATCTGCGCGGGAAAGCTCTGCCAGAAATGGCGGATGCCGAACGCAACGCCGCCGCCCGGCGTGCCGAGATAACCGGTGCCGGCCGCGCGCGTGCCGCTCGCCGAATGAATCCAGCCGCAGCCTGCCTGCGTGCGTTTCTCGATCGTGAAGCCGTCCGGCGTCGGTTGCAGCAGCGTGTAGTCGCCGAAGGCCGGCACGAAACGCAGTTCCTTCGCGAAGACCGGACCCAGTTCGGTGGCGGACGGCACGGCGTGGCCGGCCACTTGAGCGGCTTCGATCTCATGCCCCGGACTGCGGCGCAGCCCGGTCAGCCCGCGCACGGCTTCGGCGAACACGCCGCCGTTGTCGCCGACGAAACGCACGTGGCGTTCGTGAAGCTCGCCGTCGAGCGGCGCGGAGAAGCGCAGGCCGATGCCGCGGATGAACGTGTGTGTCGGATCGACGTCGTACACGAGGCTGTGGACCGCGCGGACGTTGTCCGATCCCCGGTAGAAATAGAGCCGCACGACGAACGGCAGCACGCGGTGCGACCGGTCGTCCCGATGCGCGCCGGTCAGTTTGACGACCGCGCGCGACGGGCCGTTCTGTTCGAGCGTGACGGTGTCGATCTGTCCGCGATAGCGGCTGCGCGTCGGCGTTTGCGTTTCGTCGTCGGTGTCGCGTCGGTCGTCTGCGAGCACGATCAGGCGGCCGTCGCGCAGCGTGGCCGCGCCGCGCCGGCTGATCGTGCGGAACAGCGTGTCGCCGGACCGCGGCACCACGCATTGCAGCGGGCCGGTGTCGAGCTGGATCGCGTCGGCGGTTTGCGTCGCGAGCGCGGGGCCGTTGGGCGTTTCGCCGTTCGCCGGCTCCAGCGTGCAGCGGCCTGCGTTGCCGCTACCGCCGACGCGTTGCAGGTCGTCCGGCGCGAGCGCGTGCGCCGACCATTTGATCGAGCCGTCCGGCCAGGTCGCGAGCGGCCACGACTGCACCGGCTGCGTGCCGTCCCCGCCGCGCAGCACGAATCCGCTGGCGGACCGCACCGCGCCTTGCGGCCACGGTACGCCCCACGTCGTGCCGGCGAAGTCGTCGGGCGCGCCGTCGAGCCATTGCAGCGGCGCGGACGTGGGCGAGTCGCCATCGTTGTCTCCATCGCGGCGGCGAGCGTCGTCGCGCGCCGCCGCGTCCCGCAGCGGCGCCGCGCCGAGCGCCAGCGACACCGTCTTGAAGAACGTGCGCCTGTCGAAACCTCTCTTCATCGCCTGGGTCTCCGCGCGGATCAGAACTGGTACGTCAGCGTGCCGCCGATCATGCGCGGCTCGCCGATCCAGCCGACCACCGAGCCGTAGTCGCTCTCGACCAGCCGCCGGTAATAGGTCTTGTTGAACAGGTTGTTCACCCAGATCGACGCGGACCAGTTGCCGCGGCTGAACTTGCCGCCGGTGCCGGCCGCCAGCGACACGAGCCCGTAGCCCGGAATGCGCGTGAACGACGAGTCGTCGACGGTGCCGTACATCCACGTCCGGTACGAGTAGCGCGCGCTGACGAACGAACTGAGGCCGTTCAGCGTGTGCCACGAATAACGCACGCTCGCGTTCAGCGTCAGCTTCGGCGCGTTGAACACCTGGCGGCCGGTCAGATCGCAGACGGCGGTGCCGCCGTCGGGGCCGAGCGTCACTTCCGGCGGGCAGATCGAATGGTGGTAGTTCAGGTAGCGCGCGTCGTTGTAGACCGCCGACGTCTGGATCAGGAAATGATCGTCCGGCGTGTACTGCAACGACGTTTCCGCGCCGCGCGAGCGGAACGTGCCCGCGTTCGTCAGATAGGTCGAGTCGGTGCTGGGGTCGTAGCTCTGCGTCTGGAACGCGTTCACGTAGGTGAGAAAGACGTCGGCCTTCGCGATCAGGTCGCCGTCGAGCAGTTCGCCCTTGATGCCGAGTTCCGCGCTCTTCGTGCGTTCCGGCTGGATCACGAGCGAGTTGTAGCCGGCCTGTTTCGCGGCGCCGGCCGATACGTTGAGCCCGCCGGACTTCTCGCCGTACGACAGCGCCAGATAGCTGCTGAGGTCGCGCGTGAGCAGATACCGGAAGTTCAGCGTCGCGGACGGCAGCGTGTTGTACTGGATCAGGTAGCCGGAGTTGAACGGCGCCTTGTTGTAGCGGATGAACTGGCCGCCTTTCTTTTCGTACGTGAGCCGCACGCCGGCGGTCACGTCGAAGCGCGAATTGACGTGCACGGTGCCCTGCGTGAACGCCGACCACGTTTCGTCGTGCAGGGTGCCGAGCCGGATCACGTCGAGGCCGTCGTACGACGCGCTGCCGTAATAGAGGCCGGGCAGCGTGCTGTTCGCATAACGCGTGAACGCCTGGGTGGCCTGGTTTTCGCCCAGGTAGGTCGCGCCGACCGCGTAGTCGAAATACTTGCCGTGCGGCGAATCGAGCCGGAAGTCCTGCGACCATGCGCGGTCGAGAATCTGCGTGCCGCTGTTCGCGTAGATCGGCACGCTCAGGCTGTCCGCCTGCGACGGCAGATAGCTGAAATAGCGGTAGGCGCTCACCGAGCGCAGGTTGTAGCCGCTGTCGAAGCGATAGTTCGCCTCGGCCGACGCGCCGCCCTGAACGAGGTGGATGTGATTTTCGTCGTCGAGATCGACGTCGTGATCCGTGCCGCCGTACACCACGCGATTGCCGACGAGGTTCGAATGCGTGAGGAACGGGTTGCTGCCGTCGATCGTGTGGGACGCGTACAGCACCGCCGTCGGCGTGTCGTTCTCGTTGCTGTAGTCGGCGCTCAGGCGCAGGCTGAAGCGGCTGTCCGGCTTGTACAGCAGTTGCCCGCGCACCGCGTTGATCGACGACCCGTTCAGCGTGTCGCCGTTCGCGAGGTTCGTTACGGTGCCGTTTTCGCTGCTATGGAGGAAGTCGATGCGGCCGGCCAGCGTGTCGGTGATCGGCCCGGAGAACATCGTCTTGTTCTGCACGTAGCCGTGTTCGCCGATCGATATGCTGGTCGAGCCGGTCGGCTTGAAACTGGGCAGCGGCGTATGGATATCGACCACGCCGCCCGTCGAATTCGCGCCGAAGGTCGTGCCCTGCGCGCCGCTCAGCACGTCGACGTAGTCGATGTCGGCGAGCGCGCCGCCGAGCATGCCGGGGCGCGGCAGATAGACGTTGTCGAGATAGACCGCGACGCTGCTTGGCATCCCGATGTTCTGTTCGCCGCTGGTCTGCCCGCCGCCGTCGCCGATGCCGCGAATCGTGAACTGCGTGTCGGACGGATCGGTGGTCTGGATGTTGAGGCCAGGGACCAGTTGCTGCAGGTCGGCGAGCGACGTGATGTGCTGTTCGTCGATCTCGCGCCCGGTCACGCGGTACGACGAGGTCGGCGCGCGCTGCGGGTCCTCCTTCGGACGGCTGCGGTTCGCGCTGACCGTGACCGCGCCCAGCACGGTGGTTTTCTCGGCGTCGGACGGAGCGGGGACCGGCCGTTTCGGCCGGTCAGCTTTTGGGTCGGCGTTCTCCGACGTCGTCGCCGGCGCGGCCTGCGCGCGGCGCACGGACAGCGCGCGGCTGTCCGTGGTGACCAGTTCGAGGCCCGTGCCTTTCAACGCTTGCGCGATCGCTTCGGCGGCGGTCAGGTTGCCGCTCACCGGCGCGGCATTCACGGATTCGACGAGCTTCGGGTCGTAGCTCAGCGCGACGCCGCTTTCGGCGGCGATCGACAGCAGCGTGCGGTTCAGCGGCTGCACGGCCAGATGGAACGCGTGGGTGCTGCCGCCCTGCGCCATGGCCGGGGCGGCGGACAGAAAAAGCGTCGTCGCCAGAAGGTGCAGCGCATGTCGCGGCACCGGCGGCGTGGTTCCGGTTTGTCGTTTTTTCACGATGGTCCTGATGTCGTGTTGCGAGTTCGTTGCGGGCTCGTTGCAGGTTCGTTGTGCAGGATGCCCGGCTTGTTTTGGTGTCCTTGCCGCGCAATGCGGTCTGCATTGCGAATGCGGGTGAACGATGGGCTTGTGCAACGACGGGGGAAAAGCGTCAGCAAAAAAGCGGAATTTTTGTGAACGGAAGCGCAGGGCGGGGCACGCACGCGAGCCGTCATATTCTTCGAATAAACGGTGCTTTGGCGCGGCGCGCGCGGAACCTTAGAATCGCCGATCCAGCATCCGCTTCGCCCACCGCCCCGAGCAGTCCTGCGCAAGGCGACCTTCGCATAGCACGTACGCCATGGCGATCCGACATCAAAGCCTCTCCATCGACGGACCGGTCGATCCTCCTTCGTTTCTCGCCGCAACCGTCGCGCGCGAGCGATTCCTGACCCACGAATTCCGGCACAGTTATGGGTGGCTGACGGGGTGTATGCAACGGCTCGTCGGCTCCAGCAGCGATGCCGAGGACCTCGCGTCGAGCGCGTTCACGGAACTGGCCGCGCATCCGGACGTCGCGACGATCCGCCAGCCGCGCGCGCTCCTCACGACGATCGCGCGCCGGCTCACGTTCGAGTTCTGGCGCAGGCGCGACATCGAGCGCGCGTATCTGTCGATGCTCGCGCAGGCGCCCGAGCGTGTGACGCCGCCGCCGGAAGTCGCGCTCGAAGCGGTGCAGGAGATCGTGCTGATCGACGCGGCGCTCCAGCAGTTGTCGGCGCGCGCGCGGGAGGCGTTCATCATGAGCCAGTTCGAGGACATGAAATACGCGGAGATCGCGGAGCGTCTCGGCGTCTCGGTGAGCATGGTGCGCAAGTACGTGGCGCAGGCGCTCGCGCTGTGCTGCGGGGCGGCGTGAGCATGCTCACCGTATCGGAGCGCGCGGCGATCGAATGGGAGGCGCGGCTGCGCGGCGGCGACGCCGACGAAACCGAACTCGCGGAGTTTGCCGCGTGGCATCGCGAGTTGGACAACAGCCGCGCGTGGGCGGCGTTGCAGGAACGGCTCGCGCGGCTGCGGATGGACGGCTCGGCTGCGCGCGCGGCCGCGGCCGCCGCGCTGCGCGTGCCGTCGGAGAAGCGCCGCAAGCTGTTGCGCGCGGGTTTCAGCACGATGGCCGTCGCGCTGGCGGGCCTCGCGCTCAAGGAGAGCGCGCATCGGCTCGGACTCGATGCGGACTGGCGCAGCGCGATCGGCCAGCGGCAGACCGTGCAGCTCGCCGGCGGCGCGCGGATGACGATGGATGCGGGCACGAGCGTCTATCGCGGCAGTCGCCACGCGGATTTCGCGCTGCGCGTGCCGGTCGGGCAGGTGCTCGTCAGCATGCCGGCGCGCGCCGGCAACGCGCTCGCGGTCGCGACCGCCGATGGCGACGTGTGGAGCGCGGGCGGCGAGTTGAACGTGGGCCGGATTTATCGGCACAGTGTCGTCGCGGTTCGCGACGGAGACGCGGAACTGCGGCTCGCCCGAGGCCGCGTGATGCGCGTGAAAGCGGGAGAGAGCGTGGCGTTCACGCGTGACGGCGCAAGGCGGCTCGCGCAGCCGTTCGAGCTGGTGTCCGCGTGGACGCGCGGACTGTTCGTCGCCGACAACGTCACGGTGGCCGAGGTGGCCGACGTGTTCAATCGTTATCGGGTCGGCCTGATCCGCGCGACGGGCGCGGCGGCCACGCAACGGATCAGCGGCGTGTTCGTGCTGAACGACATCGACCGGGCCGTGCAGCAGGTCGCCGACAGCGCGCCGGTCGAACTCACGCAGATCGGCTCGTATCTGACGGTCTTCAGCTGATCCTTCTTCCGAAATTTTTTTCCTTTCGGCACTGACGCTTTTTTCCCCTCGTTGCACATAGGAAACAGATGCCGCTCGTGCGATGCGGGCGGCCGGGTTTCCTGCAACGAGAGAGAAGACGCAACGTGCGAACGAATCGGATCGGCCTGTTGATGATGACGACGCTGGCGCTGCTGGCGGTCGCCGCGCAGGCGAATGCCGCCGCGCCGCGCGTATTGTTTCGCGACGACTTCGCGACGCTCGACACCCGCGCGTGGATCGTCGAGGCGGAGCCGGCGCGCGGCGGCACACCGGCTCCGCCGGTCTATACCCACGGCCATCGACTCGTGCTCGACAGCGCGGGCGGGCTGACCGTCTGGCTGAATCGTCGCCTCGCCGGCCACTACGAGATCGACTACACGCGCACCGTCGTGGACCGTGGCGGTCCGCACGACCGGGTGTCCGACCTGAACCAGTTCTGGCTCGCGAACGCCGCGTCCGGTGATCCCGCTGCCACGCCGTTCGGCCGTTCGGGCAAGTTCTCCGATTACGACTCGCTCGATCTCTTTTACGCGGGCGTCGGCGGCAACGGCAACACGACCACGCGTTTCCGGCATTACGACGGCTCGGCCACCCGGCCGCTGCTGGCGGAATACACGAGCCGCCCGTGGCTGCTCGAAGGCAACCGTTCGTACCGGATACGGATCGTCGTCGACGGCGGCGGCACGCGGTTCTATCTCGACGGCCGGCCGTGTTTCGCGGCGGCGGGACCGTTGCGCACGGACGGCTATTTCGGTTTCCGCTCGACGGCTTCGCGGCAAACCATCTCCGACTTTTCCATTCGCGCGCTGCCGTGACGGGCCGCGCCGTTTTCCGACGACGTTTTTTTCCGATGATCAACCCACCTTCCCGCGCCGCTCTTCGCCGCTCTCGCGCGCTGCTGCCGGCGCTCGCGCTGTGCGCGGCCGCCGCCGCGCCGGCGTATGCCGACGACGCGAACCCCGCGCCGGTGACGCTCACGCAAGACGCCGCTTACCTGACGCTGGAAAACGGCCTCGTGCAGATCCGCGTCGAACGTAGCGACGGTTATCTCGCGTCGATTCGCCAGCATGACGCCGGCGGCTGGCACGACCTCGGCGTGACCGATCAGCATGCCGCCTACGAGGCGCACGGCGACGACTTCGAGAACGATCCCGAGAAGGCGATGTACTGGGACGCGAACGCCGACGTCGCGGTCGTGCCGCCGGGGCTGAAGGAGGACAGGAAAGGCTACTTCCGCATTCGCGACGGCGAGGCCGACATCCGGATCGTGAGCCGGACGTCGGATCGCGCCGAAGTGTCGGTCAGGTCGAAGCCCACGCCGCTGTTTCCGTTCGACGTCGATTTTCACTACGTGGTGACGAAAGGAAAAAGCGGCTTTTACGCGTATGCGGTCGTGCATCACGGCAGCGATCAGCCGGCCGCGACGTTCTATCAGAACCGCTTCGTCGTGAAGACGGTGATGGACGGCACGTTCGACCAGTGGGCGATCGGCGGCGGCAAGTTCGTGCCGATTCCGCAGGGTGAGATCGTGAAGCAGTTGAGCGACGCGACGTTCCAGTTGAGCGACGGCACCATCAAGACCAAATACATGAACTCGGTGTACTGGTCGCAGGTGCCCGTGTACGGCTACGTCGGCCCGCATCGCGGCCTGTGGATGATCGAGGCGAGTCCGGAGTATCACAACGGCGGACCCGTCAAGCAGGGGCAGACGCTGCACGACAACGTGCTGCTGCGGGTGCTGCAATCGGTGCACTTCGGCGCGTCGCCGGTCGTGCTGAAAGACGGCGAGGAGTGGCGCAAGGTGTATGGCCCGTTCTTCGTTTATCTGAATCGCGGCGAAGGGCCGGCCGCGTTGTGGCAGGACGCGGCGCGCCAGCATGAGAACGAGGCCGCGAACTGGCCGTATGCGTGGGTCGACGAGCCCGCGTACCAGAAGACGCGCGGCGAGGTGAGCGGTGCGGTGACGCTCGCGGGCGGCGCGCCGGCAACGAACGCATGGGCGATCCTGTCGGACCCCGACGTGCCGTGGAGCGCGCAGAACAAGGGTTACGCGTTCTGGAGCACGCTTGGCCCGGACGGCCGCTTCGACCTGAAACACGTGATCCCGGGTACGTATGACCTCTACGTGAGCGGCGCGGACCAGCCGCAGGATCTCGTCGTGCGGCGCGTGAAAGTGCTGGCGGACGGCCGCGTCGATCTCGGCACGATCGCGTGGCCCGACGAGGCGCACGGCGAGCGGTTGTGGCAGATCGGCCGGTTCGACCGCTCGGCGGCCGAATTCCGCAGCGGCGGCGACGCCCGCAATTTCCAGATGTTCAGGCGTTACGCGCAGCAGTTTCCGCACGACGTCGATTACGTGATCGGCGAAAGCCGGCCCGCGCGCGACTGGAACTATGCGCAGTGGACGCTCTACAACGAGCATCCGGAATGGCGGATCCGCTTCGACGTGCCGCATCCGCGCTCGGGCACCGCGACGTTGACGATTGGCTTCGCATCGTCCCAGCCCGCGCGCGGCCGCAAGCTGACCGACCTGCGCGTGAAGGTGAACGGCACGGAAGTCGCGGCGATCCATCTGCCGAAGACCGGCACGGCCGGTTATCGCGGCGGCGCGCAGGATTCGCAGTACAACGTGCGCGCCATCACATTCGACGCGGCGCTGCTGAAGGCGGGCAGCAACGCGATCAGCCTGTATCACGCGGATGCGGCGCCGTTCGCGCGCTTCACCGCCGTGAGCGCCGACGCGGGCGCGCCGGCGGACACGACGCCGGGGCAGGTGATGTACGACGCGCTGCGTCTCGAAGTGGAGCCGGCGGCTTCGCCGTGAAGGCGCCGAAGCGGGAATGTAGAAAGCATAAATGCATGGTTTGGCCCGTGCGCGGGCCTGGCTACATTCGATGTTCGATATAGCGCGAATCAGCAGGCAGGAACGGCAATGACAAATTCGGCGGATCGGCATCGCGCTGAAATGGGTGTACAGGAGCAACAGTGAGCGCGGCAATGACAAATCGGCTGGCGATACAGATGCAGCGGCGGGCGGCGTCCGGTGTGACGGGACGTCGAAGACCGTCGCCCGACACGGTCGCGCCGCGCGACGGCGTAGCGCGAGCGAGTGCGTTGTCGTCGTCGGGCGGCTCGCGGCGGGCTCGCGTCAGCGTCGCGTTGACGGCTACGGCGGTGCTTGCGCTGCATGTGGGTTTCATCTGGCTCGCGCACGAATACCGTTCGCGCGCGGCGGTACAGCGGCCGGTGCCGCTGCCGATGACGGTCGAGTTGACCCAGGCGCCCGCGCCGTTGCCCCAGGCGGCGCAGGCCACGCCGTCGCCGCCGGTTCCCGCACCGCCGACGCCGCCACGGCCGAAGGCCGCCCAGCCGCGACCGGCGCGCGTCCCCGCCCACCAGGCGCCCGCGGCGCAGCCGGCCGCGCCGCCGCCCGCCGCGCCGCACGACGCGGTCGCGCTCGCTCCCGCTCCCGCTCCCGCCGATACCGGCAAGCCGCCGCCGCGCGCGCCGGCGGCCCCGCCGCGCGAGACCGCGCCGATCGGCGACGCCGCGTATCTGCACAACCCGGCGCCGGACTATCCGCAGATCGCGCAGGAACGCGGCTGGCAAGGGCGCGTGCTGTTGCGCGTGCACGTACTGGCGAGCGGGCAGCCGGACTCGGTCGCGATCCAGACAGGCAGCGGCCGGCGTCTGCTGGACGACGCCGCGCAGGAAGCGGTGCGGCGCTGGACGTTCGTGCCGGCGAAGCGGGGCGACGAACCGACCGACGGCTGGGTCACCGTGCCGATCGATTTCCGGCTCGACTCGTGACCTCGCGGCGCCCGCCCCATGAATCAACCGATTGGCAACCAGGAGAGAAGTCCATCATGAACAGCTTGTCCACCAACTTCATCGTGCCGGCCGCGTTATGGCTGCTCGGCATCTTTTCCGTGATCACGTGGACGCTCATCGTCGTCAAGGCCGTGCAGGGTTATCGCGCCGCCGTGCGCGGCCGGCGCTTCGGCCGGCAGTTCTGGCAGGCGCGCAGCTTCCAGGCGGCCGCGGGGCTCGACGCGTCCGATAGCCCGGTCGGCCGGGTCGCCGCCGCCGGCTTCAACGCGCTGGACGGCGCCGACGAAAGCGGCGCGGACGATCTGGAGCACAGCTGGAGCCGCCACGATCTGCTCGAACGCCATCTGCGCCAGCAGATCCAGAACGAGCGCCGCCGCGCGGAAGCGGGGCTGGCCGTGCTCGCGTCGATCGGCAGCACCGCGCCGTTCGTCGGGCTGTTCGGCACGGTGTTCGGCATCATCCATGCGCTGAGCGCGATTTCGCACGCGGCGTCGGCGAGCATCGACGTGGTGGCGGGTCCGATCGGCGAGGCGCTGGTCGCGACCGGCATCGGCATCGCGGTCGCCGTGCCGGCCGTGCTCGCATACAATTTTTTCGTTCGCCGCGTGAAAGGCGCGGCCGCGGACCTCGATGCGTTCGCGACGGATTTCGTCACGCTCGCGCAGAAGGCCGGTTTCCGCGCGCGCGCCGCGGGTCAGCGGGCGGCCCCGGTCCTCGATACGGTCAGGCAGGAGGCGGTCGCATAATGGCTTTCCAGTCCTCTTCCGACAACGATGACGTGCTTGGCGAGATCAACATCACGCCGCTCGTCGACGTGATGCTCGTGCTGCTCGTCGCGTTCATCGTCACCGCGCCGCTGCTCACCAACGCGATGCACGTGAACCTGCCGAAGACGGTCGCCACCGGCGCGGCCGACCAGAAAAAAACCGTGACGGTCAGCGTGGATGCCGGCGGGCATCTTTATATCGACAAGCGGCCGACCGACATCGGGCAGATCGGCGTCGAGATGGCCGCGTTGAAGGCGGCTAATGCCGATGCGTCCGTCAATCTGCAGGCGGACGAAGGCGTGCCGTACGGGACCGTCGCGAAGGTGATGGCCGCGGTCGGGCACGCGGGGATTACGAGGTTGTCTGTCCTGACCGAGGGGCAGCAGTGAGTTGGTGTTGTTCCTGACGGCGTCGCGGCACGGTCGCGTAATTCTTCCTGCCACGTGAGCGGCCGACTCTGATGCTGCCCGGCTTATCGACGCGTATCGCCCGGAACTGTGGTCGCGATCCGTCAAGGTCGGAGTCAAACCTCGCGGGCGGGCAATGATTCGGTCCCCCGCCTCGTCCACAAAAAGTGCAGACAGGCTCGTGGGGGGAGGGTTTTACAACGAGCGCCTCCACGTAGCGCCCATCGTTACCCACCTCCCGCCGCGATCCATCGGGCCAAGCCCGGCGTTCGACCGTATCGAGGCACGACGCTCTGCCCGGGCTGGCTACCGATCCCGCCGCGAAGCGCCGGCCCCCACGCTCACCCCTTCGACCCGCCAGCCGCCGCAACCAGCGCCGGCGCGCGCGCCGCCACCGCCAGCTCCTCGCTCGACCACCCGCCGCCGAGCGCCTTCACCAGTTGCACGTTCGCGCTCAGCAAGCGGGTCTGGAGATCGAGCACGCCGCGTTGCGCGTCGAGCGCCGCGGTCTGCGCCTGCACGACGTCGAGATAACCGACGGCCCCTTCCCGGTAGCGGTTCAACGCCAGATCGAGCGCGTGCTGCGCCGAATCGACGGCGTCGCGCTGCTGGTCGAGCGCGGTGCCGAGGTCTTGCAGCAGCGAAAGATTGTCCTCGATCTGCTGGAACGCCGACAGCACGACGCCGCGATAACGCGCGCCCGCTTCGTCGGTTGCCGCCTTCGCGGAGTCGAGCTGCGCGCGGCGCAAGCCGCCGTCGAACACGTATTGCACGAGTTGCGGACCGACCGCCCAGAAGATGTTCGGCGCGCTGACGAGGCCGGCATACACGGAACTCTGGAAGCCGCCTTGCAGGCTCAGCGTGATCGACGGGAAATACGCGGCGCGCGCCACGCCGATCTTCGCATTGGCCTCCGCGACGCGCCGCTCGGCGGCCGCGATGTCCGGCCGCCGCTGCAACAACGTGGACGGCACGCCGACCGGAATGACCGGCAGCGCGAGCGACGCGGTCTGCGGCGGCAGGCTGAATTCAGAGGCGGACGTGCCGATCAGTTCGGCGATCGCGTGTTCGATCAGCGCGCGCTGCGCGAGGTTCTGCGACAACTGCGATTTCGTCGCCGACAACTGGGTCTTCGCGCGCGAGACGTCGAGCCCCGATACGATTCCGCCGCCATGCAGCGTTTGCGTGAGTTCCAGCGCGCGTGCGTATGCCGCGACGGTGTCGGTCAGCAACTGCGTCTGCTGGTCGAGTCCGCGCAGGCGGATATAACTGTCGGCAAGCTGGACCTGCAAACTCAGTTGCACGGACGCGAGATCGGCCTGGGTGGCCTGCGCCTCGTCCTTGCCCGCCGCCACGGAATCGCGCACGCGTCCCCACAGATCGAGGTCGTAATCGACCTCGCCGCCGAGCGTGGCCGAGTTGTAGTAGTCGGGGCCGCCGGCGCGCAGCGGCCGCGTGTCGGACTGGCGGTCGCGCTGCGGAATCGCGCTCGCGCTGACATGCGGGAACAGATTCGACGACACCTGATCGACGAACGCCCTGGCCTGCCGGTAATGCGCGTAGGCCGCGGCAAGGTCGGTGTTGTTCGCGAGCAGCCGCTGTTCGAGATCGTCGAGCCGCGGATCGTTGTAGATCTTCCACCAGTCGGTGCGGCTCAACTGGTCCGCGGGCTGCGCGTTGACCCACGGGCCGATCGTCTGGTACTGCGCGGCGACCGGCGTCGGCGGCACGTGGTAGTCCGGCGCGAGCGAACATCCCGCGAGCGCGAGGACGCCGGCCAGCAGCGCCGGCCCCCTTGCTGCCGCGATCCTGCTCATGCTAGCCATGCGCGGCCCCCCCGGTCGGGGTGCTGCCGAGCTGCACGCGATCTCCATCGACCAGCCCGTCCGGCGGCGTGTCGATCACGCGGTCCGTCGCGGTGAGGCCGGCGCCGATCTCGACCGAGTCGCCGAAATCGCGATTGATCGTCACCGTCTTGAACACGACCTGGCTGTTCGCGCCGAGCGTCGCGACCCGCAGGCCATGCGCGTCGAACACGAGCGCGCTGGCCGGAATCCGCACCGAGTTCGGCTGCACCGGCAGCTTGAACTGGAGGCTCGCGAAACCGCCCGGCAGCAGCTTGCCGTCGCTGTTGTCGACCAGCAGTTGAACCAGCGTCGTGCCCGACGCCGCATTGACCGAATCCGCCGACGCGACCACGCGCGCGGTGAACCGCTGGCCCGGATATTCCGGCACGGTCAGCGTGGCGGTGGTGCCGCTGCGCACGTCGGGCGCGTAGCTCTGCGGCACCTGCACGTACACGCGCAGCCGTTTCACGTCGGAGACGACGAACAGTTCCTGTCCGGCGCCGCCGCTGCCCGCGTTGATGAGCGCGCCGACGTCGGTGTCGCGCGCGGTCACTACGCCGTCGAACGGCGCGACGATGCGCTCGAAGCCCTTGGTCGCGAGCAGCCGGTCGACGTTGGCCTGCGCGGCCGCGACGGCCGCTTTTTTCGCGGTGTAGTCGCCGGTGCGTTCGTCGACTTCCTGCTGCGCGACCGAATCGGTGCCGAGCAGCGCCTGCCAGCGTTTCGCGGTGGTGCCGGCGAGCGCGGCGTTGGCCTGCGCGCTGGCGAGGTCCGCGCGCGCCTGGATCAGTTGCTGGTCGAGTTCCGGCGATTCGATCACGGCGAGCAGTTGCCCGGCCTTCACGGGCGCGCCGATATCGACGTTCCACGACTTCAGGTAGCCGCTCACGCGCGCGAAAATCGGCGCGCGCGAATACGCTTCGAGCCGCGACGGCAGGTCGAGCGTCGGCCCGCTCGGCGCGCTCGCCGGATGGATCACGACGACCGTCGGGATCGCCTGCGCATTGGTCCACGTCTTGAGATTGCGGGCATCGACGGCGCGCAGCGCCACGCCCGCGACGACTACGCCGACGACGACGGCGATCCCGACCACGCCGCTGACGACGAGTCGGCGGCGCGGCACCGGCCGGGTGGTGACAACAGGTTCAGACGACATGAGCGGGTCCTTCCGTAGCAGGTCTCGGGGCAGCCGCGCGGCCAGGGCGCGAGTGAACAATGCAGAAGATCACCGGTACGAGAAGCAGTGACGCGGTGGTGGCGAAAAGCAGGCCGCCGATCACGGCGCGGCCAAGCGGTGCGTTCTGTTCGCCGCCTTCGCCGAGCGCGAGCGCCATCGGCGCCATGCCGATGATCATCGACAGCGCGGTCATCAGCACCGGGCGGAAGCGGGTGAAGCCGGCTTCGAGCGCGGCCTTGAACGGATCGCCGTGGACGGCGAGGCGCTCGCGGCAGAAGCTGACCACGAGGATGGAGTTGGCGGTCGCCACCCCCATGCACATGATCGCCCCGGTCAACGCGGGCACGGACAGCGTGGTATGGGTGGCGAACAGCATCCAGATGATGCCGGCGAGCGCCGCCGGCAGCGCCATCACGATCACGAACGGATCGGCCCACGACTGGAAGTTGACCACGACGATCAGATAGATGAGCACGATCGCGCCGAGCAGCCCGAACAGCATGCCGGCGAACGCGCTGTTCATGGTCTGCACCTGGCCCAGCAGCGCGATCGACGAACCCTTCGGCAGCGTGGCGGCGTTGTTCTTCACCACCTGCTGGATGTCGGCCGCGACCGCGCCGAGATCGCGATCCTGGGTGGTCGCGAAGATCTCGACCATCGGCTGGATGTTGTACTGGCTGACGACCGCGTTGGTGTTCACGCGTTGCAGGGTCGCGAGGCCGCCGAGGATCTGCCCGTTGCTCTGCTGGCTCGACGTGATCGGCAGGTTTTGCAGCGACGCGAGCGAATCGAGGTTGTATTGCGGCGTCTGCATCACGATCGGATACGACACGCCGTTCGCGCTGTTCAGCCAGAACGTCGGCGCGACCTGGCTCGAACCGGCGAGGTTCACCACGAGGCTGTTGGTCACGTCGCGCTCGTTGATGCCGAGTAACTGCGCGCGGGTCCGGTCCACGTCGACGTTGAACGTCGGCGAGTTCTGCGCCTGCTGGATGCGCGCGTCGACCACGCCGGGAATCCGGCGGATCTCGCGCAGCAGGCGGGTCGCATACGCGAAGTTCGCGGGCAGGTTGTTGCCGCGCACCTGTAGGTCGACCGGCGCCGGCGAGCCGAAGTTCAGGATCTGGCTGATGATGTCCGCCGGCGGGAACGAGAAGGTCACGCCCGGATAGAGGCGCGGCAACTGCTCGCGCATCTGCCGCACGTAGTCGGCCGTGGGGCGGTGGCCTTCGTTCAGCGCGATCTGGATGTCGCCGTCCTGCGAGCCGATGGTGCCCGTGTTGTTGTACGCGAGATTGATGCCGCTGACCGGCAGGCCGATGTTGTCGACCATCGTGCCGAGTTCGTCGGGCGGGATGATCTGGCGAATCGAGTTCTCCACGTTCGCGAAGATCTGCGCGGTTTTCTCGACCCGCACGCCGACCGGCGCGCGCACGTGCATCAGGATCTGGCCCGCGTCCACGTCCGGGAAGAAGTTGCGGCCGAGCAGCGGCACCAGCGCGAACGACAGCAGCACGAACGCGAGGAACCCGCTCACGAACGGCACGCGATGATTCAGCGCCAGTTCGAGCAGGCCGCGATAGCCCGCGCGAATCTTCTCGAAGCGGCGTTCGAAGCCCTGCTGGAAGCGTCCCAGCGGGCCGGGCCGTTTCTTTTCGTGCTCGTCCTCGTTCAGATTGTGCGGATGCAGCAGGTACTTCGCCATGGTTGGCACGAGCGTCCGCGACAGGATGAACGACGAGATCATCGCGAAGATCACGGCCTCGGCCATCGGCACGAACAGGAAGCGCGCCACGCCGTCGAGGAAGAACATCGGCACGAACACGATGCAGATGCACAGCAGCGCGACGAACGCCGGCGTGACGATCTGCGCCGCGCCGTCGAGAATCGCTTCCTCGACCTGCTTGCCGTGTTCGAGGTGCCAGTTGATGTTCTCGATGGTGACGGTCGCGTCGTCGACGAGAATCCCCACCGCGAGCGCGAGCCCCCCGAGCGTCATGATGTTGAGGGTCTCGCCGAGCGCGGACAACGCTGCGATAGAGCCGAGAATCGCGAGCGGAATCGACGTCGCGATAATCAGCGTCGAGCGCCAGCTACCGAGGAACAGCAGGATCATCAGGCTGGTCAGCGCGGCCGCGATCACGCCTTCGCGCGCCACGCCGCTGATCGCCGCGCGCACGAACAGCGACTGGTCGCCGATCGGCGCGATCTGCAATGCGTCCGGCAGCGACGCCTTTGCGTCGATCACGTGCTGCTTGATGCCCGAGATGATGCCGAGCGTCGACACCGAACCGTTCTTCAGCACCGACATCAGCACGGAGCGTTTGCCGTCCACGTGGACGATGTTCGTCTGCGGCGGGCTGCCGTCGCGGACGTTGGCGACGTCGTGGATATAAACCGTGGTGCCGTTGACCGCCTTGATCGGCAGGTCGCCGAGCGCCTTGAGCGCGGACGGCGCGTTGTTCAGTTGCAGCGTGTATTCGTGATCGCCGATTTTTTCCGTGCCGATCGGCGTCAGCAGGTTCTGGCTCGCGAGCGCGTTCGCGACGTCCTGCGCGGACAGGCCGCGCGCCTGCATCGCGGCCGGGTTGACGTCGATCTGCACCTGGCGCGACTTGCCGCCGAACGGATACGGAATCGACGCGCCGGCCACGGTGACGAGCGCCGGACGCAACTGGTTCAACCCGAGGTCGCCCAGGTTCTGTTCCGACAGCCCCTTGCCTGACAGCGCGAGCTGGATGATCGGCACCGTCGACGCGTTGTAGTTCAGGATCAGCGGCGGCGTGGTGCCCGGCGGCAACTGGCGCAACTGGGTCTGCGACACCGCGGTTACCTGGGCGTTCGCGTTGCTGACGTTCACGCCCGGCTGGAAGAAGATCTTGATGACCGCGAAGCCGTTCACCGATTCCGCTTCCATGTGCTGGATGTCGTTGACGGTGGTGGTCAGCGAGCGTTCGAACGGCGACGTGATGCGTCCGACCATCTGATCCGGCGGCAGGCCCGTGTATTGCCACACCACGCTGATGACGGGGATGCGGATGTCCGGGAAGATGTCGGTCGGCGTCTTGAGCGCGGACAGCGGTCCTATGATCAGGATGAGGATCGCGAGGACGACAAACGTATAGGGCCGTCGAAGCGCGATACGTACTAGCGCGAGCATGAAATATCCAGGACTTGGGGTTGAACTGAACGGCGTCCGGGCATCGCGTCGCGCGTCAGCGGCGGGCGGACTTCGGCCCTGACCGGCGGCGCGGCTCGCGAAAGGCGCCGGGGACGATCCATGCCGTCCTGGCTAAAGGCGTTTTGCTGAAAGACGCGGTACATAATCCTTGTTCCGGGATTGCTGACGGACGGAAGCGCTTTATCGGCGCGTCCGATTCCGCCAACGCCTCGGTTCAAATGGGGTTTAGGCACGACTCAAGCGGCCGGGCCGATGGGGTGTCGGCCTGGCCGTCAAGGTTTCAAATTCATTTCAATCTTTTCCGCGCGACCGATGAGCCCCGGCTGGCGGCGCCTGAATCGGGTCAACGCGGGAATGTACAGCAATCGGAAACAGTTTTGGAGCGATCCAATACGCATTCGCACGGATGCCTAACTCTATCCCAGCCAAATTTCGTTCGTGCGTAATCCCGTGAGAGGTCGCGGTGCCTCCGCGTGACGGTGTTTTCCGGGCGTCCCTTCGTCGTGGCCGCGCAGGCGCGATTGCCGCCGGCGGTTGTCCAGCGGCGAATCCGGATTTTTATTACCAATATTTACTATGTCGATTTTTCGTCGGAATCGATATTGATGTTTTTTTCGCAATAATTCATTTAAAAGAAATGTAATGCTGATTCTTTTATAAAGACGCCGCCGCGAGCGGACTTCGAACGCCCGCCTGCGAGTGTCGATTCAACCTGTCTCTCCGTACGGATCGCCGCCAGGCAACGTCGCGATGACCGGCTTGAACGAACGGGCCTTGAAGTCACGGCGCCGATGGTTGTCGCGCGGCCGCCGCCATCCGGGTGCCGCTCCGATCCTCTCCGTTTCGTCCGATCCGCCTCCGTCTCCACTTGACTTCGGAATTGAATATTCATCTAATACATCACTAATATACAAACCGGGAGACCCCATGGACGTCATCCAGACCGGCGCCGGGGAGGTGCCTGTGCTCGCGCTGCACGGCATCCAGGGCACGCGCGCGGCATGGTTGCCCGGCGCACGTGAACTGCACGACGACGCGCGTTTCGTGTTGCCGAATCTGCGCGGACGCGGCGCTGCGTGGCGAGGCGCGTGCGCCGACGACTACACGCTCGCGCGTTATGCCGACGACGTCGCGGAAACGGTCGCGCGGCACATCGGCGACGGCCCCTACGTGCTGGCCGGATGGAGTCTCGGCGTATCGGTCGCGCTCGATTACGTGACGCATCGGGTCGGCCGGCTGCCGCGCGCGCTGGTGCTGGTATCGGGCAGTCCGGCGCTCTGCATGACCCAATGGTTTTCCGCGCGCGACGAAAGGGCGTTGCACGACGAGATCGCCGCGCGCGAGGTGCGTCTGAAGCTGTCCGAGGCCGCCGACCGGCAGGCCGTCGCGTGGACCTGGCAGTCGATACGGACGGCTGACCATCGGCCGCTGCTCGAAACCATCGATCTCCCCACGCTGATCGTTCACGGCAGCGACGATGACGATTGCCCGTTTCAGCACGCGCGCTGGCTGGCCGACGGGCTGCCCCGCGCGCGTCTGGTCGAGATTGCGGGCGGCGGCCACACGATTCTCACTGCACATACCGCCGCGCTCGCTGAAGCGATGCGGACCTTCCTTGTCGAACAAGCGCCGATCCTGGAGACACCATGAGAATTCACGACACGATTCATTTCTGCGCACCCGGACGGCTGGTGATCGGGGCTGGCGCGCGACGCCAGTTGCCCGAACTGGTGGCCCGCCTCGGCTACCGGCGCGGCGTGCTGGTGACCGACCGTTTTTTCACCGGGCACAGTCCCTGGGTGAACGAATTCGTGCAGGCCGCGGCGGCACACGGCATCGCGTATGAAGTGTTCGACGGCGGCGAGCCGGACCCGCGCACGACGCTCGTCGACGACGCGACCCGCCGCATCCGCGAGCGGCTCGGCGGGATCGAGCCCGATCACGTGGTCGCGCTCGGCGGCGGCAGCAACATCGATCTTGCGAAGGCGCTGGCCCTGACCTTGCGCGACGGCCGTCCGGTGCGCGAATTCGTCGGCGCGCTCGCAGTGGCGCCGCAGCCGCTGCCGTTGATCGCGCTGCCGACGACGGCCGGCACCGGCTCCGAAGCGACACCCGGCGCGATCCTCGTCGATCCGGAGAACGCGACCAAGGTCGCCGTGATGGACAACGCGCTCCGACCGCAGATCGCGCTGATCGACCCGGAACTGACCTATAGCTGTCCGCCGAACGTGACCGCCGACGCTGGCATCGATGCGCTTACGCATGCGATCGAGTCATATCTGACGATGGATTCGGCGGAATTCGCGCGCGACGGCCATCCTGATCCAGGTTATAGCGGACGTTCGTCGCTGACGATGATGTTCGCGCGGGAGGCCATCGTGCTGTGCGTGCGTTATCTGCGCCGGGCCTACGACAACGGAGCCGACGTCGAGGCGCGCACGGGCATGTGCTACGCGAGCATCTATGCGGCGCTGTCCTATGGCAGCGCCGGCCTCAACGCGGTCCACGGCATCGCGTATGCGGTGGCCGGGCTGACGCACCGTTCGCACGGCACCACCAATGCGGTGATGCTGCCTTACGTGCTCGGCGAACTCGCGCAGACACGGCGGGCCGAACTGCTGGAAATCGCCGGTCTGTTCGGTGTTGGCGGGGCGGACCCCGATGCGACGATCCACGCGCTCGCGCATACGCTGCGCGAACTGGTCCGCGACGTCGGCATTCCGTCCGACCTGCGCGAACTCGGCATTGCGGAAGACGCGCTCGACGCGCTGACGCACGACGCGCTCGGCGTCACGCGCCTCGCCGGTTCGTTTCCGGTGCCGGACGTGGCCGGCGCGTATCGCCGCGCGGTGCTCCGCGCATGGCACGGCGAACTCGGTGAAAGTCCCTGGCCGCAAGCCGCAGAGACAGCTTGACGACAATACATATTCAACTAATATGTTAGTCAGATCGCCGTTGTCGGCGACTTACCATAGGGGACACGACCATGATGACCGAGCGTCAACGCAGGTTCAGGGAGCAGTACAAGGCCGACATCAGCCCGCTCTACAACGGGCTGCTGCACGTCGCGGTGTTGTATGTGGCCGGCGCGGCGGCGATCGGGTATTGCGTGCATCAGTTGCATGACGCGGGCTGGGAATGGCTGCTCGCGATACCCGTGTTTCTCGCCGGCAATTTCGTCGAGTGGGCGATGCACCGTTTTGTCATGCACCGGCGCATCGACGTGTACGCGCTGCGCGCGATCTACGAGCGCCATACGCGTCAGCACCATCAGTATTTCACCGACAACGAAGCCACCATCGACTCGACGCGCGAGTTCCGCATCGTGTTCTTCCCGTGGCGGGTGCTCGTGACGCTCGGCGTCGGCGGCACGCTGCTGGGTTATATCGCGTCGCTGATCTTCAATGCCAATGCCGGTTATATCGTGTTCATCACGATGGTCGCGATGTATCTGACCTACGAGACGTTTCACTATTGTTGCCACGTCCACGACAACTGGTTCGTGCGCAACATGCCGTTCGTCAACACGATCCGGCGCCACCACACCGCGCATCACAACATGGGGATCATGATGAAGTACAACATGAACCTCACGTTTCCGATCGCCGACTGGGTGCTGGGGACGACCGACCTGCGCCGCAGCCTGCCCGGCACGCTGTTCAACGGCTACAGCGAGCGGCACGTGAAGGAAGAACTGAAGCCGATCATCGAGCGTTTCCGGAACGATCATTCGCGCGTGACGCTCGATGGCCCGGAACTGACCGTCGACGAGCGACGCGTGATGACGCCGATCTGAAAACCGGTGACCACCGGTGGGCGGTCATGACCGCGTGTCCGGCAGCGAGCCGCCGCGTCAGGTGTTGCGCGGATACCCGGATAGCTGGCACGCGGTCAGGTCGCCCTATACAATGTGTATATCTGTGGAATACGCGTCGAGGTTTTCATGTCCGCTGAACGAGCTGCCCGCAAGTCCACCGCGGCGACCAGGTCGTCGCGCGCTCGCGCGTCCACGCCGGCGCGCGCCGGACAATTCAAGCCGCCGCAGAAGGAGAGCCTGACGGAGCAGGCTTATGCGCAGATCGAAGAGGCGATCGTCACGTTGCAGATCGCGCCCGGCACTTCGGTTTCCGAGTTGTCGTTGAGCGAAATGACCGGCATCGGCCGCACGCCGATTCGCGAAGCGATCCAGCGGCTCGCGCGCGAGCATCTGATCGTGATTCTTCCGCAACGCGGGCTGCTGGTGCCCGAAATCGACGTGAAGAAGCAGTTGAAGCTGTTGCGTGCGCGTCGCGAAGTCGAACGGCTCGTGTGCCGCAGTGCGGCGCGCAGCGCAACGCCGGAAGAGCGCGAGGTGTTCGGCCAGTTGGCCGCCGAGTTCGCGGAAGCGGCGGCGGCCAACGACGACGTCACGTTCGTCCGGCTCGATCGCGAGTTCAACGAGCTGTGCCTGATTGCGTCGCGCAACGAATTCGCGGAAGGCGCGATGCGGCTGATGCACGGTTTGTCGCGGCGCTTCTGGTATTACCACTACCGGCAGGCGGCCGATCTGCCCGAGATGGCCCGGCTGCACGGCGCGGTCGCGCAGGCGATCGCGGACGGCGACATCGACGGCGCCGGCAAGGCGCTCGATGCGCTACTGGACAATATCGAGGCGTTTACGCGGGCTACCCTGACCGCGCTGTAGTTCCCCCCATCATGCGCGTCTCTGCTGGACATGCGCCCGACAGTCCGGATGCCGCGGGGCATCGGGACAAGCCCGATACGCTCGCGACGCAGGCCTACCGGCTGCTCGAAGAGGCGATCGTCACGCAGCAGGTCGCGCCGGGCGCGACGGTCACCGAGGCGCAGCTCAGCGACCTGATCGGCATGAGCCGCATGCCCACGCGCGAGGCGGTGCGGCGGCTCGCGCGCGAAAATCTGCTCGAAGTTCGTCCGAAGCGCGGCATCGTCATCTGCACGATCGACGCGCTCACGCAAAAACGGCTGCTGGCCATGCGCCGCGAGGTCGAGCGGCTGCTCGCTCAGCTTGCGGCCCGCGAATGCGGCGACGCCCAGCGTGCGACGCTGCACGAACTGGCCGCCGCTTTCGAGGAAGCGGCCGCGAATTCTGATACGCTGCGCTTCGTCCATGCCGACAAGGTCTTCAACGAACTGTGCCTCGCTGTCTGCGGCAATGAATTCGTCGTCGATGCGATCCGGCTGCTGCAAGGGCCGTCGCGGCGCTTCTGGTTTCAGCGGTCCCGCGATGCGCAGGTGCTCGCCGTGTCCGCGTCGCGTCATGCGGTGCTGGCGCGCGCGATCGCATCGGGCGACGCCGCCGCGGCCGCCGCGGCGAGCGACCGTCTGATCGACTTCGGCGAAGAACTCGCACAGCGGGCGCTTGAGCGCGAGAACGCCGCGCCGGGCTAGCGGCCGCTCGTTCCCGCTGCCACGCGCACCTCGCGGGTTCGCCATCCCAGGGTAAACACGGTTTTGAATCCCATCCGCGCCTGTCTACACTAGTTCGTGATAAATATCAGACGCATATGAGTTGACGACAATAAGGGGCGGCCGGCAGGGGCTCGACTCGCCCACGCTCTGACGGAGACCTTATGAAGCGGGACGTAGATGCGCAATGGAACCGGCTCGCGGTCAGCAAGGCCGCGCGGCTCGAACGGGCCGGCGCGATCGCGCAGGGCAAGCAGGTCGAACCCGACGCGGTCGTGAGGCTGCTCGAAGCGGTGCTCGAACCAGGCGATCGTCTGTGCATCGAGGGCAACAACCAGAAGCATGCGGATTTTCTGTCCGCCTGTCTCGCGAAGGTCGATCCGCAACGCGTGCATGACCTGCACATCGTGCAGTCCAACATCGCGCTGCCGCAGCACCTCGATATCTTCGACAAGGGCATCGCACGCGACCTCGACTTTTCGTACTCCGGACCGCAGGGCGTGCGGCTCGCGAATCTCGTCGCCGAGGGCAAGGTGCGCATCGGCGCGATTCATACGTATCTCGAACTTTACGGCCGCTATTTCTGCGATCTGACGCCGCGCGTGAGCTTCATCGCGGCGCAGAGCGCCGACCGCGAAGGCAATCTGTACACCGGGCCGAATACCGAGGACACGCCCGCGGTGGTGGAATCGACCGCGTTCAAGAACGGCATCGTGATCGCACAGGTGAACGAACTGGTCGACAAGGTGCCGCGCGTCGACGTGCCGTCCGACTGGGTCAATTTCGTCGTGCGTTCGCCGAAGCCGCATTACATCGAGCCGATCTTCACGCGCGACCCGGCCGCGATCACCGAGATCCAGATCCTGATGGCGATGATGGTCATCAAGGGCATCTATGCCGAGTACGGCGTCACGCGGCTGAACCATGGAATCGGTTTCGACACCGCGGCGATCGAACTGCTGCTGCCGACCTACGCACAAAGCCTCGGGCTGCGCGGCAAGATCTGCACGCACATGTCGGTGAATCCGTGCCCCACGCTGATTCCCGCGATCGAGTCGGGTTTCGTGCAGTCGATTCACTCCGCCGGCTCGGAACTCGGCATGGAGGAGTACGTCGCCGCGCGGCCGGACATCTTCTTCACCGGTCCGGACGGCAGCCTGCGTTCGAACCGCGTGTTCTGCCAGCTGGCCGGTCACTATTCCGATCTCTTCATCGGCTCGACGCTGCAGATCGATCTGCAAGGCAACAGCTCCACGGCCACCCGCAATCGCATGACGGGTTTCGGCGGCGCGCCGAACTTCGGCTGCGATTCGCGCGCGCGGCGTCATACGAGCGACGCCTGGCTGAAGGCGGGCCGCGAAGCCTCGTCGAACGATGCCGGCGCGATGCCGCGCGGACGCAAGCTCGTCGTGCAGATGGTGGAGACGTTCGGCGAAAAGATGCAGCCGACGTTCGTCGAGCGGCTCGACGCGTGGGACCTGATGCAGAAGTTCGACATGGCGCTGCCGCCCGTGATGGTCTACGGCGACGACGTGACCCACATCGTGACGGAGGAAGGCATCGCCAACCTCCTGCTGTGCCGCAGCGCCGAGGAACGGGAGCAGGCGATTCGCGGCGTGAGCGGCTTCACGCCCGCCGGCCTCGCGCGCGACGCGCGGATGGTCGAGGCCTTGCGCGCGCGCGGCGTGATACGGCGGCCGGAAGACATCGGCATCAATCCATTGCACGCGACGCGAGATCTGCTCGCGGCGCGTTCGATCAAGGATCTCGTGCGCTGGTCCAGCGGACTTTACGACCCGCCGAAGCGATTTCGGAACTGGTAGGGCTGGTTGCCTTCCGGGGCGTCGATATACACAGGAGCATCAGGTATGGAGCAGCTTCGATTTTCATTCGAAGGCCTCGCGTCCAGCAGTCGCGGCGTGTATGCGATTGCGGGCGTGGTCGCGTCCGGCGACCTCGAAGTCCTCGTCGAACGGCAGGCGCTCGACGGGCGTTGCGAGGTCGATGTCAACACGTCGGTGCACGGCTTCGAGACCACGTGGCGCGCGGTCATGGAACGCTTCGTCGCGGCGCGGCCGCTCGCGGACACGCGCATCACCGTCAACGACAGCGGCGCGACCCCCGCAGTGGTGAGCCTGCGTCTTGCGCAGGCGTCGCAGACGCTCGACGAGGGGCGTCCATGAATACGCGCGATGAAGGATTGGTCAGCGGCCTCGCGCCGCTACGGCAAAGCTACCTCGAATCGACCGCGCGCGAGCGCGCGCATGGGCTGTGCGACGCGGGCACCTTCGTCGAATGGCTCGATCCGCGCGAACGGATGACAAGCCCGCACCTCGCCGCGCTCGACGTCCCGGTTGCGTTCGACGACGGCATCGTGATCGGCGAGGGCCGTCTTGCGGAAGAGCGCGTGTTCGTGGCCGCGCAGGAAGGCCGTTTCATGGGCGGCGCGGTCGGCGAGATTCACGGCGCGAAGCTCACGGGCCTGCTTCAGCGCGCCGTGGCGGAGAAACCCGCCGCCGTCGTGCTGATGCTCGAAACCGGCGGCGTGCGTCTGCATGAAGCGAATGCGGGCCTCGTCGCCATCTCCGAGATCCAGCGCGCGGTGTTCGACGCGCGGCATGCCGGCGTGCAGGTGATGGTGCTGATCGGCGGCGGGAACGGCTGTTACGGCGGCATGGGCATCGTCGCGCGTTGCTGCGACACGATCGTGATGAGCGAAGCGGGGCGGCTATCTGTTTCGGGTCCCGAAGTGATCGAGACCGCGCAAGGCGTGGAGGAATTCGATTCGAGGGACCGCGCGCTCGTGTGGCGCACGATGGGCGGCAAGCATCGTTATCTGCTCGGCGAGATCGACCAGCTGGTCGATGACGACCTCGACGCGTTCCGCAACGCGGCGGCCGGGCTGCTCGACCGGTCCGCGCCGCTCGACCTCGATTTCGTGCTGGCCGAACATGCACGCCTTGCCAAGCGGATCGAGAGATTCGGCGCGTGCGGCGACGCGCTCGACATCTGGGCGGGCCTGGGTGTCGACGACCCGTCGGTGCTGACCGAACTCGACACGGAAGCATTTCTCGCCACCACCGCGCATCGGCGCGAAACCACGAGCGGAGGCGCGCGATGAATCTTGCCGATTGTCTCGACCAGTTGTTTCCCGACGGTCATCGCACGACGGTGGAAGGCGATGTGGTGGCGGGAGAAGGAACCCTTGCGGGGACGACCGCGAGCGGCCGCGTCGCGTTGATCGGCACCGTCGGGCATGCGCCGATCGGCGTCGAGACCGCGCTTGCGCTCGCCGGCCACGTGCTGCGCGTGATGCAGGAGTCGCCGGGCATGCCGATTCTTCTCCTTGTCGATAACGCCGGCCAGCGGCTGTCGCGTCGCGACGAACTGCTCGCGAACAACGGTTATCTCGCGCATCTCACGAAGTGCCTCGAAGTCGCGCGCACGCGCGGCCACCAGGTGCTGAGCCTCGTCTACGATCAGGCGATTTCGGGCGGCTTCCTCGCGGCCGGCATGATCGCCGACCGGACCTACGCGGTGCCGGAGGCGCACATTCACGTGATGAACCTGCCGGCGATGAGCCGGATCACGCAGATTCCGCTCGACCGCCTCGAAGCGTTGTGCGCCAGTTCGGCGGTGTTCGCGCCGGGCGTGCCGAGCTTCGTCAAGCTGGGCATTGTCGACGGCGTATGGGAAGGCGATCTGGCCGCCGCGCTGCGCAACGCGCTGGCCGACCGTTCGACCGCCGACCGGCGCAGCGCGGCCGGCTTCGAGCGCGGCGGGCGCACCCTCGCGGTCGAAGTGGCGAGGCGCGTACAGGAAGCGCGCGGATGAACCCCGGCGCGTCGATGCAGATACGGATGCCCGAGCAGCCGCAGAAGCATCCGGCGCAGCAGGGTCGGGCGTTCGCGCGCCACGTCGCGCGCGCGGCGATCCATGCGCTGTACGACGAAGTGATGATCGCGCCGAAGCCGGGGCTCGTCACGCGCATCGACAGCGGCAGTCATCGCGACATGGACGCATCGACGTTCGTCCGCAGCCTGTTCTCGTTGCGCCACTACTTCGCGCAGATCGCCCGCTGCGGGCAGCACGATGCGCCGTTCGCGGTGTTGCAGGGAGTCGGCGTGGCGGCCGAGCGCCGGATGCTCGCCGCGACGCGCGGCGTGAACACGCATCGCGGCGCGATCTTCAATCTCGGCCTGCTCGCGGCCGCCGCGGGAAAACTCCATGCGCGAGGCGTCCCGCTGAATGCGCAGGCGATCTGCGATACGGTCGGCCGCGCGTACGGGGCCGACATTCTCGCGAGCGCCGCGGCCGCGCCGCCGAGCCACGGCAGAGAAGCGGCGGCCCGATACGGCATAACCGGCGCGCGCGACGCAGCCGCCGGCGGCTATCGGGTGCTGTGCCAGGTCGCCGTGCCGACGCTGCAGCGATACACCGGGGCCGGCTGTCCGCGCTCGGTCGCCGCCGTGCAGACGCTGTTCGCGGTGATGGAGGTGCTCGACGACACCAACGTCTTTCATCGCGGCGGACGCGACGGAATGGATTTCGTGAAGCAGGCGAGCCGCGCGTTCCTCGCGGCCGGCGGCGTTCGCGCTCCGCATTGGCATCATCGCGTGGCCGCCATCCATCGGGCGTTCGTCGAGCGCAACCTGAGTCCGGGCGGCGCCGCCGACATGCTGGCCGCCGCGCTGTTCGTGGACGAACTGCGGGGGATCTGACGTCATGGGCCTGGCTATCCTTTGCAGCGGACAGGGCGCCCAGCGTCCCGGCATGCTCGCGGCGTGCCGCAACGAGCCGCTTGCGCGAGAGGTCATCGACGAAGCGAGCCACCTGATCGACGTGGACCTGTGGCGTCTCGACCAGGAGCCGATGGATGACCGGATGTTCCAGAACGCGATCGCGCAGCCGCTGATCTGCGCGACGGCGCTCGCCGCGTGGCGGGTGCTGTCGAGCCGGCTGCCGGAGCCGGTTCTGTACGCGGGCTACAGCATCGGCGAACTGGCCGCGTATGGCTGCGCCGGCGCGTTGTCGGCATCGCAGACGATCGAACTTGCCCGCACGCGCGCCGCGCTGATGGATGCCTGCGCCGACGCGCACGGCGGCATGCTGGCGGTGCGCGGTCTGCTGAAGCCCGAGCTGGAGTCCCTCTGCACACGCTTCGGCGCGCAGATTGCGATCGAGAACGGCGACGATCATTTCGTCATAGGCGGGACCGGGCCGGCGCTCGAACAGATCGCCACTCACGCCGCGCAGGCGGGGGCGAGCACGGTTCGCCGCCTTGCCGTGTCGATCATTTCGCATACCTCCGTTCTGCAGCCCGCCGCAGCCGCGTTGCGAAAACGTTTGCACGACGTCGACGCGCTTGCGCCGACGGCTCCCGTGATCGCGGGCATCAGCGGCGCGGCCGTCGATAACTGGCCCGCCGCCGTCGATTCGCTCGCCGCTCAACTGATGCAGGCGATACGTTGGAACACGTGCGTCGAAGCCGCCGTCGAGCGGGGCGCGACCGTGTTTCTCGAACTCGGTCCCGGCAATTCGCTCGCGCGGATGATTCAGGAAAGCCATCCGCAATGGCAGGCGCGTTCCATCGGAGATTTCCGGTCCTTCGACGGCGTGTCCAGTTGGGCGGAGCGGGCCATGTCTTGATGCGCGGCGCGCGGCGCTATCCGGCGACCGCGGTCATTACCTTGCAGCACGGACGATGAGAGGAGGCACTCATGTATCAACCGAAGCTTGACGAGCCCACCGCGGCCTATGGCCGAACCCGGTGGTTGCAGCTGGTGATCGGCGTGCTGTGCATGGCGCTGATCGCGAATCTTCAGTATGGCTGGACGCTTTTCGTGCGGCCGATGCACGACACGATGGGCTGGCCCGAGCACGACATTCAGGCAGCCTTCACGATTTTCATCATCATCGAAACCTGGCTCGGACCGTTCGCGGGCATGTTCGTGGACCGGTACGGCCCGCGTCCGGTGGTGGCGGTCGGCGCCGTGCTGGTCTTCATCGCATGGACGCTGAACGCGCATGCTCATACGCTGCCCGTTCTCTACACGGCGGCGGTGATCTCGGGGCTGGGCGCGGGGTCCGTGTACGGAACCTGCGTCGGCAATGCGCTGAAGTGGTTCCCCGAAAAGCGCGGGTTCGCGTCGGGGCTTACCGCGACGGGCTTCGGCGTGGGCGCCGCGTTGACGGTCGTCCCCATCGCCAACGCGATCAAGGTCTACGGCTACCAGAGCGCGTTTTCGACCTTCGCGATGATCCTCGGCGGCGCGATTCTCTTTCTGTCGTTGTTCCTGGTGCGTCCGCGGCCGGGCCTGCGCGTCAGGAAGCCGTCGCGCGCCCGCGTGGAAGCGCGGCGCGACCTGACCACCGTGCAGACGCTCAGGACGCCGGTGTTCTGGGTGATGTACGTGATCTTCGTGGCGGTCAGCACCGGCGGCCTGATCGCCACGGCGCAGCTTGGCCCGATGGCGCGCGACTTCGGCGTCGCGCGGCTGCCGATGGCGTTCTTTGGCGCGACGATTCCGCTGCTATCGCTGACGCTTTCGATCGACAACCTGGCGAACGGGCTGACGCGTCCGCTTGGCGGATTCCTTTCGGATCGCTTCGGGCGCGAGAACGTGATGTTCATCGTGTTCCTCGGCGAAGGCGCGGCGCTGCTGGGACTAGCGCAGTTCGGCCACACGCCGCTCGGCTTCGTGCTGTTCGCACCGCTGATCTTTCTCTGCTGGGGCGAGACCTACGCGATCTCGTCGGCGCTGGCCGGCGACACCTTCGGCGATAAACACGTGACCGCGAATGCCGGCGCGTTGTATACGACGAAGGGCGTCGCGGCGCTGCTGGTGCCGCTCGGCAGCGTCATCAAGGAAACCTCGGGGACGTGGACCACGGTGCTCTTTTGCTGTGCGGCAGTCGCCATCGCGACCGCGCTCGCATCGAAGTTCGTGCTTAGTCCTATGCGTCGTGCATTTGTCGAGCGCGGCAACCTGCTCGACGACATGGGGCAGACGGATTCGGGCCTGACTCACGTGAGCCCTTCGCCGCATGCGGACCCCGCGCATTAGCTTCGGTGTCTTTGCGTTGTCGGGACGATTATCGGGCCGGGAAATTAATGCCGTAGTTCTAAAGATCGGAAGACCCGGGCCGATAACATATTTATTCAGTCCCACATCGCAAAGTAATTAACAACAAAGGAGATGTATGAAGCTGTCGTTTATCCAGAAACTCTGGTTGCCGCTTGTCTTGAGCCTTATCTGCCTCGCGGGCATATCGATTTACGATGCTTACGAAATGAGGGCGATCAGGGTCGAGGAGCGCAAGGCCGACCTTGAGCATGTGGCCGATACCGCGCTCAGCGTCGTCAAGACTTTCGGAGATCAGGCGGCGGCCGGTTCGATTCCCGTGGAAGAGGCGCAGAAGCGCGCCATGGAGAGCATCCGGAACATACGTTACGGCGGAGGCGGGTATGTGACCATCTTCAATTCGCACCCGACCATGCTGATGCACCCGACGTCGCCGCAGATGAACGGCAAGGATCTGAACGACTACCAGGGGCCAAACGGCGATCACATCTACCAGAACATCGTGACCGTCATCCGGCGCGATGGAAAGGGTTTCATCTCCTACCAGTTTCCGCGGCCGGGCGCTCACGAAGCGGCGCCGAAAATTTCGTACGCCGTCAGTTATCAGCCGTGGGACTGGATTCTCAATACCGGCGTCTACGTCGACGATCTCGACGCCGCATTCCGCGCGTCGCTTTATCGCGGACTGGAAATGCTGGTGGTATTGGCGGCGGTGCTGGCCGGCGTGGTCGTGCCGCTCAATCGCGGCATTTTCCGCTCGCTGGGCGGCGAGCCGTCGTATGCGGCTGAAATCGCGAATCAGATTGCGAATAACGATCTGACCGTGACGGTGAACACGACGCCGAACGACCGCTCCAGTCTGCTGTATTCGATGAAGCGCATGCAGGAGCAGCTTTCGCAGACCATCGGCACGATCAAGACGTCCGCCGAGTCGATTGCGACCGCCACCTACCAGATCGCGGCCGGCAACCAGAACCTGTCGCAGCGCACGGAAGAGCAGGCGGCCTCGCTGGAGGAAACCGCGTCCAGCATGGAGGAGCTGACGTCGGCCGTCACGCAGAACGCGGACAACGCGGGCCAGGCGAACCAGCTCGCCGCGAATGCCGCGCAGGCGGCGCAGCAGGGCGGCGTGGCCGTGTCGCGCGTGGTCGAAACGATGGACGGCATCAACGCAAGCTCGGACAAGATCGCCAACATCGTCGGCCTCATCGAGGGCATCGCGTTCCAGACCAATATCCTCGCATTGAACGCGGCCGTCGAAGCGGCGCGCGCCGGCGAGCAGGGGCGGGGCTTCGCGGTGGTCGCGTCGGAAGTGCGCTCGCTGGCCCAGCGTTGCTCGGGCGCGGCGAAGGAAATCAAGGAACTGATCGACGACTCCGTGTCGCGGGTGCAGACCGGCGCCGCGACCGTACGCGAAACCGGCGAGAAGATGAACGAGATCACCCGGGAAATCCAGCGCGTCGCGGACATCATGGGCGAAATCTCCGCGGCGTCGCGGGAACAGAGCAAGGGGATCGGCCAGGTCAACCTCGCGATCACGCAGATGGACGAAGTCGTCCAGCAGAATGCCGCGCTCGTCGAAGAAGCGGCGGCCGCTGCCGGCGCGCTCGAATCGCAGGCGAAGGAACTGAAATCGTCGGTGTCGATGTTCAGGCTGGCCGCGTCGCACGAAGCCGGCAGCGCAGCGGTGGCGCAGCCGCGCACGAAGCCTGCCGCGCCAGCACGGAAGCCTGCTGCGGCGCGTTCCAGCGGGACGCTGCAAACCGCGGGCTCCGGCGACTGGAACAGCTTCTGACGATTTCCACGCTGTCGCGACCCGGTCGCGCCTTTGATCCGCCGGGCAACCCCCGGCGGTTTGTTTTTCAGCGCCAGCCTTCGAGCCGGAGCGTCGAGCGTACGAGGCGCTGTTCCTCCTGCTCGATTTCCCGCAGGCTCGCGCATACGCCGGCGATATGGTCGGCGGCCGCCTTGCGCGCCTGGGTCGGCAGCTTGCCCGTCACCGCGTTGTAGAGCCGCGCATGCTGCCGGTCGATGGTGCGTTTGTGCGGCTCGCGATGATAGAGATTGTTGACCGACGCGAAGACCGAACTCAGCAGCAGGTCGGTCAACGAACCCAGCGTGTGAACGAGCACCGGATTGTGCGAAGCCTCGCAGATCGCGAGATGAAACGCATGATCGAGGCGCGCGTGCCCGGACGGGCTGGTGTCGACGTCGTGCGCCGCGACCATTTCCTCATAACGGCGCGTGATCAGCACGTAGTCCGCCGGCGTGCCGCGCAGCGCGGCAAGACGCGCCGACTCTGCTTCGAGCAGGCCGCGCACTTCGAACAGGTCATAGAGCGTACGCGGCTGCGAGCCGAGCAGATGCATCAACGGCGACGTCTCGGGCGGCTTCGTCAGGCTCGCGACATAGGAGCCGCGTCCGTGCGCCGTTTCGATGATGCCGCGCGCCCGCAGCAGTTTCAGCCCTTCCCGCAGCGCGGTGCGCGACACGCCTAGCTTGTCGACGAGCCGTCGCTCCGACGGCAGCGGCTGGCCCGCTTTCAGCACGCCGTCGACGATCAGGCGTTCGATCCTTTCCGCTACGACGTCGGCGACCTGAAGCGCCGGCGCGGTTCCCGTGGTTCCGGCTGTGTCCATTGCCCTCTCTCCTGCTGGTACGACCAGTATCGCCAGCATTCGGCCTGGTCACGCAACCCGCCAAGATTGCCACGTTTTATAGGTATCGAGGGCGAGTCACATCATCCTCGCGGCAAAAAACTGGTAAGACCACTGATCCGGCCTATCGACAGCGCAGCCTGCTTGCCTCAACAATCGGATCTGGACATGGGTTCGGACACGCGTGCGCAATTCGCCGGAATCTGTAGCACGAGCGGGGAGACATTCGATGAGTTATCGCTACGACGAGGCGCTGGACGGCCCGCTCATTGCACACGACAGGAACGAGGTCGTCGCGCGGTTGCGTCAGCGCGTGCCGGACCTGACGATCCTTCACGAAGCCGAGGACCTGCACCCGTTCGAATGCGACGGCCTCGCGTCGTATCGCACGACGCCGCTGCTGGTCGCGTTGCCGGAGACCGTGGAGCAGGTCGCAAAGCTGCTGCGGTATGCGCATGAAGCGCGCATCCCGGTGGTGGCGCGCGGCGCGGGAACGGGGCTGTCCGGCGGCGCGCTGCCGCTCGAAAAAGGCATCCTGCTCGTGATGGCGCGCTTCAACCGGATTCTCGACATCGACCCCGAAGCCGCCACGGCCCGCGTGCAACCGGGCGTGCGCAATCTCGCGATCTCGCATGCCGCATCGGTTCACGGCCTGTATTACGCGCCGGACCCGTCGTCGCAGATTGCCTGCTCGATCGGCGGCAATGTCGCGGAAAACGCGGGCGGCGTGCACTGCCTCAAATACGGACTCACGGTCCACAACATTCTCAAGCTCGACATTCTCACGATCGAAGGCGAGCACGTAACGCTCGGCTCCGATGCGCTCGACGCACCGGGCTTCGATCTGCTCGCGCTGTTCACGGGCTCGGAGGGGATGCTCGGGATCGTCGTCGAAGTCACGGTCAAGCTGCTGACGAAACCGCAGAGCGCCCGCGTGCTGCTGGCGTCGTTCGACGACGTCGAGCGCGCGGGCTCGGCCGTGGCCGGAATCATCGGCGCCGGCGTGATTCCCGGCGGCCTGGAGATGATGGACAACCTCGCGATCCGCGCCGCCGAGGACTTCATCCACGCGGGTTATCCGGTGGAGGCGGCCGCGATCCTGCTGTGCGAAGTCGACGGCGCCGAGCGCGACGTGCAGGAGGACTGCGAGCGGGTGGAGGCGCTGTTGCGCGACGCGGGCGCGACCGACGTCCGCGTCGCGCGCGACGAGGCCGAGCGCCAGCGTTTCTGGGCGGGACGCAAGAATGCGTTTCCCGCGGTCGGCCGCATTTCGCCGGACTACTATTGCATGGACGGCACGATTCCGCGCCGCGAATTGCCCGGCGTGCTGGCCGGCATCGAGCAACTGTCCGCGCAATATGGGCTACGGGTGGCGAACGTGTTCCATGCCGGCGACGGCAATCTGCACCCGCTGATCCTGTTCGATGCGAACGCGGGCGAAACGGAGCGGGCCGAGGCGCTCGGCGGCGCGATCCTGGAACTGTGCGTGAAGGTCGGCGGCAGCATCACCGGCGAGCACGGTGTCGGCCGCGAGAAGATCAACCAGATGTGCGCGCAGTTCAACAGCGACGAACTGCGGCTCTTTTATGCGCTGAAGGCCGCGTTCGATCCGCTCGGTCTGCTGAATCCGGGCAAGAACATCCCGACGCTGCATCGCTGCGCGGAGTTCGGATCGATGCATGTGCATCACGGCGCGCTGCGGTTTCCGGAACTGGAGCGATTCTGATGCAGCACGATCCGATTGCATACGACGACAGCCAGCGTCTGCTCGACGAGGTTGCGCACGCCATCGCGACGCACACGCCGCTCGCGATCCGGGGCGGCAACAGCAAGGCCTTTCTGTCACGCGCCGAGGCCGCGCATGCGGTCGAACTCGATACGCGCAGCCATCGCGGCATCGTGCGTTACGAGCCGAGCGAACTGGTGATGACCGCGCGCGCCGGTACGCCGCTTGTCGAACTGACCGCCGCGCTCGATGCAGCGGGGCAGATGCTGCCCTGCGAGCCGCCCGAGTTCGACGGTGTCGCGACGCTCGGCGGCGCGGTGGCGAGCGGGCTGTCCGGTCCGCGGCGGCCGTGGGCCGGCGCGGTGCGCGACTTCGTGCTCGGCTGCCGGCTGATTACGGGGGAAGCGAAGCACCTGCGTTTCGGCGGCGAAGTGATGAAGAACGTCGCCGGTTACGACATGTCGCGGCTCACGGCCGGCAGTTTCGGCTGTCTTGCGCTGATCACCGAGGTGTCGATGAAGGTGCTGCCGAAGCCGCGCGCGACCCACTGTGCCGCGCTCGACATGACGGCCGCCGAGGCGCTCGCGGAACTGTCGGGCTGGCGTCGCGCCGCGCTGCCGGTGACGGGCGCGTGTTACGTCGACGGCCTGCTGCACGTGCGGCTCGAAGGCGGGGAAGGGGCGGTGTCCTCCGCGCGCGACCGCATCGGCGGCATGCACGTCCCCATGCCGTTCTGGACCGGGCTGCGCGAACGGCGTCTGCCGTTCTTCGACGATCCGCGTCCGTTGTGGCGCCTGTCGTTGCCCAACGCGACGCCGCTGATGCCGCTGCCGGGCGACGTGCTGCTCGACTGGGGCGGCGCGCAGCGCTGGCTGAAGAGCGATGCGCCGGCCGCGGCGATACGCGCGATCGCCGCGGCGGCCGGCGGCCACGCGACCTGCTACACGAAACCCGTGTCGCCCGCCAACGAAGACGAAGCGGCCGGCGACGGTCCGTTCATGCCGCTGGCGGCGCCGCTTGCGCGGCTGCATGGCGAACTGAAGCGCCGGCTCGATCCGCACGGCATCTTCAATCCCGGCCGGCTCTACGGCAACTGCTGACCCATCATCGACCGGAAGCCGAGGAAGCGACCATGCAAACCCGTCTCAGCGCCGAAGCGCAGACCTTGTCGCGCGCCGACGAAGCGGAATCGATCCTGCGCAGTTGCGTGCATTGCGGCTTCTGCAATGCAACCTGTCCGACCTATCAGTTGCTCGGCAACGAACTCGATGGACCGCGCGGCCGGATCTACCTGATCAAGCAACTGCTGGAGGGCGAGGAGGTCACGCAAAAGACGCAGCTGCATCTCGATCGCTGCCTGACGTGCCGGAACTGCGAGACCACCTGTCCGTCCGGCGTCACGTATCACTCGCTGCTCGATATCGGCCGCGCGGAAATCGAGCGGCGGGTGAGCCGGCCCGCCGGCGAGCGGATGCTGCGTGCCGGACTGCGGCGGATCATTCCGCGGCCGGCCGCGTTCGACGCGTTGCTCAGGGCTGGCCGTATCGCGCGTCCGTTGCTGCCGCGACGGATTAGACAAAAGATTCCGGCCGTACCCGTGGCGGCGAAACCGCGTCCGGGTGCACGGCACGCGCGCCGCATGTTGATGCTGGAAGGCTGCGTGCAGCCGTCGCTGTCGCCGAATACGAACGCCGCTGCCGCGCGGGTGCTCGACCGGCTCGGTATCAGCGTCGTCGCCGCGCCGCAGGCCGGCTGCTGCGGCGCGGCCGAGTATCACCTGAACGCGCAGCAGGACGGCCTGCAACGCGCGCGCCGCAACATCGACGCGTGGTGGCCGGCGATCGAGGCCGGCGCGGAGGCGATCGTGCAGACCGCGAGCGGATGCGGCGCGTTCGTCAAAGAGTATGCGCATCTGTTGCGGGACGATCCGGCCTATGCGGATAAGGCGGCGCGGGTCAGCGAACTGGCTCGCGATCTTGTCGAAGTGCTCGGCGCAGAGCCGCTGGATGCACTGGAGACGGCGACGCGCCGGCGGATCGCGTTCCACTGTCCGTGTACGTTGCAGCATGCGCAGAAGCTGGGCGGCGCAGTCGAGGGGCTGCTGACGAAACTCGGCTACGACCTGACCGACGTGCCCGATTCCCACCTGTGCTGCGGGTCAGCGGGAACGTATTCGATCACGCAGCCCGAGCTTGCCGTGCAGCTGCGCGAACGCAAGCTCGATGCGCTGGAAAGCGGGACGCCCGAGTTGATCGTGACGGCGAATATCGGCTGCCAGACGCATCTGGCCGGCGCGAACCGCACCGGCGTGCGGCACTGGATCGAACTCGTCGAGGATGCGCTCGACGAATCGACAGGCCACGGCCGGTAGCGGCCCGGTCGCAACGACCGGCCGACGCTGCTGCACGAACCGCTGACCAGCGACGCTGGCGCCGGCTGTTTCAGCGGACGTCCTGAACCGGCTGTCATTCGTTCTTGAGGCTGCTGATCGTCTTGCGCAGCAGGCTGATCAGCGTATCGGTCTCGCTCTCGGTCAGATTGGCCGTGCCGCGCTGATAGTGCTTCCATGCGAGTTGCCACAGGCGCTCGTACAACGCATCCCCTTCCTTCGTCAGTGACAGCGACAGGTAGCGCCCATCCGATTCGCGGGCGCTGCGTTCGAGCAGCGCCCGCTCGTGCAACTGGTCGATGACGCGGCTGAGCGTCGGCTGATCGATCGCGGTCTTCTCGACGATCTCCCGCAGCGCCAGCCCCGGCGAGCCGTGCAGCACAGCCAGCACGCGCCACTGGATCACCGAGATGTCCAGCTTGCGCAGGTCCTTCTTGAACTGCAGGTTGAAGAGGCTTGCCGCATGGTTGATCAGATACGGCACGAACTGATCGGTGAAGTACGCGGGGTCGGGCGGCGCGGCGGCGCTGTCCGGGGCGTCCGGGTTGTCCGATACGCTCGACGACGCGTTTCTGGGTACGGCGTTTTTTACGGGCGTTTCGTTCTTCTCGCCGGCTGACCGGTTACGCCTCGACGCATTCATCCATTTTCCCCTGTTCGAAAAGTTCGCCGCGGCGGCTGGGAGTCATCCCCAACGACGGCCCGCGCCCGTTGACACGCAAAAATTGATGCCCTAGTGTTGCTTCATATACATATGAAATTACATGTATTTTCCATGTTTCGCCGGATCGATGCAACTGCGATGCGGCAACGGGTTTGCCTATTCTGGAGGCAGAAATGGATGAAGTCAGCTATCCCGGCGCGCCGCCGCCCTGGCCGTTCGTGCAGGTGCCCGGTTCGCCGCGCATTGCATTTTCCGCATGCGGCAGCGGCGAACTGGTGCTGTTCCTGCATGGGATCGGCGGCAACCGGTCGAACTGGTATCGCCAACTGACCGCAGTCGGCGCGTTCGCGCGCGCGGCGAGCTGGGACGCCCGCGGTTACGGCGCAAGCGACGACTACGACGGAGACGTGACGATCGCCGATTTTGCGCACGACGTGCGGCGGCTGATCGACCACTGCGGCGCGGCCCGCGTGCATCTGGTCGGCCTCTCGCTCGGCGGGCGGATTGCGCAGCGTTTCGCGCTGCTGTATCCGCAGCGCGTCGCGTCGCTGACCCTCGTCGATACCCGGCCGGACACGCGCGACACCCGCTCGCCCGACGAGCGCGCGGCCTTTCTCGCGGCGCGCGCCGAGCCGCTGCTCGCGGGCCGGACCCCGGCCGATATCGCGCCCGCGGTCGCGCGCGGGCTCGCCGGCCCGGACATCGCCGACGCCGCGATGCAGGAACTCGTGGCCAGCATTTCGATGCTGCGCGCCGGCAGTTATCTGAAGACCATCAAGGCGAATCTGGACGACGACTTCGCGGGCGACCTGTCATCGATTTCCGCGCCGACGCTCGTGATGGTCGGCGAGCACGATACGCTCACGCCCCTTCCGCTGGCGCAAGAGCTTGCAGCCTGTATTCCGGGCGCCGTCCTGCGCGTGGTTCCCGGCGCCGGACACCTGTCGAACATCGAAAACGCGTCGGCATTCAACGCTTGTCTGGGCGCGTTTCTGAAGCCGCTTCTGTAGTGCGTAGTACCGGGTGCGAGCCGCCGCAGGCCGGCGCTTTCGTTCCTGTCGTCAAAAAAATCGGTCGTCAACGAAAATCAACGGAGAGTTCATGAAAACTAGATTAGTCCTACTGATTTTATGTTCCGGGATGTGCTCGTCGCCGTCGTGGGCGCAGAGCAGCGTGACGCTTTACGGGATCATTTCAACCGGCATCGGCTATGTGAACAACGAGGGGGGCAAGAGTGCGGTCCAGATGTTCAGCGGCGCGAACCAGAACAACCGCTGGGGGCTGAAGATCCGCGAGGATCTGGGCGGCGGCCTCGCCGCGCTCGCGCAGCTCGAAAACGGCTTCAGCTCGACGAACGGCACGCTCGGTCAGGGCGGACGCATGTTCGGCCGTCAGGCGTTCGTCGGCCTCGGCAGCAATCGCTATGGCACGATGACCTTCGGCCGGCAGTACGACATGATGTGGGACTATCTGGACCGCTACGAGCCGCAGGCGTTCGGGCCGGGCTTCGGAACCACGCTCGGCGACAGCGACAACGTCGAAGGCAATTTCCGCTACAACAACTCCGTCAAGTACGTGAGCCCGAATTTCGGCGGACTGACTTTCGAGGGGCTGTATGCGTTCAGCAACAAGGCCGGCGATTTTTCGCAGAACCGCGCATGGAGCGCGGGCGTCGGCTACGACAACGGGAGTGTTCGGCTGGCGGCGGCCTATCTGTCGATCGACCAGCCGGGGACGGCGAACGCCAATGGCGCGGTCACCGACGACTATGCGGGTGCGCCGTTCGCGCTGTTCCATACGAGTCCGCTCGACAGCAAGGTCGGCGTGAGGCATCAGGAGGTCGCGGCGGTGGGCGGCCTGTACCGGATGGGCGCGTTCAGCGTGGCGAGCATGTATTCGAACGTGCATTTCTCGTACCTCGACAACACCGGCGTCAACCTGAACAACTTCGACGTGATCGGCGTGTATCAGCTGACGCCGGCATGGGTAGTGTCCGCGGCGTGGCTCTACACCAGCGGCCACTATCAGGGCGTGAGCGCGGATCCGCACTGGAATCAGGCCCAGGCGAGCGTCGACTACTACCTGTCGAAGCGGACCGACGTGTTCGCGTTCGCGAACTACGTCCGGGCGTCCAATGGTCCGCTTGCGCCCGCCGTCATCTTCCAGGCCACTCCTTCGAGCACTCGCAGCCAGCTACTGCTGCTCACGGGCATACGCCACCTGTTTTGAGCACGCTGCGGCCCTGGCCTCGGCATCGTCGGCTCGACGTCAACTCATCGCAGGGGCGACCGTCCCTGCCCACTGGAGATCGGTATGGAAGTGTCGGATACGTTATCCGGGGCCGCGGAACGGCCCGTTTCGCTGCAAGGGCGCGCGCTCAGGCGCGTGGTCGTGTCGTGCGCGCTCGGCAATGCGCTGGAGTGGTACGACTTCTTTCTGTACGGCACCGCCGCCGCGCTGGTGTTCGGGCAGGTGTTCTTTCCGAAAGGAACCGAACCGCTGGTCGCCGCGCTCGGCGTATTCGCGGGTTTTGCGGTGGGCTTTCTCGCGCGGCCTTTCGGCGGCATCCTGTTCTCGCACATCGGCGACCGGTACGGACGCCGCGTTGCGCTGATCTGGACGCTTGCGCTGATGGGCGGCGCGACGTTCCTGATGGGCCTCTTGCCGTCGTACGGCCAGATCGGCGTGCTTGCGCCGGCGCTGCTCGTCGCGTTGCGCGTCGTGCAAGGGCTCGCGGCGGGCGGCGAATGGGGCGGCTCCGTGCTGATGATTACCGAAAGCGCGCCGGCCGGCAAAGTCGGCTATTTCTCCGCCTACGGGCAGGCGGGGTTGAGCCTCGGGTTCCTGCTGTCGGCCGCCGCGGTATGGCTCGTGCGCCAGTTGCCCGACGCGGCGTTTCTCGAATGGGGATGGCGCCTGCCGTTTCTCGCGAGCGTGGTGATCTTCGGACTCGGCACCTACATCCGGCGAACCGTGCCGGAAACCCAGGCGTTCCGGGAGCTGGCCGCGCAGGGGCGTCAGTCGAAAGCGCCGGTGTTGCAGGTGCTGCGCGAGCATCCGCGCGCCGTGCTGAAAGCGATGGGCCTGCGGGTTGCCGAGAACGGCAGTTCGTACGTGTTCGTCGCGTTCTCGCTGACCTACGCGAAATTCGCCGGCGTACCGGCCGGGCTCGTGCTCGGCGCGATGATCGTCTCGTTCGTCGTGCAGTTGCCGGTGATCGTATGGATGGGGCGGCTTTCGGACCGCATCGGCACGCGGCCCGTCTATCTGTTCGGCGCGGTGACGATGGTGGCGTTCGCCTATCCGTTCTTCCATCTGATCGGCACAGGCAATCCGGCGCTGATGATGCTCGCGTTCTTCCTGACCAACACGATCAGCTATGCGGCGATGGTGGCGACCCAGCCGACGCTGTTCAGCAGCTTTTTCGGCACCAGCACGCGTTATTCCGGACTCGCGCTCGGACACGAGATCGCCGCGATCTTCAGCGGCGGCCTGTCTCCGCTCATCGCGACATCGCTGCTGGCTGTGTGGCATTCGTACTGGCCGATCGTCATTTACCTCGCGGTGCTCGGCCTCATCACCACGCTGACCGCGCTGACGATCGAGCCGCGAAAATCCGCTTGACACAGAATGCGAATGAAATAACATATGTAAATGCATGTAAATGACGAGGATAAAAATGATGGGGCAGCAGGTGGAATTCGGTTTCATGATTGCGGCGTCGGACGTCGAGCCGACGCCGGACCTCGATCTGTATCGCGGCATGATCGAGGATGCCCGCTTCGGCTACGAATTGGGCTTCCGCACGGTATGGACGCCTGAGCATCATTTTTCGAGCTATTTTCCGACGCCCAGCCCGCTGATGCTGATGTCGAACATCGCTGCGCGCTGCCCCGGCCTCGGGCTCGGCACGATGGTGCTGGTGACGCCGTGGCACAACCCGGTACGCCTCGCGGGCGAGATCGCGATGCTCAGCCTGATGTCCGATGCGCCGCTTCATCTCGGTCTCGGCCGCGGCGCGGCGCCGCTCGAATACGATGCGTTCGATCTGAAGCTCGAACATGCGAAGGAGCGGTTCCAGGAAGTGTGGGAGGTGCTCGATCGGGCGCTGTCGGGCAAGCCGTTCACCTATGAAGGCAAGCACGTTCGCGTGCCGCTCGAAGTGCGGTTGCGGCCGGATGCGCGGCGCGAGAACATCCATTTCTACGGCGCGATCGGCAGCCCGGACAGCGCGACGAAGATCGCCGAACTCGATCTGCCGCCGATCTCCAACGGCACGTTGCCGATGGACGTGCAGCGACGCGTGCTGAACACCTGGCATGACGTCACGCTGCGGCGCGGCGGCAATACGGACGTGACGAAGCCGGTGGCGATCAGTTGCATCATCGCGGACAGCGACGACGAAGCCGAGGCGCTGGCCCGCGCCTATATGCCGCGCTGGTTCGAACTGCAGGTCGAGCACTACCGTCCCGACGAAAACGGCTTTCCGACCATTCCCGACTACCAGTCGTTCGCGGCCGTTCACGAGCGGCGCATGGCGTACTGCAATCCGGACAATCTCGGTCCGTTCAGCCGCCTGCAACTGTTCGGCTCGCCGGAGACCGTCAGCGAACGCGTTCAGGAATATCTGGACGTCGGCTTCAACCATCTGATCGTGATGGCGGCCACGCCGGGCATTCCGCAGCAGAAGCGGCGCGAGTGGCTCTCCCGCTTCGCGCGCGAAGTGGCGCCGAATTTTTCCGCGCAGTTCGGGCAGCATGCGGGCGCGGCAGTTTGATCGCCGCGGCTTGCGCTTCCGTACCTCTTGAACCGGATGGAGAAATCATGACTCGTGCATTCGTTCCTCACATCGTCGGCATCGGCGGCACGCTGCGGGCGGGATCGAGTTCGGAACTGGTCGTGCGCGCCGCGCTGTGCGAGGCGCAGAAGCTCGGCGCGACCACCGAGGCGATCGTCGGCCCGGATCTGGTGATGCCGATGTATTCGCCGGAAGCGGCGGCACGGACGCCGCAGGCGATCCGTCTGCTGACCGCGCTGCGGCGCGCGCACGGCGTGATCGTCGCGTCGCCGGCCTATCACGGCTCGCTGTCGGGGCTGCTCAAGAACGCGCTCGACTATACGGAGGACATGCGGACCGACGAGCGCACGTATCTGAGCGGGCGCGCAGTCGGTTGCATCGCGTGCGCGGGCGGCGTGCAGGCCGGCGCTTCGACGCTCGCGACGCTGCGTTCGATCGTCCATGCGCTGCGCGGCTGGCCGACGCCGCTCGGCGTCATGCTGAACACGTCGATGCCGTTGTTCGATGCGGACGGCGCGTGCGTCGATGCATCCTCTGCCGGACAACTCGGCATTCTCGCGAAGGAGGTCGTCATGTTCGCCAATGCGAGTTGCGGCGCGGCGGCGTCGGGCGATACGGCGGCCGCGGACAAGCGCGTTCTTGACGCGGTCCCGGCAACGTGAAAGGGGGTTGCCAAAGAGAAGTTCGAGAAGGCATTCCGGCCCGCCCCGTGAGAGGCGGGCCGGGGTTGCAGCAACAACCGCATTGAGGTCGAACGCGCACCCGGTCGCCTATTCCAGTTCGCGCAGGCGCTGATGCAATACCTCGACCCGCTGAAGGTGCCCGTTGCCATGCTCGCGCAAACGCTCGGCGACCAGCGAGCAGATCAGGTTCACCAGCGCGGACACGGCTATCACGCTGTCGAACAGCATGAAGCCGTCCGTATGGCAGCGAATCACCCAGCGCGCCAGACGCGCCGGTTTCCCCGCGATCACATCCGATAGATACAGCGTGTCGACGCCCGCGTCGGCGAGCGCCGCCACCGCCAGCGACACGGCCGGGACGCGGCGCCGGAAGCCGATCACGATCGCGAGATCCTTGCCGCCGAGATCGCCGACGTACTCCGCCAGCGTGTCGCCCGGCGTCGGCAGCACGATCACGTCGCTGCGCACCTGAACCAGTTCGCGGCGAATCATCATCGCGATCGTATGGCTGTGCCGGTAGCCGATGACGACCACCCGCCGCGCGCTCGCGATGCTGCTCACCACGTCGGCCAACACCTGGCGGTCGAGCGAGCGGTACGTGTTGGCGAGGTTCGTCACCTCGTGATTCAGGTGCGCCTCGATCACCTCGTCGAGCGCGCCGCCCGATTCCTTGTTTCCGCGTTCCTGTAGATAGAGCGGCGAGCCGCCTACCAGCGCCGCGCGGGCCGTCTCGCGCGCATCGTCGTATGACGCGTAGCCGAGTTTCTGGAAGAACCGCGTCGCGGTCGCCTTGGACACCCGCGCGTTCGCGGCGAGTTCGGTCGCCGTCTGCATCGCGAGCTGGCCGGGCGAACTGAGGATCACGTCCGCGAGCCGCTGATCGATCTCCGACAACTGCTCGTAGTGTTCCGCGATACGGCTCTCGATGGACGCCGGGCGCCGGTTTTTCCTGGGCTGGGGTGAAGGCATGAAGCGGGTTTGATCCGGAAGAGGGAAGGGCATGCGGCAGTGCGAGACCGGCACCGTGCCGGTGCGCGGCACCGGATTTGCACGCGTGTTGTGCGTGCGTTGCCGCTGTCCGCGTTCGTATTCTGTCACAGACGGCGCGGATCGCGGAACTGCCGTTTCCAGAAACTCCTTTGGGAATCGTGTGTTTCTACGTATGCGGAGTGGAAACTTGTGTTTCACGGCGAGGGTGGTATGGATCGTGCATTACCGGTTCCGTTGCCGACATGCCGGACCCAACGAACCACACGGAAAAAATTTACGGAGCCCATACGATGTTCTCGCTGCGCCTCTCACGTTTTGCGCTCGCGGCCGTTCTTCCGGTCGCCGCGTTTTGCCATACCGTTGCCGCTCACGCCGATACGCTCGACGACATCAAGAGCCGCGGCAAGATGATCGTCGCGATCGATCCGACCTTCGCCCCGTACGAGTACACCGATGCGAACAACGCGATCGTCGGCTACGATCCCGCGATTCTGGCGGCGGTGGCAAAGCATCTCGGCGTGACGATCGAATACCAGCGCATGGCGTTCAGCGGCATCATTCCCGGCCTGCTGTCGCATTCGTTCGATCTCGAAGGCTCCGCGCTGAATGTCACGGCGGAGCGCGCGAAGCGGATCGCATACGTCGTGCCGACCAGCAAGACCGTCAACGGCGCGCTGGTGCGGGCGGATTTCTCGAAGATCGCGGCGCAGCCGACGCCCGAATCGCTGGCGGGCCTGACCGGCGCGGTCAAGACCGGCAGCGCGCCCGAGCAGATCCTCAAGCAGTTCAACGAGACGCTGAAGGCGAAGGGCCTCGCGCCGATCAATCTGTTGAGCGTGGATAGCGTCGATCAAACCGTGGCCGCGCTGATGACGCGCCGCGCGGATTTCGTGTTCGACGACCTGACCGTGCTTGCAGGGGTCATCAAGCAGAACCCCGGCAAGATGAAGCTGACTGGCGAGCTGGGTCCGTCGCAATGGATCTCGCTGGCCACGCGCCCCGACGATGCGCGTCTGAACCAGGCGATCAGCGACCAGATTCTCGCGATGAAGAAGAGCGGCGAACTCGCGCGTCTGCAAAAGCAGTATCTCGGCGTGACCTTCGATACGCCGGCCGCCGATTTCATTCCGGCGCAATGAGGCCCGGCAGCATGAGCGAACCGATTCTGTCGCTGACCGTCGAGGCCGGTCATGGCCGCACGTTCGAAGTCAAGGCGGGCCAGTTCCTGACGATCACCGACGTCGAAGGGCAGCAGGCCGCCGACTTCGTCGCCGTGGCCGCCGTGGACAAAAGCGAAAAGCTGTCGCCGACCCATACGCGCCGCCAGTTGCGTTCGCTGTTCTTCGCGGTCGGCGACGCGCTGTATTCGTCACACGGTCGCCCGCTGCTGCGCGTGATCGAGGACACGGTGGGCGTGCACGATGCGAACGTACCCGCCTGCGACGACACGCGTTTCACCGTCGACTTCAACGTGACCGGCCATCGCAACTGTCTCGACAACATGCACGCGGGACTCGCGCTGCACGGTCTTTCGCCGTTCGACGTACCGGAGCCGTTCAACCTGTTCCAGAACGGCCCCGTCACGCCCGACCGCCGGATGCAGGTGACCGATCCGACGAGCCGGCCCGGCGATCACATCACGTTCGAGGTGCTCGACGACCTGCTGTGCGCGGTGTCGTCGTGTCCGCAGGACATCATTCCGGGCAACGGTCTGCGCGTGACCGACATCGCCATTTCGATTCACGACGCGGACCCGTCCGCGCGCGCCGCCGTCTGAGCTTATCGACACCCATGCTGCTTCTCAAAGACACTCCCGATCGCGCGCCGCTGCCGCCCGCCCGCGTGTTCGTGCCGGCTGGCGAAAGCCGCGCCATCGACGTGAAGGCCGGACAGATCCTGCGCATCGAAGCGAAAGAGGACGGCGCGACGGCCGCGCTGTTCGGTTTCAGCCGCGCGAATCCGGATATTTTTCTGTCCGTGCATCACACGCGTGTGTTCAGCAATTCGTATGTGCTGCAGGCGGGCATGCGGATCGTCAGCAACCGGCGTCGGGCGCTGATGGTGCTCGGCAAGGACTCGGTGGGCCGTCACGATCTACTGTTGCCTGCATCGACCAGCGCGTTTCTCGAAGCGAACGGTTACGCGGGGCAGACCGGCTGCGTCGAATCGGTCGCGCGGGTGATCGCCGAACAAGGCCTGACGCCGCCGAAACTGCCGGACCCGATCAATCTGTTCATGCACGTGGACCTGCATCAGGACGGCGCCATCGAGCCGCAGCCCAACGCCACGCGCGCGGGCGGCTTCGTCGCGTGCCGCGTGGTCGCCGACATGGTGTTCGTCGTGTCCGCCTGCTGCACCGGCATTCCCGGCAACGACCGGCCCGGCGGGCTGGAACTCGCGGCCGCCGAAGAACTGGTCGAACTGTAGCGAACGGAACCGACCGCATGTGGCTCGATCCCGAGGTCGTCCGCAGCGTGCCGTCGCTGCTCGACGGCTGGCTCATCACCGTGGAGCTGACGCTGCTCGGCGCGGCCGGCAGTCTCGCCTGCGGCCATCTCGCGCTCGCGATGCAACTGACGCGTTGTGCGCCGCTGCGTATCGCGGCGCGTCTGTACATCGGCTTCATGCGGGGCACGCCGTCGCTCGTCCAGCTTTTTCTGGTGTTTTTCGCGCTGCCGCTGATCGGGCTGGGCGGGCGGCCGATGCTGGCCGCCGCGCTCACGCTCGGCCTGAACAGCGGCGCGTACACCGCCGAAATCCTGCGCGGCAACATGCGCGTGGTCACGCGCGGGCAGATCGAGGCGGCTACCGCGTTGGGCATGGCGCCGTGGCGCATCGCACTGCGCATCGCGCTGCCGCAGATGCTCAAGGCCAGCGTGCCCGCGCTCGTCAACGAGTTCACGATCCTGCTGAAGACGACGCCGCTCGCATCGGTGGTCGCCGTCACGGAACTGACCTACGCGGGCCAGATGGTGATCGCGCGCATCTATACGTCGTCGCAGATCATGCTGCTCGTGAGCGTCGGTTATCTCGCGGTGGTGCTGCCGGTGATCTGGCTCGGCAGACATCTGCGGCGTGAGCCGTCTGCGTCGCGGGGGACCTGAGATGAGGTTCGATCCCGGCGTCGTGATCCCGTACCTGCCCGCGCTGCTGAGCGGTTTCGGCGGCACGTTGTGGCTGTGCGCGTTGAGCGGCCTGCTGGCCTGCGCGCTGGGCGTCGTGCTGATCGCCGGGCGGCGGCGCGGCCCGCGCCCGCTCGCGGCGCTGATCGACGTTTATATCGCCTTGACGCTCGCGCTGCCGCTGCTCGTGCTGCTCTATGTGACGTTCTACGTGCTGCCCGACTTCGGACTGCTGTTGCCGCCGCCGGTGGTCGGCGTGGTCACGCTCGCGATCTATTACGCGCCGTACGTCGCGCAGGTGATTCAGGCGGCCATCGACGCCGTGCCGGCCGGCACGCTCGAAGCGGGCGTGGCGATCGGCATGTCGCCGTTCGCGATCGCGCGGCGCATCGCCATGCCGCAGGCGCTGCCGCTTCTGCTGCCCACGATGACCGGCCTGATGATCGGGTTGTTCAAGGATTCGGCGCTGCTTTCGGTGATTTCCGTGCATGAGTTCATGTTCGCCGCGAAGGGCGTCGTCTCCGATACCTATGCGCCGCTCGAAGTGTATGGCGTGGTGGCGCTCGTCTACTGGGCGGCGACCGCGTCGCTCCATTTCGTCACGCGCCGGTGGGAGCGCCGTCTCGCGCGCGCCCAGCAGATCGCGCCAGCCCGTTGAGCACGATGAGAGTCATGATGAACCGGAACGAAACTCCTGCATCCGCCGCATCCTGTGCGATCAGCGCGCGCGGCATCGTCAAGTCGTTCGGCGCGCAGCGCGTGCTCGACGGCGTGAGCTTCGACGTCGCGCGCGGCGAATTGGTCTGCCTGCTCGGACCGTCGGGGTCCGGCAAATCGACGCTGCTGCGCTGCCTGAACTGGCTTGCGCCGCCCGACGCGGGGGAAGTCTGGATCGGTGACGAACGCGTCGGCATGCGCAACGCTGCTCGCGGCGGCGTGTCCGTGCCGCGTCCGGAGCGGGAGATTCGCGCGCAGCGCAGCCGCATCGGCATGGTGTTCCAGAGCTTCAATCTGTGGCCGCATATGACCGCGCTGGAAAACGTGATGGAAGGCCTGCTTTCCGTTAAACGCATGTCCCGCCTGGAAGCGAGCGACATCGCCGTCGAGGCGCTGCGCAAGGTCGGGCTGTCCGGCAAGCACGCCGCGATGCCCGCGAACCTGTCCGGCGGCCAGCAGCAGCGCGTGGGCATTGCGCGCACGCTCGCGATGGCGCCGGAAGTGATCCTCTTCGACGAGCCGACGAGCGCGCTCGATCCCGAACTCGTCGGCGAAGTGCTCGCGGTCATGCGCGGCCTGGCGGCGGCGCGGACGACGATGATCGTCGTGACGCACGAGGTCCGCTTCGCGCGCGAGGTGGCCGACCGCGTGGTGTTCATGGACGGCGGCAAGATCGTCGAAATGGGGCCGCCCGCGCAGGTCATCGATCATCCTTCATCGGCGCGTCTGCGCCAGTTCCTTCACCGTTTCACTCCGGAAGACTCACGCTCATGACTTCTTCATCTCCTTCGATCACTGTGCCGGCCGGTCATGGCAAGGCCGTTCGCCTCGCCGCCGGGCAGGCCGTGCGCGTGGTCAACACGCACGGCACGCAGGTGGTCGACTGCTGGGCCTGGAATGCGTACGACCTGTCCGAATACATGTGCATGGAGACGACGCGCGTCTGGAACCAGCGGCTCAATCCGCTGACCGGCGACAGCTTCGTCACGAACCAGCGGCATCCGATCCTCACCGTCGTGGAGGACACGACGCCGGGCGTGCACGACACGTTCATGGCCGCGTGCGACCGCAAGCGTTACGAACTGCTCGGCGTGCGCGGTTATCACCGCAACTGTTGCGACAACATGTTCGAAGGCATGTTCGAGCTGGGCGTGACGCCGCCGCGCGCGAATCTCGCGTCGTTCAACATCTTCATGAACATTCGCGTGCAGCCCGACGGCATCACGCTGCATACGTTGCCGACGGTCACGAAGCCGGGCGAATACATCACGCTGCGCGCGGAGATGGACTGCTTCGTTGCGTTTTCAGCGTGTCCGCAGGACATCGTGAAGATCCAGGGGCAGGGCGACAACACGCCGAAGCCGGTCGATATCGTGGTGATCGACGGGTTTCATTCCGATCTGCCGGGGACGCAAACGTGGGTGCCTGAAGATTGAGTCGGCCGTGGATACGCTGGCGCATTCGCGGCGTATCCGTTTTCAGGCGTCTCGCGATGGCGCGAATTTTACGTGTTGACGAAAAAAATCGTTTGCCTTAACTTGCAGTCCATAGATTTCAGCGCTCCTCCCGGTCGGTGGAGGACATTGGGTTGGCGTGCCCGTCCAGCAAAAGGTTATCGCTATGAGCGACTACTCTGTTGGGCCGGCGCCTACCAGTTCGGCCAGGGCAAACGACGGTGCAGTGTCCCGTACCGTCATCAGGAACGCCCGCATTCTCACGATGGATCCGGCCTGCCCGGAATGGCCCGAGGCGGACGTCGTGATCGAGGGCGACACGATCCGCGCGGTGGGGCCGGGCGCGTCCGCCGGAACAGACGGACCGTGCAAGGTGATCGACGGCGCGGGCCATCTGGTCATGCCCGGCCTGATCAATGCGCATTTCCATTCTCCGACCAATTTCCTGAAAGGCGCGCTGGATAGCCTTCCGCTCGAACTCTTCATGCTCTATGAAGTGCCGGGTACGCCGGAGGCAGCGGTCTCCGCACGCACGGCATACGTGCGCACCCAGCTCGGCGCGGCCGAAATGCTGAAGGTCGGCATTACGTCGGTACAGGACGACGCCTTTTTTCTGCCTGCACCGAGCCGGGCGGAGATAGACGCGGTCATGAGCGCATACGGGGACATCGGCATGCGCGCGACGGTCGCGCTGGATCAACCCGAATTGCCGGAGATAGCGAAGTTGCCGTTTCTCGGCGAACTCGTCCCCGCATCGTTGAAGGCCAGGCTCACGGCCCCTGCGCCCATGCCCGCAGAGGAACTGCTGCGTCACTACGCCTACCTGATCGACACGTGGCACGGCAGCGCGGACGGCCGGCTGCGTGCAGCGGTCTCGTGCTCCGCGCCTCAGCGGGTCAGCGTCGAATATCTGTCCGCCCTCGACGACATCAGCCGGGCGCACGACTTGCCGCTCTACATCCATATGCTGGAGACGCGCCTGCAACGCGTGTTCGGCGAGGTGTGCCTGAACGGCCGATCGCTGATCCGCCATGTCGACGAATGCGGGTTGCTGTCGGCGCGCATGAACGTCATCCACGCGGTCTGGATCGACGACGACGACATCGCGCGGCTCGCGAACGCCGGCGCCCAGGTCATTCACAACCCGATCAGCAATCTGCGGCTCGGCAGCGGCGTCATGCCGTTTCGGCGGCTGATGGACGCGGGCGTTCCGATCGCGCTCGGCTCCGACGAGATCATTGCCGACGACGCGGTCAACATGTGGTCGGTGATGAAGACCGCGGCCCTCGTCCATACGATCGGCGACCCGGACCCGGACCGCTGGCCGGTGGCCCGCGAGATTCTCGGCTGCATGTATGCGGGCGGCGCCCAGGCGATGCGCCAGGCGGATCGCGTCGGACGCATCGCCGCGGATTTTCAGGCAGACCTCATCATGCTCGACCTCGACACGTTGCCGTTCACGCCGCTGAACGACCTCGCGAGGCAGCTCGTCTACACCGATGCAAGCCGCGCTGTCGTGATGACGATGGTTGCCGGCCGCGTCGTGGCGGAGCAGGGCCGTCTCCTGACGATTGACGAACGCGCGCTGCGGCAGGAAGCGCGCGAAATAGTGGCCGCCCATGCCGCGCAGCGCGATGCGCTGATGCGCGATGCGTCCGTGTGGATGCCCTACTACCGCGAGATGTATCGGCGGGCGCTCGATGTCGACGTCGGCATGAATCGCTGGATCGGCGATGCGAAGCCGGCTCGTCCCTGACGTTTTCGGTCGTTTTTCATGACGTTATGGTTGTCAATCAATTGGGAGTGAAATCCGTGAAGATCCATTTCAAGCCTCTCGCGTGCACGCTGTTGCTCGCCAGCTCCTTTGCCGCACAACATGCGTATGCGCAGGACCAGACGATCCGGGTGATCTGCAATAACTGGTCCGGGTTCGCGCCAGTGTTCGTCGCCAACGATCTGGGTTATTTCAAACAGCTCGGGCTCAACGTATCGGTCAAGTTCGACGACGAGCAGGCCGATGCGCTGGCCGGCATCGCGAACGGCGACGTCGAGGTGGACATGCGCACCGTTGACGACTATCAACGGCGCCCGCGTCGTCCGTCGACACCCGGCGTGATGATCGGAACCATCGATGAGTCGAATGGCGGCGACGGTGTCGTGGCGGACGGCTCGATCAAGACGGTCGCCGACCTCAAGGGCAAGACCGTGGCGATGGAGACGGACATTCCCGCCTATCTGCTGCTGCAACTGGAACTGAGCAAGGCGGGGATCGGCTACAAGGACCTGAAGATCAAGCAGACCGCGGGCTCCGATGCGCTTTCGGTGTTCTCCGACCCGGGCGTCGCCGCGATAGGGACGTTCCAGCCGTTCATGAACAAGGCCGTCGAGCTGGGCAAGAAGCGCGGAGCGCACATCCTCGTTTCGTCGGCCAGTTATCCGGGGACGATCGTGGACGCGATCATCGTCAACCAGACCCGACTCAAGGCGAATCCGCAGGCGTACCGCGGTTTCCTGATTGGCGTCTACAAGGCGATCGCGTACTACAACGCGAAGCCGGACGCGTTCATCCATCTCGCCGCCCCCCATTTCAGCCAGACCGACGAGGCGTTCAAGGCGAGCATCGACGGAAGTCTTGCCTACACCTCGCTCGATACCGCGAAGCGGTATTTTGGCAGCGCGGCTCGACCCGGCTCGATTTACTCCACGTTCGATACGCTGATGAAGATGAATCTTGCCAACGGCGCGTCGGACCAGACCCTGTCGGCGGCCGGATCGTTCGACAACTCGGTGCTGCAATCCATCCACGACGCCGATCTCAAGTGAACAAGCCGTTCATCGACGCATTCGCGTTCAGGGGCAGCATAAGCCGGCGGGCCAGCGTACTCGTCGGCCTGGGCGCGAGTTTCGCGGTTCTGGCGGCATGGCAGATCGTGTCGTGGAGGGGCTTCGTCGATCCGACGTTTCTGCCGTCGCCGATCGATATCGGCCGGAGTCTCTGGACGATGACGCGGGAAGGGCAGATCGTCGGCAACGCGCTCGTGTCGCTCGGCCGGATTCTGGTCGCTTTTGCGCTGTCGGCGGCGATGGCCATCCCGATCGGTTTGCTGATGAGCAGTTACCGGCCCGTGAACGCCGCGCTCGAACCCATCGTGGATTTCGTTCGTTATCTGCCGACGCCTGCCTTGGTGCCGATCAGCATCATCTGGTTCGGCATCGGCGAGGAAACCAAGATATTCCTGCTGTGGCTCGGGACTTTTTTTCAGCTCGTGCTGCTGGTCGTGGACGACGCGAACCGCGTGCCCGGCGAGTACGTCGAGATCGCGCGCACGCTCGGCGCCCGGCCGTTCCAGATTCTCGTCGACATCTCGTGGCGCGCGATGCTGCCGAACCTCGTCGACAACCTGCGCATTACGCTGGGCTGGTGCTGGACCTATCTGATCGTGGCGGAAATCGTCGCATCCGATAGCGGGCTCGGGTACGTGATCTGGAATGCGCGCCGTTACATGCAGACCGATCAGGTCATGGCGGGCGTATTCGTGATCGGGCTCATCGGCCTCGTCAGCGACCAGTTGATCCGCGCATTGCATCGCCGCCTGTTCCGTTATCTGAAACCGGTGAACTGATGAACATCCGAACCACGGACTACCTCGTTTTCGACGGCGTCACGAAATCCTTCGGCGCGTTGCCGGTCGTGGAAACGCCCTTCGATCTGACCATCCCGCGCGGCCAGTTCGTCGTTTTTCTGGGACCGTCCGGATGCGGCAAGACGACCTTGATGCGGATGTCCGGCGGCCTCGATACGCCGAGCGCGGGCGAGATCCGGCTCGAAGGCGAGGCCGTCGGCAAACCCGACCAGCGACGCGGGATGGTGTTTCAGTCCTATTCGTCGTTTCCGTGGCTGACGGTCGGGGAGAACGTCGCATTCGGGATGCGCTACCGGCTGGATCTCGGACGTGACGAGAAGCGTCGCCGTACCGATCATTATCTGCGGCTCGTCGGCCTGCACGAATTCGCGCAGGTTTACCCGAACCGGCTGTCGGGCGGCATGCGTCAGCGGGTGGCGATTGCGCGCACGCTGGCGGCCGGGTCGGAGGTGTTGCTGATGGACGAGCCGTTCGGCGCGCTTGACGCGATACGACGCGAACAGCTGCAACTCGAACTGCGGCGTATTCAGAGCGAGGAGTCGCGCACGATCATCTTCGTGACTCACGACGTGGAGGAAGCGGTTTTTCTCGCCGACCGGATCATCGTATTCTCCAACCGGCCGGCCCGCATCGTCGCGGACATTGACGTAACGGCTCAACTGGGTAGCGTGCGCTCGCTTGAACTGCGCGACAGCAGTTCGTTTTTTCATTTGAGAACGGCTGTTTCCCAGGCCATGCGGAAGGAAACCGCCGAAATGAATTGATGGCTCACGTCGCGCGCGACGCAGCCGCCGCCTCGACCGCCTCTCCCGGCCGCACCTCCTCGACGATGCGCCCGTCCTCGATCCGGACATACCGGTCGGCGGCCCCGAAATAACGGTCATCGTGAGAAATCACGATCAGCGTCTTACCTTGCCGCTTCAGGTCCGGCAGGATCTCGGCGTAAAAGATCCGGCGGAAGGTCGGGTCCTGATCGGCGGCCCATTCGTCGAGCACCAGCACCGGCCGGTTCTCCAGATACGCATGCACGAGCGCGAGCCGCTTGCGCTGCCCGGTCGACAGGTCCGTCGTGCTGAACGCGCCGTCGCGCACCGATACCTTGTGGGCCAGCGCGAGGCGTTCGAGATAGCGCTGCGCGTCGGCGCGCAGCGTGTCGTCGCCGGGCAGCAGCGTGTCGAACAGATAGTAATCGGAGAAGACGACCGAAAAAAGCTGGCGGTAAGCATCGCGTTGGTCGGCGCGAACCGGTGCGCCATCGACCAGCAGCGTGCCGGTTTCGGGCTCGTACAGGCCGAGCAGTAGCTTGATCAGCGTGGTCTTGCCGCAGCCGTTCTCTCCGACGATGAAGAGCGTTTCGCCGCGCTGAACCGTGAGCGACAGCGGCCCCAGTGCGAAGCCGCGGGCGTCCGGTTGCGTGGCGACGAGGCTGTCGTCGAGCGGCGCGGGAAAGCGGTATGCGACATCGGACAGCGCGATGGTGGAAAACCGTTCGCCATACCCGGGCGTCGCCGCGCGCGCGTCGAGCAATGCCGTCTCGCCGCTCGCGAACCGTGCGGACAGTTCTGCCACGCGCCGGAACGCGACCTGTGCGCGTCCGATGGAAGGCAGCGCGCCGACGATCTCCTGAATGGGTCCTTTCATGTAAAGCAGCACGAGCACGAATCCGGTCAGCGCGGCGCGATCCGCGCCGGCCACGCCGCCGTGCAGCGCGAGCATCAGGCCAATCACGACGAAGAACAGCAGCGAGCCGAACGCGTTGGCCGTCACGAACACGTTGGCGGCGCGCACCCGCAGCCGGAAGATCGCGTCGATGGTGCCGGACAGTTCGCTGCCGTACACGAACGTGCGCCGTTCGCGGTTGATGCGCAACTCCTTCGCGCCGTCGACCATCGCGCGATAGTGTTTCTGCAACCGGTCCTCGGCTTCGCGCGCGGCGCCGAAGCGGCGGATGCCGACGCGCCGGGCGAGCGACTGCGCGATGGAGCCGAGCGCGAGGGCGGCCAGCGCGATCAGGAACAGCAGCGGCGACAGCACGAACAGATAACCGAGACAGCCGGCGACGGTGGCGGTCGCGATCGCGAGGCTCGAAAACATGAACGAGAACGCGCTGATCGTATCGATGTCCTGGTTGAGCGCGGCGATCAGCCGGTGGCTGCGGAACTGTTCGATCTCGCTGATCGGCGCGGCGATGATCTTCGCGCACAGGTTCTTGCGCAGCGCCGCGATCACGCGCTGGCCGACGAGGTTGTTGCCGATGTCGGAGATGACTTCGCCCGCGAGCGCGAGCGCGCAGAGGCCGGCGAAACTCGCGAGCAGGGCGGGCAGCGACGCAGCGCCGTCGTGAAGCGCGCGATTCGTCACGGCGAGCAGCGCCGCCGTGGCGATGCCGCTCGCCGTGCCCATCAGCGTCGCGAGCGCCGAGATCGGCCACAATCGGCGCAGCAGCCGGAACAGTTCCGCAAGCATCGTTTTCTCCGTTTTTTTTCGAGGAATTTGCAGGTGGGGACTCAGGCGGCGTGTCGCCGCGCGAGCAGCCACATGAGCCATGGCGCGCCGAGCAGCGTCGCGACGAGGCCGGCGGGCAATTCGCGCGGCAATAGCAGCGTGCGTCCGAGCCAGTCCGCGACGACGATCGTGAGTCCGCCGATCGGCGCGGCGAGCGCGAGTTGTTCGAGCGGACGGCGCGCGCCGGCGAGCCGCGCGAAATGCGGGGCGGTCAGGCCGATGAACGACAGCGGCCCGACGATCAGCGTCGCGGCGGCGGTCAGCAAGGCGGTGAGGGCCAGCAGCGCGCCGCGCGCGAGCGACGAGCGCATGCCGAGCGCGCGCGCCTCGGCGTCGCCGAGCGGCAGGATCTCCAGCAGCCGGCCGGTGAACGGCGTGAGCAGGCCAATCAGCAGGCACAGAACGAGCGCGGTTATCGCATCGGCGGGCGTGACCGTATAGGTCGATCCTGCGAGCCATGCGAGCAGCGTCGTCGCGCGCTCGCCGCCGCCGGCGATCACCACGGCGACCACCGCCTGGAACAGCGCGCCGATCGCGATGCCGGCCAGCAGCACGCGTTGCGGCAGATAGCCGGAGCGCCGCGCGAACCAGAGGATCGCGATCAATGTCGCGAACGCGCCGCCCGCCGTGGCCGCGAGCCGCGCACCGTGGCCGGCGTCGGCCGCGCAGAGCACGAGCGCGATCAGTCCGAGCGCGGCTCCCGCCGATACGCCGAGCACCTCGGGGCTCGCCAGCGGGTTGCCGGTGAGTCGTTGCAGCAGCGTCCCGGCCAGCGCGAGCATGATGCCGGCGGCGAACGCAGCGACTTCACGCGGGACCCGCCAGATCGCGATGCGCGAGAGATCGGCGACACTGCTGAACTGCCAGCCGTGCACGCCGCGGCCAAGATCGAGCGCGAGCACCAGTGCGGCGGCGGTCACGAGCACGATCAGCGCGAAACGACGCCTGATCGATCGGCTCGACCGGAGACGCTGCGCCAGCGGCGCGGCGGCGTCGAGCCGCTGCACGGAGCGCATGCGCGCAAGGACGAACAGCATCAGCGGCGCGCCGAACAGCGCGCTTGCGGCGCCGGCCGGCACCAGCTCACCGAGCGCGTTGGCGAGCGGCTGCACGGCCTGGTCCGTCAGCCACAACAGCAGCGCGCCGCACAGCGGCGCCAGCACGAGACGGTGCGCGACGCGGCGCGCGCCCGCGAGTTGCGCGAGCGTCGGCGCGGCGAGCCCGATGAAGCCGATCACGCCGACCGCGCTCACCACGGCGGCGCTCAGCATCACGGCGAGCGCGAGCGCCGCGATTCGCATCCGGCGCAGCGCGAGGCCGAGGCTGCGGGCGTTGGCGTCGTCGAGGCCGAGCAGTGTCAGCGGGCGCAGCAGCAGCCACGCGAGCAGGCCGCCGACGGCCAGCCGGGGCGCGAGCGATACGACGTCGCTCCAGTCCTGCTGGACGAGCGAGCCGCCGCCCCAGATGAACAGTCCGCGCAGATACGGGGCATGGAAGAGTTGCAGCGCGACGCCGATCGATCCGCACCAGAGCGTCACGACGAGTCCCGCGATGGCGACCGTCACCGGCGCGAGGCCGCTGCGCCATGCGAGGCCGAACACCGCGGCGGCCGCGACCAGCGCGCCCGCGAGCGCGACGCTCTGATGCAGGACGCCGAGGGTGGCGGGCGCCCACAGCGCGGCGAGCGTCAGCGCAAGCTGGGCGCCCGCCGATACGCCGAGCGTCATCGGCTCCGCGAGCGGATTGCGCAGCACCTGCTGGAAGATCGTGCCGGCGAGCCCGAGCGTCGCGCCGGCCAGCCACGCGGTGACGATGCGCGGCAGCCAGCTATCGTGGACGATGATCTGGCGGATGTCGTGCAGGTCGGGCGAGAAGAGCGCCGGCCACCACAGCGCGCGCGGCGCGATGGCCGCGAGATTGACCGCCGACAGGCCGAGCGCCGCCATGAGCGCGACGGCCAGCAGCGCCGCGACGAGCGCGGCGGGCACGCGTGTGCGCGAGTCGTTCGCGTGTGCAACGGCGGGGCGGGCAGCGCGATCGACGGCGGTCATGAGCGTGCGGCTCCCATCGGCGCAGCGCCCGCGAGCAACGCCTGTGTCAGCGCGTCGCTGAAGCGGCGGGCAGACGGCAGCATGCCGAAGCCCCAGAACGGCGGCAGCGCGCCGACGCGGCCGCTGGCGACGGGCGGCAGCGCGCGCCACAAGCGGTTCGACGCGAGCTTGTCGGCCACGCCGCCGGGCAGCGGCTCGAAATAGAGCAGCTGCGCTTCGGGCGTCACGGCCAGCGCTTCGAGCGGCGCGACGCCGATGCCCCAGTAGTCGGTCGGACCATGCCACGCATTGACGAGCCCCTGCGCGTCGAGCACGTGCTGAAACAGGCTGTGCGCGCCGTAGACGCCGATGTGCCGTCCGTCGAAGAAGCGGATCACGTACAGCGGCCGCGCGCCCGTCGTGGCGAGGCGCACGCGGTTTTTATCGAGCGTTTGCGCGGTATCGGCGATGAGCGTTTCGGCGGCGGTTTCGCATCCGCATAACCCGCCCAGTTCGCGCGTGACTTCCTGCGAGCGTGGGTAAGGTGAGCCGGCATCGGTATAGATCGCGAACGCGCGAACCGGCGCGATACGTTCGAGCATCGGGCGCTGCGACTCCTGGCTCGAATTGATCAGGATGAAATCCGGGGCGAGCTGCGCGAGCCATTCGAGGCTCGGCGCGAGCCGCAGGCCCACGTCGCTGACGCCGCGCGGAATGCGCGGCGTGACCACGTTCGCGTTGTAGTCGTCGATCTCGGCGATGCCGGCCGGGATGATGCCGAGCGCAAGCAGCGTTTCGGCAAGGCCCCAGTCGAGCACGACGACGCGCGGCCCCGCGCGACGCGACGAAACCGGCGAAGACGACGCCATCGGCCTCGCGCAGCGGAGCGCCGCCGCGCCGGCCGCCATCGAAAGCAGGAACGCCCGCCGCTGCATCGTCGGCCCCTTCACCGCGCAACCGCAATCGGGCTGCCGCCGCGCGGGTGCGCGACGATATCCATCGGAATGCCGTAGATCGCTTCGAGCACGTCGGCCTGCATCAGTTGCGCCGGCGGCCCGGACGTCAGCAGCCGGCCGCTGTGCAGCGCGACGAGTTCGTCGCAGAAGCGGGCGGCGAGGTTGATGTCGTGCAGCACGATCACGACGGTCAGCGCATGGTCGTCGGTGAGCCGGCGCAACAGGCGCAGCACGTCGATCTGGTGGGTGATGTCGAGCGCCGAGATCGGTTCGTCGAGCAGCAGGCACGACGCGCGCTGCGCGACGAGCATCGCGAGCCACGCACGCTGCCGCTCGCCGCCCGACAGCGGATCGGCAAGCTGCGACGCGAAACGCGCCGTGTCCGTCACCTGCAATGCATCGTCGATCGTCGCGCGGTCTTCGTCGCGCAGACGGCCCAGCGCGCCATGCCACGGATAACGGCCGAGGGCGACGAGTTCGCGCACGGTCAGGCCGGTGGTCAGCGGCGGATGCTGCGGCAGATAGGCTACCCGCCGCGCGAATTCGCGCGCGGGCCACGCGCCGAGTTCGCGGCCCGCGAACCGGAGCGAGCCGCGCGACGGCGCCTGCTGCCGCGCCAGCAGCTTGAGCAGCGTGCTTTTCCCCGAGCCGTTGTGGCCGACGAGCGCGATCATGCGGCCCGCGCCCAGCGTGAGCGTGAGCCGTTGCAGCAGCGGGCGGCCGTCCACTTCGAACGACGCGTCTTCGATCTCGTACAACGCGGAGGCGTCCGCGCGTTCGTCTTGCCGTGCGCGATCCGCGAGGTCCGGCGTGCGTGCCGCCTGCATCGTGCTCATCCGTTGCCTCACCAGCGATAACGCGCGGTGGCGAGCACCTCGACGCCGTCACCGTAGGTACAGGTGCTCGCGCTGAAGCACGACGCCACGTACTGGCGATTGAACAGGTTGGTGCCGTTTAGCGACAGCAGCCAGTGACGCCCGGTGTCGTAATGAATCGCGGCGTCGACGAGCGTGACGGACGGCACGCGGATCGTATTCGACTCGTCATAGCTCGAACCGAGGTAGCGGATGCCGCCGCCGAAGCCGAGGCCGCGCAGCGAGCCGCCGTGCAGCGTGTAGTCGACCCACGCGGACGCGATGTTGCGCGGAATCCCCCATACCTGCTTGCCCTCTAGCGGGGTCGAGCCGCCGTCGAGCGTCGTCGCGGAGTCGTTCGAATCGGTCGTGACGTTGTTCAGGTACGTGTACGAAGCCGTGACGTTGAGGCTGTCCGACAGGCTCGCATGGCCTTCGAGTTCGAAGCCGCGTGCGCGTACCTGGCCGGCCTGGGTGCTGAAGCCGGGATGCTCGGGGTCGGACGTGAGGACGTTGCGCTCGCGCAGATCGAATGCGGATGCCGTGATGAAGCTGTTGTAGCCGCGCGGCTGGTACTTGATGCCCACCTCGTACTGCTCGGCGGTGGTCGGTTTCGCGGCCGAGCCGTCCGCGAGCACGCCGGCCTGCGGATCGAACGACTTCGCGAAGCTCGCATAAGGCGCGAGGCCGTTGTCGAACAGATACACGAGACCCGCGCGCCACGTGAACGCGCGCTCGGACTGCGACGTGTACGACGACGTCAGCGGATTGTTGTCGTCGGCCGACGCCCAGTCCTCGCGCACGCCGACGAGGAAACGCCACTTGTTCCATGCGAGCTGGTCCTGCGCATAGACGCCGAACTGCTTCATGCGGATGTTGTCGTCCGAGAACGCGTTCGGCATCGTCACGCCCGGATAGACCGGCGCGAACGGATCGAGCTGCGGCGCGGCGCCGAGGCCCACGCGCTCGCGATAGAGCACCCGCTGATAGTCGAAGCCGAACAGCGCCGTGTGGCTGACCGGACCGGTCGAGAATTTCGCCTGCGCCTGGTTGTCGACGGTGAAGAACTTCGCGCTCTCGTCGTTGAAGAACGAATAGCGGTTCAGCGTCGTGTCGGTGGCGTCCGCGAAACCGTTCGCGAACACGTTCGAGAACTCGTCGCGCACATAGGTGTAACGCAGGTTCTGGCGGACGGTCCACACGTCGTCGAAGCGGTGCTCGAACTCGTAGCCGACTGACGCCTGGGTCCGCGAATGCGAGTCGAAGTTCGGATCGCCGAGATTCGTGTGCGTCGAAATCTTGCCGTTGGGCGTGTCGAACAGACTGCCGACCGCCGGCACGAAGTTGTAGTAACCGACGTCGGGGTCGCGCTGGTACTTCGCGAGCAGGGTCAGCGTCGTGTTCGCGTCCGGCTTCCACGTGATCGCGGGCGCGATATAGACGTGCTTCTGCCTTGCATCGTCGACCTGGCTGTCGTTCTGGTTGGCGGTGCCCGTCAGGCGGTAGGAGAGGCTTCCATCCGGCGTGAGCGCGCCGCCGAGATCGAAGCCGCCTTCCACGCGGTTGTGGCTGCCGGTCGTGAAGAACACTTCGTGGACCGGCGTGGTGGTCGGCTGTTTGCTGACCAGGTTCGCGACGCCGCCCGGGTTCGCCTGCCCGTAGAGCACCGACGACGGCCCATGCAGCACGTCGATGCGCTCCAGCCCATAAGGATCGAAGCTCGGGATCGCGTAACCGAAACTGACGTCGCTCGGCATCCGCGCGCCGTCGAGAAACTGTTCGAGGTAGAAGCCGCGGCTCATCAGATAGGGCGCGCCGGCGGCCGACGCGCCGCGGATCTCCGACACGACGCTGGCCGTGTAGCGCAGCGCCTCGGTGACGGTCTGCGCGTTCTGATCGGTCATCTGATCGCGGGTGACGACCGAAACCGACTGGGGTGTTTCGATCAGCGGTGTGTCCGTTTTAGTGGCAGTCGTGGCAGAAACAGGTACATAACCGTCGGCGGTACCTGTGACGGTCTGATCGCGCTGGCTGCTCACCTTGACGGCCGGCAACTGCGTGGCCGAACCCGTTGCCGTGCCGCTGGACGGCGCGGTGCCGTCAGTCGCCTGCGCCATTGCGGCCGTGCCGCCGCCGAGTAAATAAAGCAGTAGCGCAAAGGCAGTCGTGCTGCCCACCCCGGTTTTCATACGGAAATCTCCATCTAGCATGAATGTTAATATAAGTGCGAATGATTCTTGTTAAAAAATTAAACGGCCTTCTGAAGGACTCTTGATGGTCCTCTGCGCATTCGAAGCTGGATGGGGACAAGCAGACAGGGAAGTACCGCTCAGGCGCTACTATAGCCGCGGTGTTCCGGCACCGTCCGGACAATCTTGGCAAGAATGCAGCCAAGGTTGTCGTGTTAAAAGAAAAAAGTGAAAATTGGTCGTTAAAACTGACAAGAGCCATGCCCAAACTTCAAACCTTCGGCGCGCTTCCCGGTGAGCGCAAGGTGATCGCGCAGTCGATCGACTACGACGACGGCACTCACGAAATCTCGCACGTCCATCACCGCCTGCAACTCGTTTACGCGACGACCGGCATCGTCCGCACGATGACGCCGCTCGGCCTCTGGACGCTGACGCCCGACCACGCGCTGCTGATCGGCTCGCAGATCGAACACGAACTGCATATGGTCGGCAAGGTGTCGATGCGCACGTTGTACATCGACCCGGCCGCGCTGCCGGTCAACGGCGTCGAATGCCGGCTGCTGCCGGTCGATGCGCTGTTGCGCGCGTCGATACTCGGCATGTTCGATCCCGCGCTGGACGAAGGCGAGGAGGAGTCCGGCGCCGGCACGACGCGCGAGACGCTGCTCGTGCCGCTGATCCTGCGGCTCCTCAAGCTCGCCTGCGCGCACGCGCCGGACAAGCGTTTGCCGCTGCCGGCGCATCCGCGTCTGCGCCGGATTTGCGAGCGTCTGATTGCGCAGCCGGCCAGCAACGACACGCTGGACGACTGGGCGGACGAGGTGGGCGCGAGCGCCCGCACGGTGGCGAGGCTGTTTCGTCAGGAGACCGGTATGACGTTCGGTCAATGGCGGGAGCAACTGCGACTCGCGGAAGCGATGTCGAAGCTGGAAGTGGGGCATTCGCTCGTGCGCATCGCGCAGGAACTCGGCTATGCGGATGTGCGCACGTTTTCGGCCATGTTCCGGCGCACGTTCGGATGCACGCCGCAGCAGTTTCAGAAACGCGGGACGGGTGAGGGGTGAGGGGGCGTGAGGCGGACTGAATCTACAGGTGTGCCGGCAGGTCGGAATAGCTGTTGTTATCGTCCAGACTGCGCCTGCTGGCGCAGTCTCGCCCCGGCCTGCCGGAAACCGGATGACCGCGATCCGGATATCCCGCCAACAGCGCACGCCAACAGCGTTCAGCTACCTGGCACGGCCGGCGCGTCCCACGCCGCAAGCACGGCCCCCACATCCTGCCGCGCCGACAGCGACCGCGTGGCACCCGGCGTCCGGCTGAAGCGCGGCGCGGGCGCCGGCTGCATGCTTCCGGCAAGCTCGACAAAGGTGCCCCGCTCGCGGATATGCGCATGGCTCCCTGCTTCGTCGAGACGCATCACGGGCGTCACGCACGCGTCCGAAGCGTCGAACACGGCTGCCCATTCATCGCGCGTCCGTTGAAGAAAGCGGCTCGCAAGCACCTGCCTGATCGTTTCCCAACCCGAGCGATCCTTTCGCGAAGGAAGGGCTTCCGGCGCAATGCCGAGCCGTTCCAGCAGTGCGTTCCAGAACGGCTCTTCGAGCGCGCCGACCGCCATGTACCGACCGTCCGCCGTCGCATAGGTCGTGTACCACGGCGCGCCGCCGTCCAGCAGATTCTCGCCGCGTCGGCCATTCCATCCGCGCTGCGTCTGCATCCGGCAAAACAGCGACATCAGCGTGGCGGAACCGTCGACCATCGCCGCGTCGACCACCTGGCCGGCCCCGCTGTTGCGAGCCTCGTGATACGCGCACAGCACGCCGAACGCGAGGAACATCGCGCCGCCGCCATAGTCGCCGACGAGGTTCAGCGGCGGCACCGGCGCACCGTCGCGGTTGCCGATCGCATCGAGCGCGCCGGTCAGCGCGATGTAGTTGATGTCGTGGCCGGCCGTCGCGGCGAGCGGCCCATGTTGTCCCCAGCCGGTCATCCGTCCGTAGACGAGCTTCGGATTGCGCGCGGCGCAGACGTCCGGGCCGAGCCCCAGTTTCTCCATCACGCCGGGCCGGTTTCCTTCCAGCAGGATGTCGGCGCTGGCCGCCAGGTTCAGCGCCGCGCCGCGGTCTCGTTCGTCCTTGAGATCGAGCGTGACCACCCGGCGGCCGCGAAGCATCACGTCGCGCGGATCGGGCGGCGCGGCCGGCCTCGCGACATGCACGACGTCCGCGCCCATGTCGGCCAGCAGCATCGCGCAGAACGGCACCGGGCCGAGCGCGGCGAATTCGAGCACCTTCAGTCCCGCCAGCGGCCCCGCGCTCATATCGTCGTTCCGTCGTTCTTCAGACATCGCGCCGCTCATGCGCCGGTATTCGTCGCGGCCAGTCTGCGGCCCGCGAACAGGATGCAGACCGCCGAGCCGACGAAGCTGGCCGCGATCACGACCATCCCGGCGGGAAGGCTGTGCATCTGCCCCTGCACGCGTCCGACGAGAATCGGGATGACCCAGCCGCCGAGAATCGCGCCGCACGAACTGATGATCGCAATGGCCGCCGGTTTTGCGCGCGTCGGCAGGTAGGTCTGCGGAATCGACCAGAAGATCGCGAGCGACGCATACACGCCGATGTTCGCGAGCATGAAGCCGACGATCGCGGTGCCGAGGTTGGCCGACACCGCCACCATCAGATAACCGGCCGCCGCGATCACCATGCACGCGACCGTGTGGTTCACGCGTTCCTTCCTGCGATCCGAGCGGCGCGACAGGAACGTCATCCCGACGATGCCGGCCAGCGGCGGCAGCGCGGCCACGAGTCCGATCGCGCCGAGCGACACGCCGTTGCCGTGCAGGATCTGCGGCGCCCATGCGCCGACCGTCGCATTGCCCGCGAAGATGCCGACGTAGCCGAGCGTCAGCACCCACAGCGCCGGGCGGGCCAGCACCGAGCGCAAGTCCGTCGGCAGGTGCGGCGCGGTCGCGGCGGTATCGGTGTCGTCGAGCTGCTTCTGCAGCCAGCGTTTTTCGTCGTCGCTCAGCCACTTCGCCTGGTGCGGACGGTCGGTCAGATAGAAGATGCCGAACACGCCGAGCGCGACCGCCGGCAGCCCTTCGAGCACGAACAGCCATTTCCAGCCGGGAATGCTCCACAGGCCGTCGAGCTGCATGATGGTGCCGGAGATCAGCGACGACACGACGTAGGCGGACGGGATCGCATACGTGAACATCGCGTTATAGCGCGCCCGATGATTCTGCGGAATCCAGTAGCTGAGAAACAGGAACACGCCCGGCGTGAGCCCGGCCTCCGCGATGCCGAGCAGGCCGCGCACGGTATAGAAGCTGTACGGGCCGGTGACGAACGCCATCGACATCGTGACGAGGCCGAACAGGATCGCGATTCTCGTCAGCGTCACGCGCGCGCCGTAGCGCGCGAGCGCGAGGTTGCTCGGCAGCTCGAACAGCGAATAACCGAGAAACAGGATGCCGACGCCGACCCCGTACATCTGCGGCGTGAGGCCGAGCTGCCGGTTCATCGAGAACGACGCGAAGCTCAGATTGCCGCGATCGAGCACCGACACCACGTAGAGCGCGATCAGATACCACATCATGCGTCGCCCGACGCGCGTGACGACGCGGTCGCCGTCGACCGCGCCCGACATCGGAATCGCATCGCCGGGGGATGCGGCAGCCGTGGCTGACTGGGGGGACACGCTCATGCTCTCTCCGTCTCCGTTCTTGTGTTATTGGGCCTGACTCACATTTGGTAGGACCGATTTGGTAGGCTCACTATAAGTCACCCGACCGGCGAGTCAAAGTCCGGGAAATCCCTGAACGATCCGTTGCGGGGCCGCGTTGTTTGCCCCTGAACCATGCCGGCAGGCGTCTGGATGAGAAAAATAACTCCGTGTTTTCATGGGTATATGCATGAATGACGGGCCGGAAAGGTGCCGGTGGATTCGCGCATTCCGTTGCAAAAAGGAGCGCCAAAGGCACGTAACCCGCTATCTATCCTGGTTGACCATCCGCCAAAACTTTTTATAATTGGTACCACCAATTTGGAAAACCAACGGAGACTTGAATGCTTTCTCTGGAAGACAACGAGACGCTCGTGCGCGTCGGCCCCGGCACGGCGATGGGTCAGTTCATGCGGCTTTACTGGATTCCGTTCCTGCCGTCGTCGGATCTCGCGGTCGACGGCCAGCCGCAGCGGGTGCGCCTGCTCGGGGAAGACCTCATCGCGTTCCGTGACAGCGAAGGCCGCGTCGGTCTCGTCGATCACGTGTGTCCGCATCGCGGCGCGCCGCTGATTTTCGGCCGCAACGAACGCTGCGGTCTGCGCTGCGTGTATCACGGCTGGCAGTTCGGCGTGGACGGCCGCGTGATGGATACGCCGGCCGAGCCGGAGGACAGCCGGCTGAAGGAGAAGGTGCGGATCAAGAGTTATCCGTGCCAGGAGCGCAACGGCATCGTGTGGGCGTATCTCGGCAACGCGGACCCGCTGCCGCCGCTGCCCAACGTCGAATGGAACAAGGTGCCCGCGGAGAACGTGCACGTGAGCTTCCGCGTGCAGGAGTGCAACTGGCTGCAGGCGGTCGAAGGCGAAATCGATTCCGCGCACGCGCCGATCCTGCACGGCCGGATCGACGCGCAAGGCGCGATCAACGACTGGGTGGCGAAACGCGATCTGCGGCCGCTGTTCGAATGCCAGCGGCGCGAGTTCGGCATCAGCATCGCGTCGCGCCGGATCCTCGACGACGAGCGTCACTACTGGCGCGTGAACCAGTTCCTGTTCCCGTTCTACACGCTGGTGCCGCCGCAGTCGCAATATCCGGAGCTGAGCGGGCACGCATGGGTGCCGATCGACGACGAGAACACGCTCTGCATCATGTTCTCGTATCACCCGTCGCAGCCGCTGTACGAAAAGACCCGGCGGATCTTCGAGGCCGGCCACGCGGGCCGCGAAACCGGTCATGCGAGCGCGAACGCGTTCGAACCGCGCCCGGTCACGCAGCCGTACGCGAAATACTGGACGAAGTACAACCTCGAATCGGGTTTCCAGTTCAACTACGACGCGCAGACGAAAACCTGGTTCTCCGGTCTGCCCGGGCTGTGGGTGCAGGACGCCGCGTGCCAGTCCGGGGTCGCGCCGGTCTACGACCGCCGCCACGAGAACCTCGGCATCAGCGATACCGGCATTGCGATGACGCGCCGCCTGCTGCTCGAAAACGTGCGGCGGCTGGCGTCCGCGCAAACCGCGCCCGCGCGTTACGACGACGCCGACCTGTGGATGGTCCGCGCGGTGTCGCTGACGCTGCCGTCCGGCGCATCGTGGCAAACCGACGGCGCGGAGCACATGGTCGCGCAGGTCGGCAAGGACTTCGGCTACACGCCGTGAACGAGAAACGGAAGACCCTGTCATGTCCAAGCCAGACGCCGCGCGCGTGAGCGTGCGGCTAAGCCGGATCCGCCTGGAGGCGGACGGCGTCGCATCGTATGAATTCCGTCCCGTCGAGGCGGTGGAACTGCCGGCGTTCGCGGCCGGCGCGCACATCGATCTGCTGCTGCCGGAGAACCGCGTCCGCAGTTATTCGCTCGTCAACGATCCCGCCGAACGTCATCGCTATGTGATCGCGGTGCAGCGCGACGACCACGGCCGCGGCGGCTCGCGCTGGATGCACGCGGTGCCGCGCGTCGGCGACCTCTTCGAGATCGCGCCGCCCGCCAACGACTTTCCGCTTCGCGACGACGCGCGCGAGTCGGTGTTTGTCTGCGGCGGCATCGGCATCACGCCGGTCGTGTCGATGATTCACCGGCTGAACCGGCTCGGCGGCGCGTGGCGGCTGCACTATGCGGCCCGTTCGCCGCAGCGCGCCGCGTACCTCGACGAACTCGCGCGCGCGGCCGGCGGCCGCGGGCGCGTGTCGCTGCATTTCGAGTCGGACGGCAACCGGCTCGACCTGCGCAGCATCGTCGACGCAGCGGCAAGCGACGCGCATCTGTACTGCTGCGGACCGCGCGGCATGATCGACGACTTCGTCGCGGTCTGCGCGCAGCGCCCGGCCGAACACGTGCATTACGAACGGTTCGCTGCGGCGAGCGAAAGCGCGACCGCGGGCGGCTTCGACGTGCTGCTGCATCGCTGCGGACGCCGCATTCCGGTCGCCGCCGGCAAGACGATCCTCGACGCGCTGCTCGACAACGGCGTGGACGTGCAGTACGCGTGCTCGTCAGGCGTGTGCGGGACCTGCAAGACGCGCGTGATCGACGGCACGCCGGACCATCGCGACGACTATCTGACCGACGCGGAGCGGCAGGCCAACAGCGCGATCATGGTGTGCTGCTCCGGGTCGCTGTCCGACACGCTGGTGCTGGACCTCTGAACTCTCCCGACTCTCACGATCCCAACCAGGGCGCGCGGCATCCGCGCTCGCGCCGCCAAGGAGCATTGATGTTATCCAGGCTCGAACAGGAATTCCCCGCCCACGAACCGCGTCCCGTCCATGCGCCGAAGGCGCTCGACGGCATCCGGATCGTGGACTTCACGCACTTCATCGCCGGCCCGTTCGCGACGATGATGCTCGCCGACATGGGCGCGGACGTCATCAAGGTCGAAGCGCCGGGACGCGGCGACGAGTTCCGCTACTATCCGCCCGCGCATCCGGCCGACGAAAGCCTCGGCGCGCCGTATCTATGGGCCAACCGCAACAAGCGCAGCATCGCGCTCGACCTGAAGTCGGACGACGGACGGCGCATCGCGCGCGAACTGATCGCGACCGCCGACATCGTCGCCGAGAATTTCTCGACCGGCGTGATGGAGCGCCTCGGGCTCGGTTACGAGGTCTGCCGGGAAGCGAATCCGCGGCTCATCTATTGCTCGGTGTCCGCATACGGCCGCGACGGCGCGTTCGCTGACCGGCTCGGGTTCGATCCGGTCGCGCAGGCCGAAAGCGGTTTCGTGTCGATGAACGGCTATCCGGACCGGCTCGGCGTGCGCGCGCTGTCGCCGGTGATGGACATCAGCACCGCGATGATGGCGTGCAACGCGATGCTCGGCGCGCTGGTCGCGCGCGAGCGCACCGGCCACGGCCAGGCGGTGGAGGTGTCGCTGTTCGACAATGCGGTGCTGATGACGGGTTATGCGACGTTGCAGCATCTGTTCACCGGCGAAGAGCCGCAGCGCCACGGCAACACGAGTCCGGACACGTGTCCGTCCGGCGTGTTCCAGGCAGCCGATGCGGCGTTCTACATCAATTGCGGGAACAACAAGATCTTCAACCGGCTCGTCACGCAGGTGCTGGAAATGCCGGAACTCGGCGCGGACCCGGTGCTGGCGGACCGCAACGGCCGCATCGCGCGGCGCGCGGAACTGTTCCGCATCCTCGACGACGCGTTCGCGAAACAGCCGTGGTCGCACTGGCAGCAGCGCATGCGCACCGCGTCGATTCCTTGCGGCGAGGTCCGCACCGTCGGCGAGGCGTTGCGCTCGGCCGAGGCGCGCGAACGGCGGCTCGTCAGCCGCATCGATCATCCGGAACTCGGATGGCTGCCGAACATCAGCCTGCCGTTCCGCTTTCACGGCACGCCGATCGCGGACCCGGCGCCCGCGCCGGGAATCGGCGAGCATACGCGCGAGATTCTCGGCGACATGCTCGGTTATCCGGCCGAGGCCGTCGGCGCGCTGCTGCAAAGCGGCGCCGCCTATAGTTGCCGCGGTTGCCGCGCCGACGACCCGCAAGCGGCGACCGTTTCATCATGAGCGAACGCACGCTACGCGGCAAGGTCGCGGTCGTCGGCGTCGGGGAAAGCGCGTACTACCGGTTCGGTAAGTCGCCCGATCCGGAATTCAGGCTTGTGCTTCAGGCGGTTCTCGCCGCCTGCCGCGATGCGCAGATGGACCCGCGCGACATCGACGGCTTCGCGTCCTATGCGAACGACCGCGCCGAGGCGACGCGGCTCGCGACGGCATTGGGCGTGCGGCAGCTCCGGTCCGCGACGATGCAGTGGGGCGGCGGAGGCGGCGGCTGCGCGGCGGCCGTCGCGAATGGAGCGGCGGCGATCGCAGGCGGGCTGGCCGACTGCGTGGTCGTCTATCGCGGACTCGCGCAGGGGCAATACGGCCGCTTCGGCCAGGCGGCCGACACGACGACGGTGTCGGGCGACATGGCTTACCAGATGCCGTACGGCGTGCTCGCGCCGCCGCAGAAGTTCGCGATGAAGGTCACGCGCTTCATGCATGACCACGGCGTGCGGCAGGAAGCGATGCGCGCGATTGCGCTCGCGTCCCAGCACCACGCGCAGGCCAATCCGCGCGCGGTGCGATACGGCAAGCCGCTGAGCGCGGAACAGTACGACGACGCGCGCTGGATCGTCGAGCCGTTCCGGCTGTTCGACTGCTGCATGGAGAACGACGGCGCGGCGGCGCTGCTGCTGGTGCCGGCCGAACGCGCGAAGGACTTTCCGAACCGGCCGGTGTATCTGCTCGGCGCGGCGGGCGGCGCGGGCTGGCGCGCGGCGGCGTCGCCGCACAACGGCCCGCAGTATGCGAGCGCCGGTTATGCGACGGTGGCCGCCGACCTGTACCGGATGGCGTGCGTCGGACCGGCGGACGTCGGCGTCGTGCAGTGTTACGAGAACTTCACCGGCGGCGTTGCGATGGCGCTTTCCGAACATGGCTTCTTCGCGCCCGAAGAAGCGAATGCGTTCCTCACGTTCGACAACCTGATCGCGCCGCACGGCGCGCTGCCGTTGAACACGAGCGGCGGCAATCTTGGCGAATGCTACGTGCACGGTTTCGAACTGCTCGTGGAAGCCGCGCGGCAGGTGCGCGGCACGTCGACGAGCCAGGCGCGGCGCCACGACGTCGCGCTCGTGATCGGCGGCCCGATGGTGTCGCCGGCAAGCAGCCTGCTGTTCGGCTCGGAGGCCGCACGATGACTTCATCCCCTGCATCCACTACGACGTTCTATCTGCCCGAAGGCCTGCCGGCGCCGGCGCCCGAGCCGGACGGACTGTCCGCGCCGTACTGGGACGGACTGCGCGAATCGCGGCTGCGCGTGCAGCGGTGCGCTCATTGCGGCACGTGGCAGTTCGGCCCCGAATGGATCTGTCACGGGTGCCATGCGTTCGATCCGGCCTGGCACGACGTCGAGCCGTCCGGCCGCATCTACAGTTGGGAACGCGTGTGGCATCCGTCGCATCCGGTTCTCGCGAACGCGACGCCGTACCTCGTCGTGCTCGTCGAACTGCCGCATGCGGGCAACGTGCGGATGATCGGCAACCTGCTCGGCGACCCCGCGCAGCCGGTCGAGATCGGCGCTTCGGTGCGCGGCGTCTTCGAGCATCACGGCGACGCGCCGAGGCCATACAGCCTGCTTCACTGGACCGTCGCCGGCTGACTCGCATGCGGCGCGTGCAGGACGCGGCGACGTGCGCCATGCCGGCCGCACACGCGGTCATGGCGCTTCCGAAGCCCGCTGATCCGGCACCCCGCATCTGTATAATCCTTTCATTGCCCCGAGCGGGTTCATTGGCCTCTGCAACATGGATCTGTCGTCGCCTATCACGCGTGAATCGACCTCGCGGTCGGAGCTTGTCGGCAAGATGCTCGCGTTCTTCAAGGAACGCGGCTACGAGAGCGGCGAACGGTTGCCGTCCGAGCGCGCGCTTGCCGAACGCTTCGGCGTCGGGCGCAATGCGCTGCGCGAGGCGTTGTCGACGCTGAGCGCGCTGCGGGTCGTCGAGTCCCGGCCGAACTCCGGCATCTATCTGCGCCGCATGTCCACGGACAGCAGCTTCGAGACGATCGTGCTGCTGACCGAAATGGGGTCCGAGCCGTCGATGAAGGAAGTGAAGGAGACGCTCGAAGTGCGCTGGGCGCTCGAAATGCGCGCGGTTCAGCTCGCGTGCGAGCGGCGCACCGAAGCGGACCTCGACAGCCTCGCGTCGATCATCGAGGCCACGCGCGCGGTGCTCGCGAACAAGGGCAACATTTCCGCGCAGGACACCGCGTTCCATATCGCGCTGGCGCGCAGCACGCACAACGACGTGCTGGTCCGTTTGCTGAATTCGTTCTATCGCATCTCCGAGAGCCGGCGCTTCGCGCTGTTCGCCGATCCCGAGCGCGGCGCGTTGTCGGCCGCGCAGCACGAGCGTCTGTACGAAGCGATCCGCAAACGCGACCTGAAGAAGGCGACCGCGATGATGGAAACGCACTTCGCTCGCGCCGTCGAAGCGTGGAGCGAAGTGCTCGGCGACGAAAAGGACCCGGAGCGCGACGGCAAGGCCGCACGCGCGACGAAGTAGTTCTTCGTTCGCGTGATTGCCTCACGCGCGAAGGCCGGCCGTTGCACGGCCGGCCTTTTTTGATCCCTCAGAACAGATGCAGGATGCCGAGCCTGACGAGCGCCTGCTTGTTGGTCGACGACGCGGTCAACTGCGTGATCGACGCAACCGCCGACTGGCCCAGCGAGTCGGTGCCGCTCGCCTGCTGGTAGATCGCGAGCGCATACAGTTCGGTGCGCTTCGACAGGAAATACGCGGCCGACAGTTCGCCCTGGTGATAGGTTGCCGATCCGTACTGGCCGACACTCGCCTTGCGCGTATAGCTGTACGCCGCGTTCACGCTGAAGGCGGACGTGAACGCCCAGGTCGCGTTGACTTCGCCGTTGTTGAACACGGCGGTGCCGCTGTAGTGCAGCGGATTCGGGCCGGAGGTCGCGTCGCCGAGATCGTCGAAGCTCAGATGCGAAACGGTCGCGCCGATCGTCGCCGCGCCGAATTTGTACTTCGCGCCGGCGACGGCGAGTTGCATCGAGCGCGCGGACGCAAACCCCGCATACAGCGTATTGGTCTGGCCGGCCGTGGCCGAACCGGCCGATCCCATGTTGTTCACCGTGTCGCCGCCTGAGTTGCCGTTCGTGCCGAAGTACGACAGGTTCGGGTTGCGCGCATTCAGGTAGCCGACCCCTGCGGACAGCGGCCCGTTCGCGTACGTGCCGCTCAGCGCCCACAACTGGTTGCGTCCCGTCGCGCCCGCGACGCCGCCGAGCGAATACATCGCGCCGAACACGAAGCCGCCGTATGACGTGCTTCTGAACTTGATGCTGTTGTTGATCCGGATCGAGTGGCCGAGGTCGTCGAGGTCGTCCGGATTCGCGCCCATGTGGCCGGGAATCTCGCCGGCCTGAGACAGCGGCGCGAGCATGTCGCTGACGATGCTGTACTGCCGCCCGAACGTCAGTTGCCCGTACGGATTCGCGAGCCCGACGAACGCCTGCCGCCCGAACAGCAGGCCGCCTTGCGCCAGTCCGCCGGTGTTGATGTTGAAGCCGTTTTCGAGCGTGAAGATCGCGCGCAGGCCGCCGCCGAGGTCCTCGCTGCCCTTCAGCCCCCAGCGGCTGCCGCCGATGCCGGTTGCGCCGTCCGACAGCGCGATCTGATGCTGGCCTTGCAACGCTCCCGCGCCGCTTCGTCCCGTCTGGACGTTGCTGACGTAGTTCACGCCCTGATCGATGAGCCCATACAGCGTCACGCTGCTTTGCGCGAATACCGGCGTCGTCATCATTCCAGCCATGGCTGCGCCAGCCAACAGTGGCTTTTTCATCTTGTCTCCAATGGTTCGAATTGTCGTGTGCGTTTCGCTCGCCGCCGGCTTGCGAAGGAACGCAATCGCGGCATCGCGAGGTGGACCCATCAAATTGGAAGTCCAAATTGGCACCACCAGATGCTAGGGTCTCGCCATGATTCATGTCAACGAATGGCGTACCTGGGAATACCCGTATCGCTTTTGTGGGGCGTGGCCATGGGAATTGGTGGGCCAATATGCTTGTCGCGGCCACCGGTAATAGGCGCTTTGCAGACAGGAGCGGGGAGGGACAGGGCCGGCTTGCGCGCCGCTATTGAGTGAACGCACGTACCGCGCATGACGGGCGGCGTTTAAAAAAACTATCGCCATCCGCAAATGAATTAAAAAAATTTACCACCCGCGACGGTACCGTTTCCTTCATCCGCTCGGCTTTAACAGTGAGGACTGCATCTCTGCCGGCAGTGCAGTGTGAAAGCGGGCCAACGGGATAGAAGGAAATTCACTCATGTTTTTCGGATGGAGTCAGAAGACGCTCGCATGCCGCGTCGTGTGGGTGGCCGCGAGCACGGCGAGCGCCGGGCTGTTCGCGCAGACGGCGATCAACCTGCCGGCGCAGCCGTTGTCGACAGCGTTGTCCCAGCTTGCGCGGGAACGCGGCGTCGATATTCTCGCGCCGGACGGCCTCGTCGCCGGCCGCAGCGCGCCGGCGGTGTCCGGCGCGTTGACGGTGCCGCAGGCGCTCGATCACCTGTTGTTGGGCAGCGGGCTGACGGCCCGCCAGCAGGATCCGCGGACCTTCGTGATCGAGACGTCGCCGCCGCCGCGCAAGGAGCCGGGCGCGAATGCCGCGCCCAGCGTGTTGCCGACCATCACGGTGACCGACAGCGCGGCGGAGCCGACGCGCGGTTTCATCGCGGAGTCCACGTCGACGGCCACGCGCACCGACACGCCGCTGTCGGAGATTCCGCAGTCGGTGCAGGTCGTGACCCAGGACGTCATCACGAGCCAGCAGGCCCAGTCGGTCGGCGACGTGCTGCGCAACGTCAGCAGCGTCACGATCTCGAATTCCGGCTCGACGTCGATCGGCGGCACGCCGACGATCCGCGGCATGTCGGCGTCCGTCACGCTCAACGGCGGGATGGGCCTCGGTTCGATGGCGGACTCCGCGCTCGCGCTGCCGACAGTTGCGCTCGCAAGCGTCGAGGTGCTGAAAGGCGCGAGCGCGATTCTGGCCGGCGCGGCGGACCCGGCCGGCATCGTCAACGTGAACCTCAAGCGTCCGCAGGCGGAACGGGTTCGCGAAACGACCGTGCAGGTCGGCTCGTACGGCGACTACATGGCCGCGCTCGATCTGGCCGGCGCGGTCACCGACGACAAGAAGCTCACCTATCGTTTCGTGGTGTCGGGACAGCGGGCGGGGCAGGACTTCACCGGCCACGACGGCAAGCGCGATTTTTATCTCGCGCCGTCGGTCGGCTGGCGCAGCGGCGGCACCGACCTGGTGGTCGGATTCGAGCAGCACACGGCCCGGCAGGCGCCGCCCGCGTGGACCTTCGCGCTGGCGGACGGCCCCGCGCCGCTCACGGCATTATCCGGCCGCGCGGACGACCATCTGTCCGTGAACAGCACGTCCGTCTATTACGACCTGAAGCAGAAGCTGACGCCCGCGCTGACGTTTCAGAGCAAGGCCCGCTACTACGCGGAGAAGAGCACGTACGACGCCTATTCGGCCATCCCGATCGCGATGCCCGGCTCGGACCCGCTGGCGATCTACGTCGGCTATCAGGACGAATTCCGCGGGCGGTCGTTCGATCTCGACAACAACCTGCAGGCGAAATTCAACACCGGCCCGATCAACCATACGCTGCTGGCGGGCGTGGCTTATTCGGTGTCGTGGTTTACGGCGCGCGGAAGTTCGGGCGGCATGACGTTCGGGACGTTCCCGCAGTCGGGCATGCCGCCGCTGAACGAAGTGGCGACGACGCCGGCGCCGTCGCTGTCGTCGGACCAGCACAACTTCCAGAACATCCTGTATTTCCAGGACCAGCTGAGGTGGGGGCGGCTCAACGTGCTCGCGAGCGTGAGCCGCGGCCAGGCGTGGTCCAACACGATGGCGTCGCAGAGCGCGTGGTCGCCGAACCTCGGGGTCGTGTACCAGCTCACCGACACGGTCGGGCTCTACGCGAACGCGCTGCGCAGCTTCAAGCCGCAGAACAACGTGCTGCTGGTGGGCGGCGCGGGCGCGCCGCCGTCCACCGGCCGTTCGGTGGAGGCCGGCGTCAAGCTGAATCTGCTCGACGATCGCCTGACCGGCTCGGTCTCCGTGTTTCGCGCGGCGCAGTACAACGTGCCGATGGGCGATCCGCTGCATCCGGGGTTTTCGTTTCTGTCGACCGGGATCATCAGCCGGGGCATCGAGGCGGACGTCGCCGGACGCCTGATGCCGGGCTGGAACGTCATCGCGAGCTACACGTACAGCAATCAGCCGCCGACCGCGACGAACAGCTTCAGCCAGTTGCCGAAACACGCCGTCAGCCTGTGGACGACCTACGACCTGCCGGGCGAGGCGCTGCACGGGTGGGGCGTCGGCGCGGGCGTGCTGGCGCGGTCCAGTTACGTGTCCTACGACATCGACGGCAACGAGCATTCGATACCCGGCCAGGCCCGCGTCGACGCGAGCGTTTATTACCACGCGAGGAACTGGAGCGCGACGCTCGGCGTGAAGAACCTGCTGAACCGGACGCTGTACGGCGACTACGCGACGTCGCTGGTGGAAGTCCTGCCGGGTCGGCTGATCTACCTCACCGCGGTCTACGATTTCTGAGGCGCCCATGGAGCCATTGTCGTCCCGCCTGCCGTGGCAGTCGCGTCCGTTGACCGGCCGCGCGATCCGGCCATCGATCCGGATGCGTTTCGGTCTCGGCACCGCGATTGCGCTCGCGCTGCTGCTGCACGGCCTCGCGCTGCTGACGCTCGTGCGCTACACGCCGACCTTGACGACGGAAGCCGCCGGCCGCCCGGCGTCGGGAACGAGCGTGCAGGTCACGCTGATTTCGGCGCCCGCGCCGACCCCAACGCCCGCGCCCGTCGAGCCGAAACCCGTCGAGCCGAAGCCAGTCGCCAAACCGCTGACGCCGCGGCACGCCGCGCCGCGCCGCGCGCCGGTGCTGGCTTCGGACCGGTCGCAGTCGCAGCACCGCGTGAACGTCGAGCCGGCACCCGACACGACGCCGGCTCCCGATGCGGTGGCCGAACCGTCCGCGCCGGCGACGCCCGCAGCCGCGACGACCTCGGCGGCCGCCGCGCAGAGCGCGCCGGCCGCGGCCAGCCGCGAACTCGATCTGCCGGGGTCGCAGGCGGTGAAGGACGTGGCCCGCATCGTCTGCCATTTCGGCCAGCCGCCTTATCCGTCGGTGGCGCGCCGGCTGCATCACGAAGGCACGGTGACGCTGCGCGTCACGATCGACGCCGCCGGCAAGCCGTCCCAGGTCGACGTGGACACCAGCAGCGGTTTCCCCGAACTCGATGCCGCCGCCGTGCAGACGCTGCGCGCCGGCCAGTGCGAGCCGTATCTCGACAACGGCCGGCCGGCCAGCGTGCGCGCCGTCCAGCCGCTGACCTTCAATCTGACCCACTGATTTCCCCGCCTTTCAGGAGAACCTCGTCATGCAATTCGGACTGAATGCCGTCTGGCAACAGGGCGACGCCATCACGCGCGCCATCATGTTGCTGCTCATCCTCATGTCGGTGCTGTCATGGGGCGTCATCTTCTACAAGGGGGCCGAGCTGATCCGCCTGAAGCGGCGCACGACGGCCGCCGAACGCAACTTCTGGCTGGCCGGTTCGCTCGCCGACGCGCAGGCGTCGCTCGGCCGCGCCGGACCGGGCAATCCGCATCTCGATCTGGTCGAAGCCGCGCACGGGGCGTATCGCAGCGCCCGCTCGGACGACATGCTCGCGCCCGACGAATGGCTGCACCGCTGCCTCGGCATCGCGCTCGACGACCATCTCGCGCGGCTCGCGGGCGGCCTCGGCGTGCTCGCGTCGATCGGCAGCACGTCGCCGTTCATCGGGCTGTTCGGCACCGTCTGGGGGATCTACCACGCGCTGGTCGGGATCAGCGCGGCGGGGCAGTCGAGCCTGTCGCAGGTCGCGGGTCCGGTCGGCGAATCGCTGGTGATGACCGCGTTCGGGCTGTTCGTCGCGATTCCGGCGGTGCTCGGCTACAACACGATCGCGCGCAACCATCGCGGCGTCGCGCACAAGCTGCACCGCTTCAGGCACGAGCTGCATTCGTTCTTCATGCGCGGCGAGCGCGGCCGTCCGAGCATGGGCACGAACATCGACCGCTCGTCGATCACCGTGACGTCGATCCTCGTCCAGCAGGAGGTGTGAGATGGCGGCTTCGTTCAACGAGCAGGACGACATGATTACCGAGATCAACATGACGCCGCTGATCGACGTGATGCTGGTGCTGCTGATCGTCTTCATGGTGACGCTGCCGGCGATCACGAACACCGTGAAGCTGGAGCTGCCGCGCGCGGACAGCGCGCCGAGCGAGAGCCAGCCGCAGCGCATCGAGCTGTCGGTGGACGCGGGCGGCGTGGTGATGTGGAACGCGCAGCCGGTCGACGAGGCCGCGCTGGCCGCGAAGCTGGCGGCCGCGGCCGGCCAGCAGCCGCAGCCGGCGTTGCAGTTGTACGCCGACCGCGCGACCCGCTACGAGGCGGTCGCGACGTTGCTGGCGGCGGCGCAGCGCGCGGGGCTCACCAACATCAACTTCATCACGTCGCCGAAGTCCTGACCGAATCCCGCGTGCAATCCGTGAAGCCATCTTCCCCACTTTCCGCGTCGTCGATCGTGCCGCCCGGCGGCACGCTGCGCGCGGCCGGGCGTCTCGCCTTTCCGATCCTCGCTTCGAGATTCAGGTGGCCGGCGCTGTCGCTGCTGGCCGTGTGCATCGGCCTGACGTTCGTCAGCAACCAGTTGCTGGTCGAACTCAACGCTTGGCACGGGCGGTTCATGGACGCGGTTCAGGCGTACAACGCCGCCGTGATGCCTTCGCTCGGGCTCGAACTGGCCGCGGTGATGGTCGGCATCGCGCTGTCCACCGTGCTGGAGAACCTGTCGCGGTCGACGCTGGAAATCGGCTGGCGACGCTGGCTCACCGAACGCCTGATCGACCGCTGGCTGTCGAACGGCGCGTTCTACCGGATCGAGCGCGATCAGCTGGTCGACAACCCCGATCAGCGCATCTCGCAGGACGTCGATCATTTCGTGTCGCACAGCTACAGCCTGAGCATCGGGCTCGTCGGCGCGGTGGTGAGCTTCGTCAGCTTCTCGTCGATCCTGTGGAGCAAGTCGGGGCCGGCCGATTTCACGGTGCTCGGCTGGACCATCGTGGTCCCGGGCTACATGTTCTGGGTCGCGCTGCTGTACGCGTTCGCGACTTCGTGCCTCGTCCACTGGGTCGGACGGCCGATGATGCGGCTCAACTTCGCGAAGGAGCGGGCCGAGGCCGACTGCCGCTTCATGATGACCGGCGTGCGCGAATACGCGGAGCAGATCGCGCTGTACGGCGGCGCGCCGACCGAAAGCCGCCGGCTGCGGCGCGGTTTCGACGCCGTGTGGCGCAACTCGTGGCAGATCGCGTTCTTCAACCTGCGGTTCTTTCCGCTGAACACCGTGCTGATGCACATCGCCGTGTTCGTGCCGACGTTCGCGGTGCTGCCGCGTTATCTGTCGCATGCCGTGACGCTCGGCGACATGGCGATGATGGCGTCGGCGTTCTCGACGCTGGTGCTGACGCTGTCGTGGTTCATCACGAACTACCAGGCGTTGCAGAACTTCCGCGTCATCGTCGCGCGCCTCGACGGGCTGGATCGCGCGACCGCCGCTACGGGCACCGCCGGGACCGCCGGCCATGCGACGGACGGCGAAGGAATCGCGCACGCGGCGACGGCCGGGCGCGGGCTGACCGTCACGGGCCTCACGCTGACGACGCCCGCCGGACGCACGCTGGCCCGCGATCTTTCGTTCACGCTGGCGCCGGGTGAACGCTGGCTGGTGCGCGGTCCGTCGGGCACCGGCAAGAGCACGCTGGTGCGCGCGCTCGCCGGCATCTGGCCGTATGGCAGCGGCACGGTCAGGATTCCGGACGGCGCGAGTCTGCTGTTCCTGTCGCAGAAGAACTATCTGCCGCCGGGCAGTCTCAGGGCCGCATTGAGCTATCCGTCGGGCGACGACGCGTTCTCCGATGCGCAGTGCCGCGACGCGCTGATGGCCTGCCAGCTCGCGCACTACTGCGGCCAGCTCGACGAACACGCGCCGTGGGGCCACCGGATGTCGCCCGGCGAGCAGCAGCGTCTCGCGATCGCGCGCGTTTTGCTGCAACGGCCCGACTACCTGTTGATGGACGAATCGACGAGCGCGCTCGACGCGGAGACCGAGCTTCATCTGTACGCGTTGCTGATCGAGCGGCTGCCGGACACGACGCTGTTCAGCGTCTCGCACCATCCGGCGCTGGACGTATTCCATACCCATGTATTGCACGTGCACGACGGCAGGTCCGCCCGGAACGGTTCCGCGCAGCCCGCCGTCGCTGTTCCCCTCAACTGAAACCGAAAGAAATACATTGACCATGAGCCTGTTGATTACCGACACCACCGACGCGACGTTCGAGCAGGACGTGCTGCAAGCCGGATCTCCGGTTCTGCTCGACTTCTGGGCGCCGTGGTGCAGCCCCTGCCTCGCGCTCAATCCCACGATGGAACGGCTGGCCGCGCTGTACGACGGCCGGGTCCGGATCGTCAAGCTGAACGTCGACGAGAACCCCGAAGTCGCGGCGCGCATGAACGTCCGTAGCATTCCGCGGCTGATGCTGTTCAGCCACGGCGAAGTGAAGCATGCGCAGGTCAGCCACTCGCAGGCGGCGATCAGGGCGCTGTTCGACGATCTGGTCGGAACGCATGCCGGCAGCGATGCCGCGGCCGACGCGCCGGCGCTGCCGGCCGTCGCGGTCGTGCCGAGCTTCGGCGGCGACCCGGCGCGCAAGGCCGATCTGCTGCGCCGTCTGCGCGACGCGGTGTTCGACGACGACCATCTGCCCGCGAACAGCGTGGAGACGGAAACCGGCGGGTTTGCCGACACCATCGGCGGTCCGGTGGTGCTCGGCAAGATGTTCACGGTGTTGTGGGACTGGCTTCGCGACGACCCGGCGACGAGCGCGCAGGCCGACGACGGGTTCGTCGCGCTGGTGGACGCGCTGCCGGTCGGCATCGACCTGCAGCGGCTGTCGCAGGTGATGATGAACTGGCTGCTGCACGACCCGGTGGTCGGCATCCGGCGCTACGCAGCGACCGCCTTCGCGCGCGCGCTGTGCGACCGGCTCGCCGCGCTGCATCGACGGGAGCTGAACGGCGAGCGCGTGCCGGACGCGGAGTGGTTGGCGCTGCAACGCGAGTTCGTCGCGGCCGGCGAATGGGCGGCGCGTCCCGACGCGCCGCCGCAGCACACGGATCAGGATCAGGACGCGTTGCGTCCGACGTTGGCCGATCTGCGGTTCGTCAAGATGGTCGAGGACAAGGTCTTGCCGCTCGTGGACAGCGACCTGCCGAATCTGCTGTTGCTGCTGTATTCGTTCGGGATGTCCGCCGCGATGGACGCGGGCAAGTGGACCGTGGAGGATCACCAGCAGAAGCAGGCCGTCTACGAAGCGACGTGGCAGGCGTTGTCGTCGTCGCTCGGCGAGGAGCCGTCGGACGACGACGCCGACGCGCTCGCGCAGTGGCGCGCCAAACGCAATGCGATCGAGGAGCAGGTGCGGCTGTCCATTCGCGATACGCATCCGGAGTTGCAGGCGCGCATCGACGGATGGGAGCGCGCGCAACGAGACGAATGCCGGTGGCTCGGCGACGCGGTGCGCGCGCAGTTCTTCGCGCTGTGCGCGTGCGCGCCGAAGATCGTCGCCGCCGGTTGAAGCGGGGTGAACGCGTTTCCGCGCCGTTTATCCCTGTCTATCACTCTTACCTTTCCGCCATGAACCTCATCGAACCCGGCCTCGGACACCTGGCCGTCGCGACCGATATCCTGCTTGCGCCGTACGGTCACGACGAAACCGTGCTTGGCGGCTTGCTGGCCGGCGTCTTCGCCGCTCGCGACTGCGACTACGCCGACCTTTATTTCCAGTTCACCCGCAACGAAGCGTGGACTCTCGAAAACGGCATCGTGCAGTCGGGCCGCTTCAGCATCGACCAGGGCGTCGGCGTGCGCGCGGTGTCGGGCGACCGCACGGCGTTCGCGTATTCCGACGACCTGACGCTCGCGGCGATCCGCCAGGCCGCCGCGGCGACCACGGCGATCGCGAAAGCCGGCGGCGGCGCGCAGAAGGTCCGGCCCGCGTCGGCGTTCAGGCCCGTGGCGGGCCGCGACCTGTACCGGGGCGTCGATCCGCTCGCGTCGCTCGACGCGGCCGCGAAGGTCGAGATCCTGACGCGCGTCGAGCAGATGGCGCGCAGTCGCGATCCGCGCATCCAGCAGGTGATGGCGAGCCTTGCGGGCACGTACGACGTGATGCTGGTCGCGCGCAGCGACGGCGTGATCGCGGCCGACGTGCGTCCGATGGTGCGGCTGTCCGTGATGGTGATCGCCGCGCAGGACGGCCGCCGCGGCGAGGGCGCGGGCGGCGGCGGCGGCCGCTTCGACTACGGCCGCTTCAGCGACGACGTGCTCGCGGGTTATGTCGACGAAGCGGTCCACGTCGCGCTGACCAACCTCGACGCGCGGCCCGCGCCGGCCGGCGCGATGACGGTCGTCCTCGGGCCGGGCCTGCCCGGCGTGCTGCTGCACGAAGCGGTCGGCCACGGCCTGGAGGGCGACGCGATCCGCAAGGGCTCGTCGGCGTTCGCGGGACGGCTCGGCGAGCGGGTCGCGGCGGCGGGCGTGACGGTGGTCGACGACGGCACGCTGCCGGAACATCGCGGCTCGCTCGGCATCGACGACGAAGGCAATCCGACCCAATGCACGACGCTGATCGAGGACGGCATCCTGACCGGCTACCTGCACGACACGTTGAGCGCGCGCCTGCTGAACGTGCCGGTGACGGGCAATGCGCGGCGCGAATCGTATGCCACGCTGCCGATGCCGCGCATGACCAACACGTACATGCTGAACGGCGACAAGGACCCGCGCGAGATCGTCGAGTCGGTGCAGCACGGGTTGTACGCGGCGAAATTCGGCGGCGGCCAGGTCGACATCACGACCGGCAATTTCGTGTTCTCCGCGTCCGAGGCGTACCTGATCGAGGACGGCCGGATCACGTATCCGGTGAAGGGCGCGACGCTGATCGGCAGCGGTCCGCAGGCGCTGAAGTACGTGAGCATGATCGGCAACGACATGGCGCTCGATCGCGGCGTGGGCGTATGCGGAAAACTCGGGCAGAGCGTGCCGGTGGGACTCGGCCAGCCGACGCTGCGGATCGATCAGATGACGGTCGGCGGCACGCGCTGACGCGTCGGCGGGCGTGCGCGTTCGCGTCTGCGGTGAAGTCGGCAACGCGCGCGCCGCCGCTTTTCCAACTTGCGACACGCGGGCGAACGGCCCGCGAACGGACACCATGACAACGGCTATCAACCTCGACGCGCACGCGCGTCGTTTCATCTATGCGCTGGACCAGTTGCAGGACATCGCTTCCGACATGCTCCGGCATGCGCGCGCATTGGGCGCGACCGACGCATACGCGGAAATCTCCGAATCCGATGGCCTGTCGGTCTCGGTGCGGCGCGGCGAAGTCGAGACGATCGAGCAGAACCGCGACAAGCAGCTCGACGTCACGGTCTTCATCGGCCAGCAGCGCGGCACGGCCAGCACGTCGGATTTTTCGTCCGCGTCGCTGAAGGACGCGGTCGCGGCCGCCTGCAACATCGCGCGCTTCACGAGCGTGGACGACGCGGCCGGCCTCGCCGACGTCGAACTGCTCGAAACCGCACCGCGCGACCTGGACCTGTACCACCCGTGGCCGCTGTCCGCCGACGACGCGGTGGAGATCGCGCGCCGCGCGGAGGAGGCCGCGTTCGCGGCCGGCGCGGAGATCCGCAATTCGGACGGCGCGAACGTATCCGCGCAACAGCGGCAATTCGTGCTTGCCACGTCGCACGGTTTTGTCGGCGGTTATCCGGATTCGCGCAACGCCATCGCCTGCACGCCGATCGCGGGCAGCGGTCTCGACATGCAGGGCGGCCACTGGTACAGCGCGCAGCGCAGCGCGGACGATCTCGCGTCGCCGGAGTCGGTCGGCCGCCGCGCGGCCGAGCGGGCATTGGCGCGTCTCGGCGCGCGCGGCCTCGACACCCGCAACGCGCCGGTGCTGTTCGAGGCGGCGCTCGCGGGCAATCTGCTCGGCGCGTTCGTTCAGGCAGCGAGCGGCGGTTTGCTGTATCGCCACGCGTCGTTCCTCGTCGACAGCCTCGGCAAGCCGGTATTCGCGCCGCACGTGCAGATCGTCGAGGACCCGCACATCCCGCGCGCGCCGGGCAGCGCGCCGTTCGACCGCGAGGGCGTGCGCACGCGCGCGCGTCACGTCGTGCAGGACGGCATCGTCGAAGGTTATTTCCTGTCGAGTTATACGGCGCGCAAGCTCGGCATGCGGAGCACCGGCAACGCCGGCGGCGCGCACAACCTCGCGTTGCGCAGTTCGATCACGCGCGGCGACGACGACTTCGACGCGATGTTGAAGCGGATGGGCACCGGCCTGCTGCTGACGGAACTGATGGGGCACGGCGTCAATTTCGTGACCGGCGATTATTCGTGCGGCGCGGCCGGCTTCTGGGTGGAGAACGGCGCGATCCAGTATCCGGTCGAGGGGATCACGGTCGCGAGCACGTTGCAGGACATGTTCCGGCAGATCGTCGCGATCGGCGCCGATACGATCGTGCGCGGAAGCCATGAAACGGGTTCGGTGCTGATCGAGCAGATGACGATCGCGGGCCGTTGAGACGCGTGAGGTCGATTGCGCGGTTTGCCGGTTGACGGACGGCGAGCCGCGCTATCGCCGCTTCGAATCGCCCGGTTTCCATGAGCGTTGACAACGCGGAATCGCGATCATCGAAAACAATCGTTCCGCTCGTCGCGCGTTCGCGCGCGGCATCGATACGACCCGCGCGTCATCTCCGGTCAACGGCGGCTCCCCGCGAGCCAAGTCGTCCTTCCCGATTCGTTGAGGATTCCACGCCGTTGTGCGCGAGGGATCGCGCCCGACGTCATCGAGTGCCTGTATGCAGGCATCTTCACGATGCTTAGTCACCCCTTCGCGACGCCGCATTGCCTCTCGTTGGTGCGGCTGCCGGCCCGGCGATCGCCGTTTGCCGCATCACAGTGCAGCCGTCGAAACAGGCCGGTCGCGGCAAGCGCACGACGTTTGCCGGACACATCGAATGACCCGCCTGTCCGTGACATGACGCGAAGCCGCGCCGGTGCTTGCCGGCGCGCCTTCTCCGCGCATTCGCGCCGGTAAACGCCTCTTGTCAGCGGTGTCGCCGACCCACGCCATTGCCCGCGACCCGAGGGATCGACGCAACCTGGCATGGGTGTTGCTGTAATGGAAATGGAAGCGTCGTTCCGCACTTCGCTCCGAACGAAATGAATCCCGCCGCGAGGGCAATAACACGGCGGATTCGCTGAACAGGGGCTCCTGCAATACCTGTCCGTGCCGCCGCGCCGCGTTAAGCGCGCGCCGGCCGCGGACGCCTGCGCAGCCGGCGCAAACGTGATCTCGCTGCTCTGGTCGTGACGCGATATTCGTTTGCATCCGGTTCCGGCCGGGGCACGATAGCCGGCCCGAAAGGCTCCGCAAGGAGAGCCGTCGCGCAGACGGACACGCAGTGCCGCTTTCGCGCCATCGTCCTCGCGGTCCGCGGGGTCCAAAAAAGAATACCGCCTGCATGAAGGCGCGTCGCCCGTGTCTGGAGTCGTGTGATAATGAATTTCGTCGATGAGTTGGTGAACGGTTATCGGGAACTGCTGCGCACCTTGTCACGCGAGCTTAACGTGGACGATGCGAAGGACGTGGCGCAGTCGTCGTTCGAACGGGCGCTGGTCTACGCGCAGACCCATGAAGTGCAGTCGCCGCGCGGCTTGCTGTTCAGCATCGCGCGCGGCCTTCGCGTCGACCAGTTGCGCCGGCGTTCGCTCGTGTTGTGGGAGTCGTTTCATGCTTCAGGCGAAGCCGACGAGGAGCCCGACGAATACGGCCACTACGAGATAGATCCGGAGCAGCAAGCCGTGAGCCGTCAGCTACTCATGAAGCTGTGCGACGTCCTGGACGGACTGGCGCCGCGTTGCCGGGAAGCGTTTGTCCTGTGCAAGCTCCGTGGGCTATCCTATGAAGAGGCCGCTGCGGAGATGGGCGTCAGCGCCGCCGTCGTGCACAAGTATCTGATGCAGGCGATGCGCGCATGCCGGGAGGTGACGCAGTCGTAACGCGCGGCTTTGCTGCGCGGTTTCGTTCAATTCATGCCGGTCAACCATGCCTCTAAGCCCTTCAGAGCAGGACCATGCCGAAAGCCTTCTCGTGTCCATGCAGTTCGGTGACACGGCGCAGAGGGCATCGGCCAGGGCCGAACTGAACGAGTGGGCCAGCCGGAGCCGCGAGCACCAGGCCTACCTGCAGAAACTCGAAGCCGCGGACCGCGCGCTGGACCGGAACCTGTCCGGCCTGCAGATGCGCTACGTCCGCGCTTCCGATGTCGCGGCGAAGCCTGAACCGGTGCGGGCCATCCCGTGGCGCCGCTCGTTGCAGACCAGTCTGCTGGCGCTCGCCGTGGCGGCGTCGGCGCTGTGGGCGATCAATCCCGCGTTGTCCCGGCAGGAAGTCTCGTCCGAGATCGGGCAGCAGCGCACGGTCTATCTGGACGACGGCAGCGAAGTCCTGTTGAACACGAACACCGCCGGCCGTTTCGTCAACCGGCTGCGTTCGCGTGAATGGACGCTCGAATCCGGCGAGGCGCTGTTCTCCGTCACGCATAGCCCGTGGCGTCCGTTTCGCGTGTCCGCCGGGACCACCGACATCCGCGATCTCGGCACGCGCTTCAGCGTGCACCGGCTGGACGACGACCGCGTCAGCGTCGCGGTTCTCGAAGGCAGCGTCGAAGTCACCCGGGCCGGCAATCCGGCGTCGGTGCGTCTCGATGCGAGCCAGGCGCTCAAGGTCGATGGCGACACGATCACCCGTGTCGATCCGTCGTCGTTCGACGACCTGGTGAGCTGGAAGGACCAGCGTTTCCAGTTCAACGGCACGCCGCTGTCCGAAGTCGTCAGGGATCTTCAGCGTTATCGTTCGAAGCCGATCGTCCTCGCCGATCCGCGCGCCGGCGAGCCGCGGATCACCGGCAGTTTTTCGAGCGCGGACCCGGACCGGCTGCTCGACATGCTGCCTCACGTCGCGCCGGTGGTCGTGTCGCGCAGGCAGGACGGCACGGTCGTGATCGCTTCGCGCCGGTAGGGCGCGCGGGGCGGCCTGCCGTTGGCATCGACGTCGGCATCGGCATGGCAAAAACTTCGATTGCCGTGGTATTCCCGATAATCGGGAAATCCCATTAATTGGGTTGGATAAAAGCCGTGTAAAACGCTTGCCGCCGTTCAGCAAAACGGACGATCGGCGCGTGTGGAATACTCCACGGCTAACACGCCATATTCGCCCGCTTTGCGAATATTTCGTGTCACTGTAAAACGATGCGAATAGATTAAATTAAAGAAAATGCACCGTGCGCCGATAATGCAGGGCGATACGGTATGAATGGGTATCAATGCGATGCCCGCTGAATGACGGCGGGCCGCGAAATTCACGGAATGACGACGCCGGCCGCCGCGCGCAAAGCAACGGAGGCCGGCTGGCGTCGCTGGAAAAATTGTCTCCGGAGTGAAGTTCATGGCGTGGCAACGTGCATTCCGTCGTCGGTTCGCAGCGCTGAAGTCGGATATCCCGCCACGGCGAGCCGGAGTCCGGCGATGAACGCACCGCGCAGCGCGTTGCCGTTCAGCGCCGGAGCGGTGTCGCGCCCGTCGGCGGAACCACTGCTCGTCGGCGAGTCGCCGGCGCTCCAGCAACTGATCCAGATGGTCGACCGCGTCGCGCCGACGCGGCATGCGTTGCTCGTCACCGGGCCGACCGGGTCCGGCAAGGAGGTCGTCGCACGCCGCATTCACGCGCGCAGCGAGACGCCCGACGAACCGTTCGTCGACGTGAACTGCGGCGCGATTCCCGAAAACCTGGTCGAGGCCGAACTGTTCGGCCATGTGCGCGGCGCGTTCACCGGCGCGTCGGAGACCCGGGCCGGCGTGTTCCAGCAGGTCGGCCGCGGCACGCTGTTTCTCGACGAGATCGGCGAACTGCCGCTCGCCATGCAGCCGAAGCTGCTGCGCGTGCTCGAAACCGGCAGCTTTCGCCCGATCGGCGCATCGGCCTCGCTGCGCTTCGAAGGGCGGGTGGTCGCCGCCACCCATCGCGATCTGCGCGACGCGGCGCACGCGGGCGGCTTTCGCGAGGACCTCTATTACCGGCTCGCGGTGTTCGTGCTCGCGGTGCCCGGCCTCGATCAGCGCGGCGAGGACATTCCCGCGCTCGTCAAACACTTCGCCGCCCAGCAGCGCCGCGCGATCGACTTCACGCCGGCCGCGATGCAGCGGCTGCGGCGGCACGCGTGGCCCGGCCACGTGCGGCAGTTGCGCAATCTCGTCAGCCGGCTCAGCGTGCTCGCGCCGGAAACGCAGGTCGACGTCGACGTGCTCGACCCGTTCCTCGCGACCGAGACGGTCGGCGGCGAATGGCGCGAGCAACTGGCCGACCGGCTGCTGCTGCTCGACGGCGACGACAAGCTCGCGGCCGCCGAATATCTGCTGATCGATCGCGCGCTTCAACGCACCCACAACAACAAGAGCGCGGCGGCCGCGCTGCTGGGCGTCAGCCGCAAGACCGTCGAGCGCCGGCTCAAGGCGCGGGCCGACCGCGACGACGAGGCGCGCCGCCTGCTGGCCCGCGCCGAGGCGCACGTGCGCGCGGCGCAGTTCCGCGAAGCGGTGCCGCTGCTGCGCCGCTGTCTCGACAGCCTGTTGAAGAGCGGCGAGGAAGCCGATGCGCGGCGTCTGCGTTTCGAGGCGAATCTCGCGCTGGCGGTGAGCCTGCGCAGCGTGCACGGCTGGCTCTATCCGGAAGCGACGGCCGCGTACGCGGCCGCGCTCGCGGCGGGCGACGGCGTCTGCGATCCGGGCGAACTCGCGTCGGTGCAGTTCGGCATCTGGACCACCCAGTTGACGACGCTGCAACTGAGCGACGCGCGCGCGACCGCGCAGGACCTGTTGCAGCGCGCGCAGCGGATCGACGCGCCCGCGCGGCTCGACGAGGCGCACGTCGCGATGACCAACACGCTGTTCTGGCTCGGCGACAGCAGCGAATCGCTCGCGTGTCTCGCGCGCGGCAACCTGCTCGGCATCGGTCTCGACGACCGGCGGGTCGGCGCGCAGGGCCTCGATCTGGCCGGCCTCGCGCTGACCTTCGAAGGGCTCGCCTGTTATCAGACCGGCGCCGACGACCGCGCGCGGCACGCGATGACCGTGCTGATCGCGCGCTCGGGGCTGCCGAACGAGCACGCGCTGTCGCACGTGCTGAACCTCCAGGGCGCGGTATGGCTCGCGTGCCTGTTCGACGACGTCGAACGCCTGGGCGACCTCGCGGCGGAACTCGTCAGCGTGGCGCAAACCGCCGGGCTCGCGTTTTATCAGGGCGTCGGCGAGGTGTTCCGCGCGTGCTGGCTCGGCGCGCACGGCCCGATCGACGAAGCCGAGCGGCTGCTGCTCGACGGCTACAACCGGATGATCGGCCACGGCGGCGCGCTGTTCTATTCGTTCACCGCGTGGCATCACGGCGAACTGCTGCTGCGCGCGGGCCGCTACCGCGACTGCGAACAGGTGCTGCGCGCCGCGCTCGACACCGTGCTCGAACGCCAGGAGCGCGTGTACCTGGGCGAACTGCTGATCGTCCGCGCCCGCGCGCTGCATGCGCTCGGCGAACTCGGGCAGGCCGAGCAGGAACTGCGCAGCGCGATCTCGACGGCGGAGGCGCTCGGCTCGGTGCCGGCGCGCATCGCCGCCGCGACGTATCTCGCCGATCTGCTGGCGGGCATCGGCCGGCTCGCCGATGGCATCCAGATGCTCGAACGCGCGCTGCGCGGCACGCCGCCGTTGCAGGCCGGCCCCGTCGCGCAGCGCGCCGTGGCGAAGCTCGCCGAACTGCGTCACTCGCATTCGTTGTTGTCCTGAGCGAACGCGGGCCGCGCTTTTCGCGTCGACCCGCCTGCGCTTTGGCGCTGATCCCGTTTCCTGCTTGCTCAATCCGGGGCGCGAGCCCCAATACCCGAGAAGGATGGCAAATGGCAAAACAACTGGTTCAACGCGATCTGATGTCTCTTGCGCTCGGCGGTGCGTTTTTCGGCAGCGGCGGGGGCGGCACGATCGTATCGGCGCAACATCTCGCGACGCAGTTCGTACGCGGCGACTATTACCCGGTCGATACGGTCGAGGTGGTCAGCGTCGAGGAAGCGTCGGGTCCGGACGCGAAGGGCGAGGCGGTGATGGTCGCGTATCTCGGCGCGCCGGAGGCGATCAATTCGGCGCTATATCCCACCGGCCCCGAACTGGCGGTGCGCAACGTGCGCGACCGGCTCGCGTCGGAAGGGCGCAAGCTGGCCTATATCGTGCCGCCGGAAAGCGGCGCGCTCGGTTTCGTCGTCGCGTGCCTCGTCGCCGCGAAACTCGGGCTGGCCGTGATCGACGCGGACGGCGCGGGCCGCGCGGTGCCGTCGCTGCCGATGCTGACCTACGCCGCGAGCGAGATCGATCCGCGCCCGGCGTTCCTCGTCAGCCAGGGCGGCCTGTGCGTCGAGCTGAACGTGACGCCGCGGTCGGGCAATCGCGGCGACGCCGGCCATCAGCAGGACGTGTCGGTGATCGTCGAGCAGATGATGCGGCCGATCGTCGGAGATCCCGAGTTCGGCCAGTTCGGCGGCCTCGCGATCTGGGTGATGACGCCGTCGCAGCTGGGCGGCGCGACGCCGATCCGCGGCACGCTCACGCGCGCGCTCGAACTCGGCGCGATCGTCGCGGCCGGCGACATCCGCACGCCGGCGCAGATGATCGACTATCTCGCGGCGCGTTGCGGGCTCCGCGCGCGGGCCGTGTCCGAAGCCGGCGAATTCAGCACGGCGGCCGTCGATACGAGCGGCGGCTTCGACGTCGGCCGGATCTGCGTGACGAGCGGCGCGCATACCTACACGGTGATCTACGAGAACGAATCGCTGCTCGCGTGGGACAGCCTCGCGCCGCAGCCGATCCTGACCGCGCCGGACAGTCTCGCGTGGTTCGTCGAGGGCGACGGGCAGCGCGTGTTCACGAACGGCGACCTGGTGCTGGAGGACGGCTCGCTGAACCCGGTGGTGAAGGGGCGGCGCGTGACGCTGCTCGGCTGGCAGGCCGAGCCGGAACTGCGCGTCGCGGGCGGCCTGATCCTCGACAGCTTCCTCGACGAGTTGCAGAAGCTCGGTTATCTCGGACCGTACGTGCCGCTTGCGATGACGCACGCGCCGCTCGAAGGAGGTGCGCAATGAGTTCGCCGCTTGTTCCGCCGCTTGCTTCGCCGATCCGCATCTGCGTGCTCGTGCCGGTCGCGACCGACCAGTTCAACCAGCGGATCATGAAGGCCGTCGCGCCGGTCGTGCCGCCCGACGTGCAGGTCGAGGTGCGCAACATCACGTCCGGCCATCCGTGCATCGAGAACCGCACCAACTGGCTTGAAAACGGCATGCCGGTCGTCAACCTCGCGCGCCAGATCGCCGCCGACGGATTCGACGGCATCTGGCTGACCGACTTCGACATGTGCGGCGTCGAGGCCGCGCGCGAGCTGATCGACATCCCGATCATCGGCGGTTTTCCGACCTCGGCGTTCACCGCGCTGATGCTGAGCCAGCGGTTCTCGATCATCACGATCCTGCAAAGCACGCTCGCGATGCAGCGCGGCCACACGCTGACCTATGGTCTGCAGGACTCGTTCGCGTCGATCCTCGCGCTCAACTGCCCGGTCGATCAGTTGGACAACGTCGAGGTCGTCGTCGCGCGCACCTTCGAACTGGCGCGCAAGGCGGTCGAACAGGACGGCGCGCAGTCGATCCTGCTCGGCTGCACGGGTTTCGTGGACGTCGCGGCGCGCGTGTCGGCGCTGCTCGAAGACGCGCTCGGCTACTACGTGCCGGTGATCGACCCGAATCACGCGGGTTTTTCGCTGCTCGTGTCGCTGGTGCGGATGCGCGTGCGGCCGAGCCGCGCGACCTATTCGAAGGTGACCGAAAGCACCTGAGCGCCGCTCCGGCTGGCCCCGACGAACGGGACCGCGCGATGCGCGGTCCCGTTTTTTTTCGTCCGGCCGGACCGTTCCGTCCATGTCGGCCGATGGACGCGCGATGGACGCGCAGTGGACGAATCCGTCCACTCGCGTTCAGGGGGTGGACGCGAGCGTCCATCCTGAGCGGCTCCGGTTTCGTCCAGCCGGCCGCAAACCCGCATGCCGCCGCGTTTTACGCGATTGGCATGGGACTCGCTATAGGGGGTGCGATGCGTCAGCCGCCGCTGACGACACGCGCGGCGACGCACGATGCCGCGTCGGCGGCCGCGCTTTTTCCCCGCTACGAGGTCGATATGGTTTTTCCGCTCCGCGCCTTTCGTTCGCCGGCCGATCAGGCAGTCCGGGATTTCTCGGACGATCCGGCGGCGTTCGCGGCGTTCACCGAACTGTGGAGCGAGTATCTCGACGCGATCGCGCAGCAGGCGATCGTCGGCAATCCGTGGCAGGCGAGCAATTCGTCGAACACGCCGTATTACTTCAATCCGCTGACCACCGCGATTCCGGCCGACGCGCCGACGCGGCCGATCCAGTGGCCCGCGCTGCCGGCCCGCATCGGCTGTCGCGACGAGGCGGACTGGGGCGGCCCGCTGTCGGCCGCGCAGATCGGCCAGCTTGCCGACTACGGCTGGACGCCGTCGCCCGGCGCGCCCGACCGCCGGACCTTCCCGCACCTGAGCGCCGATCCGCGCACGGGCAAGGCCGGCGCGAAGGCGTACGGCCCTTACGGCCCGCGCGGCTGGCAGGACGAATACTGCGAATGGAGCGTGCTGCGCGACCCGACCACGAACCGGATCGTGCGCATCGACTTCACCTGCGAGAGCCCCGAATACTGGTACACGCTGTGGCGGATCGCGCCGGACGTGGTGGCCGACCTCTATCGCGAGACGCTCGGCAACCGGTCGATCCGGCTGTCCGACCTGTACGTGAGGGACGCCGCCGGCAATCCGGTGATCGATCCGTCGACCGGCGCGCCCGCCTACGACCCGCTGAACATCTGGAACCGAGGGCCGGAGCGCACCGCGACCTCGGGCGGCGCGATGCATCTGACCAGCACGCCGAACACGCTGCAAACCGGGATCGCCGGACTCGCCGGACTCGCGACGATCCAGCGGATCGGCGAGCGCGCCGACCCGAGGCAGCTTCTTTGCTGCGCGCAGTTCGGCCAGCCGCATCGCCACAGCGATCCGCATGTCGGGCGCGTGGTTAACGAGGTGGTCGGCACGTGCCGGAAGATCACGATCGCCGATCCGCCCGGCGTCTACATGCAGATGCCGGATTTCAGCCAGTACGCGCTGCCCGCCCGCGCGCCGCGCGGCGCGCACCCGTGCGACTACTGGCGGGTCGTGCGCGGCGCGCTGTCGATGAACGACGTGCACGGCGCGCCGCTGCCGGGCAACTTCATCCTGCACGCGGTGTTCGAGGTGCCGCCCGACCTCGGCTTCAGCGTCGGCGACATCACGATCGGCGGCGCGCCGATCGAGTACGCGGCGCAGGTCGCGGCGACCTTCGTCATGCAGGTCAACGCGACGGCGATCCCGATCAACGGGCCGCTGAACCGCCAGGGCTGCGCGGGCGTGCCGGCCAACCCGACGCCGCAGCCGCTGCAGATGTGGCACGCCGCGCTGTGGAACGCGTATTACGGCACGGCGGCGCCCGCGAATCCGGTCGGCCAGCCGATGGTGCTCGCGAGCAATTCGGTGATCCTGCCGCCGACCGTCGCGCGCGGGCAGACGCGCGCGCCGATGACGCTGGTGTGCCGCGGCGCGGAACCCGGCGGGCGCGGCGAATTGCCGACGGTGAGCTTCGACGGCGCGGCGGGCAGCGTGACCGCGGTCGTCACCGAGCTGATCGAGGACATCGCGTACACGGTGCCGGGCGATTCGTATCCGTCGTGCAACCAGGCGCTGTCGATCGAGGTGACGGTCGATCGCGACGCGCTGCCGGGCCTGAGGGGCGTGCGCATCGCGAACTCCGGCCAGGCGGCGGGGCAGGCCGCGCCCGGTTTTCTGAGAATCGAATGATGCCGCGCGCGAAACCGTTGACGCGACGCCTGCCACGAGCGGGAACGTCGCCTGACCGATGCGCCACCCATGCCACGGAGAGGCAGCCATGAAGGACGATGCGAAACTCTGGACGATCAGGGACACGCCGAATACGCACGGGATGTTCATGCTCGGCACGACCACGCTGTATCTGTGTCATATGCCGATGTTCGGCGTCGAGGACCATCACTACCAGATGACGCTTCAGGTGCGGCTCGACCCCGAGTCGATGGCGACCTATCTGATGGACAAGGCGCAGCATCCGGGCGCGGCGTACAACCTGATCAATCTCGCGAGCGATCCGTTCACGCTGCCGCAGGTCGCGTGCGGGCTGGTCTGGAAGTACGCGGCCACGATCTACCGCGACTATTCGAACGACGGCGACGGCGCGCCGGACACGAAGATCGTCGGCGTGGCGACCGTGTTCGTCGATCGCGTCGTGGTGTACCGCGCGTTCGACCACACCATTCCGCGTCCCGCGAATCTGACCTACGTGCTGTTCGGCGACGGCAAGGAAGCGCACCTCGACCACTACATCGCGGCCGATCCGGATTTCCAGCATCTGCTGACGCTGCCGGCCGTGCCCGACTGGCTCGACATCACGCAACTGCGGACCGGCGTGCTCGTCAGTTTTCCGCAGCCGTGCACGCCGATCGGCACGTCGCCGCCGGTCGAAGCGGGCACGCATTCGGTCCGTTTCCAGGGCATCGCGAATGCGGTCGTGCCGCTGACCATCGGCGACACGTTCTGGTACAGCGCCGGCAACATGCTCAATACGGTCGATCCCGGCAACGGTCGATCCGTTTCGGCGTTGGCCGCGTCGAACGAGGTCGCGTTATGAACGTCCACTACGAAGTCACGCTCGATCCCACGAGCCACGAACTCGGCGTCGAACTCGCGATCGACGGCGTGCCGTCCGGTCAACTGGTGCTCGCGACGCCGACCTGGGTGCCGGGCGCTTACGAGTTCGCGCCGTTCGCGCGCGACCTGTTCGACGTGCGCGCGACGGATGCGTCGACCGGCGCGGCGCTCACGGTGCGCCGTCACGGCTGGTCCGCCTATGCGATCGACGTGCCGGCGCGCGGCGCGGCGGATCGCGCGGTGACGGTCCGTTATCGCGCGGCGGCCGCGTCGGTCGCGATGAGCGAGGCGTGCGGCGTGCTTGGCGACCAGCACGGCGTGCTGCTCGGCACGCGTTATCTGCGCGTGACGGCCCACGACGGCCGCTGCACGGTGCGTTATCACGTGCCGGACGGCTGGGCGATCCATCATCCGTCCGGCGCGACGAGGTTGTCCCCGCAGAGCTGGGAATACGACAGTTACGCGCGCCTGCTCGATACGCCCGTGTCGTTCGGCGCGTTCGACCGGATCACGCGCGAGGTGCGCGGCACGCCGTTTCACCACGTGTTCCTGACGCGCGCGTTGGGCTTCGAGGCGAACGTCGAGGGCTTCGTCGAGGACCTGTGCGAGATCGCCGCCGTCTATCACGACATCTTCGGCGCGTTCCCGTTCGACGACTACACGTTCGTGCTGTCGTTCAATCCGAACGATGCGTGGGGACTCGAACATCTGACGAGCACGATGGCGGGGCTCGACCCGGCGACCTTCCACGACAGCGATCAGTACAACGTCAGTCTGCGGGTCTGCGCGCACGAGCTTTTTCATGCGTGGAACGTTCGGCGACTGCGGCCGGCTCCGCTCGGCCGTTTCGATTTCGAGCGCGGCGGCTTCAGCGAGGGGCTGTGGGTCGCGGAGGGCTTCACGCGTTATTACGAGTTCCTGTCGTGCACGCGCACCGCCGTTTATACGCCGGCGCAGTTCATCAGTGCGGTGACCGGCTACTACACGCATCTGGCCGCGCTGCCGGCGTGGCGCCACGTGAGCCCGGCCGACGCGTCCGCGGCGGCGTACCTCAATCACGACAAGTATCCGGGCCGCGCGAACAGCGCGATCGACTACTACGACGCGGGGATGGTGATCGCGTTCGAACTCGACGCGATACTGCGTCTCGAAACCGGCGGCGCGCAGTCGCTCGACACCGTGTTCGCCGCGTTCTACGACACGTTCGCGGGCAAGGGCGTGGGTTACACGATCGACGACGTCTGCGAGTTCTTCGAGCGTTACCGGCCGGGGCTCGGCAACTGTCTGAGAACGAAGGTCGTCGAGCCGGCGAAACTCGCGTTGCCGGAGCGGCTGCGCGCGCTCGGCTTCGACGTCAGCGAAGGGGAGGTGCCGTATTGCGGCCTGCTGCTCGCGGACGACACCGGGCCGGCCGTGTACAGCGTGCTCGACGGCAGCCCGGCGAGCCGCAGCGGACTCGCGGCCGAGGACGTGATCGTCGCCGTGGATTCCTATCCGTTCTCGCTGGAGGCGTTGAACGGCGCGGTCCGGCAGGGCGCGGACACGACGCTCGACGTGTTGCGCGGGAATCAGCGCCGCCGTTATACGATCCAGCCCGGCGAGCGGAGCACGCTGGTGAGCCTGCGCTGGGCGGGCAACGCGCGTCAGGCCGCGTTGATCTCGCAGTGGCTGAAGCAGCCGTTCGCGCCCACGGCGGGGCAGCCGTTTCCGCTCGATTTTTATGAGAACTTTCATGGGATCGAGACGGTGATTTGAGCCGGGGCGGGGCAGCAGGACGATCCCCGTTGCTGGCTCGAATTGCCGGTCGAGACCGACGCGATCCAGTCGCCCAGGCGTGCGATTGCCTCGGGCTTCTGCGTGATGTCCGCTGTGCTGAATGTGCGCGCATCCGCCCGATCGGGACTTGCGATCCCGATCATCCATCCCACGCGGCCACTCCATACATTCTGCGTACATACGGGCAAACGCTGGCGCGTTTCGCCTGTGCCTATGCACCGAAAGCGGAAAACAGGCCGCTTTCCCCTGCACCTGCTCGCCCACGCCCGCCGCGCCCAGTTGGAAAAAAATTGAGCGTGGCCGCGAAAACTATTCAATTGCGCCGTGGCGGAGCGCGACTCCAGAATAGGCGTCCCCGTTGCACCGGCCCCGCGCCGGGCGTTCGTGCGCCGCTCTCCGTCGAGACCCGCGGCGCGCGTCGGGACAATCGAGGAGACTTGCAGTGCATTCTGTCCAGAGCAGGAACCGGATTTCGGCGGCGTTCGCCGCCGTCGTCGTGGTGATTTTTGCCGCGTTCATCGGCATGTTTACGTTCGGCCGCGACCGCATCGCCGAACCGGCGGTGCCGGGCGTGCCGTGGAGCGCGATCGTCGAACCGCTGCTGATCGTCGTCGCGCTCGCGCTCAGCGTCGCCTATGCGGTCGTGATCGGCCGGCTCGAACGCCGGGGCGGGGAGGCGCGATGATCGGCGCACACACCAACGTTGCCGCGCTGTTCTGCTTCTTCGCATTCCTGCTCGTGACGATCGGCATCACCGTGTTCGCGTCGCGCAAGGCGCAATCGGCGAGCGAGTTCTTCAACGCGGGCGGCCAGATCGGCGCGGGGCAAAACGCGTTCGCGATGGCAGGCGAGTTCCTGAGCGCCGCCGCGCTGCTCGGCATGACCGGCGCGCTCGCGCTGACCGGCTTCGATGCGATCCTCTACAGCATCTGCGTGGTCGCGAGCTGGCCGCTGATCCTGTTCGGCCTTGCGCAGCCGATCAAGCGGCTCGGCACGTTCACGCTGACCGACGTGATCGCATGGCGGCTGTCGAAGCGCCCGGTGCGGATCGCCGTGGTGATCGCGAGCATTCCGATCGTGCTGTTCTATCTGATCACGCAGCTCATCGCGGCCGGCGGCCTCGTGAACCTGATCTTCGGGCTGCCGTATTTTCCGGCCGTCGTCTGCGTCGGCGCGATCATGCTCTGCTACGTGCTGTTCGGCGGCATGCGCGCCACGACGTGGGTGCAGATCATCAAGGCCGTGCTGCTGCTGGCCGGCGCGACGCTGCTGACCGCGCTCGTGCTGTCGCGCTTCCACTTCAGCGTGATCGAGATGTTCCGCGCCGTCACGTCGACCTATGGCGTCGGCACGCTCGCGCCGCGCCCGAGCCAGGGGCTCGCGCGCTGGGACATGATCTCGCTGGCGCTGGCGATGACGGTCGGGGCGCTCGGCATGCCGCAGATCCTCACGCGGTTCCTGACGGTCGGCTCGCCGGTCGAGGCGCGGCGCTCGGCGCTGTACTGCACGGGCATCGTCGGCGTTTTCCACCTGATGGTGCTGCTGCTCGGCTTCGGCTGTCTCGCGCTGGTCGGCCGGCAGGCGATCGCGGCCGCGGGCGGCGCGGGCAACATGGCGGTGCCGCTGCTGAGCCAGATGCTCGGCGGCAACGCGTTTTTCGGCTACATCTGCGCGGTGTCGTTCTCGACGACGCTCGCGGTCGTCGCCGGCCTCACGCTGTCGGCGGCCACGACGTTCGCCCACGACATCTGGGCGGGCGTCGTGCGGCGCGAGCATGCGTCCAACGAGGCGCGCGTCGCGAAGATCGCGGCGACGGTCGTGTCGATCGCGGCGGTGCTGCTCGCGCAGGTGTTCGAGCATCAGAACGTCGCGTTCATGGTGGGCCTGAGCTACTCGATCGCGGCGTCCGCCAACTTTCCGGTGCTCGCGCTCGCGCTGTTCTGGCGACGGCTGACCACGGTGGGCGCAGTCTGCGGCATCCTGGCCGGCGCGGCGGTGTCGGTGGTGCTGATCCTGCTGTCGCCGACGGTGCAGATCGACGTGCTTCATCGCAGTCCCGAAGCGTTCGCGCGCCTGTGGTGGTGCTTCCCGATGAAGAACCCCGCGCTGTTCTCGATTCCGCTGTCCTTCGTGTCCGCGATCGTCGTGTCGCTGCTCAGGCCCGAGCCGGTGGCGAACGCCGGTTTCGACGAGATGCAGCGCGCGCTCGGCAATCTGCCGCCGGCGCGTGCGACCGCCGGCGAAGGGCTGGACCTTTCTCCCACTCAAGCCAACTGAGCACTCGCATGACCATGCAGAATCAACCGACGCGGTCCGTCTACCGGACGAACCGCGCGAAACTCCTGACTGCCGACGCCGCTCCGGTGTCGGGCATCACGGTGCAGCTTGCGTCGCCCGAAGTGATCGAGATGTGCGGCGCCGCCGGACTCGATTTCGTCTGGATCGACGCGGAGCACGGCTCGTTCGACCTGCAAACCGCCGTGGAGATGTTCCGCGCGGCCGACGCGCAGGGCATCACGCCGCTGTTTCGCGTGCCGTCGCTCGACGCCGCGTCGATCATGCGCGCGCTCGACGGCGGCGCGATGGGCGTCATCGTGCCGAACGTGTCGAGCGCCGAGCAGGCGCGCGCGGCCGTGTCGTTCGCGCGTTATCGCGCGGACGGCGTGCCGGGTCTGCGCGGCGCGTGCCCGAGCACGCGCGCGGCGCGTTACCTGACCGACGACTGGGACGGCTTCGTGCGCTGGTCCAACGGGCACACCACCGTGTGGGCGCTGATCGAGACGCTTGCCGGCGTCGAGAACATCGACGCGATCCTCGCGGTGGACGGGCTCGACGCGATCGCGCTCGGCCCGTTCGACCTGTCGCACGAACTGGGGCTGCGCGGCCAGCCGTTCCATCCGGAGGTCACCGGTCTGCTCGACCGCGTGGTCGAGCGCGCGAACCATCATCGCGTGCCGGTGGTGGCGTCGCTGTTCGCCGCGCATCCGGACGGCCTGGCGGCCGAACGCGATCACTGGCTGAAGCGGGGCGTGCGGATTTTCAGCGTCGGCAGCGACCGCGCGCTGCTGTCGCGTTCGCTGCGCGAGCGCGCGGCCGTGCTCGCCGCCGCGCCGGGTCACGCGCGGTAACAGACGCACGGACGCGCGATCCGCGTATCGTTCGGGGGGCGAAGGATCGCTTGCGCCCCCGTCGCGGCGACGCAGCCCCGGTATCTTTGCCGATAGACGCTGCGGGTTCGCGGAGTAAGATCGTCGCCGGTGCCTCCACGTCAGCCGGCCATGCGATATTCGATTCCCCCCATCCACTGCCTGACCGCCTTCGAGGCGGTCGCGCGCCTGCGCAGCCTGAGCCGCGCGGCGGACGAACTGCACGTGTCGGTGAGCGCCGTCGGCCACCGGCTGCGGCAATTGCAGGAAGGCGTCGGCTTCCGGCTGTTCGTCGGCGCGCAGGGCGACTACACGCTGAGCACGAAGGGCACCGAGTACCTCGCGGTGGTGAAGGCGTGCCTGGCGTCGCTGAATCACTTTCCGCTCGAAACGGCGCGGGCGCGCGAGCAGCCGACGCTGCGGATCGCGTCGCCGCCGAGCTTCGCGCGGCAACTGCTGGTTGCGCGCCTGCCGGAATTCATCCGCCGGCATCCGCAGCTCACCGCGACGTTGCAGTTATCCGTGCCGCTCGTGGGCCTGAAGTCGGACGACGCGGACGTCGAGATCCGGTTCGGCGACGGCCGTTACGAAGGACAGGAAGTGATTCCGCTGCTGCATGAATCCGTGTTTCCGGTATGCAGCCGTCAGTATCTCGAACTGCACGGGCCGATTCCCGATCCCCGAAGCCTCGCCGGATGCACGCTGCTGCGCAGCGCGCTCGAACCGTGGCAGCCGTGGTTCGGCGCGGCGGGCCTCGACTGGCCCGAACCGCGCGCCGACGTGGACTATTTCGACATGGGCCTGCTGCTGGAGGCGTGCCTGAACGGTCAGGGCGTGGCGCTCGCGCGGCAGGCGATGGTGGACGCCTATCTGCGCAGCGGGGCATTGGTGCGCCTGTTCGAACTGACCGCGCGGCCGCCGTACGGGTATTACGTGACCGTGTCGCCGGAAAACGCGGAGCGGCCGGAGGTCGCCGACTTCATCGCGTGGCTGAAGGACATGACGGCGCTGCCGGCGTGATTGTTCATCCGGCGATGAACAGATATGAGCCGGGGTGCTATCGATCTAAAACATCGTGAGCGCTAGCATGACGCCTGTTTAGACGCTTCTGGGAAACAGGCATGCTGAAGGAACGGGACGCCCCACGTTCGGATGGCGCTGGCGCCAGTGACCGCCGTCACGACGCAGTCGGCGCGACAGCAGGGAAGGGGCCGCAAGCCGCGGCATCGCCCCGTTCATCGTGGTTCCTGCTCGCCACGGCGTCCGCGACGTGCGCGTTGATTTCGCTCGATACCAATATCGTCGCGGTGTCTCTGCCTTCCATCGCGCGCTCGTTTCACGCGGGTTTCGCGGACGTCGAATGGGTCGTCAGCGCGTACATGGTCTCCTTCGCGTCGTGCCTGTTGCCGATGGGCGGCCTCGCGGACCGCTACGGGCGCAAGAAGATGCTGCTGAGCGGCCTGCTCGTGTTCGCGCTCGCTTCGCTCGGCTGCGGGCTTGCGCCGAACGTCGGGTTCCTGAACCTGTCGCGCGCGGCGAAAGGCGTGGGCGCGTCCCTGCTGCTGACGGCCGCGCTGGCCGTCATCGCGAACGCCTTTCCCGGGCCGCGCGAGCGGGCGCGCGCATGGGCGGTCTGGGGCATGACGATGGGCATCGCGACGACCGTCGCTCCGCTGGTCGGCGGCGTCATTACGCAATGGGTCGGCTGGCGCTGGATCTTCCTGCTGAACCTGCCGGTGTGCGCCGTGCTGATGGTCTGCGCGTGGCACTCGGTGACGGACTCGCGCAACCCTCACGCCGGGCCGGTCGATTTCGCGGGCAGCCTGTGTTTCGGCCTCGGCCTCGCGTGCGGTATCTGGGCGCTGATCGGCGCGCAGGACGCCGGCTGGCGCAGTCCGGTCACGTCGCTGCGGTTTGCGGCGTGCGCGTTGCTGATCGCGGGTTTCGTCGCGATCGAAAAGCGTCGCGCGAATGCGGTGGTCGATCTGTCGTTGTTCTCGCAGGCCCGCTTCGTGGCGGCGGTGCTCGGCATGTTCGGTTACGCGGCGTGCGCGCAGGTGATGATGACCTTTCTGCCGCTGTATCTGCAGAACGCATTCGAGTGGACGCCGGTTCACGCGGGCGTCGGCATGCTGCCGTTCGCGCTGTCGATGATCGTCGGCCCGTATCTGGGCGTCCGGATCGGACGGCATTCGACGGCCTCGACGTCCACGCTGCCGATCGGGCTCGCGCTGGTCGGCGCGGGCAACCTGCTGACGGCCGCGGTCGCGCAGTGGAACGCTTACGGCTGGGTCGCGCTCGGGATGATCGTGACCGGCCTCGGCGCGGGCGTGCTCAACGGCGATACGCAGAAGGCCATCATGGCGTGCGTGCCTGCGCATCGGACCGGCATGGCAGCGGGGATCAGCACGACGACGCGCTTCACCGCGATCGCGATGTCCGTCGGCGTGCTCGGCGCGGTGCTGGCGTCGCGCACGCAGTCGGCGATCGACGCGGCGATGCCGTGCGGTGCGGCGGACAGCGCGGCGGGCAGCGCGTGCGTCGACGCCGGCTTCATGTCGGACCTGCTCGCGGGCGACGTCGGCCACGCGCTGGCCCGGCTCGCGCCCGACGCCCGGCGGGCGCTGGCGTCGATCGCGCCGGCCGGGTTCGCGACCGGCTTCGCGGCGGCGCTCGGCGTTGCCGGCGCGCTCGCGTTCGGGGTGGCGTTGCTGGTCTGGCTGCTTGCCGGCCGCCGCCAGGTTGACGAGCGGCGGGACGTCGCCCGCTCGTGAACGAACCCTGCGGCGCGATTCCGGCGTCCTGCGTCTGCGGTTCCTTCCGCCCGGCAACTGCTGCCGTTTTTTCGACGCCAACTGTTACTGTCATTGCAGGCAGCCCGAATCTATCATCGGCGCGATGTTCCGAATGGATTCGAACCCGATGAAGCAAGCCACGCATGCGGCAACCGGCGTCGATGCTCGCCTCGTGGCGAGTCACGCGATCCCCGACATGGACGCGCTCGTCGTCTGGTTGCAGGAAAACGCCGAGCGGCTGGATCAACAATCCGACCTCGCCCCGGCGGTCGTGCCGAAACTGGCCGACGCGGGTCTGCTGCGCGTCGGCGTGCCGCTCGAATACGGCGGCAGCGGCGGGACCATCCTGCATGCGATCGAAACCGTTGCCGCGGTGGCCGAGCATTCGCTGACCGCCGCGTTCGTGCTGTGGGGCCAGCGTGCGTTCATCGAATGCCTGCTCGCGACCGACAACGACGCGTTGCGGGACGCACAACTGCCGGCGGCATTGACGGGCGAACGGGCGGGCGCGGTCGGTCTGTCGAACGCGATGAAGTTTCTGGCGCAGATGGACGGCGCGCTTCAGGTGGTCGCGCGGCCCGCTGGCGACGCCTGCCGGCTGACGGGGCGGCTCGCGTTCGTCACGAACCTGCGGCGCGAAGGTTATGTCGTCGCACTCGCTGCCGCGTCCGAAGCGGGCGGCCCGCCGGCCATCTACGCGGTCAGCGACGCGATGCCGGGCGTTGCGCGCAGCGAGGACCTCGACCTGATCGCGCTGCGCGCGAGCAACACGGCCGGACTGACGCTGGACGACGTGAGGGTCGATCGCGGTTGGCGCATCGCCGCCGACGGCCCTGGGTTCCTTGCCCGCCTGCGCCCGCGTTTTCTCGGTTTGCAGTGCGGGCTGTCGATCGGTCTCGCGCGCCGCAGTCTCCGGACGCTCGACAGCACCGGCGCGGCCACGCGCGCGATGCTGGCGGGCGAAGGCCTGACGCTCGAAACCGAATTGCACGGCCTGGTGCTCGATCTGTTCGACGGCATCGAAGCGGGCGAATTCGTCGAAAGGCCGAAGGAACTGTTCTGTCTGCGGCTTCTGCTCGCGACGCTCGTCGACGAAGCGGTCAGCCTCGAAGTGCTGGGCGCGGGCAGCCGCGGTTATCTGCGCGGCGGCGCCGAGGTCGCGCGCCGCCGCCGCGAGGCGGCTTTCATCCCGATCGTCACGCCGAGCGTGGTTCAGCTTCGGCGTGCGATGAGCCGCTAGAGCCCGGCGTTCTTATCGCGTTTCGCCGGCGCGGAAAGGCCGTTGCGGCGCCGCGATCACGACGGATAAGTTTCCCGCAGCAGCGCGTGCAGCGAGTCGGCGAACACCTGATCCACGACGCGCCGTCCGCGCGCGCGCTGGAACAACGCGACCGGCGGCAGCGACCATTCGAGCGTGTAGGGCACGACGGACACGCCCGCGACGCGCACCAGCTCGTCCGCGATGTCGGCCGGCACGATGGATACCGCGCGTTCTCCGGCCGCCACCATCTCGCCGATCAGCCGCGACGAATAACTCTCGGTCAGCGGCACCGGCGGCGCAATGCCGGCGTCGAGGAAGATCGACGCGACCTGCTCGCGCATCGGCGTATGCGGCGCGCCGAGTATCCAGTCCAGTTCGGCGAGCCGCCGCCAGTCGGGCCGCACGCGCGAGAGCCGCGCAGCGAGCCGCCGCCCGGCGATGAGTCGCGGCGGCTGCCGGTACAGCACCTCCATCGACACCTGCGTGGCGTCCAGCGTCGACGACGCGCGCCCGATGACGACGTCGAGCTTGTGGTCCTGCAAGCGGGACAGCAGATGCTCGCTCGTGCCTTCGTGAAGCGTGACGCTGATCCGCTGGCCGCCGTCGCTGCGGGTCCGCTCGATGGCCGACGCGAGCAGCCGGCTGGGAACGAACGGGACCACGCCGAGATGGATGTGCGCGGCGCGGCCGGCGAGCGCGGCCTCGATGTCGCCGACCAGATGCCCGAGATCCTCGGCAATGCCGCGCGCGCACATCAGCACGAGCCGCCCCAGCGGCGTCGGCGTCATCCCGCGCGCCGAGCGGTCGAACAGCGGCGTGCCGAACAGATCCTCCAGTTCCGCGAGCGCCTGCGTGACGGCGGGCTGGCTGCTGGACATGTGCTCGGCCGCGCGCGTGATCGAACCGTGCTGCTCGATCTGCATCAGCAGCATCAACTGCCGGACGCGCAGCCGCGAAGTGAGCTTGTGGAGGACCTGGGTGGGATCGAACGCCGTCATGATGCCTTGAGCGCGAGGACGCGAAAAACGTAGCGGGATCATACAGGTTTGCGCCGCGCGCCGGCATTCGCGGGCGCGCGGGGCCATCAGCAAACCGTTATGGGTCGATTCCAACCGCGAATGGCGGGCCGGGCGCGCGTTCCTAGAATAGCCGTACCGCGCCGCACCGCGCGCGGCGGATTCCATGGCGCCCGGCAGACGGCGCCGCGGCGCTCATCGACAGACACGCCCCATCGCAGACGAACAGGACGGAGAAGACAGCATGAACAACACGGACCGGCAGGCCGCGCTCGACTACCACGAATTCCCGAAACCCGGCAAAGCCGCGGTGGTCGCGACCAAGCCGCTTGTCACGCAGCGCGATCTCGCGCTGGCGTACACGCCCGGCGTCGCGGTGGCCTGCGAGGAGATCGTCGAGAACCCGGCCAACGCGTTTCGCTTCACGGGGCGCGGCAACCTGGTCGGCGTGATAACGAACGGCAGCGCCGTGCTCGGCCTCGGCAACATCGGCGCGCTCGCGTCGAAGCCGGTGATGGAAGGCAAGGCGGTGCTGTTCAAGAAGTTCGCCGGCATCGACGTGTTCGACATCGAAATCAACGAGTCGGACCCGGACAAGCTGGTCGACATCATCGCCGGCCTCGAACCGACGTTCGGCGGCATCAACCTGGAAGACATCAAGGCGCCCGAGTGCTTCATCGTCGAGCGCAAGCTGCGCGAGCGGACGAAGATCCCGGTTTTCCACGACGACCAGCACGGCACCGCGATCACCGTATCCGCGGCGTTCATCAACGGCCTCAAGGTGGTCGGCAAGGACATCCGCGAGATCAAGGTCGTGACGTCCGGCGCGGGCGCGGCGGCGCTGGCGTGCCTCGAACTGATGGTCGATCTCGGGCTGCCGCGCGGCAACGTGTGGGTGACCGACCTGGCCGGTGTCGTCCACGAAGGCCGCCAGGAACTGATGGACCCGGACAAGGCGCGCTTCGCGCAGAACACGGATGCGCGCACGCTCAGCGAGGTCATCGAAGGCGCGGACGTGTTCCTCGGCCTCTCCGCCGGCGGCGTGCTGAAGCCGGAAATGGTCGTGAAAATGGCCGCGAAACCGCTGATCCTGGCGCTTGCGAATCCGACGCCGGAGATCCTGCCGGAGCTGGTGCGGAGCGTGCGCGACGATGCGGTGATCGCGACGGGCCGCAGCGATTACCCGAACCAGGTGAACAACGTGCTGTGCTTCCCGTACATCTTCCGCGGCGCGCTGGACGTCGGCGCGACGACCATCACGAAGGAGATGGAAATCGCGGCCGTCCATGCGATCGCGGGGCTGGCGGAGGAAGAGCAGAACGAAGTGGTCGCGGCCGCATACGGCGGTTACGGCGTGTCGTTCGGCCCCGAGTATCTGATCCCGAAGCCGTTCGATCCGCGCCTGATCGTGCGGATCGCGCCGGCGGTCGCGCGCGCGGCGATGGAAGCTGGCGTCGCGACGCGGCCGATCGCGGACCTCGATGCGTACGTCGAGCAGCTTCAGCAGTTCGTCTATCGTTCGGGCGCGTTCATGAAGCCGCTGTTCGCGGCCGCGAAGCAGATCGTGCGCGAAGGCGGCAATGCGCGCATCGTGTTCACCGAGGGCGAGGACGAACGGGTGCTGCGCGCGGTGCAGGTGATCGTCGACGAGAAACTCGCGCGGCCGATCCTGGTCGGCCGCCCCGAGGTGCTGATGGCGCGCATCGAGAAATACGGGCTGCGGCTGAAGCTCGGCGAGGACGTCGAGGTGACGAACCCCGAGTACGACGAGCGGTTCCATCAGTACTGGACGACCTACTGGGAACTGATGTGCCGCGACGGCATCAGCAAGGAGATGGCGCGCGTCGAGATGCGCCGGCGTCTGACACTGATCGGCGCGATGATGGTGCGGCTCGGCGATGCCGACGGGATGGTGTGCGGCACGGTGGGCGCGTATCACGACCATCTGCGCTTCGTCGACCAGGTGATCGGCCGCCGCGCGGGCGCGCATCTGTATGCCGCGATGAGCATCCTGCTGCTCGACGACCGCACCATCGCGCTCGTCGATACGCACGTGAACGACGATCCCAGCGCGGAACAGATCGCGGAGTTCACGATCGCCGCCGCGAACTGCATGCGCGGACTGAACCTCGCGCCGAAGGTGGCGCTGCTGTCGCGTTCGAACTTCGGCACCGGCGGCGCCGCGTCCGGTCCGAAGATGCGCCGCGCGCTCGACCTGATCGCCGCGCAGGCGCCGGACCTCGAAGCCGAAGGCGAGATGCACGGCGACTGCGCGCTGGACGAGGCGCTGCGGGCGAGGGTGCTGCCGCATTCGAAGCTGGTGGGCGCGGCGAACCTGCTGGTGTGTCCGAACGTGGACTCGGGGAACATCGCGTACAACCTGCTGAAGACCACGGCGGGCAGCAACGTGGCGGTCGGCCCGTTCCTGCTCGGCGCGGCCGCGCCGGTTCACATCCTGACGTCGAGCGCGACGGTGCGGCGGATCATCAACATGACCGCGATGACCGTGATCGAGGCGAACCGGCAGTGAGCGTTCGAGACTCGATGTGATCGACGTGGCGCGCCGGTGACTCGCGTCACCGGCGCGCGATCGCCAGTCGATCGCCCCGTCGATCAATCAGGAAACCGCACCCCCGTCAGCCGCTCGCTGACTTCCCACAGACGCGCCGCCGCGTCGCGGTCGGCCGCGAACGGCGCGACGCCGTTGCTGCGCTTGCCCGACTGGTTCTCCGCGATCGAAAAGTCCGTTGGGTTCGCGTCCAGCAGCGGCGCGATATCGGAATCGACGCAGAACACGCCGCCCATCCCGTCGAGTTGCGGGCTGGTCGCGCACCACACCTGGGTGGCCGCGCCCATCGGAATCGACTTGATGTCCCGTGCGGGATCGATCAGCGGCGCGCCGTTTTCGTCGATGACGCCGGCGTCGATCAGATCCCGCACCGGCACGTGCCGTTCCAGCCCGGTGCCGGGAATGCCGCCCGGATGCAGCGAGAACGCGCGCACGCCGTCGGCCTGGCCGCGCGCATCCAGTTCGCTGGCGAACAGGATGTTCGCGGTCTTCGACTGGCCGTAACCCGCCCACGGGTTATACGGCCGATGCTCGAAGTCGAGGTCGTCGAACACGACCGGCGAGAAGCGATGCCCCATCGACGAAACCGACACGACCCGCGCGCTCCCGGTTCGTTTCAGCGCGGGCCACAGCCGCGCGGTCAGGCGGAAATGGCCGAGATGGTTGGTCGCGAATTGCAGTTCGTGGCCGTGCGCGTCGAGGGTCCGCCCGGGCAGCGCCATGATGCCGGCGCTGTTGACCAGCATGTCGAGCGGCAGCCCGGACAGCACGAAGCGTTTCGCGAACGCGTCGATCGACGCCGCATCGAGCAGATCCATCGGTTCGACTTCGGCGGCGGGCAGGCTTTCGAGCGACTGCTTCGCGCGCGCGACGTCGCGCGCCGGCACGATCACGCGCGCGCCCGCCGACAGGAACGTGCGGACGGTTTCGCGGCCCAGGCCGGAATAACCGCCGGTGACGATCGCCACCTTGCCGACGAGGCTGATGCCCCGGATCACGTGCGAAGTCGTGGAGGCCGCGGTGAAACCCGATCCGATGGGATGTTGAGGGGTGAGGGACATGGGAGGGTCCGGTAGGTCGAGTGGTGACGCCGCTACCTTAGTCCCGTTGCCCCGGCCTTTGAATGTTCGTCAGTTCGCGATTCATGCGCGAAAGTACGGACCTGCGCGATGGGCGAGCGCGCCGCCTTCAATCCGCCTGAAGCATCGGATTGCCCATCACGACCTGGTTGCGTCCGCCGTGCTTCGCCGCGTACACGGCCTGGTCCGCGATCTTGAACAGCGCGTCGAACGGATACGCGGCCGCGTCGTTCGCGCTCGCCACGCCGATGCTCGCGGTGATGTCGAGGCCGGCGGGCCGCAGCGTCCGCACCGCGTCGAGCAGGCGGTCCGCGCATTGCCGCGCCGTTTCCTCCGCGCAGTTCGGCAGCACCGCGACGAACTCCTCGCCGCCGAAGCGCGCGAGCACGTCCCCTTGCCGGCAGCTTTGCGCGAGCAGCTTGCCGATGCCGGACAGCACGACGTCGCCGGTATCGTGGCCGTGGGTGTCGTTGACCGCCTTGAAGTGATCGAGGTCGAGCACGATCAGGCTGATCGGCTGATGCTCGCGCTCGGCCTGCGCGAACAGTTGCGCGGACATCTCGGCCAGATACCGCCGGTTGTAGAGGCCGGTCAGCGGATCGCGGATGCTGCGTTCGCGCAGTTCGCGGCGCTGTTCGAGCACCTGGTCGAACAACTGCTTCGCGGTGACGAGGTTGCCGACCCGCGCGACGAACTCCTCCTCGATCACCGGCTTGGACACGTAGTCGTTCGCGCCGAGCTTCAGCATCTCGATCTTGCGCGCGGTGTCCTCGCTGGCGGACAGCCCGAGGATCGGCGTGCGCGAGACCTCGCTTTCCATCGCGCGCACCGCGCGCACGAGGCCGAGCCCGGTGATCTTGCCGGCCAGCACGACGTCGCTGACGATCAGGTCGTAGTTGCCGTCCGGCAGCGCCGCGAGCGCGGCCTCGGCGGTGTCGACGTGATCGACCGTCAGCGACATGCGGGTCAGCATGTACCGCAGCAGCGCGGCGGTGGTCGGGCTGTCCTCGACGAGCAGCACGCGGCCCTTGTACTGGCGTTGCAGCCGCGTGATGTAGTCGCGCAGCGACACCTGCACGTCCGCGAGCCGGGCCTTGTGGAACAGCTCGGTCACGCCGGCTTCGAGCGCGCGCCGCAATAGCGGCTCGCTTTCGTCCGACGTCAGCATCAGCACCGGCAGCAGCCGGTGCGACGCGCGGGCGCGCAGTTGCCGGCAGAATTCGAGGCCGTCCTGGTCCGGCAGATGAAGGTCGAGGATCAGCAGGTCGAAGACCTGCTGATCGAGCGCCGCGCTGCCGTCCGCGGCGGTGCCGACGAACGTCGTTTCGAAGCCGAGCGCGTGCAGCACGTGTTCGATGATGCGCACGAAGACCGGCGAGTCCTCGATGATCAAGGCATGCATGTCAATGCTCCTGATGCGGGGCGAGCGCGGCGCCGAGCCGCGCGGGCAACTGGTCGAGCGGGATCGTCTCGGCGGCCGCGCCGGCGTCGATCGCGGCCTGCGGCATGTTCGGCACGACGCAGCTGTCCGGACTCTGCGCGAGCGTGAGCGCGCCGCGCTCGCGCATGCGCAGCAGGCCCGCGCAGCCGTCGCTGCCCATGCCGGTCATCACGAGGCCGATCGCGCGCGGGCCGCAGGCGAGCGCGACCGAATCGAACAGCGGCGTGGCGGACGGCTGATGGCGCGCGACGGGCGGCGCGTCGGACAGGCGCGCGACGAGCCCGGTCCCGGCGGTCGCCACTTCGAGATGGCGGCCGTCGGGCGCGAACAGCACGTGGCCGGGACGCAGCGGCTCGCCGTCGCGCGCGACCGAGCAGCAGAGCGGGCAGCGATGGTCGAGCCAGTCAGCCAGGCCGGCGATGAAGCCGGGCGAGATGTGCTGCACGATCAGCACTGGCAGGCCGAAGCTGCACGGCAGCCGGGTCAGCAGCGACGCGAGCGCCTGCGGGCCGCCGGTCGATGCGCCGATCGCGAGCAGCTTCGGCGCGAGCGCCGGGCGCGGCGCGGCCGTGGCGCGGGCGGGCGCTGCGCCGACCGGCGCCGCGTCCGACGACGACGCGGCGGGCGGTTCGGCCGGTTCGGCCGGCTGCCGCCGCCGGCGCACCATCGGCACGCCGGCGACGGCCTGCACGGTTTCGGTCAGATGGCGCGCGGCGGCCTGGAAGTCGGCGTGGCCCGGCGCGGGCGGCTTGCGCACGACGGCTGCCGCGCCGTAGTTCAGCGCGCGGAAGTGCACCTGCAATTCGGGGTCGTCGAGGGCCGCGCTGACCACGACGATCGGCGTCGGCGTGCGCTCCATGATGAGCCGGGTCGCCTCGATGCCGTCGAGGCCGGGCATCTGCACGTCCATCGTGACGACGTCCGGGCAGAGTTGCGCCGTCATCGCGACGGCTTCGTTGCCGTCGCGCGCGATGCCCACCACGTCGAAGTGGGCGTGCCGCAGTATTTCCTGCAACAGCAGGGCGGTGCTCGGCGAATCCTCGGCGACCAGAACGCGGGTCATGGGCATATGGGTCAGATCAGTTGATGCAGCGCGTCGAGCAGCGCCTGCGACTCGAACTCGCCCTTCACGATATACGCGTCGGCGCCGGCCTCGATGCCGCGCAGCCGGTCCTCCTCGCGCGCGAGCGAACTCACGACGATCACCGGCAGTTCGCCGTGGCGCTCGCTGTGGCGGATGCGCCCGGTGAGTTCGAAGCCGGTGAGGCGCGGCATCTCGATGTCGGTGATCACGATGTCGAAGTCGCCGTCCTGAAGCAGTTCCCAGCCCATCTGGCCGTCGGTCGCGAGCGTCACCCGATAGCCCTTCGATTCGAGCAGGTTCTTTTGCAGCGTGCGCGTGGTGATCGAGTCGTCGCAGACGAGGATGTGCCGCACGCGCGCGGCCTCGGTCCCGGCCGCTTCCTGATGCGGCGCCAGCGTTTCGCCGCCGAGCCGCAGCGCGTTTTCGACCAGGTCGTCAGCCTGCAATACCATCATGATCTCGCCGTTGCCGTTCAGCGTCGCGCCGCCGATGTTCGGCACCGAATGCAGCGGCGGCGGCAGGCGCTTGATGACGATCTCGCGTTCGCCGAGCACGTCGTCGACGACGAACGCGACCCGCGCCCAGCCCTTCGACACCACGACCACCTGCAACCGCGCGTCGGCGGCGGCCTGCTCGCGCGCGGGCAGCCGCAGCGTCGCGGCGAGGTCGCGCAGCGGCACCGGTTGGCCGGCGAGCATCAGCGCCTGGCTGCCGGCGACCTCGATGACTTCCGCGCGGCCGATCTCGACCACGCGATCGACGGTGATGCTCGGGATCAGCAGATGCTCGCCGCCGACCCGCACGTGCAGGCCGCGATCGGTGGACAGTGTCAGCGGCAGTTCGAGCGTGAACGTGGTGCCGCGGCCCGGCACGGTGTCGAGGCGCACCGAGCCCTTCAGCTTGCGCAGATTCGCCATCACGACGTCGAGGCCGACGCCGCGGCCCGACAGGTCGGTCACGGTGTCCTTGCTCGAAAAACCCGGCCGGAAGATCAGCGCGAGCCGCGCGTCGTCGTCGAGGCGTTCCAGCTCGTCGGCCTGGATCAACTGCTTGCGCAGCGCGATCGCGCCGACCTGGCCCGCGTCGATGCCGCGGCCGTCGTCGCGGATCCGCAGCACGACCTGGCTGCCTGCCGTCGCGACGTCGATCCAGATGTGGCCGGTCTCTTCCTTGGCGGCGGCGCGGCGCGCGTCGGGCGGCTCCAGCCCGTGGTCGATCGCGTTGCGCAGCAGGTGCATCAGCGGGTCGCGCAGCCCGTCGAGCACCGGGCGGTCCACTTCGATCTGGTCGCCGCTCACGTGCAGTTCGGCTTCCTTGCCGAGTTCGCGGCCGATGTCGCGGACCATGCGGGCCATCGGCCGCAGCAGGTTCGCGACCGGCACCATCTGCAGCACGCGGAGGGTGCCTTGCAGCGCCGAACTCAGATGATTCGTGCGGTTGACGGTGGCTCGCATCGCCTTGCCGAGCGTCGCCGTCTCGCGGCGCAACTGGACCAGCTTCGGCAGCGTTTCGCCGGCCACGCGGCGCGTGCCGGCGTCCGCGACGGCCTGCGCGTGCGCCGTCGCGTGGCGCGCGTCGCCCCAGCGGCGCAGTTGCGCTTCGAGCCGGCCGAGCCCGCGTTCGAGGCGCTGCACCTCCTGGAAATGCTCACCCATCGCGATCTTCGCGAGCTGCAAATCCTCGGCCAGCGCCGAGATGTGCTGGAGGCGGCTCGACGGCACCCGCACGATGTCGCCGTGATCGACGCCGCCGGACGGGGCCGCGCGTTCGCGTGGCGGGGGGGAGGCTTGAGCGGAGTCGGGCGTGGCTTCGGACCCGGCGGCGGGCATCGACGTATGCGCGGTCGGCGCGGCGGGCGAAATGGGCGAGGCCGAGGCCGAGGGCGAGGGCGGTGACGGCGTCGCGGCCGGCGGCAGGCCGAAGGCCGTTTCGTCCACCGCTGCCGCCGTCATGCCGTCGCCGCCCGCGCGACTCGCGCCCTCCGCAACCGGCGCCCCGTTCGCCACCGCCTCGCCAAGCCGTAACAGCAGCGCCGGAGGCGCCGCGCCCGACAATCCCGCGTCCGCCAGTTCGCGCAACGCATCGACGCATTGCAGGCTCAGATCGATCAGGCCCGGCTCGACCGGCCGCCCCGCGCGCAGCGCGCTGAACAGCGATTCGAGCTGGTGCGCGAGATCGGCGATGCCGGTCGCGTCCACGCTGCGCGCCGCGCCCTTGATGTTGTGCGCGCAGCGGAACACGCTGTTCAGCGCCTCCTGGCGCTCGTTCCCGTCAGCCAGCTTTTCGAGGCTCAGCAGGCCGTCGGTGATGTGCTGCAACTGCTCGGCCAGTTCCGCCTGGAACGTTTCCTGAAGCAGCCGCAGGAACTCGGGATCGAAACTCATGAGCGTCGCGGTGTCCCGTCAGGGTTCGAGCCGGTAGAGGCGCACGCTGTCGCGCATCTCGCGTGCGAGCGCGCTCAACTGCTCGGCCGACTGCCTCGTCTGCTGGGTCGAATCGACGGCCTGGCGCGTCGCGGTGTTGATCTCGCGCATCGCGGTCGCGATCTGGTCGATGCCGATGCCTTCCTGGCGCACCGCCGCGACGATGTGCTGGCTCGACATCGCGGCCTCGCGGATCGCGGACATCAGGCTCTGCATCGCGTCGCCGACCTGCTGGACCATCTGCGTGCCGCGATCGACGCCCTTGCTGCCTTCCTCGGTCGCCATCACGGCCTTGTCGGTCGCGCGCTGGATCTCCTGGAGAATCGCGTTGACCTGCACCGTCGCCTGCTGCGACTGCTCCGCGAGTTCCTTCACCTCGGCCGCGACGACCGCGAAACCCTTGCCGGCCTCGCCGGCCTTCGCCGCCTCGATCGACGCGTTCAGCGACAGCATCTTCAGCTGCTGCGCGAGGCTGTTGACGGTGCCGGTGATCTCGCCGATCTGGTGGGTCTGCTCGCTGAGCGCGAGGATCTTCTCCGCGATGTCGTTGACCTGCGCGCGCACCACTTCCATGCCGTGTATCGTCTTGTCGACGATCTCCGCGCCGCGCTCGCCTTCGGTGCGGGTGCGGTCGGCGGTGGCGCCGAGCATCTCCGCCTTCTCCTGGGTCTGCCGCGAGATCGCGCGGATTTCTTCGAGCGTGCTGGTGGTTTCGTTGATCGCGGCCGCCTGCTGGTTCGCGCCCGACGACTGGGTCGTGACCGCGTCCTGCAATGCGTTGACCATGCTGGTCAGGCCGTGGCTCGCCGCGTCGGTGCGCGACGCCATCTCGCCCAGGTTCGCGGTCATCTCGTTGAGCCGCACGCCGAGCTGCGCGAGGCCGGCGTTCTCGGGCAGCGCGACGCGGCTGTCGAGCTGCCCGGTCGCGACCCGCTCGACGAACGCGGTGTAGCTGCACAGCGCATCGTTGAGTTCGGACGTGACGCCGTGCACGTAGGTGTCGATCACGAGCTGCGAATCGAGGCTGATGATCTTGTACAACGCCTGGATCGCGTGCTCCTGCCTGCGCGGACGCCAGCGGTAGCGGCGCATGATCAGCGGCACGATCAGCCGCGCGTACAGCGCATAACTGCCGAGGAACCACTGCGGCCCGAGGCCGATGCGGTTGTGCACGACGCCGATCGCGAGGCGCTGCCCGAAATACGCTTCGCCGTATTCGCCGCAGAACATGTCGAGCAGATAGCCGCGCTGCTTCGCCTTGAGCCGGTCCACCGTGGAGCCCGCGCGCTGGATGATGTCGATCAGCTCCGGATGCAGCGCAACGTTGTGATAGAACGCATCGACGATGCGGTCCGCATGCGGCTCGATCACGGGCGCGAGTTCGCGCAGCAGCCGCGCGTCGAGTTCCGTGAAGCCGATGAAGTGCAGGCGCTGGTCGCGCTCGGTCGCCGACACGCTGAACTGGCGGCCGAAAGGATTTTCCTGTTTCATGCGTGGCGTCCCTCGGAGCAAAGGTCGGTGACGATCCGTTCCATGTCGAGCAGCGTGACCTGCCCCTGTATCAGGCCGCTGACATACGCGGTCGGCAGCCGGCCATGCGGCGGCGGGCCGAGCGCGTCGGACGGATAGACGGCGATGTCGATCGGCGGCTCGACGTTCAGGCCGAGCGTGAGCCCGGCCGCGCTGATCACGACGACGCTGTGGTTCGCGCCGCGCGGCCGGTTCGCCGGATCGAGCCCGAACAGGCGCGCGAGATCGAGCACCGGCAGCATCTGCCCGCGCCGGTTGATGATGCCCGAAAACGCCGGCGGCGCGCACGGCACGAGCGCGATGTCCTCGACCGCGAGCACTTCGTCGACGAGCGCGTGCGCGATGCCGTAGCTCTGCTGCGCGCCGAGCCGGAAGTGCAGATACGGTTCGGTGCGCTGGGGCGACGCGCTCGCGCCCGGGCGCGCGAGATCGAGCGCGCGGCGATGCAGCAGCTTCGCGTCGTCCGGGTTGGCGAGCAGCGCCGCGAGCGGCGATGGCGGCTGGTCGGGATCAGGATTCATGATGGATCGACAGTTCGTTGTCGATGATCTGGGCCATGCGGCCATAGCTCAGATGTTCGGCGCCCTGGAGTTCGCGGTCGGCGGGCGCGTGGGCGACCAGCCGGCGCACCGTCTGCAGGCTGCGCAGGCCGCGTTCGCGGCGGCCCGAGCCGAGCAGCAGCAGGCCGTACTGGTAATGCGCGAGCACGAAGTCCGGTTGCAGGAACAGCGCGCGGCGGAACGCGGCCAGCGCGCGCTCCAGATGGCCGGCTTCCTGTTCGAGCAGCGCGTGCAGGAAGTGCGCGTTGGCGTCGGTCGGCGCGAGCGACAGCGCGCGTTCGCACCAGCGCTGCGCGTCGTCCTGGCGGCCGACGCTGCCGAACGCGCGCGCCGCCGCGAGCGCGCTTTCCGCCTGCGCGCCGAGTTGCGCGGGGTCGCGTTCCGCGATCGCGACGATGTCCTGCCAGCGGCCGCCGGCCTCCAGCGCGCGCAGGTTGGCGATCGACCCGTCCACGCGCGGCGCGGCGGCGGACGCCGGGCGCGGTTCGGCCGACAGCGCGTGTGTGCCGGCGCGGGTCAGCGCGGGGCGGGCGGCGACGCTGCGGCGGCCCGCTCCGGTTGCATCGTCGAAGACGGGCGGCTGCCGGACCGGCGCGAACGCCGGCGCATGCGAAACCCGCTGCACGTAGGGCGTTGGGTGCCGAGTGCCCGGGTCGGCGGACCCGGCCGCGCGCTTGCGATAGAAGCAGGTGCCGGGGCGCAGTTCGGTGTCGAGTCCCGGCACGTGCAGATCGACGAGATCCGACGCGCCGAGCAGCAGCACGCCGCCGGGCGCGAGCGTGTCGACTAGGCGCGTCAGGATCTCGCGTACGCGCTGCGCATCGAAATAGATGAACACGTTGCGGCACAGGATCAGGTCCATCGCGTGCAGTTCGTTCAGCAGCGACGGGAACGTGTCGGCCGCGAGGTTCAGATACGAGAAGCGCGCCATGTTGCGCACCTGCGGCAGCAGCCGGATGCGGCCGTCCGGCCCGGGCGGACCGAAATGCAGCCGGCGCCGGGTTTCGTCGAGTCCGCGCAGGCTCCATGGCGAATAACTGCCGACGGTCGCCCGTTGCAGCGCTTCGGTGTTGAGGTCGGTGCCGTGCAGGTGCAGGTTCCATGCTTCCGGATGCTCGATCAGCTCGCGCAGCATGATTGCAATCGAATAGAGTTCCTGACCGTCCGACGCCGCCGCGCTCCACACGCGCAGCGTGCGGCTGCCGGCGCAGCGCGCTGCGATCAGGCCCGGCAGGAATTCCCGTTCGAGAAACGCCATCTGCGCGTCGTCGCGAAAGAAGTGGCTTTCACCCACGGTGATCTGCGCGACCAGATGCTCGAACACCGGCGCGCTGTCCGACGCCGACGACAGCGCGGCCAGCAGCGCCGCGAGATCCGCGTGGCCGAAGCGGCGGCAGGTGTCGTTCGCGGCGCGCGTCAGCGCCTCGATCTGATGTTCGTGGATCACGAGGCCGACGCGCCGCTCGATCAGCATGCGCAACTCGCGCATCCGCCTCGTGGGGTCCAACGGCGCGCTCGGCATGATCGGTTCAGCCGGGCAATAACGCGGCGAGCAGCGCGTCGATGTCGAGCATGAAGGTCAGGCCTCCGCCGTCGTCGAACACGGTCAGGAACGGCGCGCGGCCGTCGCGCAGCACGTCGTCGACGCGATGCTGGTGATCGTTCACGTGCTTCACGCCGTCCACGTGCTCGACGATCAGCGCGCAGCGCCGGGACGGCGTCCCGCACAGCAGGACCGGCGTTTCCGTCCGGTACGGGAAAACCGGCCGTTGCAGATGCCGCGCGAGATCGAAGACCGGCACCGCGTTGCCGCCGAGATTGAGCAGGCCGATGAAATGCGTCGGCGCGGACGGCACTTCCTGCAACGCCATCAGCGCGAGCACCTTGCTCACGTGATCGAGCGGCAGGCACAGCCGCATGCCGGGGATGTCGAAATACAGCGCGAGCCGCGACGGAGCGTGGCGCGCGCGGGCGCGCCGCTCAGGAGCAGGAGTACCAGGAGGCAAGCCGCCTGGCCGTTCGGCGTTGCTGATCGATTCCAATGCGCGATGGGTCACTGGAAACATCCCGGATGGTGGATCTGCTGTACGGCCGGACTGGGCCTGAGAAGGCGGGGACGCGGTGTTGCCGTGCCATTCCCCGGTATCTGGGCCGATTGTAGCCCAATATTCCGTCGGACCACGAAGTGGCGTCGGGGTTTGCCGGCCGACTTGCCGTCCGATTTGCCGTCCGACTTACCGGCCGATGGAGACGCCGCGGATTCGCGCCAGGGCCGCTGCGGATGGCCTAGGTATCGGCGTCCGACACGACCCGGTTGCGGCCCGCCGCCTTGGCCCGATAGAGCGCCTTGTCCGCGCGTTCCTGGAACTCCGTGGTCGAGCCGGCCGGCGACGGATGAATCACCGCCACGCCGATGCTGACCGTGAACGGCGGAAGCCCCGCATCGAGTTGTTCGCAGGCCGAGCGGATTCGTTCCGCGACCGCCACCGCCTGGGCCGGCGTGGCGTCGGGCAGCAGCACCGTGAACTCCTCGCCGCCGTAACGCGCGGCGAGATCGCCCGGCTGGCGGATGCACGCGGACAGCGTCGCCGCCAGTTGCCTGAGCACTTCGTCGCCGATCGCATGGCCGTAGCGGTCGTTTAGCCGCTTGAAGTGATCGGTGTCGATCAGCAGCAGCGCCAGCGACGAACCCGTGCGCGCCGTGCGCCGCCATTCGCGTTCGAGCATTTCGTCGTAGCGCCGCCGGTTCAGCAGGCCCGTCAAGCCATCCGTGATCGACAGGTGCGCGAGATGCGCCTCGATGGCCGCGCGCCGGTGCAGCTCGCGCCGCAGCAGCACCGCCAGCACCACCATCAGCGCGCAGGTGATGAGAGTCAGGCTGCCGATGATGATCGAGCGGTGCCGCCACGCACCGAACACGTCCTGGGTCGCCAGCGCGACGTCGATGACGAGCGGTTGGCCCGGCACGCGCGCGAAGCGGTTGTAGCGCTCGACGCCGTCCACCGGATCGACCTCCACCATCGAGCCGGAGCCCGTCTGCAACATCCGCTGGAACAGACGCGTTCCGGCCGCGCCGCGGCCGTTGCCGGGCGGATGCTGGATCAGCGCGTGGCCGTCGTCGCTGAGTACGAGCAGTGCGCCGTTGGGGCCGGTGTCGATGCCGGACAGAAAACCGTCGATATACGCTAGCCGCACCGCGATGACGACGACGCCGGCGAAACTGCCGTCCGGGTTGTTCAGGCGGCGGCTGAGCGCGATGCTCGGGTCGCTGTCGCGCAGCCGGCTGCGAAACGGCTGGCTGATGTAGACGCCGAGCCGCGGGTGGTCGCGCTGCGCGATGAAGTAGTCGCGGTCCGCGAGGTTCAACTGCGTATGGGCGGGCGGACTGCTGCGGACGAGATCTCCGGATGCGTCGAGCTGGATCACGCTGCCGACGTAGTCCGTATGGTTGACGATCGACGCGAGCACGCGCGCCTTCGCTTCTTCGGACAGCGCGGCGGTGTCCGGGCCGTGCAATGTTTCCGCCGCGAAATCGAGCGCCAGCATGTAGAGCCGCATGTGCTGGTCCATGTAGCCGATGACGCCCTGAAGCAGGTTCTCCGCCGAACGGTGCGCGCGGTCCCATGTGTCGCGCCGCGCTTCGAGCATCGTCATCGCGGACACGATGATCACCAGCAACGCGGCCACGATGCTGCCGACGAACAGATAACGGGTGATGCCGCCGGATCGAAGCTGCCGGCGCCGGCTGGCGCGCCTTTCGGTCGTCGGTGCGGATGCCTGCGGTCTGGTTGTTGTCATGAAATGGGAAACGGGCATTCACGCGTGCTGCGATCGATTGTGCTCGATTGTTCGCGCTTATCGGCTTGTGCGGAAAGTGGTTGAAAGCCGGACTTGACACGCAATCCGAACTTTGGCCTGCACGTCGTGTGTCGGCGCGGTTTGGCTCGGCTCGGCGAGACGTGGTTTCCCCGGTCGGGTTTTATCGTGGATCTATCTGCGGGTGGAGGATGCGGCGTGAGTGGTTTTTCGATCGGTCGTTCTTGTTGGCCGCTTCGTTTGTTTGCATCGGGTGGAGTGCCGGTCGCGGCGCGACGCTACGTTCGATGAACGCGTGGTTTTTTATTCAGTTGACCTGTTCGTGATTGTCGCCTGAAATTTTTTGGGCAATTGTCAGGGATTGTTAAATATGGGCAGGGTGGTGTGCTAGCTTGGGTTGATCGCGAGCTGAGGAGGGGCTGGTGCTTCAATACAGTGATCGCCTCGTTAACGCTGCCGTAAGGGATGCTGTGTGCCTTGAATAGTGGAAGCCTGGAAAGCGGTTTCTCGATATGGCTCTTGCTGGCGTTTTGGAGCGAACGATCTGCTAAAGAGGCGCGAGGCCACGTAACGTGTCGTTTCGGTTAGAGCACGCGAGGGTTGCAGAGGCGATTCAACGAGCAGCCTGAATTCGTTGTCGATATCTGTGTCATCCTGATCGCCGCATAAGCGATGCAGTGAAGAGGTGGTGACAATAGGCGAGCAAGGTTAATAGCTATCCAAATCAGTTTTTCGAGGTATCTGGTGTTCCATCGGGAAGGGCGTGTTGTTATCCATATTCTACGTGGGCTTCGTTTCTCCGTGGCATCTCAGGACTCGATATTTAATAAGGAATGAAGATAGTTTAATTGCCGATGATTTTTCTTCTCATTGATCTGACTTGTCAAAAAAAAGAACTCGACTCTTCGGCGTCGTGCTGTCGTCATGGATGCCCGCTAGGCGGGCAGTGCCGCGGCCATCGGCTCGGAATTTAATGCATGCATACGGGCAGATTTCCGGCATGCAGTTTGCATAATTTTTTGAGCGAACCTGATTGCGATGCTGGATCTTATGCCATTGAATTATTGATTTCTCATTTTAATCAAATGGTTAAATCGATGTGCATCGGATTTTTCATGTCCGGCTAATCGTTGAGCATGCTTATTTCATCCTCAAATGAGGTGATAAGCATAATGTTTGTGCTGAAGCTAAAGGCCCGATGAATAACTGCCGATAGAGGAGCAGATGGCGAATATGAATTCCTAAAAAGAAAGATCGATTGATCGTTTCGGGGTTCTCCCGCGCTGCATTTGCAAAGCGGGAGGCATAACAATGCAAAACAAAAAGAACATCCGCGCGCGTGGCTATGGCCGGCGCATCGCTTTCCTGTGCGTCGGTTGTACGGTGCTTGTGTCGACGCACCCGCGCGCCGCGGGCATTGTCCCGGACGGGAAGACTCCGACGACGGTGCTGACGTCCGCTAATGGCGCGCAGACGGTCAATGTTGCGCCCGCCGTCTCGGGAGTTTCGCAAAACACGTACCGGTCCTTCAACGTCGGCGCGGCAGGCGCCACGCTGAACAACGTGGGCATCAACGCGCGGACGATCGTCAATCAGGTCACGAGCACCGATCCAAGCCTGATCGAGGGGGCGATCAGGGTAGATGGCTCGCGTGCAAACGTTATTCTTGCTAACCCGAACGGCATCACGGTCAACGGCGGGTCGTTCGTCAACGCCGGTCACGTCGCGCTGACGACGGGGCAGGTCACGCTCGTCGACGTACCGGTTGCGCCGGGTGCATTCCAGCGCAATGTCGCGATCGATACGCGCGATGGCACGGTCGTGGTCGGCCCGGGAGGACTGTCTGGCGCATTGGTGGACCTCGACCTGATCGCGAAGAACGTGCAGATAAAGGGTCCGCTTACCAATACCTTTTCGTCGGCGACGGCGCTGACCCGCATTCTCGCGGGGACGAGTTCGGCGACGCTCAGCACGGGGCCCTCGGCGTCGGACAACGCGAACGACTGGATGACGACGAATTCCAGCGCGTCGCTCGCGACCGCGAAGTCCTTCGCGCTCGACATCACTGCGGCCGGCAGCGTCGCGAGCGGGCGTATCGAACTGATTGTCACGGATGCCGGCCCGGGCGTGCGCAGTGCAGGGGCGCTCAACGCGTCTCTGGGCGACTTTACGCTCAGTTCGAACGGTGCAGTGCAGTTCAATGGCGCGACGGTTGTCGCGGCGGAGAATGCCACATTAAACGTCAGGGATGCCATTTCGCTGCACGATGCGCAGATCAGCTCGAACGGCGGCTCGGCAACCCTGTTGGCAACAGGGCCGATCGGTATCGCTGGAAGCAGCGTCATTGCGAATGGCGGGGTGGACTTGTCCGCAGCCGGCGTCACGATCGGTCCGGATGAGGAGCAAAAAGGTTCGACGATCGCTTCGGCGTCGGCTGGCGTGGTGTTGGACAGCGCCGGCGACATCGTCAACATCGGGTCGCTGGTCCAGGGGCAGGCGCAGACGGCCGGCGACGCTGCTTCCCGAGGCGCCGTTACGCTGGTCGCGGTGGGCAATGTGCTGAACCGGTCGAATCCGCAGGAGTCTCTCGGGATACTCTTCGGCGTGCAGGGCGATGTGGTGATCGAAGCGGCAGGAAACGTCGTCAACGAGAACGCACGGATACTGTCCAACGCCAATGTTGTCGTGAACGCCGGCGGCGACTTCAACAACATCGTCGATCACAGCACCGGCGTGTCAAGTGGCGCGGTGGTCAGCTTTGAGCACGACAGTAGCGGCTTTCTGTTCTTCCGCCATCGCAACAGCGGTTTCGACGTCGTTTATGGTGAGCTTGCCGACGCAGGCGAACTGTCGTATGTCACTGCGGACTCCGGCAACGTGTCGATCGACGCGGCCAACATTGCCAATGTCGGCGGTTCGATTCTGTCGAACGACGGGACCGTTGCGATGACGGCGCGCGGTTCGTTGCTTACGCAGGCCGTGTTCACGGGACAGGCGTCCTATCACCAGTCCTGCTTCATCTTCTGCCGCGCGAGCGCGAGCAGCGACGTGCAGGCGTTCGGCGGCGTGATCGAAGCCGGCGCCGATGTCGCGCTCAAGGCCGGCACGCAGATCACCAATACCGGCGGCACCGTACTTGCCGTCGGCAAGCTGTCTCTCGATGCGCCGCTCACGCTCGCCCAGGCCGTGACCGGTTATAGCGCGATCAACGAGGCGCACGACCTGAGAGCGTGGTTTGGCAACCGGTGGGCCGCGATCTACGCGGCGGATACTGGCGGCCTGTTCGAGGGCGGCTCCGGCGCGGTGCAACTGACGGGCGAAGGCGAGATCGACGGCGGTGCATTTCATGCGCCGGACGGCGTGCATGCGGCTGGCAGCATCGTGACGAAGCGCGCACCGTGGCAAGCACCGGTCAGTATCGGCACGCACAACTCGATCGGGCTCGTATCGTGGTTCGGTCTGTGAGCACGCGATTCGTGCGTTTCGCGCTGTGTGGCAGCGGGTTGATCGCATTGCTTTCGACGACGAACGCGGGGGCGCAGTTCGCTCCGCCGCCTGCGCTGCCATCACTGCCGTCGGCGGCGAGACCGCTGCAGGACCCGGGGCAACGTTTGCTGCAGCAGCAGCGCGACCGACAGCGCAACGACGAACTGCAACAGGCGCCGGCACAGATTTCCGTGCCGGAGAGCGCGATACCCAATCTGCCGCCGGGCGCGGATGTCGAAGCGTTGCCCGACGTCCAGCCGATGTTCAGGATAGACCGGATCGGATTCGCGGGCGATGCGCCGCTCTCGCGTCAGCAACTCGACGAAGTTACCCGGCCGTTCGTCGGCAGGACGTTGGGGCGCAACCGCATCAACCTGTTGTTGCGGCGTCTCACGGAGGCATTCATCGCGGGCGGTTTCATCACGACGCGTGCGTATCTCGGGCAGCAGAATCTGGCATCGGGCACGTTGACGATCAACATCGTGACCGGGCATGTCGCGGCGTTTACGCTCAACGGACAGCCATTGAGGCCACGCAGTGCACAGCCGGGCCGCGTGCCGCCAGCCGGCGGCGGGTTCCTGTCCGATGACGGCACGGCATGGGCATTCGGCAGTTCGCCCGGCGATGTGCTGCGGTTGCCCGACCTCGAACAGGGCGTCGACCAGATCAACCGGCTGCGCCGCAACCATGCGGAGATCCAGATCCTGCCGGGCGAAGCACCGGGCGATTCGATCATCGCGGTGACCAATCGCTACGGCGGCCCATTCTATATCGACGCGGGACTGGACAACTATGGCAGTTCGAGCACGGGCACGATGCGCTATCGCGCGTCGATCGAGGCGGACAACACGATCGGTTTCCAGGAGTCGCTCGCACTCAGCTATGTCGGGTCGGAGAACAGCAATGCGCTGGTGTTCTCCGCGGCGGTGCCGTTCGGCTATCAGACGCTGAGCTATACGACGGCGCTTTCCGAATATCAGCAGTCCATCGGCAACACCGCGTTGCTCGATGGCCGCACGTTCAGTCAGACACTCGGCTGGAACGACGTTCTGGTGCGTTCGGCCACGGGGCGCATCAGTCTCGACGCCACGCTCACGAAGATGCGGACTGAACGTAGCGTGAATGGCATCGAGCTTTCGCCGCAGGATCTTACGGTTCTGCGCGTCGGAGCCAACGGGCTGCTCCGGTTCGCCGCGCACGGCGATCCCGCGGCGGCCACGTGGGACGTGGGCGTCTCGCAGGGTCTGCCGTGGCTCTCCGCCAGTCATGACGGCCCCGATCTCGACGGCAGCGATGCGCACAGCCAGTTCACGATGGGCGATGCAACGCTCACGCTGCAGGCAACCGTGGGCCGGCTCGGCCCGACCTCGTGGGCCTATCGCGGCCGGCTGCGCGGCCAGTATAGCCGGGTCGCGCTGTTCGGCAACGAGCAACTGTTTCTCGGCGGCATGGATTCCGTCCGCGGATTGGCCTCCGGGAACGGGTTTAGCCTCGCTGCGCTGGTTGAAGCCGGGGCAGTCGGAGCGCTTACGGCAGGACTCACCAATGGCATCACATACAACAGTACGACAGGTGAGTTTGGCCTCGGTAATCTCAATCAGGGACTCGACAGTCTTCCCCAGAATGTGAGCACCCTGGGGCAGCTTGCCGGGATAGGCAACATTGGAGAGTCGCTGGGGCAGGTCGCGCAGGCCGGAGAAGTGGCCGCGAGCAATCTGCCGGGACAACTTGCTGCATTGGGGGCGGTGGCGACAATTGACGCTGGGATTCAAACAGGAATTGAAGGCGGTAGTTTTCTGGATAACCTGACGTCGGCGGGCACGAGTAGCCTTGCTGCGGCTGCTGCTTATGCGATCGGCAATGCGCAGCCTGATCTGAACGAGGTGGGATACATTACGGCGCACGGCCTCTTGGGATGCGCCGAAGGGGCAGCGAGCGGAACAGGTTGTGAATCGGGGGCCATTGGGGGAGCAACGAGCGCGTTCCTGTCACCGGCCGTAATTGGTGAGCTTGACCTGACTGGAGCGCAGCCGACCTCGGTGCAGGCTGCGATAACGACGGCGATTGCGATGCTCGCCGGAGGTGGGCTTGCGGGTGCTCTGGGGCAGAACACGGGCGGGGCTGCGACCGCAGCCGGAAACGAGGCGTTGAATAACGCACTAGAGCACGTTCATTCGGATGGGACGACGGGCAAACCGGGTCAGCAGAGTGAGGGCGAGAAGGATGTGGTACAGCTTGTTCCGCCAAGCGGAGGAGCTGGTAATGTCATAGATACTGATGAAGTGCCAACCGTGGCCAAGGGGATGTGACCTGCCGGGCGATTTTCGGACCAGTTGAAAGTTGAGAGAATGGCTTCCAACGGAGAAAGGAAGTCATGAAGAAGAGCCGGTTCACGGAAGAGCAGATGGTCACGATCCTGCGCGACGCTGACAAGGCGCCGGTCGCCGAGGTGGCGAAGAAGCACGGGATCAGCGAGCAGACGATCTACAACTGGCGTCAGCATTTCGGCGGGATGGAGGCAGCCGATGTGAAGCGACTAAAGCAGCTTGAGCAGGAAAATGCGCGACTGAAGAAGATGCTGGCGGAGCGTGATCTCGAACTCGATGTGATGAAGGAGATCAACGCAAAAAAGTGGTGAGCGCGCCCGCTCGCCGTCAGCAGGTTGCCTACGCGAAAGCGCGGGGCCTGTCGGAGCGGCGAGCGTGCGCGCTGATGTCGGTCGCGAGGTCGGCGCTGCATTACGAGTCGAAGCTGGCCGGGCGTGATGCGCCGGTGCTGGCGGCGATGTGTGTTCTGTCGGCACAGTATCCGCGTTACGGTTACCGTCGCATCCAGATTTTTCTGGATCGGCAAGGCCATCCGATGAGCGCCGACCGGGCTTGGCGACTGTGGCGGCTCGCGGGCTTGCAGGTGCCCCGCAAGCGCCCACGCAGGCGGGTGTCTGTGCACCGCCCTCGGCCTCAGCCGGCCACGGCGGCACGGCACGTCTGGGCCTATGACTTTGTGTTCGATGCCTGCGCCAACGGTCAGCAATTGAAGTGTCTGACGGTGATCGACGAATACACGCGCGAATGCCTGGCCATCGATGTGGCAGGGTCGATTCGCTCGGGACGGGTGATCGAAGTGTTGTCACGGCTGGTCAGCCTGCATGGTGCACCGCGTTATCTGCGTTCGGACAACGGGCCGGAGTTCGTGTCACGCGCCATTCTGAAATGGGCTGCCCAGAACGGCATGGATATGGCGTTGAGCGATCCCGGCAAGCCATGGCAGAACGGCGCTGACGAGAGCTTCAACGGCAAGTTCAGGGACGAATGTCTGAGCCAGGAATGGTTTCGGACACGGGTCGAAGCCAAGGTCGTAATTGAGCAATGGCGGCGTCACTACAATGCAATCCGGCCGCATTCGAGCCTGGCCTACCTGACGCCCAACGAGTTTAAGCAGCGACATTGTTCAACTAAAGCAACCGAGGCCGTTCTCCAAGATTGAAACGGTCCGAAGAAATCAGGCAGGTCAGATGGCCGTAGGAGCCGCGGCTGGGGCCACAAATAACACTCTGAATTTCTCTCAGACTACCGCCAGTCCCTGGTTTAGCGCGGAAGGGAGCTTTGCCGGATCTACAATCTCGGATGTTGCGGCTCAGCTTCGAGCCGGAACGTTGTCGCCGTCTGATCTACCGATTCAAACGATTAATATGGGCGGTGACACGCTCATCATAAATACGCGTTCTTCACTTGCCCTTACTCAAGCGGGTATTCCGCAGAGTCAGTGGAGTATTGTTGACATGACGGGTGACGCGGCGACGGAGGCGGCGATAGCCGCACGTCTTGGTAACAATGGCCTGACGAGCAGTGGTACATCAACACTGCGTATCACAGGATCTGGTCAATCCACCAGTACATATGTCGGGAGCGGGAGCATTCCGAATCCAGGAGCTAAGCAATGAATGAACTTTGGCGGTTGCCGGTACCAGCGTCGGCTTTGTTGAAGAGCCCTGAGTTTGTTGTCCTTCCCCGTCGCGAGTGTGAATTGAGGCTGTCTATCGAAGGCGAGCATGGCGAGGTAGCAGATATCAGGTTACGGTTCGGTGGACTTGAAGCCTACAAGTGCACGTTTATGACGTCGTGTACAGCGGATATGTTCAAGCTCGCATATGGGAAGCTCGTGTCCCTTGACAGCGATTGGCTGGACGACGTCAAGATGACTGGGAGGAAAGATAAGCAAGTCATCGACGCACTGCGGCACTTGATGATTACGTTCGATGACGGGCCGTGTTACGAGGTCATTTGCGGGTCGTGGAGCGCTATCAACTGACTAATGTTACTGCGCTTGCAGAAGACGGGGTGTTGCCACAAACAGTGCAACGACGACGCTCTATCGTGCCGTGAGTCCGGAGGAATATTCTTCAATCGTGAATTCCGGACAATTCTCTTTGGGTCCGGCAGGTAGTGAGATGAAGCAGTTTGGGTTCAACTTGAACGAGGTGCTGAATTATGCGAACTTCCAGCCTGACTACGCCGCTATCGTGAGCGCAGATGTCCCCACAAGTCTTCTTGGGAACTTCAATGTCTCAAATGCAATAGATCCGTTCATCTTTAAAAACGGCGTTCTCACTGTCAACGGACAGTCAGGATTGAACCTGTTCAATTCCATTGTGAAGAATGTTGTTCACGCGTATTAGGGAGACGGTCTTGTATCATATAGTCGCAACAGTTCGCATGGCAGACGACGTTGAAGCTCCGAAGGTAAAGGGAGTGCGTTCCGGGTATGCCCCTCACCACAAGTTCGAAACGATCGGCTATTTAGCCAGCGGAGTGCACACGTATGGAGATGATCGTTTGCACTATCCCGGAGAAACGCTGGAGACACAGATCAGCTTCCCAAGTTGGGAATACTTTAAGGACATGGTGAAGGTGGGCGATTCCTTCGAGGTGCTTGAGCTCGACAGATTGGTTGGATACGGGAAGGTTGAGCAGATACTATGAAATTTATTCGATCGCAGGATAGGCATGTGAGCTTGCCCCCGAAAAACGAATCCTTTGCTGAGCGTCTAAACTCAAGCAAGGAGAGTCAAGAAGATGAGCAAGACGACGCGGGCGCGGTACACGCTCGAATTCAAGCTGGAAGCGGTTCGGCTGGTCAAAGCCGGTCAGAGCGTTGCGGCTGTGGCCGCGACGCTGGACGTGCCAGCGCAGTCGATTTCCAACTGGGTCAAGGCTGAGCAGGAAGGCAAGCTTGGCGGAGCGGGTACGAAGCCGGTGAGCCCGGAGCAGATGGAGCTGTCGAGACTTCGTGCCGAAGTGGCGCGGCTGAAGATGGAGCGCGACATCCTGAAAAAGGCCTGTGCGTACTTCGCGAAAGACTCGACGTGAAGTACGCGTTCATCGAACGCAATCGCCGTCACTGGCCGATTTCGGTGTTATGCGAAGTACTCGATGTGAGCCCCAGCGGCTTTCATCAGCGGCGGCAACGTATTGCGCAGAACAAGCCGCACCGAGGCCGCGTGAGCAACGACGCACTGCTGGCGCACATCAAGGCGATTCACGCGGAGGTCAAGGGCGAATACGGGTGGCCGCGCATGTGGAAAGAGCTGGTTGCACGCAGCGTACGCGTGGGCAAGGAGCGAGTTCGCAAGCTGATGGCGCAGCATGGTATTCGCGCACGGCACAAGCGCAAGTACATCGCGACGACGAACTCGAACCACAACCTGCCGGTCGCGCCGAACCTGTTGGAGCGCAACTTCGCGGCGACAGCGCCGAATCAGGTCTGGACGAGCGACATCACGTATGTGGCGACGGCCGAAGGTTGGCTGTATCTGGCCGTCATAATCGACCTGTTCAGCCGGCAGGTGGTGGGCTGGTCGATGCAGCCGCATATGAAGGCCGAGCTGGTCACGGACGCGCTGCGCATGGCATGGTTCCGGCGCCGCCCCGAAGCCGGCGTGATTGTGCATAGCGACGTGGTAGCCAGTATTGCAGCGGACTCTTCCAGGACACGCTCAAGGCGTACGGCATGCGTTCATCGATGAGCCGTCGCGGCGATTGTTGGGATAATGCGCCGAGCGAAAGCCTGTGGGGTTCGCTGAAGGTCGCACGATTGCACGGTCGGCACTTCGCGACGCGGCGTGCCGCGATGGATGAAATCATCGACTGGCTTGGCTTCTACAATGCCCGCCGACTGCATTCGACATTGAACTACGTCAGCCCCATGACGTTCGAGAAGAATTGGGCCGCCGCTCAGCGAGGGCAAGCAGCCTGATGGCTTCAGCTATGGAATTCGTGAAACAGGGGCAAGGTCATGCCTCGCAAATCCCCAGAATTTCTGACACGTCCCAAAAATTCCTGCAGGCCCAGCGGCAATCATCCAACTCATCGCCGCCCCAACACCTCACTCCACCGCCCCCTCACAAGCCAGCCGCTCCCCACCCCTCACCGTCGCCGCCTCGGCCCCAAAACTCGCCAGCAACCCCAACCCGAGCAGCGCAAGCACGCTGCCGAGCATGAAGTCCGCCGGAATGCCGAGCCGATCGACGATGACGCCGCCGACCGACGACCCCAGCGCGATCGCGATCTGGATCACGCTGACGAACAGCGCCGACCCGGCTTCCGGCTGGTCCGGCGTCGCGCGCTGGATCCACACGCTGAAGCACAGCGGAATCGCGCCGAACGAGATGCCCCACGCGAGCACCACCGCCGACACCGCGAGCGTCGAATGGCGCGCAACGGACATCGACAGCAGCGCGAGCAGCAGCACGCAGACCATGACCACCACCGACGCCTTCAGGTTGCGCACGACCGTCGCGGACACCGCGAAGTTCGAGAAGAAGCCGATCACGCCGAAGCCGAGCAGCAGCCACGTGATGGTGGACATGCTCAGGTTCGCGTTGTGCAGCAGGAACGGCGTGATGTACGTGTAGCACGCGAAATGCGCGCCGAACACGAGCGCGACCATCAGCATGCTCTTCCGCGGATGCGGACGCTGCATCACCGCGACCAGGTCGCGAAAGCGCAGCGCGGCGCTCGACGGCAGCGACGGCACCAGCAGCAGTTGCGCGACGAACGCGACCGCGACGAGTACGCCGGTCGCGAGAAACGAGAAGCGCCACGACGAAAAACCGGCGATGAACGTGCCGAGCGGCACGCCGATCACGGTCGCGCAGGTCACGCCGGTCAATATCATCGCCATCGCCCGCGGTGCATCGTGCAGGCGGACGAGGCGGCCGGCCGCCGCCGTCGCGAGGGTCCAGAAGCCGCCGAGCGCGGCGCCGAGCAGCGCGCGGCCGCACAGCATCACGGTGAAATTCGGCGCGAACGCGGACATCAGGTTGGACACCAGCAGCAGGCCGGTCAGCAGCAGGAACACGTAGCGGCGGTCCATGCGGCCGGCCTTGATCAGCAGCGCGGGCGCGGAGATCGCGGCGGCGATGCCGGGCGTCGTGACCATCAGGCCGGCGGTGCCGGGCGACACGTCGAGTTCCCGCGCGATATGCGGGAGCAGGCCAACCGGCAGGAACTCGGTGGTCACGAACGCGAATGCGCCGATCGCCACCGCGCCTACCGACAGCCACTGGCGCAACGTCGTTTCGCCGCCGCTTTCCGGCGCGGGCGCATGCGCCGTGGAATGACTTTCCGTCAACATCGTATTTCTCTGGTTCGAACTGAATTGAATAAAACTGATAAAGCCGCGCGCGGAATCGGCGTCAAATGGCGAATGCCGATGAAGGGAACGCATTGCCGGCGCGCGGCAGGAAAGTGTCGGCGGACGCCGGCCAATACCGGTCCGCCTTCGCCCTGTGGGGCCGAAGGGCGCTTCGGAAATCGGAAAGCGCACACCTTACCACCGCAATAAGTCGCTTGCTGGCGGCCGGATAAAGGTGATCAGCGCCGTGGGGATATGCGAATGACGATCGTTCGGGCTTTTCTTTCGGCCCGAATCACGCCGCGCGACGTTACGCGCATGACGCTACGCTTCCGCGAGAATCTGCCGGATGGCCTGCTCGAACGCCTCGACCGGCTGGCCGCCGGTCACGAGATAACGGCCGTTGAAGATGATCGACGGCACCGACTGGATGCCCATCGCCTGATATTCGTGCTCCTCCGCGCGAACTTCGTCCGCATAGCGTCCGCTTTGCAGCACGTCGCGCGCGGCCGTCGCGTCGAGTCCGACCGACTGGGCGGCTTCGACCAGCACGTCGTGATCGCTCGGATCCTTGCCGTCGCCGTGATACGCGCGCAACAGCGCGAGCTTCAGCGGCAACTGCTTGCCCTCGATGCCGGCCCAGTGCAGCAGCCGGTGCGCGTCGAACGTGTTGTACGCGCGCGTGCGCGGGCCGAATTCGAAGCCGACGCTGTCGCCGCGCTCGCGGATCATCGCCTGGGTTTCGGCGATCTGCCCGGGCGTGCGGCCGTATTTCTTGCCGAGGTATTCGACGATGTCCTCGCCTTCCGGCCGCATCTGCGGATTCAGTTCGAACGGATGCAGCGTGATCCGCGCATCGACGTCGCCGCCGAGGCGCGACAGCGCGAGCTGGAGCGAGGACAGGCCGATCGCGCACCACGGGCAGGCGATGTCGGAGACGAAGTCGATGGTCAGCGGTTGAGTCATGGCGGTGCTCTTGATGGTTCGTTCGTGCGGCCCGCAGCGCGGCGCGGCGTGCGTCGTCGGCGGCGGGCCACGATCGCGCACAGCGTAACGCGAATTGGCGATATCTGCAGACGCGGCAGTTCGCGCAAGCCGGCGCTGGTTATGGCGCGAGCGGCTGGATCAGCGTGGGCCATTCGCGAAGGAATGCGTCGCGCGCCCGCACGCCGGCGGGCGGCGCGCCGGTCTGTTCGCGATCGTCCTGTTCGAGCCGCGCGAACACGATCGTCTTTCCATCCTTGCTGGCCCAGCCGACGAACCATCCCCAGCCGTGCGCGCGGTCGTCTGCGCCGTCCGCGAGCGCGGGGAAGCCGGAGCCGGTCTTGCCGTGCACGTCCCAGCCGTCCGGCGTGCGTTCGACTTCGGTGATCGAGGCGGTCATCTCGTAGGCGCGCGGGCTGACCGGCAGCCGGCGATTCACGACGTCGCGCAGAAACGCCACCTGTTCGAGCGGCGAGATCTGGAGCGACGAATCGATCCACGCATGGGTGAGGCCGTCGTGTTTCGCGTCGCCGGACACGTCGGCGTTGCCGTAGCGGAACCGGCGCGTGTAATCGGCGAAGCGGGCCGCGCCGAGCGAGCGTGTGACCTGCTGCGAGTACCAGACAACGGAGTATTTGATCCAGCGTTCCGGGTCGGCCGGCTGCCGCCAGGCCGGACCGCCCCAATCGACGTAGCCGTCGCGATACGGCAGCAGCGGCGCGTGCGCGTCTTTCAGGAAACCGGAGTCGTAGCCCATCAGGCTGATCGCGAGCTTGAACGTGGAGGCGGGCGTCACGCGGCGTTTGCAGTCGCCGTCGCGCGCAATCCACGCGCCGGTCGCCGCGTCGGCGACGGCCGTGCAGATCACATGAGCGTGCGCGGTGCTGGCGATCGAGCAGGCCGCGAGCAATCCGGCGGCGATCAGGTGTCGTTGTCTCAAGTCGTTGTTCTCGTTTCGAAGCGGCGCGCGGCAATGAAACGATATTTTCCGCGCGGCGGCTTTCGCGCGGATTACCGCGCGACGACGACCGGATCGATCTCGCTCGCGGTGAATCCGTACTTCGCCATGCGCTGCCGATGATCGGCGGACCCGAGATATTGCCGCAATTGCCGGTCGAACGCATCCCGCAACGCGCGATTGTGCTTGCCGAACGAAAACGCGCCGGCCGGCGCGCGAGGGTGGGGATCGTCCGCCGCCTGCGCGACCGCATCGACCCGCGACCGGCCGATCCGCTCGGCCACTATCCGGTTGCCGAGCGCGGTGCTCGCATAGGCGTCGATCCGGCCCGCGTGCAACGCGTCGATCGCGTCGGCCTGTTCGTCGAACAGCACGATCTGTTCGTCGCGCACGCCGGCGGCCAGCGCGGACCGCTGCTGCACCTGGCCGGTGATGATGCCGAGCCGCGTATCGGCTTGTGCGGCAACGGCCCGATAGCTGTCGAGCGCCTTCGGATTGCCGGCGCGCACGAGCAGGCCGTCGCCGATCGCCCAGACCGGCACGCTGAAATCGACCGTCTCGCTCCGTTCGGGCGTGACGAACAGCGGCACGTTCACGTCCCAGCGGCCGTCGCGCGCGCCGGGCAGCAGTTCCGCGAACGTCGTGAGCCGATGCTCGATGTCGGTTACACCGAGCGCGCGCAGCACGACGTCGGCCAGTTCGACGTCCGCGCCGCAGGGCGACCCGCTGGCGTCGGTCCAGCCGAACGGCGGCTCCTCGATGTACGCGATCGTGATTTTCATGAGTGAGGGTGGTTACGCAAGCACGTAATCTTCCTTGTCGGACGGCGGCGTGGTCGGCCTGGGCGTCGCGCCGAGGCGCTGATACAGCCTGATCGCGTCGGCGTTCGCCTTCGCGACGCCGACCAGCACGAGCGGCATCTTGTGGCTGCGGGCCTCTTCCAGCAGTTCGGCAATCATCCGGCTGCCGTAGCCGCGGCCCCGGTATTCGGCGACCACGTCGATCCGGATCAGGTGGAATTCGGTCTTCGTGAAAAACCCGTTCGCGAGCGCGACGTCCCGGCCATCGACGGAGCCGGTCATCACGTACGCGTCGAACGGCGGCGGCTCGGGCCATACGATGTGGGTCGTGAAGGCGGGTGGCTTGGGTGCGGTCTGCTTATTCTTGAATAACCCGAAGAACATCTGATTCCTTCTTGCTTGTTATGGACCGGAACGAAACCGGTGGAGTCACGCCGGCGCGCTGTGTCCCGACGCGCCGCCGCGCGGCCGGCATGCGTTCCCCGTAAGCCGGCCGAAGCCCAACACCGATATACACCATTCCCGATCGGCAACGCAAATGATGACGCGGGGCGGCGCGTTGTCCGCGTCATCCGCTTGACATCGGACTGAGGCAGCGCGCGTGGGCCGCGCGACGCGTTCGTCGCCGGATGCCGGCGCCGGTGGCCGGAACCGTGCCGCAAGCGAGCCGCAAGCGAGCCGCAAGCGAGCCGAGAAGCGAGCCGAGAAGCGAGCCGAGAAGCGAGCCGAGAAGCGAGCCGAGAAGCGAGCCGAGAAGCGGCCGAACGCCGCCTCATGCGAAGATCGGGCTTTCCATCCCGTCGCGCGGTCCGGCCGCCGAACAGGAATCCGACGATGGATGCCACCGGTCGTTTCGGTCGGTTTTTCACTCGCCGCCGTCTGCTGCTGTCGGCGGCCGGCATGCTGCTGCCCGCGTTGACGCCGCTCGCCGGCGCGTCGCGCGCGCTGGCTGCCGGCTCGGACGCGGACTCGTCCGCTGCCGCGCCGGTCAGGATCGCGCGCCGCAAGATTCCATCGACCGGCGAACTGCTGCCGGTCGTCGGCTGCGGCACGTGGCGCACGTTCGACGTCGGCGACGACCGCGCCGCGCAGGACCGTCTCGCGGACGTGCTGCGCGTGCTGTTCGCGTCCGGCGGCTCGGTCATCGATTCGTCGCCGATGTACGGTTCGTCGGAGGCGGTCGTCGGCACGCTGCTCACGCGCCTCGCGGCGCGCGACAGCGCGTTCGTCGCGACGAAGGTGTGGACCGAAGGGCGCGACGCGGGCATCGGGCAGATGGAGCAGTCGATGCGGCGGTTGCAGACGTCGCGCATCGACCTGATGCAGGTCCACAACCTGCTCGACTGGCGCACGCAACTCGCGACGCTGCGCGACTGGAAAGCGGCGGGCCGCATCCGCTATCTGGGCGTCACGCATTACACGTCGGGCGCGTTCGCGCAGGTCGAGGCGGTGATGCGCGCGGAGCGGCCGGACTTCGTGCAGATCAACTATGCGGCCGACGATCGCGACGCGGAAGCGCGCATCCTGCCGCTCGCGGCGGACCTCGGGATCGCGGTGATCGTCAACCAGCCGTTCGGCGGCGGCGGGCTGCTCGCCCGCGTGAGCCGGCAGCCGCTGCCGGCGTGGGCGGCGGAGATCGGCTGCACGACGTGGGCGCAACTGCTGCTGAAGTTCGTGCTCGCGCATCCGGCGGTCACGGTCGTGATCCCCGGCACCGGGCGGCCCGAATACATGCGGGACAACGTGCGGGCGGGCCTCGGCGCGTATCCGGACGCGGCGCTGCGCAGCCGGATCGTCGCGGCGGTCGGCGGCTGATCGCTGATCGCCAACGCGTGGCAACGGGTCCGCTGCTTGCTGCTTCGGTCGGCATCAGCGATATCGGCGATTCGAGGAGCGCATCATGAACGCAAAGACCGACAAGCCGGACCAGGCCGATAAGTCCGCCAGGCCCGACCATCCGGACGAAATCGTCCATCCGAAACCTGCGCATCACAACGACGACGCCCGCAGCAAGATGCCGGAGCGCGGCGACCAGTCCCGCGAACAGTCGCCGGCCGACCAGCCGGGCAAGAAGCCGGGCGAGGGCGAGCCTCCGGTGGGCTGACGCGCCAAATCGCAGGGCAGCGCCGCCGTCCGGTGACGGCGGCAACCGTTGCGCGCCGCCAGCGGAGCCGCGCGGAACGGCCTGTTCGCATCGTGTGCGCCGATCGCGGCGCGGAGCAAGACGCGTGCAAAACGCGCGACAATAGCGCCCCGCCAGAACGAACGTTCATCCGCAGGTGCCACGATGCTCACCGACCGCCCCGACCCCACCCACGACGACGCAGCCACGGAAGAATCGCCGGGCCGCGCGAACTACGCGCAGTTCGCGCGCCGCTACGCCGACTACGCGCCGAACAAGCCGCACAACGCGCTATACGAACGACCGGCGACGCATGCGCTGCTCGGCGACGTCGCGGGCCTGCGCGTGCTCGACGCGGGCTGCGGTCCCGGCATCCACAGCGAGCGGCTGGCGCGCGCCGGCGCGAGCGTGCATGGGTTCGACGTGACGCCGGAAATGGTCGAACTCGCGCGCACGCGTTGCGCGGGGCTCGCGGTGGAGGTGGCCGAAGGCGATCTCGCGCGACCGCTGCACTGGCTCGCGGATGCCTCGTTCGACCGCATCCTGTGCTCGCTCGCGCTCGACTACGTCGAGCGGCTCGGGCCGGTGTTCGCGGAATTCGAGCGCGTCGCGCGGCCGGGCGCGGCGCTCGTGTTCTCGCTCGCGCATCCGATGCGCGACTGGATCGACACGCGCACGCACGGCTCGCGCCCGTACTTCGACACCGCGCGTTTCGGCATGCACTGGTCGGGGTTCGGCGATCCGAAGCCGTATGTGGAGGCGTATCGCCGGCCGCTCGCGGACATCCTGAACGGCCTCGCGGACGCGGGCTGGCTGCTCGAACGCGTGGTCGAGCCGCTGCCTCAGCCGCAGATGCGGGAGGTCGCGCCGGCGCTGTATGCGGAGCTGTCGAAGTCGCCGGCGTTTCTCTGCATCCGCGCGCGGCGGCCTGGCTGACGGGCCGCCGCGCGAGCCTCGGTAGCGCGGTCAACACGCGGTCAACAGCACGCCCGCACGATCAAGGCAATCAGCGCGACGCCCCCAGCGCGTCGCGCGTACTCGCGGACAGCGACTCTTCGAGCGCCGCGACGCCGGCCGGCAGATCGACCTTCGCGTTCAGGTCGCGCATCGTGCGGCCGAGCGCATGCACGGTGCGGAACAGATGATGTTCGCGGCACTGCTCGCCCATCTGCCCGATCCGCACGATTGGCAACCCGAACGAACCGGAAATCTCCACCTGGTAGTGCCGCGAGATGTGATGGCAGACGTCGCGCGGCGTGAGTCCGGCCGGCACCTCGATGCCGACCACCGAGTTCAGCCGGCAGTCCTCCGGCGTGTAGAGCCGCAGCCCGAGCGCGGCGATGCCGGCCTGCAGCGCGAGCGAGCAGCGCTGATGGCGCGCGAAGCGCTTTTCGAGCGTCTCGGTACAGACGAGCCGCAGCGCCTCGTGCAGCGCGAGCACGCCGGACACTGGCGCGGTGTAGTGATACCCAGCCTTGTGCCAGAAATTCTCCGCGAGCGTCGCGTCGAGGCACCAGTGCGTGTTCGGCGCGGTGCGCGTGCGCACGCGGTCCCATGCGTCGTCCGAGAACGCGATCAGCGACACGCCCGGAATCGACGACAGCCCCTTCTGCCCGCCGGTAATCACGACGTCGATGCCCCATGCGTCCATGTCGAGCGGCATCGTGCTCAGCGTGCAGACCGCATCGACGACGACCAGCGCGCCGGCCGCCTTCGCGATCCGCACGATGTCCTTCAGTTGCCGGTTCCATACCGTGTTCGACGTCTCGCCATGCACGATCGTCACGATTTCCGGCCGGTCGCGCTCGATTGTCCGCGCGAGGGTGTCGAGCGACGCGATCTCGCGGTCCGCGACGTCGAGCGTCGTCACGGTCGCGCCGATGCGGCGCGCCATCTCGGCCATCCGGTCGCTGAAGAAGCCGTTCACGACCGACAGCACGCGCGTGCCGGGCCACGCGAGATTCGACACGGCCATCTCCATCGCGGCGGAGCCGGGGCCGGCGACGCCGAGCACCCAGTTCGAGCGCGTCTGGAACACGTAGCGCGCCATCGTCTTCACCTGGTTGATTACGCGCGCCATCGTGTCGCCGAGGTGGTTGATGACGACCGAGTTCGCGTGCGCGACCGCGGCGGGGATCGGCACCGGGCCGGCGCCCATCATCAGCAGCGGCTCGTCGGGCAGGATGCCGTCGAGCGAATCGACGGTCGGGCAGGGGATCGGCGTGGGGGAAAGGGTGTTGGGACGTGGGAACGAAAGGTCGGTCATGTCGGATATCGGGGTTGCGGCACGGAATTCAGGCGGCGGGCGTCTGCGGTCTTCATGCAGTGTTCTCCGCGGCCGCGCGCATGACCATATACAGTTTCGCGAAATCCGGCTGAACAGTCGTCCCGGCATGCGCTGCGTCGCCGCGCGCGCGGTCCTATAATCGCGGCTGGCTCACGATTCCCCAAACGCTCCCGCATGGCCGACCATCCTCTCGACAACCCGTTCCTCGAAATGCTCGGCGTGCGTCTCACGCAATGGCGCGACGGCTACGCCGAACTCGTGATGCCGATCGACGCCTCGAAGCTGAACCGCCAGGGCGTGCTGCAAGGCGGCGCGATCGCGACGCTGATGGACGCGGCCGCCGGTTACGCGGGCCTCTACGCGCAGCCGGGCGAACCGGCGCGGCACGGCTTCACGCTGTCGCTGACGACCAACTATCTCGACAAGGGCCTTGGCCAGTCCGTCACCGCGAAGGGTTTCCTGGAGCGCGCGGGCCGCTCGATCTTCTTTTCGCGCGCGGAAGCGTGGGTCGACGACCGCCTGCTGATCGCGAGCGCGCAGGGCACGTTCAAGTTCACGTCGCCGCGCGGCTGACGCGTCGCACATGCACGGCCCACGCAGGCTATTGGACAACGGCGCGGCGCCGATTATGATTGGCGTCCTCCCGCTTTACGCATAGGCGCGCCGCGAACGCGACGCGTGCCCGGAGCGGGGCAGTCGAGTCGGAGAACGGATGTCAACAGAATACGAAGTGCACGGCCCGCACGATCACGCGGTCGAGCACGCGAGCGCCGCGCACGGCGCACATGGCGCGCATGGCCGCGCGTCGGGCGATCCGCTGCCGGGGCGCGTCGCGGTGATGACCGCGATCCTCGCGTCGGTTGGCGCGATCTTCGCGTATCAGAGCGGCACGAGCGAAAACCTCGCGCTGTACTACAAGAACGAAGCGGCGATCCGCAAGACCGAAGCCGCGAACCAGTGGGCGTATTACCAGGCGAAGGGCGAGAAGCAGAACCTCGCGGAACTGGGCGCGGCGCTCGCGGCGAACCCCGACGCGCAGCGCCATTTCGCGGCGGACGTCGATCGTTATCGCAAGCAGAAGGAGCCGATCCGCGCGAACGCCGAATCGCTCGAAAAGACGGTCGCGCAGGACGACGCGCGCAGCGAGGCGCTGCTGCACGGCCATCATCGCTGGGCGCAGGCGACCACGCTGGTTCAGATCTCGATCGCGCTGAGCGCGATCACGCTGCTGACGCGCCGCAGGTGGCTGTTCCATGCGTCGGTGGGAATTGCGTCGCTCGGCGTCGTGCTCGGCGGGTTCGCGTTCTTCTCGCTGTAAGCACGCGACACGATGCGTTACGGCTGCCGGTCGCAGACGATCGCGGTGAGCAGCAGCGGCACGACCGGATGCACGGTCGCGTCGCTATTCGCCTCCTGCACGCGCGTGCGGACCGACTCCGCGGGCGCCGACACGACGACGCCGTACACCGAGCCGTCGATCGCCTTGCCCTTGCCCTGGCGGAACAATGCGTCGTCGCGCTCATAGCCGATCACCACATAGATCGGAAAGCCGAACGCCTGAAGCGCGCTGCCGCGCACCGGCTTGAACGCATTGACCGAATTCGATTCGACGCGGCTCGGCTGCGGATCGATCGATTTCTGCTCGATCAGCGACGAGATGAACGAATGCGGATTGGACTTGCAGTCGAACTGCTCGTCGGGCGTATCCGCGCGCGCGAGCGTCGGGATCAGCGTGACTGCAAGCCACGCGTAAAGGAACACTGCGGGAGATCGATGCTTCGTCATGGCCGTTACACCTGACACACTTCGAAGCATATTCGACACCGAAACATGATTGGCGTTCAAGTGCCCTTGCGCACCTGAACGCCACACGTGCGTACTATGGCGCACAGACGCGCACAGACGCGCACAGACGCGCACAGACGCGCACGGACGTTCGGTCGGCGCCGCGATGTGGAAAACGGGGAGGCGTCGGCGCCGCCGTTCGTCCGCACGATTTTTACAGCATCGATTTCGCCTGGCCCAGAATCTGGTTGCACACCTGCTTCGTCGCTTCGGCTTTCAGGCCGCCGCCGCTCAGGTCGAGCTTCGAGCCGTTGCCGGCGGTCAGGATGCCGCCCGCGCCCTGCGTAAAACCGCTGTCGCTCGTGCTTGCGCCGCCGGGCAGCTTGCCGAGCAGCGAGTCCTTCACGCTGCTCGCGTTGTTGCCGCTCAGATAGTTGTTCTGAATGCAGTATTGCAGCACGCCCGTCACGTTGCCGAGGCTGTTCGACGTGACCGACTGCCCGGACAGCGCGCCGCCCAGGCTGCCGAGATTGCCGAGCGCGCCGCCGCCCGAATTGCTGGAGCCGCCTCCCTGGTTCAGCAGGTTGCCGAGCTGCGCGTGCGCGACGCCATACGGCAAGGCGAGCGCGACGAGCAGCGCGGCGATACGTGGTGCTGAAGTTTGCATACACGAACCTCCGTCGTTGAATGACTGCCCGTACTATAGTCGTATTCGTTGGCGCATCGCCGCGACCCGCGCGATCTCGATCAAGAGATGCAGCGGTTGCAGCGCAACGAAGGCGATCGCGAACGCAACGATGCGCAATGATTCGACGTTCGCGAATCTCGTTGCGATTGCAACGTCGCTGTCTTTTTTCACTGCCAGGCTAACGTATCGACGTGCAGGCGTCGCTGACGGAAAACGGCGCATTTCGTGCATCGGATGGCAGGTTTCTCTTTTGCTTCGCATCGCTTGCAATGCGTTTTCAGCAAGTTTCAGTCCGCGCGTTACGGCAGTTTGTTTCTAACCGTAACACTTATTTCGGCGCTGCTCAGGGGCGCGTCGTGGATGGTATGCTTCCTGCACAATTTCTCCCTTGCACGAGTGAGACCACGTTTCCTGCGTCAATTACGTGAAAGCGCGCACTGAGGATGTGCAGCCGTTGATGCAAACGATGCCTGCTTATAAGCATATGGTGCAACCGGGAACTCGTACGGCCCTGTCCGTACCGGAGTCCTCCGTCACTGCAGCCCCGGTCCGGCTGCGTGGAGAACAGCATGAACTTCGAAGAACTGAGCGACGACGAATGGATGCAGATCGCCGCGCTCGTATCCGATGAACCTCCTATCCGGCTAAACCGTCGGGGCAGGCCGCGCGCCGAGCCGCGCGTGGTCGCCAACGCCGTGCTGTGGATTCTCACCACGGGCGAATCGTGGTCGCGCCTGCCGGCGCGTTATCCGTCCGGGCCGACGTGCCGTCGGCGTTTCGACGAATGGCATGCGAGCGGCACGCTCGTCGAACTCGTGCAGTTGCTGTCGCAACGCGGGCGCACGTTCGTGTACGTGCCGGAGGCCGATCCGCCCGCGCCGCGCCCGCTCGTCGAGATCGAGGAGCCGGCCGAGGACGACGGGTTGCCGTCCGTGTTCTGGAAAAGCCCCGAAGCGTGGCAGGCGCCGTCGCGCGAGGACGGCGACGTGTTGCACGAAGCGCCGCTTGCGAATCCGATGGAGAGCATCACGCGCCAGCTGGCGAACGTCGCGCCGGAACGCGTCGGCGATGCGGGCGGCGCGCGCGCGCCGGCTGTGCAGCCGCAGCGTGCGTATCCGGCGCGCGCGCCGCGCGAGGATCATCCCGTGGCCGCGCGCAGCGCCGCGTTGTGGATGACGGGCGGCGACCAGTCGGTGCAGATGGCCGAGTGGCGCGGTTACGCGATGAACCTCACGGTGCAGCCGGTGCGCAACCGGATGTTCCGCGCGTCGGTGGAGATCCTGAAGGACGGTCAGCGCGTCGAGCGTTCCGGCCTCGTGGGGCCGCCGTTCAACGACCGCGAGATCGCGAAGCAATATGCGTTCGACTGGGGCCGCCAATGGATCGAGCGCGACGGTCCGTCGTCGCCGGGACAAGGCCACGCGCAGAGGCGGGACGCAGGCGCGAATGTCGTTACGCGCGCGGCGGCCAATGTCGTCACGCGTCCCGCGCCGCCGGCCGGCGTGGCGGCGCCGCAGCGGATCGCGCCGCTGCATCGTTATCCGTCGCAGGGCGGCCTGCCGGCGACGCTCGCAGACAATCCCGAATCCGGCAGCACGAACGGCAACGGCGCGAGCGCCGAGCGCCGGACCGTCGCGCCGCGTCTGCGCACCACCCACGCGGGGTAATGCGCGGCGCGGCCTTCGCGCCGCCGCCGCGCTCCGTGGTTCAGTAGTTCACTGCCTGCCGTACTGATCGTCGAGCCGCACGATATCGTCCTCGCCGAGATACGAGCCGGACTGCACCTCGATGATTTCGAGCGGCATTTTCCCGGGGTTTTCGAGCCGGTGCGCGACACCGAGCGGAATGTACGCGGATTCGTTTTCCGACACGATGAAGCGTTCCTCGCCGCGCGTGACGAGCGCGGTGCCGCGCACGACGACCCAGTGCTCGGCGCGATGGTGATGCATCTGCAACGACAGCCGCGCGCCGGGCTCGACGACGATCCGTTTCACCTGGAAGCGTTCGCCGCCGTCCACGCAATCATAGTGGCCCCACGGCCGGTGCACCTTCCGATGCACGACCGCCTCCGCGCCGCGCTGTTCGCGGATGCGCTGCACGATCTTCTTCACGTCCTGCGCGCGCGAGCGGTCGGCGACCAGCACCGCGTCGGCGGTCTCGACGACGACGAGGTCCTGGGTGCCGATGCACGCGACGAGCCGTCCGTCCGAGTGGGCGAACGTATCGCTCGCGCCTTCGAACATCACGCGTCCCTGGCTGACGTTGCCGCCGTCGTCCTTCGGCAGCACCTGCCATACGGTGTCCCACGAGCCGAGGTCGGTCCAGCCGGCCGCGAGCGGCACGACGACGCCGCCCGCCACCGACGGGTCGCCGGACAGCGGCTCCATCACCGCGTAGTCGATCGAGTTCGACGGCGAGCCCGCGAACGCGTCGCGATCGACGCGGAAGAAATCGCCGTCGTTCGCGCCGCGCTCGCACGCGGCGACGCACGCATCGTGAATCGCGGGCTGGAAGTGGCGGATCGCGTCGATCCACGTGGACGCGCGCACGATGAAGATGCCGCTGTTCCACCAGTAGCGCTGCGACGCGACGTACTGCTGCGCGAGTTCGAAATAGGGCTTCTCGACGAAGCCGTTCAGGCGGCGCGCGCCGTCGTCGTCCGACGCGGACAGCGGCTCGCCGACGTGAATATAGCCGTAGCCGATTTCGGGCCGTGTCGGCACGATGCCCATCGTGACGATGTGGCCGGCGGTGGCGTGCCGCACGCCGTCCGCGACCGCCGCGTGGAACGCGTCGAGGTCCGCGAGCGCATGGTCGGCCGGCATCACGACGAGCACGCCGTCACCCTGGGCGGCGATCACCGACAGCGCGGCAATCGTCAGCGCGGGCGCGGTGTCGCGCGCGACCGGCTCCAGGATCAGCTTCGCGCGCTTGCCCGCCGCGCGCACCTGTTCGGCGGTCGTGAAGCGATGCTCCTCGTTGCAGACGATCATCAACTGATCGGATAGCGGCACGCGGTCCGCGAGCGCATCGAGCCGGCCCGCCGTGTTCGCGAGCAGCGACTGCTCGCCGACCAGGTTGATCATCTGTTTCGGATATTGCTCGCGTGACAGCGGCCACAGCCGCGACCCCGCTCCGCCTGCGAGCACGACGGGGCATACCTGCAAGGCGGCCTGCTGCTGCGCGCGGGTCTGCGCCGCGCGCGCGGTCGCCACTGCGGAAGCCGTATCGGTCATCTCGTTCTCCTGTCCTTGATGAGTTCGGTCCAGCGATTTGTAGCACGCTTAAAATCGACAATAAAAAGCCCTGCAAAGAAGAAATTAAAAAATAAGCGGATTTAATTGTCGGCGTCTATTTTTTGTCAGCGTGAATGGTTAAATAAATCCGCTAAAAAATGTCTCCCGGAATGGCGGACGTGCATGCGAGTCTGTCCGCAGCCCATGAAAAGCGGCAAGAACTACGCACCCGAACGCGCCATGCCGCGCCATGAAGCACCGAAAAGCAGCAATCGTTACCGAAAAAATTCGGAAGAAAACGGCATGAACCGGCGAAATATTTGGAGATACTTTTGACGCTTGCGGATTCAATTTTTATCGCGCTTTATTAGGGTTAATTCGGATGCGATTTAACGGCGCTGCAAAAAAACGCGGCGTCGCTCTGGTGTTTTCCGGGACGGCGGCAGCGGATGCGCCGCCATTCAATCTTCAATCAAGGGTGCTGGATATGTTGAGCGTTCTCGCCAGAATCATCGACATCGCCGCCGTCACGGCCGGCGCGCTCGCCGCCGCGTTCCTGCACCGCGGGCAGTTCGCGCCGCTCGGCGACGCGGAGAGGGTGTCGCTCGCCTTCAACTGCCTGCTTGCGATCTGGATGTTCCCGGCGTTCGGCATCTACCGGTCGTGGCGCGGCAAGCGGCTGCTCGACCTGTTCGCGCGGGTCGTGCTCGCGTGGATCGCGGTCGAATGCGTCGGCGTGCTGCTGAGCTTCAGCGTGCACCGCGCGGAGTCGCTGTCGCGGCTGTGGCTCGCGTGGTGGGCGCTCGCGACGGCCGTGCTGCTGGTCGCGTCGAAGGCGCTCGTGTATGCGGTGCTGAAGGGGCTGCGTCGCGAAGGCTACAACCAGAAGGCGGTCGCGGTCGCCGGCGGCGAGCGTTATGGCCGCTTCCTGATCGACCAGATGCGCGGCCATCCGGAAGCGGGCTTCCGTCCGGTGCTGCTGTTCGACGAGGACGCGGCGCTCGCGGCGAACGGCAGCGCGCCGAGCGTCGACGACGTGCCGGTCGAACGCGACCTCGACACGCTGCTCGACGCGGTGCGCGCGCACGGCATCCGCGAACTGTGGCTCGCGCTGCCGATCACGAAGGAACGCACGATCCACCGGATCGTGATGGAGCTGCGCGACGAATTCGTGAACATCCGCTTCATCCCGGACGTGCGCAGCCTCGCGCTGTTCAGCCAGCCGGTCGTCGATCTGCTCGGGGTGCCCGCGATCAATCTCGCGGCGTCGCCGGTCACCGACCTGCGCGTGCTGCCGAAACTCGTGTTCGACCGGCTGTTCGCGGCCGCGGTGCTCGCGGCGTTGTCGCCGCTGCTGATCGCGATCGCGGTCGCGGTGAAGCTGTCGTCGCCGGGGCCGGTGTTTTTCCGCCAGCGCCGCAAGGGCCTCGACGGCAACGAGTTCGAAATCTACAAGTTCCGCTCGATGAAGATGCATGCGGAGACGACCGGCCGCGTCACCCAGGCGCGCCGCAACGATCCGCGCATCACGCGGGTCGGCGCGTTCCTGCGCCGCACGAGCCTCGACGAACTGCCGCAGTTCATCAACGTGCTGAAGGGCGAGATGTCGGTGGTCGGCCCGCGCCCGCACGCGATCGAGCACGACGACATCTACAAGGGGCTGGTGCGCGGCTACATGCTGCGCTACCGGATCAAGCCGGGCATCACCGGCTGGGCGCAGGTCAACGGCTTTCGCGGCGAGACCGACCGCGTGGAAAAGATGCGCGACCGCGTGCGTTTCGACCTGCACTACATGCAGAACTGGAGTTTCGCGCTCGATCTGAAGATCGTCGCGATGACGATGTGGAAAGGCTTCGCAGGCCAGAACGCGTATTGAACGCAATCCGGGTGCGCGGCGTGCTACGTCGCGCGGGGTCCGCTGCATCGATGCAGCGGGCATGACGGCTAATCACTTTTGAGGTGGGCATGAATCTGACGATCATTGGCAGCGGTTATGTGGGTCTCGTGACGGGCGCGTGCCTCGCGGACACCGGCAACGACGTGTTCTGCCTCGACGTGGACGCGCGCAAGATCGACCTGCTGAACCAGGGCGTGGTGCCGATCCACGAGCCGGGCCTCGAAGAGATCATCGCGCGCAACCGCCGCGCGCGCCGCCTCACGTTCTCGACCGACGTGGCCGCCGCGGTCGCGCACGGCGACGTGCTGTTCATCGCGGTCGGCACGCCGCCGGACGAGGACGGTTCGGCCGACCTGCAATACGTGCTGTCCGCCGCGCGCAGCATCGGCCGTCACATGGACGGCTTCAAGGTGGTCGTCGACAAGTCGACGGTGCCGGTCGGGACCGCGACGCTGGTGCACGACGCGATCGCGGGCGAACTGCGCCGGCGCGGCGTGCAGCCGATGTTCTCGGTCGTGTCGAATCCCGAGTTCCTGAAGGAGGGCGCGGCGGTCGAGGACTTCGCGCGGCCCGACCGCATCGTGCTCGGCTGCAACGACGACGTGCCGGGCGAGCGCGCGAAGGAACTGATGAAGCGCCTGTATGCGCCGTTCAACCGCAATCACGAACGCACGCTGTACATGGACGTGCCGTCCGCCGAATTCACCAAGTACGCGGCGAACGCGATGCTCGCGACGCGCATCTCGTTCATGAACGAACTCGCGAATCTCGCGGACCGCGTCGGCGCGGACATCGAATCCGTACGGCGCGGGATCGGCTCCGATCCGCGCATCGGCTACGACTTCCTGTACGCGGGCTGCGGTTACGGCGGCTCGTGTTTTCCGAAGGACGTGAAGGCGCTGGTGCGCACCGCCGGGGAATACGGCGAGGACCTGCAGATCCTGCGCGCGGTCGAGACGGTCAACGAAATGCAGAAGACGGTGCTCGCGCAGAAGATCGTCACGCGCTTCGGCGCGGACCTCGCGGGCCGCACGTTCGGCGTGTGGGGGCTCGCGTTCAAGCCGAACACCGACGACATGCGCGAGGCGCCGAGCCGCGCGACGATCGCGGAACTGCTCGCGCGCGGCGCGACCGTGCGCGCGTACGACCCGGTCGCGACCGCCGAGGCGAAGCGCGTGTTCGAGCTGGATCTCGCGGGCGCGCCCGACCAGCTCGCGCGTCTTTCGTTCGCGGCCGACGCGAACGACGTGGCCGACGACGCGGATGCGCTCGTCGTGCTGACCGAATGGAAGGCGTTCAAGGCGCCGGACTTCGACACGCTGAAGACGAAGCTGAAAACGCCGGTCGTGTTCGATGGCCGCAACCTGTACGACCCGTCGTCGCTCGCGGAACTGGGCGTCGAGTATCACGCGGTGGGGCGCGCGAGCGCCGCCGGCGCGGGCCGCGCGCGGGCCGAGGCGGCCGCGCACGACGCCGCGCAGCCGTCGGCCCAGGCCGGCGCGCGCGCGTGAGCGCGGACAGCACAACAAGGAGCGCAACGCGATGTTCAACGAAGTTCTGGTCGTCTGCCACGCGAACGTATGCCGTTCGCCCGCTGCGGAGCAGTTGTTCCGCGCGTGGCAGCGCGAGCATCCGGGCACGCGCGGCGTCGTGTTTCATTCGGCCGGGCTGCGCGCGCTCGAAGGCGCGGACATGGACCCGGTGATGGAGCGGCTGCTCGGCGAGCGCGGCGTCGAGGTCGGCCGGCATCGCGCGCGGCGGCTCACGGGCCGACTCGTGCGCGCGGCGGACCTCGTGCTCGTGACCGAGCGCCGCCAGGTGTCCGACGTCGAGCGGATCGAACCGACCGCGCGCGGCAAGGTGTACGCGCTCGGCAACTGGGAGAACGCCGACGTCGTCGATCCGCACGGGCTGCACGAGGCCGCGTACCGCGAGAGCCTCGCGCTCATTGAACGTCTGGTGAAGGGATGGCTGAGCCGAATATGCTGAAAAAACAACTTTCGATTGCGCTGACGTTGAGCGCGTTCCTGTCCGCGTGCGCGACCGCGCCGGGCAACTATCTCAACACGTCGCGGCTCGACGAGCCGTCGCAGACCGGGCCGCAGCCGACCTATCCGGTGCGCCTGATCGACCCGCAACTGGTGATGCAGCAGGCGCAGGCGGCCGCGGCCGCCGCGCGCAGCGATCTGCCGCCGTCGCGCTACCCGGACCCGTCCGCGTACGTGTATCACATCGCGCCGCAGGACATTCTCGGCGTGACCGTGTACGACCATCCGGAACTGTCCACGCCGCAGGCGTCCACCTTCTCGGCGGGCGGCAACACCACCCAGACGGTCGGCCAGGCGCTCACGCAGCCGTACACGAACGCGCTGCCGGGCCAGTCCGATCCGTTCGGGCAGACGGTGTCCACCGACGGCTCGATCTTCTTCCCGTTCATCGGCCGCCTGCGCGCGGCGGGCAAGACGCCGTCGCAACTGCGCGACGAACTGGCGACGCGGCTCGTGCCGTACGTGCGCAACCCGCAGGTGGACGTGCGCGTGCTCGCGTACCGCAGCCAGAAGGTGCAGGTGACCGGCGAGGTCAAGACGCCGGGGCCGCTCGCGGTCAGCGATGTGCCGCTCACGCTGGTCGATGCGATCACGCGCTCGGGCGGCACGACCGGCGACGCGGACATCCAGCGCGTGCGCCTCACGCGCGACCACAAGCTGTACGTGCTCGACGCGAACCGGATGCTCGATCGCGGCGACACCACCCAGGACGTGCTGCTGCAGAACGGCGACGTCATCAACGTGCCGGACCGCTCGGACAGCCGCATCTTCGTGATGGGCGAAGTGAAGACGCCGACCCAGATGCCGATGCTGAAGGGCCGCCTCACGATCGCGGACGCGTTGACCCAGGCGGGCGGCATCCTCGACACCGATGCGAACCCGCGCCAGATCTTCGTGATGCGCGGGATGAAGGACAACCCGACCACGCCGGAAATCTACCGGCTCGACATGACCCAGCCCGACTCGATCATGCTGTCGTCCCAGTTCCAGCTTCAGCCGCTGGACGTGGTGTACGTCGGCACGGCGTCGTCGGCCACTTTCAACCGCGTGTTGCAGCAGGTGCTGCCCACCATCCAGACCGTTTTTTATCTGCGGCAGATCACGCGCTGACGCGCGGTTTGCAACGGATATCGGGTCAGGCATGAGCAACGCCACAAACATCGGGATCGAATCGTGAGTATGCAACCCACCAGTCATCCGGGCCACGCTGCCCGCACCGAGGAAGAGGACGTCGTCCTCGGCCAGTTGCTGCGCGTCATCGTCGACGACATCGGCTGGCTGATCGGCATCGCGGCGGCCGTCGTCGCGATCGCGGTCTTCTACTGCTACGTCGCGAAACCGGTCTACAGCGCCGACACCCAGGTGCGCGTCGAGCCGGCCGACTACACGTCGCAGGCGCTCACGCAGACGCAGACCGGCGCGTCGATCACGAGCGGCTCGTCCGGCTCGCTGCCGACCGACGCCGAGATCCAGATGATCAAGAGCCGCAGCGTCGTCGAACCGGTGGTCAAGCAGTTCCACCTGAACTTCTCGGTGACGCCGGTCACGGTGCCGGTGCTCGGCAACCTGGCGAACCGGCTCGCGACGCCCGGCACGCCGTCGCGGCCGTGGCTCGGCCTCGGTTCGTTCGCGTGGGGCGGCGAGGTCGTGAACGTCGACGCGGTCGACGTCGCGCCGGAACTCGAAGGCCGCAAGCTGACGCTGACCGCGCTCGACGACGGCCGCTACGTGGTGAGCGGCCCGGACGGCGCACGGCTGCTCGAAGGCCGGGTTGGCGAGGCCGCGCAGGGCGGCGGCGTGTCGCTGCTGGTCAGCAGGCTCGTGGCGCGGCCCGGCACGCGCTTCACCGTCGTGCGGATGAACGACCTCGACGCGATCACCGGCTTCCAGTCCGCGATCCAGGTGCAGGAGCAGGGCAAGCAGACCGGCGTGATCGGCATCTCGCTGGAGGACACCGATCCGGCGCGCGCGGCCGACATCGCGAATGCGCTCGCGCAGTCGTATCTGCGCGAGCACGTCGCGACCAAGCAGGCCGACGCGAGCAAGATGCTCGACTTCCTGCGCAGCGAGCAGCCGCGCCTGAAGCGCGACCTCGAAAACGCGGAAGCCGCGCTGACCGCGTACCAGAGCAAATCCGGCTCGATCAACGCGAGCGACGAAGCGAAGATCTACCTCGAAGGCAGCGTGCAGTACGAGCAGCAGATTTCCGCGATGCAGTTGCAGATCGCGTCGATGCTGCAACGCTTCGGCGACGAGCACCCGGTCATCGTCGCCGCGCGCCAGCAGCTCGCGCAGCTCGAAGGCGAACGCCAGAAGTTCGACACGCGTTTTCGCGACCTGCCGGCGACCGAGGTGAAGGCGGTGCAATTGCAGCGCGACGCGAAGGTGGCCGAGGACATCTACGTGCTGCTGCTGAACCGCATCCAGGAACTGTCGGTGCAGCGCGTCGGCACCGGCGGCAACGTGCACATCGTCGATTCGGCGATGCGGCCGGGCCAGCCGTCGAAGCCCAAGCGCGTGCTGATCGTGTCCGCCGCCGCGCTGCTCGGCCTGATTCTCGGCACCGGCTTCGTGCTGCTGCGCCGGAACATGTTCAAGGGCATCGTCGACGCGGAGCAGATCGAGCGTTCGTTCCATCTGCCGGTGTACGGGCTCGTGCCGCTGTCGTCCGAACAGGCGGCGCTCGAAAAACGCGGCCCCGCGCCGGGCGGCTCGCGGCTGCGCGAAGTGCTCGCGAATTCGCGGCCGCGCGACCTGACCGTCGAGAGCCTGCGCAGCCTGCGCACGTCGCTGCAGTTCAGCATGATGGACGCGAAGAACCGCGTGATCGTGCTGACCGGCTCGGTGCCGGGCGTCGGCAAGAGCTTTTTGACCGCGAACCTCGCGGTGCTGCTCGCGCATTCGGGCAAGCGCGTGCTGATGATCGACGGCGACATGCGGCGCGGCGCGCTCGAACGTTATCTGGGCGGCCCGCAGGAGGGCGGTTTCTCCGAACTGCTGTCCGGCCAGATCGCGCTCGACGAGGCGATCCGCTCGACCGAGATCGACAACCTGCATTTCGTGTCGTGCGGCCGCCGCCCGCCGAATCCGTCCGAACTGCTGATGTCGCCGCGTCTCGGCCAGTACCTCGACGGGCTGTCGAAGCGTTACGACGTGCTGCTGATCGACACGCCGCCGGTGCTCGCGGTGACCGACGCGGCGATCATCGGCGGCCACGCGGGCTCGACGTTCCTCGTGCTGCGCTCGGGCATGCATTCCGAAGGCGAGATCGCCGACACGCTGAAGCGGCTGCGCTCGGCCGGCGTCAACGTGCAGGGCGGCATCTTCAACGCGGTGCCGCAGCGCGCGCGCAACAGCTACGGCTATGGCTACACGGCGGTGCAGGAATACCTGAGCACCTGATGGCTCGGCCCGCCCCCTCCCGATCCGCACAACCCGAGAAAGACGCGATGAAAGTGACCGTACTCGTGCCGACCTGGCGCCGCCCCGAAGATCTCGCGCGCTGCCTGTCCGCGCTGTTGCGCCAGCAGCGCGCGCCGGACCAGATCGTCGTGGTCGCGCGCGCCGAAGACGAAGCGACCCACGCATGTCTCGCGGAGCACGTGACGCCGCGCGTGCTGCCGGTCGACGTCGCGCTGGTCGATCAGCCGGGCCAGGTGGCCGCGCTGAACCGCGGCCTCGACGCCGCGACCGGCGACGTGATCGCGATCACCGACGACGACGCCGCGCCGCGCGTGGACTGGCTCGCGCGGATCGCGGCCGCGTTCGAGGCGGACCCGAAGCTCGGCGCGCTGGGCGGCCGCGACTGGGTGCACGAGAACGGCCGCGTGCTCGACGGCGAGCAGCCGCTGGTCGGCAAGGTGCGCCTCTCGGGACGCATCGTCGGCAACCATCACCTCGGCGTCGGCGGCGCGCGCGAAGTCGATCTGCTGAAGGGCGCGAACATGAGCTACCGGCGCGACGCGATTCGCGGGCAGCGCTTCGACAGCCGGCTGCGCGGCGCGGGCGCGCAGGTCCACAACGACATGGCGTTCAGCATGAGCGTGAAGCGCGCGGGCTGGAAGCTCGTGTACGACCCGCTCGTCGCGGTCGATCATTTTCCGGCGCCGCGTTTCGGCGAGGACCCGCGCAACGCGCAGACGCTCGCGTCGAAGCGCAACGCCGCCTACAACCTGCATCTGATCCTGCGCGCGCATCTGCCGCCGCTGCACCGCGAGACCGCGTGGTGGTGGTATGCGCTCGTCGGCACGCGCGTGTATCCGGGCCTGCTGCATACGGGTCTCGGCGTGCTGCGCGGCCGCAGCGCGCCGCTCGCCGCGTTCGCGCAATGGCGCGCGGTGCGCGGCGGCGCGCGCGAAGCCCGCCGCGCGATGCGGTGAGCGTCCGCGATCTGCCGCCGCCCGCCATCGAACCCACGGAGGAGCACGCATGACCGCCACGCAAGTCCACGTCCATCTGTTCTACGGCGCCGACCCGCGCCACTACCGGAAAGGCGAGGACATCGGCTGCCTGTACGGCTATCACCACGCGGAGTCCGACGAGTTCGCGCTGAACTATTCGCGCGACGCGGCGGAGAGCCGCCCGGTGCGCTTCGTGCGCCGCGCGCTGAAGGCGGCGCTCGGTTTCGACTTCGTCCATACGTGGCGCAACCGCCGCGCGATCCTCGCGGCGGACGCGGTGTGGACGCATACCGAGCAGGAGCATCTGGCGGTGTCGCTGCTGTTGCTGATGAACGCGCGCCGGCGCGGCAGGCGTCCGCTGCTGCTCGCGCAGAGCGTGTGGCTGCTCGACCGCTGGCCCGGTTACGGGCCGCTGCGGCGCGCGCTGTATCGCCGGCTGCTGGCGCGCGCGGACCTGCTGACGACGCTCGCGAGCGAGAACGCCGCGCTGTGCGGCCGTTATTTCGGCCGCGCCGCGCGCCACGTGTTCTATGGGCTGAACACGAACGACTTCCCGCTGCGGCCGCCGTCGCAGTGGCAGCCGCATACGCCGCTGCGCGTCGCCGCGATCGGCAACGACCGCGACCGCGACTGGACGACGCTCGCGACGGCGCTCGGCCACGATGCGCGCTACGCGGTGCGGATCGCGACGCGGCGGCGCATTCCCGCGTCGGTGCGCGCGCCGAACGTCGAGATCGTGCGCGTGTCGGGCATCGACGAGCAGCACGCGCTCTACGAATGGGCCGACCTGATCGTCGTGCCGCTGCGGCCGAACACGCACGCGTCCGGGATCACGGTGATGCTCGAAGCGGCCGCGCTCGGCAAGCCGATGGTCGCGACGCGCGTCGGCGCGCTCGACGACTACTTCGACGACGACGCGGTGTCGTACGTCGAGCCGTTCGATCCGGCGCAGTTGCGCGCCGCGGTGAACGCGCTGCTGGACGCGCCGTCGCGCGCGTTGCGGCAGGCGCAGGCCGCGTGCGGGCAGTTGCGCGAGCGCGACCTCACCACCCAGCACTTCGCGCGGCAGCACGCGCAGTTGACGCGCGAGATGCTGAACCAGCGCGATGCCGGGGCCGGCGTGGGCGCGGATCTGGACGCCGCGCCGCTTTCCCCCGACGCGGTGCGCAACGCTTCCGGCCAGTGGCCGGGCAGGATGTGACGATGCGGATGCCACCGACAGGCGCGTTCGCGGTCGCCGCGTCGCCGGAACCGCCCGGCGCGCGCCGCCGCGCGCGCGGCCTGCGCGGCGCGCTCGGCCGCGATACGCTGCCGCCGCTGCTGCTGTGGGTCGTCACCGCGCTGCTGGTGCTCGCGCACCAGGGCACGGTGCTGACGCTTGCGTTCCCGGTGCTGTCGGTCGCGACGGGCCTGTGGCTGTACTTCGTGAACCCGGCGCGCTACGTCGGCTTCATGTGGTGGATGTGGTTCCTGAGCCCCGAGGTGCGGCGGCTCGCGGACTACGGCAAGGGCGCGTTCACGCCGACCAGCCTGATCCAGATCGCGCCGCTCGCGGTCACGATGATCAGCGCGCTGTCGCTCGTCCGCTATTACCCGATCCTCGCGCAGCGGCGCGGGCTGCCGGTGCTGCTCGCGCTGCTCGGGCTGCTGTACGCGTTCGTCGTCGGCGTCGTGTCGAGCGGGCCGCTCGCGGCCACCTACGACCTCGCGAACTGGGCGTATCCGCTGCTGATCGGCTTTCACATCATGGCGAACGCGCGCCAGTACCCGGAGTACCGCAGGACGATCGTGAATTCGTTCATCTACGGGATGCTCGTGATGGGCGCCTACGGGCTCGTGCAGTTCTTCGTGATGCCGCAGTGGGACGCGATGTGGATGATCGGCTCCGACATGAACTCGCAGGGCGACCCGGTGCCGCTCGGCGTGCGCGTGTTCAGCACGATGAATTCATCGGGACCGTTCGCGTTCGCGATGATGGGCGCGATGGTGTTCGTGATGGCCGCGCAGCATCGCGTGCGCTGGGTCGCGGCCGCGTTCGGCTTCTTCGCGTTCGCGCTGTCGCTGGTGCGCTCGACGTGGGGCGGCTGGGCGATCGCGATGCTGATCCAGCTGGTGAAGTCGAGCAACCGGGTGCGCATCCGCATCGTCGTCAGCGCGCTGGTGCTCGCGGCGGTGTGCGTGCCGCTGCTCGCGATCGGCCCGGTCGCCGACCGGATGCAGGCGCGTCTTTCCACGCTCGTGAACCTGAGCGACGACCAGAGTTACGAGGCGCGCAACCAGTTCTACGCGGACTTCGCGAAAACCGCGTTCACCGACGTGACCGGCGAAGGGCTCGGCGCGACCGGCGCGTCGACGAAGCTGTCCAGCAACAACGGCGAACTCGGCAAGTACGGCAGCTTCGACAGCGGCGTGATGAACATTCCGTTCGTGCTCGGCTGGCCCGGCACGCTGCTGTATCTGTCCGGCGTGCTGTGGCTGCTCGCGCGCGCGGTGCGGGTGTCGTTCCGGCTGAAGCACGACCGCTACGTGTCCGCGTGCATGAGCCTCGCGGTCGCGATCTTCGCGATGCTGGTGTTCACGAACTCGCTCGTCGGCACCGGCGGCCTGCTGCTGTTTTCGAGCGTGTTTTCCATCCTCGGCGCGGGCCACTGGCACAAGCTGACGCAACGCGGCGCCGCCCGCACCACGGAGGTTTCCGATTGAGAGTCGCACCATGAAAGTCGCCATCGTCACGCACGTCGTGCGCCACAACGACGGCCAGGGCCGCGTGAATCACGAGATCGCGCGCGCCGCGCTGAACGAGGGGTTCGAGGTCACGCTGATCGCGTCGCACGTCGCGCCCGACCTGGCCGCGCATCCGGCGGTGAACTGGGTGCGCGTGCAGCCGTCGCGCTGGTGGCCGACCAACCTGCTGCGGCAGCAGGTGTTCGCCGCGAAGAGCGCGCTGTGGCTGCGCCGCCATCGCCGCGAGTTCGACGTGCTGCACGTGAACGGCTTCATCACGTGGGCGCGCGCCGACGTGAACACCGCGCACTTCGTGCACGGCGGCTGGGCGCGCAGCAAGTACTACCCGTTCGGGCTCACGCGCGGCCTGTGGTCCGCGTACCAGTTCGTCTATACCCGCGCGAACGCGGTGCTGGAACGCTGGGCCTACCGGCGCACCCGCGTGATCGCGGCGGTGTCGAGGAAGGTCGCGGACGAGATCCGCGCGTCGGGCGGGCATCCGGTCGAACGGCTCGACGTGATCTACAACGGCGTCGATACGCAGGGTTTCGCGGCCGCGCACGGCGACCGCGCGAAGTTCGACCTGCCGCCCGGCGCGTTCCTGCTGCTGTTCGTCGGCGACCTGCGCACGCCGCGCAAGAACCTCGGCACCGTGCTCGACGCGATGAAGCAACTGCCGGAGCACGTGCATCTGGCGGTCGCCGGTTATCTGCCGGGCAGCCCGTATCCGGACCGGGCGCGCGCGCTCGGCATCGCGTCGCGCGTGCATTTTCTCGGCCTCGTGCGCGAGATGCCGGTGCTGATGCGCTCGGTCGATGCGTATGTGTTTCCGTCGCGCTACGAGGCGATGAGCCTGTCGCTGCTCGAAGCGATGGCGTCCGGCCTGCCGGTCGTCACCGCGCGCACGGCGGGCGGCGCGGAGATCATCACGCCCGAATGCGGGATCGTGCTCGACGACCCGGACGACGCGCCGGCGCTCGCGGGCGCGATCGCGCAACTGGCCGGCGACGATGCCGCGCGCCGCGCGATGGGCGACGCGGCCGCCGCGCTCGCGGGCGGCTTCGGCTGGGCGCGGATGGCCGCGCAGTACATCGCGCTGTACCGGCAACTGGCCGGCGGCACGCCGGCCGCCGCGCGCGATGAGCGGCACGAGCGCCATGAAGAGGCCGCCGACTGCGACGAACCCGCGCCGCTCGCGCCCGGCCCGGCGTTCGGCCACGCGAAAACGCCATGACGTCATTCCACGAATCGATAAAAGACCACCCGAGGAACCCCACGCGATGAACACTCAATCCATCCAATCGTTGCAGATCGGCATGCACTGGTTTCCCGAGCGCGCAGGCGGTCTCGACCGCATGTATTACTCGCTGGTCGGCGCGCTGCCCGGCGCGGGCGTCGAGGTGCGCGGCGTCGTCGCCGGTTCGCCGCAGGTCGCGCAGGACAGCGGCGGCGCGATCCGCGGCTTCGGCGCGGCGTCGCGCCCGCTGCCGCTGCGCCTGATGGACGCGCGCCGCGCGTTGCGCCGCGAGATTCGCGAGCAGCGGCCCGACGTGATCTCGTCGCACTTCGCGCTGTACACGTTCCCCGGCCTCGACGTGACGCGCGGCATCCCGCAGGTGTCGCATTTCCAGGGGCCGTGGGCCGACGAGAGTTTCGTCGAGGGCGCGGCGAGCCTGAGCCAGCGGATCAAGCATCACCTCGAACAGTCGGTGTACGAGCGTTCGTCGCGGCTGATCGTGCTGTCGAAGGCGTTCGGCGAGATCCTGACGCGGCGCTACGGCATCGCGCCGGACCGGGTGCGCGTGGTGCCGGGCTGCGTGGACACCGCGCAGTTCGATCCGCCGTGCTCGCCGGCCGAGGCGCGGATGAAGCTGCAACTGCCGCAGGACCGGCCGATCATCCTCGCGGTGCGGCGGCTGGTGCGCCGGATGGGCCTCGAAGACCTGATCGACGCGGTGAAGCGGCTGAAGCCGCGGCATCCGGACGTGCTGCTGCTGATCGCGGGCAAGGGGCGTCTGGAGGCGGAGTTGCAGCAGAGGATCGACGACGCGGGCCTCGCGGACAACGTGAAGCTGCTCGGCTTCGTGCCGGACGCGCATCTGCCGTCGCTGTACCGCGCGGCGAACCTGTCGGTCGTGCCGACCGTCGCGCTCGAAGGCTTCGGGCTCATCACCGTCGAATCGCTGTCGGCCGGCACGCCGGTGCTCGTGACGCCGGTCGGCGGGCTGCCGGAAGCGGTCGCGGGGCTGTCGAAGGATCTGGTGCTGGCGTCGACCGGCGCGGACGCGATCGCGGACGGCATCGGGGCCGCGCTCACGGGCCGCATGAAGCTGCCGGATGCGGATGCGTGCCGCGACTATGCGCGCCGTCATTTCGATAACGCGGTGGTCGCGAAGCGGGTTGCCGGGGTTTATGCGGAGGCGATCGCGGCTTGACGCGTCGGAGAAGGGAGCGGGGCGCGGCGGTCGAACGGCGCGCCCCGTTCGTTTTACGCGAAGCGCGTGAGCGGACGGTTGTCTTGTGCGCGCGTCGTCATGAAGCGGCAGTCGGCTTCACGATAGCGCCGAGGCGCGTTCGCGCGTGGCGGCGACAATGACGAAAAAGGCGACAAAGGCGACAAAGGCTATAAACGAAAGCGGGCGGCGCGCGGCCGCCCACCGGCAAGGGGATGAATTCACGCCGTCATCCGCAGCGATTCATAACGCTCGCGCGCATCCTCGTACATCCACCGCAGCGTCTCTTCGAGCGGCACCGGTTGCAGTTCGCCGATCGCGTCGCGCAGTTTCGCGTTCGAGCCGGTCAGCGTGCGGACCTCGTTCGGCCGCACGAAACGCGGATCGATGCGCACGTCGATCCGGTAGCCGGCGACGCGCGCCAGCGTGTCGAGCACGTCGCCGAGCGTGCGCCCGACGCCCGAGCACACGTTGAAGATCTCGCCGCGCGGCGCGGCGTGCAGCAGCCGTGCATAGGCATCGACGACGAAACGCACGTCCGAGAAATCGCGGCTCACGTCGGTGTTGCCGAGCGAGATCGTCTTCGCGCGGCGCGCGTAGTGCTCGACGATCTTCGGCAGCAGGAAGTCCGCGCTCTGGCCGACGCCGGTGTAGTTGAACGGCCGCGCGAAGATCAGCGGCAGCCGCGCGCTGAACGTGCGCGACGCGAACTCCATCGCGAGCTTGCTCGCCGCGTAGTCGTTCGCCGGCTCCGGCGGCACGGTTTCGTCGATCACGCCTTCGGTCGCGTTGCCGTACACGTTCGCGCTGCTCGCGAGCAGCACCGCGCGCGGCGGCCTGTCGAGCCGCGCGAGCGCCGCGAGCAGGTTGCGCGTGCCGACCACGTTCACGAGCCACGTGTTCGCGATGTCGCCGTGCGCGACGTTCGCGATGCCGGCCAGATGCACGACCACGTCGGGCCGGATCGCGTCGATCGCCGCCGCGACGTCGCGCGGGTCGCGCAGGTCTACCGCGTGAACGTCGTGCGCGGCGGCGTCGATTGCGTCGAGGTCCGCGGCGCCCTGCACGGTGCCGTGAATCCGGTAGCCGTCGGCGCGCAGGCGCTCGGCCATGTAGCGGCCGGTGAAGCCGCCGAGCCCGGTGATCAGCGCGCGTGCGCCCAGGTTGTCAGAAGGTGTCATGGTGTTCGTTGCGCGTGAGGTCCGCGTTGACCATCATCTGGCACAACTGCTCCAGCGAGGTCTGCGGGTGCCAGCCGAGCGCGTCGCGGGCCTTCTTCGCGTCGCCGATCAGCAGGTCCACTTCGGCCGGGCGGTAGAAGCGCGGGTTCACGCGCACCAGCGTGCGGCCGGTCGAGATGTCGACGCCGGTTTCGCGTTCGCCGCGTCCGGACCATTCGAGCTGATAGCCGGCCGCCGCGAACGCCATCGTCACGAAGTCGCGCACGGTCTCGGTGCGGCCGGTCGCGAGCACGTAGGTGTCGGGCTGCCTCGCCTGCAGCATGCGCCACATGCCTTCGACGTATTCGAGCGCGAAACCCCAGTCGCGTTTCGCGTCGAGGTTGCCGAGTTCGAGCATCGGCAGCTTGCCGAGCTTGATCTTCGCGACCGAGTCGGTGATCTTGCGCGTGACGAATTCGCGGCCGCGCAGTGGCGATTCGTGGTTGAACAGGATGCCGCTCGTCGCGAACATTCCGTACGACTCGCGGTAGTTGATCGTGGACCAGTGCGCGAACAGTTTCGCGATGCCGTACGGGCTGCGCGGATAAAACGGCGTGTCCTCGCACTGCGGCACCGCGCGGACCTTGCCGAACATCTCGGACGTGGAGGCCTGATAGAAGCGGGTCTGCGGATTCACGACGCGGATCGCTTCGAGCAGGTTAAGCGCGCCGATGCCGGTGACTTCGGCGGTCGTCACCGGCTGGTCGAACGACACGCCGACGAAGCTCTGCGCGGCGAGGTTGTACACCTCGTTCGCGTGCGAGCGTTCGAGCAGGCGCAGCGTCGAGCCCGCGTCGGTCAGGTCGTGCTCGACGAGTTCCAGCGCCGGGTGCTGGAGGATGCCGAGTTCGTTCATCCGCCAGAAGTTGACGGAACTGGTGCGGCGGTACGTGCCGACGACGTGATAGCCCTTGTCCAGCAGGAGCCTCGTCAGATACGCGCCGTCCTGGCCCGATACGCCGGTGATGATCGCTTTGCGTCGGTCGTTCATGAAGTCCGCCTTTTCTGGAGTCTGGAAGTGTTGAGGGAGGGATGAAAGGTCGTCGCGGGCCGTCGTCAGGAGCGGATGCCCGACGTGCCGGCCACCGCCGGCTGCGGCAGCGCATGTCGCGCGCGCGGGCCGCGCGTCAGCCGCTTTTCGAACAGGAACCAGCTCGCGCTCGCATACGCGAGAGTCAGCGCGAGCGCGAGCGCGGCGCTCGGATAGCGGCCGTAATGCAGCGGCCACACTGCGTACAGGATCGTCAGGTGGATCAGGTAGATCGTGTAGCTGATCGTGCCGACGTACACGAGCACCGGGTTGGCGAGCACGCGCCGCACGATGCCCTTCGACTGCAGCGCGATCACGACGGCCGACGTGCACAGCACGAGCGACACGCTGTACAGCGCCGCGTTCGACAGCGGCGTGTTCGCCGCGCGAAAGCGCGGGAAATGCAGATGCAGCCACGCGAGCACCGCGAGCGCCGCGAAGAAGAAGATCACGGCCGGAATGCGGAACGGCTCCAGCGCGTCGCGGTCGCGCCGCACCGCGACGGCGAGCAGCGCGCCGGCCGCGAGCAGGTCCATCCGGAACGGCGTCAGGTAATAGATGGGCCAGAACGAATCGAACCACGGCGTCGCGATCGCGCGCAGCACCGGCACGCCGACGATCAGCGCGGCCGCGACCGCCGCGATCGCGCGCATCGGCACCAGCAGGATCACGAACGGCCAGAAGATGTAGAACTGCTCCTCGACCGCGAGCGACCACAGGATGTTCAGGCTGTCGTGGCCGCTTTCGTTCAGCGCGTCGCCGATGTTCGTCGCGAAGAACGCGTAATACGGCCAGTGTTTCGCCCAGCCGAGGCCGAACAGCAGCGACGACACGATCATCAGCAGCACGTAGGGCGGCAGGATGCGGCGCGCGCGGCGCGCGTAGAAGTAGCTGAAGTACGACTGTCCGCGCGACTTGCGTTCGAGCAGGATGCCGGTGATCAGAAAACCGCTCAGCACGAAGAACAGGTCCACGCCCATCCACAGCGGCGCGCGCAGCGCGTGCTGCGCGAACACCGCGAGCACGGCGATCGCGCGCAGACCGTCGAGCTGGACGATCCGGTGAGACGGCGAGGAGGGCGTGGCGAGAGGCGTCGCTGTCATCGTATACGGGTGCGGTTCGCGCGCGGTCTCCTGTGCAGGGCGGCCCGCGCGTGGGTGGATGGAGGCGAAGTCGAATTCATTCTAGAAAGAATTAATTGGTCAAAAAGCCGAAATATATTGAATTGCCTGAATTGGGAATCCGGTAATCCGTTCGAATTCACGCGGCATAACCTTTGCGCGGATGCGAAAAAGATACCGGTGCCGGTCCGGAAGAAGGCGCACGAATGCGGTGCGCGGCCGTGCTGCATGGCTTTCATGCGTATTTCACAACGACTTTATAAGCGGTTAAAAGCGTGAAAAACAGCTAAATAAAAACTGAATTTTTTTGAATTATTTTCGCTTATTGGCGCGGATTTTATTCCCCGGATATACGGCATGATCCAGCGGATCGCCGTTACTGTTGCGGAGGAATTCCCCTTGTCGTCGCCACGTTTCGATCGCCGTCCGGGCCGCCTGCTCGCGCTTGCCGCGCTGACCGTGTTCGTCTGCACGTCGTCCGTGCAGACGGTCGCCGCGCCGCAATTGCCGGTCACGACTTCGTGGATCGGCAATACGTACGGCTACGGGCAAGGCGCGTGGACGCAGATCGACATCGCCGCGATCGCCGTCACGCGCGACGGCAAGGTGTTCACCAATGCGCCGTGGGACGAAAGCGGCGGCGAGATCAGCGCGTACCAGGACGGCAAGATGCTCGGCTTCGCCGGCGGCACGCATGGCTGGGGCGGCAGCGGCGGCAGCGCGGTCGCGGTGAACAGCCGTTATCTGTATGCGGCGGTCGGCGTCGGCAACGAGAAGGGCCGCCTGATCGGCGGCGGCATCTGGCCGCCGAAGGGGCAGCAGTGGTACGGCGTCACGCGCCGGCCGCTCGACGACACGAAGCGCGCGGCCGCGTTCCAGCCGCCCGCCGATCCGCTGAATCCGCATGCGCAGTTATCCGGCGCGTTCCTGAAGATCAACGACGTGCCGGCCGGCACGAAGGCCGGCATCGGCGGTCTCGCGGCGAGCGATACGATGCTATACGTCGCGAACACGCCGATGAACCGCATCGAGGTCTACGACGCCTCGACGATGCAGCGCAAGGGCCAATGGGACGCGCACGAGCCGGGCCGCCTCGCGCTCGCGGCCGACGGCTCGGTGTGGGCGTTGACCGATACGCTGGGCGGCCCCCCGAAGATCGCGCACTACGCGAGCGACGGCCGCGCGGCGGGCGATGCGCTGTCGTTGCCGGCCGATACGGTCGCGGTCGACATCGCGATCGATCCGCAGCAGCGCATCCTTGTGGCGGACAACGGTCCCCGGCAGCAGATCCTGATCTATACGCGCGGCGCGAACGGCTACGCGCAGACCGCGACGCTAGGCGAACGCGGCGGCATTTTCTCCGGCGTGCCGGGACGGCCCGGGCCGGGCCGCTTCAACGGCCTGACCGGCGTCGCGGCCGATGCGAAGGGCAACGTGTACGTGTCGACGAACGGCATCGGCCCGCGCCACGACACGATCGGCGCGGGCCTTGGCGCGACGCTCGAAAGCTACGCGCCGGACGGCCGGCGGCGGTGGCAGGTACAGGGGCTGTTGTTCGTCGACGGCGCGTGGCTGGACCCGGCGCGGCCGAACAGCGTCTACACCGGCAACAAGCGTTTCGAGATCGACCTGTCGAAGCCGCCGGGCCAGGACTGGACTTACGTCGGATTCCTGTCGAACCGCTTCCGCTACCCGGACGACCCGGTTTTTCACACCGACCAGTGGCCGGGCCTGCCGACCGCGCGCGCGCTGAACGGCCACACGTTCCTGTACCTGACCGACATGTACGCGGACCACCTGAAGATCTACCGCTTCGATCCGAAGCGCGACGGCGAGACCGCGATTCCGTCCGGCTTCATCGCGGGCCGCGGGCGGCCGGTCGAGCACGTGCCGAACGCGCCGCCGGGCGGCGACTGGATCTGGCGCGATGCGAACGGCAACGGCGCGTTCGACGCGGACGAATTCACGCGCAACCCCGACCGCGAAAAACTCGCGGGCGGCTGGGGCTGGTGGATCGACACGCGCGGCGACATCTGGCGCGCGCGCGACGAGAAGGACATCGTGCGCTTCGGCTTCGGCGGCCTCGATGCGAAGGGCAACCCCATCTATGCGTATGCGGACCTGAAGAAGTACCCGGTGCCCGCGCCGTTCAACGAAGTGCATCGCGTGCTGTACGAGCCGCAGACCGACACGCTGTACGCGACCGGCTACACCGCCGATGCGCCGCACGACCCCGGCTTCTGGAAAGAGGCGGGGCGCGTGCTGGTCCGCTACGACGGCTGGTCGGGCGGCAAGCCGAAGCCGCGCTACGAACTGCGCCTGCCGTGGGACCCGCGCGCGAAGCCGCCGGTCACGCCGGCCGGGCTCACCGTCGAAGGGCAATACCTGTTCGTCGTCGAACCGGCCGGCAACGTGCACGTGTACGACAAGGACAGCGCGAAGGAGATCGGCGCGTTCGGCCCCGGCGCGGAAGTCGGCCATGCGTCGGGCTGGGTGGACGTGCCGTTCGGGATCAGCGCGCACCGGATGGCGAACGGCGAATACCTGGTGTTCGTCGAGGAGGACGCGCGCGGCAAGGTGCTGATGTATCGCTGGAAGCCTGCGTAAGCGGGCGGTGGGCAACGGGCGGCGAGCGGGCCGCCAAACCGGAAGGGCTCATGGACAAGGGAATACTGCGCAACGTCGCGATCAACCTGTTCGGCCTCGTGCTGCCGACCTTCGTGTCGCTCGTCACGGTGCCGTCGTACATCCGGCTGCTCGGCGTCGAGCGGTACGGCGTGGTCGCGCTGGTGTGGACGCTGATCGGCTATTTCAGCGTGCTCGATCTCGGCATGAGCATGGCCGCGCAGAACCATATCTCGAAGGCGCACGCGTCGAACGACGGCGACGAATGCGCGCGCGTGTTCTGGAGCGCGTTCTGGCTGAACCTGACGACCGGCGCGATCGGCGGCCTGCTGATCTATTCGGGCGGCGCGGTCTACACCGCGTACTTCACGCACGTTTCACCGGAACTGCGGCGCGAAGTCTATCTCGCGCTGCCGTGGCTCGCCGTGGCGATTCCGCTCGCGAACGTGTCGTGGGTGTTCGCCGGCGCGATCAACGGCGCGGAACGCTTCGGCATCTACAACACGAACCAGACGCTCGGCACGTTCCTGTTCCAACTGCTGCCGCTCGCGGCCGCGTGGGCGATCGCGCCGAACCTGCAAACGGTGCTCGCGGCGGCCGTCGTCGCGCGGTTGCTGGCGGCGCTGCTGCTCGCGCGCTCCGCGCTGCGCGTGCTCGGCATCCGCGAGGTGCGCGGGCCGCGCTTCGACACCTCGAAGGCGCTGTTCAACTTCGGCGGCTGGATGCTGATCGCGAGCATCACGACGATGATCGCCGATTCGCTCGACCGGATGATGCTCGGCGCGGGCCTCGGCGCGCGTTTCGTCACCTACTACACGGTGCCGCAGAACCTCGTCACGCGCTTGAACATGGTGCCGAACGCGCTGGTGCGCACGCTGTTTCCGCGGCTGTCCGCGCTGCGCCGCGAGCACGCGGACGAGATCGCCGCGCAGTCGCTGCAATTCCTGAACGGCGTGTTCACGCCGGTCGCGATCGGCGCGATCGTCGTGCTCGAACCGTTCCTGCGCGCATGGGTCGGGCCGGAACTCGCCGCGCACGGCGCGCCGGTCGGCCGCGTGCTGATCGTCGCGGTGTGGCTCGTCGGACAGGCGAGCGTCACGCGGATTCTCATTCAGGCGCAGAACAACCCGGCCGTCACCGCGCGCGTCGGCCTGATCGAACTGCCTCTGTTCGCCGGGCTGCTGTGGCTCGGCATCTGGCGCTTCGGACTGCCGGGCGCGGCGGCCGCCGTGCTGGTGCGCGCGCTGTTCGACTACGCAGTGCTGCTGTATCTCGCGCGCATCCACTCCCGCACGATCGTCGTCGATCTGCTCGCGCATCTGAGCTTCCTCGCGGCCGCGCTTGCGTTCGCCTGGTGGCTGCCGGGCGCGCTGTACGCGATCGGCGCGGGGGTCGTGCTCGCGGGCGCGAACGTGGTGTGGTCGGTCGCGACGACGCCGATGCTGCGCGGCTACGCCCGCTCCCTTCTCTTTCGACTGAACCTACGGAAAAGCGCATGAGTCACGAACTTATCGACGAAGCGGCGTCGTCCGAACGCGCCGTTGTCCCGGCCGGCTGGCGCGATCCGGCGGCCGCGCGCCGCGCCGGGGCGGGACCGCTCGCGCGGCCGCGCGCGGGACGTGCGCCGCGCGTGGCGATCGTGCACGACTGGCTCGTCACCTATGCGGGCGCGGAGCGCGTGCTCGAACAGATCATCGCGTGTTTTCCGGATGCGGACCTGTTCGCGGTGGTCGATTTCGTCGACGACCGCGCGTTCCTGCGCGGCAAGCCGGTGACGACGTCGTTCATCCAGCGGCTGCCGCTCGCGCGCAAAAAATACCGCGCGTGGCTGCCGCTGATGCCGCTCGCGATCGAGCAACTGGACGTGTCCGGCTACGACGTCGTGATATCGAGCAGCCACGCGGTCGCGAAGGGCGTGCTGACCGGCCCAGACCAGTTTCACATCAGCTACGTGCATTCGCCGATCCGTTATGCGTGGGACCTTCAGCATCAATACCTGAAGGAGTCGCACCTGACGCGCGGTTTGAAGTCCGCGCTCGCGCGGCTGATCCTGCATTACATCCGCAACTGGGACGTGCGGACCGCGAATTCGGTCGATCAGTTCGTCGCGAACTCGGCGTTCATCGCGCGGCGCATCCACAAGGTCTATCAGCGCGACGCGGCGGTGGTGTTCCCGCCGGTGGACGTCGATGCGTTCGCGCTCGAAACGCAGAAAGAGGACTTTTATCTGACCGCGTCGCGGCTCGTGCCGTACAAGAAGATCGACCTGATCGTCGAGGCGTTCGCGCGCACGCCGCACCGCAAGCTGGTGGTGATCGGCGACGGGCCGGACATGCAGAAAATCCGCGCGAAGGCGGTGCCGAACGTCGAGGTGCTGGGTTATCAGCCGTTCGCGGTGCTGCACGACCGGATGCGGCGCGCGAAGGCGTTCGTGTTCGCGGCGGAGGAGGACTTCGGGATCTCGGTGGTCGAGGCGCAGGCGTGCGGCACGCCGGTGATCGCGTACGGGAAGGGCGGCGCGCTGGAGACGGTGCGCGACTTCACGCAGAGCCGGCCGACCGGATTTTTCTTCGAGGAACAGAGCGCGGACGCGATCGTCGCGGCCGTCGATGCGTTCGAGCGCGAGCCGGGCCGCATTCGCGCGGAGGATTGCCGCGCGAATGCGGAGCGGTTCTCGGCCGCGCGGTTTCGCGAGCGGTTCGTCGCGGAAGTCGCGAAGGCCGTGCCGGGCGTGTCGGCCGGCGCGGCGCGGCGCATGCGCGCCGCCGATCCGCCGCCGGCGCGCGTGCCTCCCGCGCCGGGCACCCCGCGCGTGCTCGCGATCGACCAGAGCGGCGTGCTCGGCGGCGCGGAACTGTCGCTGCTCGAAGTGGTGAAGGGGCTGCGCGCGCGCATCGACGTCGTGCTGTTCGACGACGGGCCGTTCCGCGAGGCGCTCGACGCAGCCGGCGCGCGCGTCGAGGTGCTGGCGGCAAACGGATTGCGCCATGTGCGCCGCGACGGCGGCGCCGCGCCGAGGTTGTCGATGCTGACCGGCATCGCGTCGCTGGTGCGCGCCACGCGCCGCCGCGCGCGCGACGCGGACGTGCTCTACGCGAACACGCAGCGCGCGATGGTGATCGGCGTGATCGCGGGCAAGCTCGCGCGCAAGCCGGTGGTCTGGCATCTGCGCGACATCGTCAGCGCGGACCATTTCGGCCGCGTGCAGCGCGCGGTCATCAAGGGCTGCGCGAAGCTCGGGCTCGCCCATGTGATCGCGAATTCGGAGGCGTCGGCGAGCGTGTTCGCGGCGCTGACGAACTTCGACCCGAAACGGATCGACGTCGTGCACAACGGCGTGGACGAAGCGCCGTTCGACGCGCTGAACGGCGTGTCGCAGGCGCAGTTGCGCGAGCGGATCGGGCTGCCGCGCGACGTGTTCCTCGTCGGCGCGTTCAGCCGGCTCGCGCGCTGGAAGGGGCAGCACGTGCTGCTCGAAGCATTGCTGAAGGAGCGCGACGTGCATGCGGTGTTCGTCGGCGCGCCGCTGTTCGGCGAGGATGCCTATGACGCGGAGTTGCGCGCGTTCGTCGCCGCGCATGGGCTCGCGGACCGCGTGCATTTTCTCGGCTTCCGGCACGACATCGCCGCGTGCATGCGCGCGGTCGATGTGGTCGCGCATACGTCGATCACGCCGGAGCCGTTCGGGCGCGTCGTCGTCGAAGGGATGCTCGCGCGGCGGCCGGTCGTCGCGTCGCGCGACGGCGGCGTGACGGAGATTGTCGAGCACGGCGCGAACGGGCTGCTGTGCAAGCCGGGCGACGCGGACGAACTGGCCGCGACGATCGCCGCGCTGCGCGCCGACCCGGCGCTGCGCGAGCGGCTCGGCGCGAGCGGGCTGGAGACGGCGCGGCGGCGGTTCGGCAAGCAGCGTTATGTGGCGGCGGTCGAGCGCGTGTTGACGGACGTCGCGATGGCGTCGTGAGGGAAGGGGGGGAACGAGGCGGCCGTTTCGCGTGGGATCGCGGAACGGCCGTGTTGCTCGATGGCGGGCAGCCGGCGTCAGCGCGCTACGGCCGGCTGATGTGTCGGGTCGGCGCGAATGCTTTTATGCGCGAAACCGGCGGGCGGCAACGGCGGCCTTCGATTCAACGGCAGGCCACCCGCCGCACCGCGGTCACGCAGTCGCCGTGGCCGCAGGCTGACGCCGAAGCCGCCGCGTGACCAGCAGCGCGGGCCGCTCGAACAGTTGATAGAACACCCACGCGACCGGCAGCACCGCGAGCGTGAACGCGAACGACGGCCAGATCGACGCCTGCAGCGACGAGCGGAACAGCAGCGACGCACCGAGCACGAACAGCGGCAGATGGATCAGGTACAGCGAGTAGCTGAAGTCGCCGATTTTCGCGAGCGTCTGCATCAGCGGGCCGGCAGTGGTCGGCGCGGGCCGGCCGAGCGCGTTCACGAGCCAGCACGCGAACGCGGCGGCCCATAACTGGAACGCGCCGTACTGCCCGAAGTGGAACGCCGCGCAACCCGCCGCCGCGAGCGCGGCGGCGAGCGGATAACCATAAGGAATCCGGGCATTCGCATTGCGCAGCCGGACTTCGGCGATCCATACGCCGAGCATCCACGAGAACCAGTACGACGTGAACACGATTACGTCGTGCCGTTCCAGCGTCAGCGCGGACACGACGTTGATCGCGGCGACGCCGAGCAGCGTCGCATTGAGCCCGATACGCCGGCGCAGCGCGAACAGCAGCGGATAGATGGCGTAGAACTGCACTTCGATCGACAGCGTCCACAGCGCGCCGTTCGACCCGTAGGTCTTGCCGGCCGCGCCTTGCAGCGACAGCAGGTTCACGAGGAACGCGCGCGGGCCGATGTCGAGAATCTTGTGGCTCACGGGCGGCAGCGACAGGCTGATCGTATCGGCGGCGGCGGTCAGCAGCAGCGCGGCGAACAGCACCGGGTAGATCCGCACGAAGCGGCGCAGCCAGAACTGCCGCGCGTCGAGCCGGTAGTCCGGATTCGCGAGGAGCCGCGCCGCGCCGCTGCGATGGATGCAATAACCGCTGATGACGAAGAAGATCGGCACGCCGGCCGATCCCCACGCGACCGGCAGCGTGAGCCACGCGGCGATCGTACCGGGGTCGGCCAGGCTCGCGCCCGAATGGTGGAACGCGCCCATGCCGATCCACGTGACCTGGCGGCAGTGGAAGTAGGCGACCAGCAGCGCGGCGAAGCCCCGCATCGCGTCGAGCAGATGTTCGTTCGCGATGGCGCCGGCCGCGGGTTTCGCCGCGACAGTGGCGGCGGCGGCGAGCGGGGCGGCCGGCAGGGCCGTGTCGAGGGCGGGGTCGCTCATTGGAAGGGGTCTCCTCATTATGCACGTCGCGATCTTAGTGGAAGCGAGCCCCGAAAGTTATGCGAAATATTTTCGAAAAGTATTCGCGGCGAATCGGACAATTTTTACCGCGATTTCAATACGCTCAAATAAATCGACGATAAAGGCGCGGCGATTTATTTATCGAATTTGTGGTGTTAGCTTGAATAGGCTTATGGCCGTTGGGAGATTCCGATGAACATGCATTTGCTCGCCGGCGTGGCCGTGCTGCTGATCCTCGTCGCCGTGTCCGCGTACCGCGAGGCGCTGCGCGACGAGCCGATCCGCCGCTCGCGGGCGCGCCCGAACCAGTTGCCGCCGGTGGACGACGTCGAGTAGACTGCGGCTCTTCCGTCCGCATGCGTCGCGAATCGTCGCCGGTCGTCGCCGGTCCTCGCCGGTCGTCGCCGGTCGTCGCGATATGAAAAGGAAATTGATGCCGGATTAGAGCCTGTCCGGCAATAATTTCCACCAGCCGGGCGCGGTCCACTGCGGAATTTTTACGTCATTTTTTGTGCGGGCGAAATGACGAGTCATGAATCCCTTTCAACAAGATAAGTGAGTGGGACTTCGGGGACGTCGGCTTCTCGCAGCAGCGACGCCGTGTTTCAACATCGACCTGGGAACGACACCATGCTGAAAGTAACCAAAGCGGTATTTCCTGTCGCGGGCCTCGGTACGCGCTTTCTGCCGGCGACCAAGGCCAGCCCGAAGGAAATGCTGCCGATCGTCGACAAGCCGCTGATCCAGTACGCGGTCGAGGAGGCGATTGCCGCGGGCATTACCGAAATGATTTTCGTGACCGGCCGCAGCAAGCGCGCGATCGAGGATCATTTCGACAAGTCTTACGAGATCGAGGCCGAACTCGAAGCCCGCCGCAAGGACAAGCTGCTCGACCTCGTGCGCAGCATCAAGCCGAGCCACGTGGACTGCTTCTATGTGCGCCAGGCGGAGGCGCTCGGCCTCGGCCACGCGGTGCTGTGCGCGGAGAAGCTGGTGGGCGACGGCCCGTTCGCCGTGATCCTCGCGGACGATCTGCTGTACAGCCCGACGCCGGTGATGAAGCAGCTCGTGAACGTGTTCAACCACTATCACAGCTCGATCGTCGGCGTCGAAGCGATCCCGCGCGAGCACAGCGCGTCGTATGGCGTCGTCGACGGCCGCGAGTGGGAGGAGGACGTGTTCAAGCTGTCGGGCATCGTCGAGAAGCCGGCGCCGGACGTCGCGCCGTCGAACCTCGGCGTGGTCGGCCGCTACGTGCTGATGCCGACCGTGTTCGATCACATCCGCCGGCTGAAGCCGGGCGCGGGCGGCGAGTTGCAGTTGACCGACGCGTTGCAGTCGCTGCTGACCGAAGAGCAGGTGCTCGCGTATCGCTACAGCGGCACGCGTTTCGACTGCGGCAGCAAGATCGGTTATCTGAAGGCGACGGTCGAATTCGCGCTGCGCCATCCGGAAGTGAAGGCGGAGTTCGAGGAATATCTGCAGGAGCACTTGCCGGCGGCGATCCCGGCAGCCGCGTAACGGCGGCGAGCAAGTCCGGCCGACGCCGGGCTGCGGGCCGCCGCGGCGATCGCCGCCAGCCCGCGTGCGGCGGCGCGGCGATCCGCATCGTCCAGCGCCGCGCCGCGCGCCAGGGCTAGGCGCCGCGCGCGCGCCAGAAAGCGCGTTGCACGCGCATCACCTCGTCCGCGACTTCGTCGACCGGGCCGATCAGGTCCACCGGTTTCTGGCAGTGGTCGAACACGTAGCGCGACGACACGCTCATCGTCGGGTTCTCCGCGTGGTTGCCGGTTGCGTCGAGCAACTGCTGCTCGGTCATCCCGAACACCACGCGGCCGATGTTCGCCCAGTACGCGGTGCCCGCGCACATGCAGCACGGTTCGACCGACGTGTACAGCGTGCAGTCCCACAGATACGCCGCGCTGAAGTTCGTCGCCGCCGCGCGCGCGAGCACCGCTTCCGCATGATTCACGGTATCGACGTTGCCCTGCTCGATCAGCACGGTCTCGTGATCGGGGCCGACGAGGATCGCGCCGAACGGGTGATGCCCGAACGCCGCCGCGCGTTCGCCGACGGCGTTCGCGCGCCGCAGATGACGCACGATCTGCTCGCGGGTGGGGCCGGGCTCATGCGGCGGCGTGGGGGCGGAGGAAGTCATCGTGAACAGGTTTCGCAGAAGACAGCGATCACTTCGGCACGGTGCCGTCCACGCCTTCGACGAACCAGTTCAGCCGGCGCAGTTCGTTGTCGTCGAGCGACTTGCCCGCCGCGACGCGCATCGCGCCGGACTGGTCCTTGATCGGGCCGGCGAACGGATCGAACGCGCCCGCGACGATCGCGTCGCGTTTCTGCGCGAGCGCCTTCTGCGCGGCCGGCGACACCGCGGCCGTGTTGATGTCCGCGAGGTCGATCGCCTTCTCCTTCAAGCCCCACCAGATCGGCGTGTTGGTCCACGTGCCGGCCATCACCTGATCGACCAGATGCGAGTAATAGACGCCCCAGTAGCTGACGCATGCGCCCAGTTGCGCGTTCGGGCCGAACTTCTTCATGTCCGAGTCCCAGCCGAACGCATGGACCTTCTTCTGCTCGGCGGTCTGCATCGTCGCGGTCGAATCGGTGTTCTGGATCAGCACGTCCGCGCCCTGGCCGATCAGCGTTTCGGCCGCCTGCTTCTCCTTGCCCGGATCGAACCAGCTGTTGATCCACAGCACCTTCACGCGCGCGTTCGGATTCACCGAGCGCGCGCCCATCGTGAACGCGTCGATGTTGCGCACGACTTCCGGCACCGGCACCGAGCCGACGAAACCGAGCGTGTTCGTCTTCGTCGTGTAACCGGCGACGAGGCCCGCGAGGTACGCGCTCTGATAGGTGCGCACGTCGTAGGTCGCGAAGTTCGGCGCTTTCTTGTAGCCGGTCGCATGCATGAACACCGCGTCCGGATAGTCCTTCGCGACCTTCAGTTCGAAGTCCTGGAAGCCGAAGCTCGACCCGACGATGATCTTGTTGCCCTTCGCCGCGAGGTCGCGGAACACGCGCTCCGAGTCGGCGGACTCCGGCACGTTCTCGACGCGCGTGACCTTGATGCGGTCGCCGTACTGCGCCTCGACGGCCTTCACGCCCTGTTCGTGCGCGTAGGTCCAGCCGGCGTCGCCGGGGTTGCCGAGATAGACGAACGCCACGCCGACCGGCGCGGAAGCCGCGCGCGCGCCGGTCGCGAAGGTCGCGCCGAGCGCCGCGAGGGCGATTGCGGAAACGCGCAGTGCGCGGGCCATCGTGTTTTTCATCTGGGTGTTCTCCGGTGGCGGATGCCGTAAGTTTCCGTGGGTTTCCGTCATCGTCACGGGCCAAATAACCGGGAAAAATTTACCGTGGTTATCGCGGGCATAACGAAATCCATATGACCGGCCCGGTTCGCCATCACGCCAGGCTGAGCCAGGCACGCGCCATGCTGCCTCTCATTGATTTTGCTCGCCGCCGGCGGCACGCGTGCAACCGGCGGCGAGCAGAGCAGGTTGCGCGGCGTCGGAGCGCCGTCGTCGCGGGTCCGGCCGGAACGGTAAAAGGTACAAACGGCATACCAGCAACGCACGGGCGGGGTAGAGACAAGACAACGCGCGCACGGGTTCAACGAGGAGACGCAACGTGGAGAGGCGGCGATGACCAGACATCCCGTGACGGGCAGCAACCACCCCGCGCCGGCCGGCGCGCAGTGCATCGGCGCGTGCGATCCGGCCGAGCGTTTCGACGTCGTGCTGATCCTGCGACGGCAGGCGGGCGACGCGTTTCGCGATCTCGTGGACCGGCTCGCGGCCGGCGACCGTTCCGCGCAGCCGGTGTCGCGCGACGAATACGAGCGGCGCTTCGGCGCGTCGGCGGACGACGTCGCGCGCGTCGCGCAGTTCGCCCAGGCGCACGGGCTGTCGGTCGCGCACGCGGACCCGGCCGCGCGGCGCGTCGTGCTGTCGGGCACCGTGCAGCAGTACAACGCGGCGTTCGGCATCGACCTGCAACGCTTCGAGCACCAGGTCGGCCAGATCAAGTACCGGTTCCGGCAGCCGTCCGGGCCGGTCCATCTGCCGGACGACGTGCACGACGTCGTGACCGCGGTGCTCGGCCTCGACGACCGCGCGAAGGCGCGGCCGCACTTCCGGATCGGCTCGACGATCCGGCCGCCGATCCGCCCGGCGCGCGCGGTCAGCGGCGCGTTCACGCCGCTGCAACTCGCGCAGCTATACGACTTCCCGGCCGGCGACGGCGGCGGCGCCTGCATCGCGCTGATCGAACTCGGCGGCGGTTATCGCGAAGCGGACCTGAGCGCGTATTTCGGCGCGCTCGGCGTCGGCGCGCCGAAGGTCGAAGCCGTGTCGGTCGATCAGGCGGCGAACGCGCCGACCGGCGACCCGAACGGTCCGGACGGCGAAGTGACGCTCGACGTCGAGATCGCCGGCGCGCTCGCGCCCGCCGCGCTGATCGCGGTGTACTTCGCGCCGAACAGCGAGGCGGGTTTCGTCGACGCGGTCAGCGCGGCGCTGCACGACCGCGGCCGCAAGCCGTCGGTCGTGTCGATCAGTTGGGGCGCGCCGGAATCCGCGTGGTCGCAGCAGACGATCGCCGCGCTGAACGACGCGTTGCAGACGGCGGTCGCGCTCGGCGTGACGGTTTGCGTCGCGTCCGGCGACAGCGGCTCGACCGATGGCGTCGGCGACGGCGCGGAGCACGTCGATTTCCCCGCGTCGAGCCCGTATGCGCTCGGCTGCGGCGGCACCCGGCTCAGCGCGGGCAACGGCCAGATCGTCCGCGAGACGGTGTGGGGCGGCGGCGCGCCGGAAGGCGGCGCGACCGGCGGCGGGGTCAGCGCGACGTTCGCGCTGCCCGCGTGGCAGAAGGGGCTCGGGATCGTGCGCGGCAACAACGGCTCGGGCGCGCTGGTGCGGCGCGGCGTGCCGGACGTCGCGGCCAACGCGGACCCGGCGACCGGTTATCTCGTGCACGTCGGCGGCGAGGACACCGTGGTCGGCGGCACGAGCGCGGTCGCGCCGCTGTGGGCCGCGCTGATCGCGCGGATCAATGCGACGCGCGGCAAGCCGGCCGGTTTCGTGAACGCGCTGCTTTACCGGCAGCCGTCCGCGTTCAACGACATCACGAGCGGCAACAACGGCGATTTCTCGGCCGCGCCCGGCTGGGACGCCTGCACCGGCCTCGGCACGCCGGTCGGCAGCAAGGTGGCGGCCGTGCTCGGCGCGGCGTAGCATGATTTTTTCGCCGTGGCGGCTGCGTCGCGGCGCATCGAAGGCAGGGGAGACACGATGAACGACCAGCCGAACGATCAGAACGACCCGAACGATCAGCCCGGCCAGACGGACGACCCGTCTCCCGCCACGGACGCGCCCGCGCCAACGGGCAACGGCCGCCACCGCAGCCCGGCCGACCAGCCGTGCTTCGACCCGACCGCCTACGGCAACGGCCCGGACGACTGGGTCACCGACATGACCGAGAACGCGGCGATCACCCATCACGCGATCCAGATCGGCGGCGAGGTGATCGCCTATACGGCGACCGCCGGCCATCTGGTCACGGTCGACGCGAGCAGTTCGCAGCCGGACGCGAAGATGTTCTACGTCGCGTTCACGAAGGACGGCGTGCTCGCGCAGGACCGCCCGGTCACGTTCTTCTACAACGGCGGGCCGGGGTCGTCGTCGGTGTTCGTGCTGCTCGGCTCGTTCGCGCCGAAGCGGATCAAGACGTCGATGCCGGGCTTCACGCCGCCCGCGCCGTACACGCTGGAGGACAACCCGGACAGCCTGCTCGACCGCAGCGACCTCGTGTTCGTGAACCCGGTCGGCACCGGCTACTCGGCGGCGATCGCGCCGCATCACAACCGCGACTTCTGGGGCGTCGATCAGGATGCCGATTCGCTGAAGCAGTTCATCAAGCGTTATCTGAGCGCGAACGACCGCTGGAACTCGCCGAAATTCCTGTACGGCGAATCGTATGGCACCGCGCGCAGCTGCGTGCTCGCGTACCGGCTGCATGAGGACGGCGTGGACCTGAACGGCATCACGCTGCAATCGTCGATCCTCGACTACACGCAAAGCGGCGATCCGGTCGGCGCGCTGCCGACCGCGGCGTCCGACGCGTGGTATCACGGCCGGCTCGGCATCACCCCCGCGCCGGCCGACCTGCAGGCGTTCGTCGCGGAAGTCGCGCAGTTCGCGCGCACCGATTACCGTGAGGCGCTGGCGAAGTTTCCGGATGCGAAGAATCCGGCGATCGCGGCGGCGCTCGACACGCTGTCGAAATACACCGGCATCGACACGCAGACGCTGTCGGCATGGAATCTCGACGTCGCCGCGTACGACAGCCGCGGCAACTCGCTGTTCCTGACGACGCTATTGAAGGACAAGGGCGTCGCGCTCGGTTCGTACGACGGCCGCGTGACCGCGATCGACACCGGCATCGCGGGCAGCGTCGATCCGAACTCGGGCGGCAACGACCCGACGATGACCGCGGTGAGCGGCGTCTACACGGCGATGTGGAACAGCTACCTGAACGAGACGCTGAAGTTCCGCACGAACTCGTCGTTCACCGACCTGAATGACCAGGCGTTCGAGAACTGGAATTTCGGCCACGTCGATCCGACCGGCGCGCAGAAGGGCGTCGATGCGCACGGCAACGTCGTGCTGTACACGGCCGGCGACCTTGCGGCGGTGATGGCGCTGAACCCGGATCTGCGGGTGCTGTCCGCGAACGGTTATTACGACTTCGTCACGCCGTTCTACCAGACCGTGATCGACCTGCAGAAGATGCCGCTCGCCGATCAGAAGGTGCGCAACAACCTGAGCGCGCGGTTTTATCCGTCCGGGCACATGGTCTATCTGGACAACGGCTCGCGCACCGCGCTGAAGGCCGATCTCGCGCAGCTATACCAGAGCGCGGTGGCCGACGGGCGCGCGGTCGCGCGCATCCGCGCGTTGCAGCGGATGAGCACGATGAGCGGGATGCATCACTGACTTCGCCGGCGCGGCGCGGCGCGGCGCGGCCTGCGCGGCCGGCGTGGCCGGCGGGGCACGAAACGCGGCGGGTTTCGCCTTCCGTCGCGCGCTAACGCTTCTCCGCCGCGTAGTGGCAGTCGGCCATCGCCGCGAGGCACGCGTTCGCGTCGCCGTGCACGATCCGCGCGGCGCACGCGATCATCAGGTTCTTCGCGAGCCCGAAGTCCTCGACCAGATAACCGCGCTCGCACAGATGCCCCTGCGGCACCGGCTGCGAACGCACGCGGTCGAGCAGCGTGCCTGCGTCGGTCGTGTACGCCCAGATTTCCTTGCCGAGCGCCGCCGCGAAGCCGATCTCGAACGCGGTGCCGGAATCCGGCTCGCCGGGGCCGCGAAAGTCGTCCACGTTCGCCATCACGATGTCCGCGTTGCGGATCGCGTCCACGTTCGACCGGTAGATCCACGCGGCCTTGCGCGGGCCGTCGAGATCGGCGGGCGCCTGCGCGTCGAGCGGGTACAGGCCGTCGAAGCCGTGTTCGGTGCACAGCACGCGCAGTTTCGCGCCGTATTCGAGCGCGTCGCGGCGAAACACGTCAAAGCCGGCGAGATACACGCGCGGACGGCGCGGCAGTCGGGTGGTGTTCATGGAGTCCGTCCCTGTCGTGTGACGGCGGCGGCGCGCGACGGGCGCGGCCGGGCCGTATCGTTCGTTATGGAAGGCCGGCGCGCGGATGTTGCCGCGCCGATCGCACGATTCTAGCGACGTCGCGCTCGCGACGGCAGATCGTGCGCCGCAGTCGTGCTGGCACAGCCCGGACGGTGCTGCAAGCGGCATGCCGCCGCAGTTAGGGCGTCCGAATTATGCGGATTGACAGCAAATGTCGCAGGCGGCTACCATCGCGCGGTTTATTCTGCTGCGGTTTAAGAAAATTCCGACGCGCAGAGAGATGGGGCGGTGCAGTCCTCGGTGCGGACGAGTGCGGCCGCGATTATGGCTGCCATGGTACGCGGGCACTTCGATCGCTGCGCTACGCGGTATTCGACCCATCATCTCTCGCAGCGATCCGCCGCTCGCCGGGCAGCAGCGTCGCGCAGCATCCGGGCCAACCCGGGCGCGCTTTCTTTTTTGCAATCCATCGAAAGCGCAGACGGCGGGGCCGGTTTTCCGGCCTCGCCGCGGCAGCAATCGAATAACGAATGTGGAGACGATGAACACGATCGCCAAAGGCCTGTCGCAGGCCAATCTCAATCTGGAGGCCGGGGCCTATTCGAAGGTCACGCGGCGGCTTCTGCCCTTCCTGTTCCTGTGCTACGTCGCGGCCTACCTGGACCGCGTGAACGTCGGTTTCGCGAAGCTGCAGATGCTGAGCGACCTGCAGTTCAGCGAGACCGTCTACGGCCTCGGCGCGGGCGTGTTCTTCATCGGCTACTTTTTCTTCGAAGTTCCAAGCAACATCCTGATGCACCGGGTCGGCGCCCGCGTGTGGATCGCGCGGATCATGCTGACGTGGGCGGTGATCTCGGCCGCGTCGCTGCTCGTGAAGACGCCCACGCAGTTCTACATCGTGCGCTTCCTGCTCGGCGTCGCGGAGGCGGGCTTTTTCCCGGGCATCGTGCTGTACCTGACGTACTGGTTCCCGGCCGCGCGCCGCAGCCGGATGAACGCGCTGTTCATGATCGGCATTCCGGTCGCCGGCGTGATCGGCGGCCCGCTGTCCGGCTGGATCATCGCGGCGTTCAACGGCGTCGGCCACTGGGCGAACTGGCAGTGGCTGTTCGCGATCGAGGCGATTCCGTCCGCGATACTCGGCGTGGTCACGCTGTTCTATCTGCCGAACAGCATCCGCGCGGCGGCGTGGCTGACCGACGACGAAAAGGCGCTGCTCGCGCGCAACATCGAGGCGGACGGCGCGGGCAAGGCGCACGCGTCGATCGCGTCGGTGTTCACGAACGGCCGCGTGTGGCTGATGGCGGCGATCTACTTCTGCTGCATGATGGGCCTCTACGGGATCGGCTTCTATCTGCCGACGCTCATCAAGGCGAGCGGCGTGAAGAACGCGTTCGACGTGGGCCTGCTGACCGCGATTCCGTATGCGTGCGCGGTCGTCAGCATGATCGCGGTCGCGCGCAGCGCGGACCGCACCGGCGAGCGCCGCTGGCACTTCGCGATCGCGTCGGCGGCGTCGGCGGTCGGCCTGTTCCTGAGCACCGTGTTCGGCGCGAACGTGCCGCTCGCGATGGTCGCGCTGTCGATCGGCACGGCCGGGATGCTCGCGACGATGCCGGTGTTCTGGACGTACCCGAGCGCGATTCTCGCCGGCGGCTCGGCCGCGGCGGCGATCGGCATGATCAACTCGATCGGCAACCTCGCGGGTTTCGTCAGCCCGTCGATCATCGGCTGGATGAAGGACGTCACGCAGAGCACGAACGCGGGCATGTACTGCGTCGCGTTCGCGATGGCGCTCGGCGCGGCGCTCGCGCTGCTTCAGCCGAAGCAGATGGTGAACCGCTAATGCGCGCCGGCTCGCGGGACGCCCGGCTGCGCCGGCTTCTCGCGGGCGGCTGAACCGTAGGTTCGCATCGCGCCACCCCACGCCGCGCCTCGTGCGCGGCGTTTTTCTGTCCGGGTCAACCACGCGTGTCCGCGTGCATGGCCGCCCGAATATGTTGTACGCACATCCGCCATGGCACCATACGCATTCGACGAACCGACCACCCGCACCCACGCAACGACGGAGAACCAGCCGATGAGACCCCCCAGGCGATTGGCGGCCGTGGCCGCGCTGTGCGCGTCGTGCGTCGTGCTGTCGGTCGCGGTCGCGCCGCGCGCGTCGGCGCAGGTCGCGCAGCCGACGCTCGACAAGATCGCGTCGACGAACACGATCGCGATTGGTTACCGCGAGGCATCGGTGCCGTTCTCGTACGTCGATGCGGACGGCCGCGTGATCGGTTTCTCGCAGGACCTCTGCAACAAGGTGATCGACGCGGTGAAGGCGCGCACGAATCGCCCGCAATTGCAGGTCCGCTTCGTCGCCGTCACGGCGCAGAACCGCATTCCGCTCGTGCAGAACGGCACCGTCGATCTCGAATGCGGCGTCACGACGAACCTGAAGGCGCGGGAGAAGCAGGTCGCGTTCTCGTACACGTTCTTCGTCGCGACGACGCGGCTCCTGACGCGCCGCGACTCCGGCATCCGCGACTTCCCCGATCTCGCCGGCAAGACGGTGCTGACGAACCGCGGCGCGACGTCCGAGCGGATCCTGCGCACGATGAACGAGCAGAAGCCGATGCACATGGAGATCCTCAGCGCGAAGGACTACGCGCAGGGCCGCGCGATCCTCGAAAGCGGCCGCGCGGTCGCGTACATGATGGACGACGTGCTGCTCGCCGGCACCCGCACGCTGACCCAGCATCCGGACGAATGGATGCTCACCGGCACGCCGCAGTCGTCGGAGCCGTATGCGCTGATGATGCGCAACGGCGATCCGGCGTTTCGCCAGCTGGTGAACGACACGCTTGGCGGCTTGATGAAGAGCGGCGAGATCGGCGCGCTCTACACGAAGTGGCTCGAACGGCCGATTCCGCCGAAGGGCGTGAACTTCAGGTTTCCGATGACGCCGCAGTTGCGCGCGCTGTATGCGGCCCCGAACGACCACGCGTTTTACTAACCGACCGGCACGCGGACCCGGACGCGGACGTTGGCCCGCGTTTCATGGGCCTGTTCGCGTCGCCGCGCGCAAAGCGTGCGATGATGGCGCTCCGGTTCGCGGCCTGGCTCCGGCATGGGAGACAACGGGCGGCCGCGAACGAGAGATGAAAAGGAGCAAGGCATGGAGAACGGGGCAGCCGGCACGGTCGTGATCGTCGGCGGCGGACACGCGGGCGGCAATGCGGCCGCGCTGTTGCGGCAGTACGGCTATGAAGGCCGGATCGTGCTGGTCGGCGGCGAGCCGGTGCCGCCGTATCACCGGCCGCCGCTCAGCAAGGCGTATCTGAAGGGCGAGGCGGCGCTGGAGCGGTTATGGCTGAAGCCGCGCGCGTTCTACGACGACAGCCGCATCGAACTGAAGCTCGGCGTGAGCGCGGAGTCGATCGATCGCGCGGGCAAGACGCTCGGGTTGTCCGACGGCACGACGCTCGCCTATGACACGCTGATTCTCGCGACCGGCTCGACGCCGCGCGCGCTGACGATTCCCGGCCACGATCTCGACGGCGTGCTGATGCTGCGCTCGCTCGCGGACGCCGACGCGCTGCGCACGCGCGTGCAGCCGGGCGCGAAGCTCGCGGTGATCGGCGCGGGCTACATCGGCCTCGAAGCGGCCGCCGCCGCGCGCCAGCTCGGCCACCAGGTCACCGTGTTCGAAGCCGCGCCGCGCGTGCTCGCGCGGGTGGCCGGCGAGGCCGTGTCCGCGTTCTACGAGCGCGAGCATCGCGCGCAGGGCGTCGATCTGCGCACCGGCGCGACAATCGACGCGTTCGTCGGCGAAGGCGGGCGGCTGACCGGCGTGAAGCTCGCGTCGGGCGACCTCGTGCCGGCGGACTTCGCGCTGGTCGGCATCGGCGTCGTGCCGGAAACGGCGCTCGCGCGGCAGGCGGGCCTGCCCTGCGCGGACGGCGTCGAAGTGGACGACGACGCGCGCACCGCCGACCCGTCGATCTTCGCGATCGGCGACTGCGCGCACCGGCCGCTCGGCCATTACGGTCGCGCGGGCCGGCTCGAAAGCGTGCACAACGCGGTCGAGCAGGCGAAGCTCGCGGCGAGCGCGATCGTCGGCAAGCCGCGTCCCGCATGCGACGTGCCGTGGTTCTGGTCCGATCAGTACGACCTCAAGCTTCAGACGGTCGGGCTCGCGCACGGCCACGACACGACCATCGTGCGCGGCGACCCGGCCGCGCGCCGCTTCGCGGTCTATTACCTGAAGGACGGTGCGCTGCTCGCGGTCGATGCGGTGAATGCGATGCCGGACTTCCTGTGCGGCAAGAAGCTCGCCGGCACCGGCGTGAAGCTCGACGCGGACGCGCTGCGCGACCCGGCGACCGACCTCGGCCAGTTCGCGGCCGCCGCGCTCGCGCCGGGCTGATCGTCCGTCGCGCGCCGGCGCACGAGCCCCGGCGCGCGCCGTCATTCGAGCACGATCTGCACCTTCACGTCGTTCGGGTTGCCGCTCGCGGCTTCCTCGAACGCCTTGATGCCTTCCGCGAACGGGAACGTGCGCGAGATGAACGGCTTCACGTCGAGCCGGCCCGATGCGATCAGCTGGATCGCGCGCGGGAACATGTTGGCGTAACGGAACACCGACTCGATCTTCGCCTCCTTGATCTGCAATGCGACGACGTCGAGCGGCACCGCCTTCTGCGGCATGCCGACCAGCACGAGGCGTCCGCCGGGACACAGCAGGTCGACGATGCCGTCGAACGCCTTTTCGTTGCCGCTCGCCTCGAACACCACGTTCGCGCCCCAGCCGTCGGTCAGTTGCGCGACCGCGTCGCGCGGCGACTGCTCGCGGATGTTCACGGTCGTCACGCCCTGCACGCTGCCGATCAGGTCGAGCTTCTCCGGCACGAGGTCGCAGACGATCGCGCGGCTGCATCCGCCCGCGAGCGCCGCGAGCGCGCACATCATCCCGATCGTGCCCGCGCCGAGCACCACCGCGACGTCGCCCGGCCGGATCCCGGCCTTCGTCGCGGCCTGCAAGCCGATCGACAGCGGCTCGACGATCGCGCCTTCCGCGAAGCTCACGTTGTCCGGCAGCCTGAACGTGAACGCGGCCGGATGCACGACGAACGGCGTCAGGCAGCCGTGGATCGGCGGCGTTGCCCAGAAGCGGACCTTCGGGTCGAGGTTGTACATCCCTTCGCGCGAGGCGCGCGACTCCATGTCCGGCACGCCCGGCTCCATGCACACGCGGTCGCCGGGCTTCAGGTGATGCACGTCGTCGCCGACCTCGACGACCGTGCCGGCCGCCTCGTGGCCGAGCACCATCGGCTCGTTGACGACGAACGGCCCGATGCGGCCGTGCTGGTAGTAGTGGATGTCGCTGCCGCAGATGCCGACGGTGTGGATGCGGATGCGCACGTCGCGCGGGCCGACGACCTGCGGCAGCGAAAACGGCCGCAGGCTGATGCGCCGCGCTTCTTCGAGAACGAGTGCTTCCATGGTGATGCCTCCGGTTCGATGCGGCGTGCGTGTGTCGTCGTGGCGCGCATGCCCGCGTTCAGGGTGAATGGGGGATGGGTTGCGTGGGGCCGGCGCAGCGGGCCGCTAACGCGCGCGAAAACCTCCGTCGACCGGCAGGCTCACGCCGTTGACCATCGCCGCGCCGTCGCCGAGCAGCCAGACGATCGCGTGCGCGACGTCGAGCGGTTCCGCGAACCGCTGCAGCGGAATGCGCGCGAGCATCGGCCCGGACTTCGCCGGATCGCTCCATGCGCGTTCGGCCATCGGCGTCAGCGTGATGACCGGATCGACCGCGTTGGCGCGGATGCCGTGCTCGCCGAGTTCGACCGCCATCACGCGCGTCAGCGCGTCGAGCGCGCCCTTCGACGCGCAATACGCGGCATGCAGCGGCGTGCCGACCTGCGCCGCGATGCTCGACACGTTGACGATCGCGCCGCGCACGCCGCGCGCGATCATCGAGCGCGCGCAATGCTGCGCGACGAGCATCGGCGCGCGCACGTTCACGGCCATCACGAGGTCGAGCGCCTCGGCCGACGTCTCGACGAACGGCGCGAGGTGCGCGATGCCCGCGCAGTTCACCAGCAGATCGACGGGCGGCATCGACGCGAGCGCGGCGCGGGTCGCGCCGACGTCCGCGAGATCGGCGGCGAACGTCGCGCAGCCGGTTTCGTCCGCGAGCGTCGCGAGGTCCGCCGCCGTGCGGCTCAGCGCGACGACCCGCGCGCCGCGCGCGGCCAGCAGTTGCGCGGTCGCGCGGCCGATGCCCTTGCCCGCGCCGGTCACGAGCGCGGTCTTGCCCGCGAATTCGCGGGCCGCGTCGGCGCGGCGTTCAGCGGGTGCGTCGTCCATGCTTCGCTCCGGCCGCGACGGCGGCGCTGGCTTCCGGTTCGGCGCACAGCCGCTGCGCGGTCCGTTCGTCGGTGACGAGCACCGACGGATAACCGCCGCGCAGCGCCGCGCGCGTCGCGTCGTACTTCTGCTCGCCGCCCGACACCAGCACGACGCGCTGGATGCTGCGCAGGTCCGCGAGGCTCACCGCGACCGTGCGGCGGTTCAGCGGATGGTCAATCGGCTCGCCGTATTCGTCCATGAAGTGGCCGAGCATGTCGCCGACCGCGCCTGCCGCCTCGATCGCGCGGCGCTGCTCCGGGCTGCTGATCCCGTAGGTCACGACCAGCGATTCGGTCAGGTCGCCGCAGGTCAGCACCGCGAGGTCCGCGTGCCGCGCGCGTTCGTAGGTCTCGCGCACCGCGTCTTCCTGAAGGATGATGTCGCGCGCCTTCTGGCTGCTCACGTAGATCGGCGCGGCGAACAGGAAACCGTCGGCCTGGCACAGGTCCGCGAAGTCGGACACGATGTCGAACGTGTTGATGCTCGGGCAGTGCGGCAGCCCGCCTTGCAGCGACACCACCGCGAGCGGCCCGTAGCTGCGATGCGGCATCGCCCGCAGCGTCGCGCGGATCGTGCGGCCCCAGCCGAGGCCGACCGTCTGCCCGGCGCGCAGTTCTTTCGACAGGAAGTTCGCCGCGCCGATGCCGAGCGCGGCCTGGGTCGTGTCGCGATCCACGCCTTCCGGCACGACGATCGCGCGCTCCAGCCCGTAGCGTTTCATCAGCGCCTCTTCGAGCGCGACGCACGGCGCGATCCGGCTGTTGATCGTCACCTGCACGAGCCCCGACTCGCGGCTCGCCGCGAGCAGCCGGTTCACGCGCGCGCGGTTGCTGCCGATGCGCTCGGCGATCTCCTGCTGCGTCAGGTTGCCGACGTAGTAGTGCCATGCGACGCGCGCCTGAAGCTCTTCCTCCAGGTCGAGCGGATTGTCGGCTTCGGGCGCCGTCGAAATACTCTTGCTCATGGACTCGCTGTCCTTGCTTGCTGTTTTAGTGTGATCCCTGCCGGTCCATGTATTCGCCATGCGCCGGCTCGCCCCGTTTCGCCACGCTCACTTGACCGCGCCCATCGTCAGCCCCTGCACGAGCCGCCCGGACACGAGCAGCGCGAACACGACCATCGGCAGCACGATCAGCGTGCCGGTCGCCATGATCTCACCCCACGGCAGTTCGTACCCGCTCATGTAGCTCGTCGCGGCGACCGGCGCCGTCACCGCGTCGCTGCGCGTCAGCACGAGCGCGTACAGCAGGTCGTTCCACGAGAAGATGAACGCGAAGATCGCGGACACGACGATGCCGGGCATCGCGAGCGGCAGGTTGATCCGCCAGAACACGCGCCACGGCGACGCGCCGTCGAGCCGCGCGGCTTCGTCCAGTTCGATCGGGATGTTGTGAAACTGGTCGGTGCAGATCCATACGACGATCGGCAGCGAGAACGTCAGGTACAGGAGGATCAGCACGAGGTGCGTGTCGATCAGGTCGAGCTGCGTCGCGATCAGGAAGATCGGCACCGCGAGCACGACCGGGCTCACCATCCGGTTCGAGATGAACCAGAACCACAGGTCGCGCTTGCCGCGAAACTCGAAGCGCGCGAGCGCATACGCGGCCGGCGTGCCGAGCAGGATGGCGAGCACCGTCGTGCAACTCGCGACGATCAGCGAGTTCACGAGGCTCGACGCGACGTCGTGCTGGAACAGCGCGTCGATGTAGTGCTGCAAGGTCGGCGTGAAGATCCATACCGGCGGGTTCGCGAGCGCCTCCGCCTGGTGCTTCAGGCTCGTCATGACCATCCAGTAGAACGGGAACACCGACGACAGGAACACGACGACGAGGCCGACGAAATGCCAGAACGTCGCGCGCTGCCGCGTGCGGCGCGCGCGGCGGGCGCGCCCGGGTTTCTCGGCGGCGGCGGTGGTTGCGCTCGTGCTGCGCGCGTCGTCGTGAGTCGAGGATGCGTGCATGGTCAGGCCTCCCGGTACACGTAGCGGATGTAGAGCCGCGACAGCACGATCGTCAGCACCAGCAGCAGCACCGCCTGCGCGGACGCCATCCCCTGGTCGAAGATCCGGAAGCCGACGCGCTGGATATAGATGCTGATGAACTCGGTCGCGGTGCCGGGGCCGCCGCGCGTCATCGTGAACACCGCGTCGAACATCTTCAGCATGTCGGCCGAACGCAGGATCAGGATCGCGGTGATGCCGGGCAGCAGGTAAGGGCGCTGCTGATGCCAGAAGATCATGCTCCAGCGCGGCGTTTCGAGCCGCGCGGCTTCTTCCACTTCGCGCGGCACCATCGACAGGCCCGCGAGCAGGATTAGCGCGCAGAACGGCGTCCACTGCCAGATGTCCATGATCATCACCGACACGAACGCGAGCGTCGGGTCGCCGAGCCAGTCGAGCGGCGGCACGCCGAACAGGCCGAGGAGATAGTTCGCGATCCCGAACTGCCGGTTGAACACGAGCCGGCCGATCAGCCCGACGACCGCATAGGTGGTCGCCATCGGGATCACGAGGCTCACGCGCGCGATCGCGCGCACGCGCGGCAGCGCCTGGCGGTGCAGCAGCAGCGCGGCGAACAGGCCGAGGCCGAGTTCGATCGGCAGCGTCAGCAGCAGGAACGCCAGCGTGCGGCCGAGCGCGCCCCAGAACGACGGGTCGGTCAGCGTCGCAATGTAGTTGTCGAGGCCGACGAACGGCGTGCCGGACGCGAGATCGGTCAGGTTGTAGTGATGAAACGAGTTGTACAGCGCGACCAGCATCGGATAAACGCCGATCGCCGCGAGCGCGAGCACGGCCGGCGCGAGAAACCAGAACGCCGGCGAGCGCGGCACGAACGGGATCCGGCGCGGCGGCAGCGGACGGACGGCGGGACTGGACATCGGCCTCTCCACGGCAGGGATGCTGCGACAGCTTCGAAACATTCGGGCCGGCACGGAGCCGGCCCGCGGTTCGCGAAAGACGCGGCGAAAGCCAGTCTTTGCGCGCGGCTCCTACTTCAACAGCGGCTTCTTGCCGTCGTAATAGCCGGCTTTCTGCAGGATCACCTCCATCCGCTTGCCGATCTCCACCGAGCCGTCATGCACGGACACCTGGCCCAGCATCATCTTCGTTCCCCACTCGCCGATGATCTCGGAGATCGCCGGCCATTCGGGGAAACGCGGCCGGAAGTCCGGCACGCCGCCTTGCCACGACGTGACCATCGGCTTCACGAACGCGAACTTGTCCTGCACCGCCTTGTCCTGGTACACGGCCGTCCGCGCGCTGACGCCGCCCGCTTCCAGATAGGGCCGCGCCATTTCCTCCGACGTGATCCACTGGATGAACAGCCACGCGGCTTCCTGCTTTTTCTTCGGCGCTTTCGCGTTCACCGCGAGCGAGAAGCCGCCGAGCGCCGGCTTCAGCCCGGCCGGGCCGCTCGGCTCGGTCGCGACGCCGAGGCAGTTGCCGAGCTTCGACTTCGACGGATCGGTCAGCGTCGGATAAAACGCGGACCATTCGGTAATCATCGCGACCTGGCCCTGCGCGAGCGCGTTCACCGACTCCGCATGGTCGAAATCGACGATGCCGGGCGGCATGTACTTCATCAGCTTCTGCCGGAATTCGAGGCCTGCCTGCGATTGCTGCGACAGCAGGTTCGAACGGAACTTCGCGTCGAGCAGCGAGCCGCCGAACGGCCACAGCATCCGCATGAAGCTGTCCGCCGACTGCGTTTCGCCGCGCCGCGACTGCAACGCGAACGCAAACTGGTTCTTCGACGCGTTCGTCAGCTTCGGCGCGTACACGTTCAGCAGTTCGTCCCACGTTTTCGGCGGCCCGTTGAAACCCGCGCTCTTCAGCATGCACTGGTTGTAGAACATCAGCCCCGAGTAGTTGTCGAACGGCAGCCCGTAGATCGTGTTGTTCCAGGTGCCGAACGCGTTCAGCAGGATCGGGAAGAAGCCGGGCAGGTTCAGCTTCGGGTCCGCGAGTTTCGGGTTGTCGGTGAACGTCTTGATCGGCACGATCCACTTGTTGCTCGCGAACTCGCCGAGCCACACGACGTCGACGAGCGCGATGTCCTGATCGCCGCCGCTGACGAAGTTCAGCACCTGGCGCTCGCGCGTGTTCTCGTACGGAATCACGTCCCACTTCACCTTGATGCCGGTTTCCTTCTCGAACTGCGGGATCAGGCTTTCCGCGGCCTTGTAGCCGGGGCGGTCGAGAAAGATCGCGGAAATGGTGGTGCCGGAGTACGGCGCGGCGGCCTCCTTCAACGTCCACGCTGCTGCGTTCGACGCGGCGACCAGCGAAACCGTTGCGCCGAACAACGCAACGGCGGCCTGCCTGTAGCGATTCTTCATGCGTGTCTCCAGTCCCAACCAGGATGGTTGCTTTAGTTGTGGCTGCCGGTCGAAGCCGAAAGCGGCGCGGGGAACGCGTGCATGCTTCGCTTCGGCCTTGCTGGCGGTGGGTATCGAGCCTGTTGCAACGCGGGTTTTATCGGCTTTTAACCGGGTTTTCCCGCGGTTTGCCGACGGGGTGTTTCACTTGTAATTCGGCAATTACAATTGTATATTGGCCTCGAAACGCGTTGTCAAGGACAAATTGACTAACACGATGCTACGGACTCCGTGCTGTGTTGCAGCACGTGTCGCATCGCGCAACGGCGGTGACGAACGTTTCGTCACGCGCCGCCATTCAGCGGTTCGCGCACGCACGCGAACCGTCAGGAGACGCGCATGAGTGCAGTCGAGCTGAGCCAGATCCGCAAGTCCTACGCGGGCGCCGAAGTGCTGAAGGGCGTGGACATCGCGGTGCGCGATCGCGAGTTCATGGTGTTCGTCGGGCCGTCCGGCTGCGGCAAGTCCACGCTGCTGCGCACGGTCGCCGGGCTCGAACGCAGCGATTCGGGCCGCGTGCTGATCGGCGGCGAGGACGTGACGGACATCGAGCCGTCGCAGCGCGGCGTCGCGATGGTGTTCCAGTCGTATGCGCTGTATCCGCACATGTCCGTGTATGAAAACATCGCGTTCGGGCTGCGGATGATGAAGCTGCCCGAAGCGCGGATCAAGGAGCGCGTGCATGCGGCCGCGCAGATCCTGCAGATCGAGGCGCTGCTCGAACGCAAGCCGCGCGCGCTGTCCGGCGGGCAGCGGCAGCGCGTCGCGATCGGCCGCTCGATCGTGCGCGAGCCGAAGGTGTTCCTGTTCGACGAGCCGCTGTCGAATCTCGATGCCGCGCTGCGCGTGCAGATGCGGCTCGAACTCATCAAGCTGCATCGCCAGTTGAACGCGACGATGATCTACGTGACGCACGACCAGGTCGAGGCGATGACGATGGCGGACCGCATCGTCGTGCTGAACCATGGGCGGGTCGAGCAGATCGGCTCGCCGCTCGAACTGTATCGCGCGCCTTGCAACCGCTTCGTCGCCGGCTTCATCGGCTCGCCGAAGATGAACTTCATCGACGTGCCGGTGCAGCGCGCGGACGAAACGGGCGTGACGATCGGGCTGCCGGGCGGCGGCGCGCTGACGCTGCCGTTCGATACGGCCGGCGTCGCGCCCGGCGACACGGTGACGCTCGGCGTGCGCCCCGAGCATCTGACCGAGCCGGGGCAGGGGCCGGCGGACGCGCGGCTCGCCGCCGAGGTGTCGGTGGTCGAGCATCTCGGCAGCGAAACCCTACTGCATGCGCGAATCGCGAACGACGTGACGGTGCAGGCGAAGGGCTCCGGCGAGTCGCCGGCCGCGCTTGGCGACCGCATCGAACTGGGGCTGAACGTGCGGCACCTGCATCTGTTCGGCAAGGACGGCGGCGCGCTCGCGCGACGCGGCGCGACGGTGGCCGGCGATCGCGTCGCGGCGTGAAGCCGCGTTCGGGCCGCTGATCCGCTTCGCGAAGCCGCAGCGCCAAGAGGCATTCCCGTGACTTCTCTCGACGGCGATCTTCAAACGCTGGCCGAACGCGCGCTCGACGACGTGCGCGCGGTGCTCGGCCGTCTCCCGAACGATGCACTCGATCCCGCAATCGACGCGCTGGCGTCCGCCGCGCGCATCGTCTGTTACGGCGTGGGCCGCGAAGGGCTGATGATGCGCGCGTTCGCGATGCGGCTCTATCACCTCGGACTCGATGCGCATGTGGTCGGCGACATGGCCGCGCCGCCGGTCGGCAACGGCGACCTGCTGGCCGCGAGCGCGGGGCCGGGCGGATTCTCGACCGTCGATGCGCTGCTGCGCGTCGCGCGCGATGCGGGCGCGCGCACGCTGCTGTTCACCGCGCAGCCCGGCGGCAGCGCGGCCGCGCTGGCCGATGTCGTCTGCGTGCTGCCCGCGCAGACGATGGCCGACGACCGGCGCGCGTCCGCGTCGCTGCTGCCGATGGGCAGCGTGTACGAGGGCGCGCAATTCTTCATCCATGAACTGCTGGTGCTGAAGCTGCGCGAGCGGCTTCGCGTGTCGCCGGACGCGATGCGCGCGCGCCATACGAATCTGGAATGACGCGCGGCGGCTTGCATCATCGAGACGTGCGCAGCGAAACGGAGGCGGCGATGACGAACGACGATTCGACCCGGATGACGGCGGTGGTCTGCCATGCGCCGAAAGACTATCGCGTCGAGCAGGTGACGCGGCCGCGCGCGGGTCCGCGCGAGATGGTGATCCGCATCGCCGCCTGCGGAATCTGCGCGAGCGACTGCAAGTGCTACTCGGGCGCGAAGATGTTCTGGGGCGGCCCGAGCCCGTGGGTGAAGGCGCCGGTGATTCCGGGCCACGAATTCTTCGGCTATGTCGACGAACTCGGCGAAGGCGCGGCGGAACATTTCGGCGTGGAGGTCGGCGAACGCGTGATCGCGGAGCAGATCGTGCCGTGCGGCAAATGCCGCTATTGCCGCTCGGGCCAGTACTGGATGTGCGAGGTGCACAACATCTTCGGCTTCCAGCGCGAGGTCGCGGACGGCGGGATGGCCGACTACATGCGGATTCCGCCGACCGCGATCGTGCACCGGATACCGGACGGCATCTCGCTCGAAGACGCCGCGATCATCGAGCCGCTCGCGTGCGCGATCCATACCGTGAATCGCGGCGACGTGCAACTGGACGACGTGGTCGTGATCGCGGGCGCGGGGCCGCTCGGGCTGATGATGACGCAGGTCGCCCATCTGAAGACGCCGAAGCGACTCGTCGTGATCGACCTGCTCGACGAACGGCTCGAACTCGCGCGCGAATACGGCGCGGACGTGACGATCAACCCGAAGCGCGACGATGCACTCGAATTCGTTCGCTCGCTGACGAACGGCTACGGTTGCGACGTGTATATCGAAACGACCGGCGCGGCGGCGGGCGTGGGCCAGGGGCTGCAACTGATCCGCAAGCTCGGCCGCTTCGTCGAGTTCAGCGTGTTCGGCGAGGACGCGACGGTGGACTGGTCGATCATCGGCGACCGCAAGGAACTCGACGTGCGCGGCGCGCATCTCGGGCCGTACTGTTATCCGGTCGCGATCGATCTGCTCGCGCGCGGCCTCGTCACGTCGAAGGGGATCGTCACGCACGGCTTCACGCTGGACGAATGGGACGAGGCGATCAAGATCGCGAACTCGCCCGCGTCGATCAAGGTGCTGATGAAGCCGCGCTGAGCGTGAGCGCCGGCGCCCACGTTTACCCGGATTCCCGTTCTTCATCCGCAACGCTCGACCGGGCTCGATCCCGCGCCCGCCGTGCGTTGCGCGTCTTTTGTCCGCCGCGGTCCGAACGCTTTCGGGCCGTGGGGGCATCGCTTGACAACCGTCTCGCCGCAGTCGTAGATTGGTGTCCACGATACGATATGAATGTCCATATCATGGACAAGGAGACGCGGTGAGCGAGAAGGACACGGTGTACCCGGCGACGATGCCGTATCAACTGCCGTTCCCGGCGGAGGCGCAGAAGGAGATCGTCGTGCCGTCCGCGATTCCGGACGACGAGCGCGTATGGGTGCCGCAGGCGGAGAACGTGTGGTTCCGGCCGCTGTGCCTGAACGCGTCGCAGGGCTACTGGATGAACCTGCTGCGGGTGCGCCGCGCGGGCGTGCTGAGCCGGCACCGGCATCCGCAGTCGGTGCACGGCATGGTGCTGAAGGGCCGCTGGCGCTATCTCGAACACGACTGGGTCGCGACCGAGGGCAGCTACGTGTACGAGCCGCCCGGCGAAACGCACACGCTGTACGTGCCGGAAGACGTCGAGGAGATGATCACGTACTTCCAGGTGAACGGCGTGATGTATTACTGCGATCCGTACGGCAATCACACCGGCTACGAGGACGTGTTCACGAAGATCGACATGTGCCGCAAACACTACGCGTCGAACGGCCTCGGCGCGGGTTACGTCGACCAGTTCATCCGATGAGCGCGGCAACGCGCGGCACGCCGCGCTACGACTTCACGGGCTGCGTCGCGGTCGTCACCGGCGGCGCGCAGGGCATCGGCGCGGCGATCGTCCGCGCGTTCGGCGACGCGGGCGCAACGACGGTCAGCTGGGATCTCTCCGCAACCGACGAAGCGGGCCACGGTTATCGCGTGGACGTGTCCGACCCGGCGACGGTGGAGCGCGCGACGGCCGCGACCCTCGAACGCCACGGCCGCATCGACGTGCTCGTGAACAACGCCGGTTACGCGGGGCCGACCGGCCCGCTCGAACAGTCCGACCCGCAGACGTGGGCGCGCGTGATCGACGTGAACCTGCTCGGCGTCTACCACGTGTGCCGCGCAGTCGCGCCCGCGATGCGCGCGGCCGGCTACGGGCGCATCGTCAACCTCGCGTCGCTCGCCGGCAAGGAGGGCACGCCGAACGCGTCCGCGTACAGCGCGGCGAAGGCGGGCGTGATCGCGCTGACGAAGTCGCTCGGCAAGGAACTCGCGCAGTCCGGCGTGCTCGTGAACGCGATCGCGCCGGCGGCCGTCGAGACGCCGCTGTTGCAGCAGATGTCCGCCGCGCACGTGCAGACGATGATCGACAAAAGCCCGCTCGCGCGGCTCGGCACCGTGGACGAAGTGGCGTCACTGGCGCTGTGGCTCGGCTCTGCGGCCTGCACGTTCAACACCGGCGCGGTGTTCGACCTGTCCGGAGGCCGCGCCACCTACTGAAGCACGCAGCACCCATACATTACAAATATCAGGAGACAAACATGGCGGAGAGAAGCAGGCGCCTCAAGCGCACGCAGGTGTTGGCGATCGCGTTTTTGACCGTCGCCGGCACGATCAATTATCTGGACCGCAGCACGCTGTCGATCGCGAATCATTCGGTTAGCCAGGAACTCGGGCTGTCCGCTTCGCAGATGGGGCTGCTGCTGTCCGCGTTCTCGCTCGCGTATGCGTTTGCGCAGCTGCCGGTCGGCGCATTGCTCGACCGCTTCGGCTCGCGCGTGATGCTCGGCCTCGGGATGTTCCTGTGGTCGGTCGCGCAGCTCGCGGGCGGCTTCATTCAGACGCTGAACCACTTCCTGTATGCGCGCGTGCTGCTCGGCATCTGCGAGGCGCCGCTTTTCCCGGCCGGCGCGAAGGTCGTCAACGAATGGTTCGCCGCGAAGGATCGCGGCGGCCCGACCGGCATCTTCGTCACGTCGAGCACGCTCGGCCCGATGCTCGCGCCGCCGCTGTTGACGGTGCTGCTGCTCGCGTTCGGCTGGCGGCAGATGTTCGTCGTGATGGGCGTGCTCGGCATCGCGGTCGCGATCGGCTGGTATCTGCTGTATCGCAACCGCGCCGAAGTCGCGCTCACGCACGACGAAGTCGCGTATCTCGACCAGGGCGATTCGAGCGGAGAAAAACAGGGCGCGCCGGCGCTCGGCGAATGGCTCGGCCTGTTCCGTCACGTGAACACGTGGGGGATGATCTTCGGCTTCATGGGCGTGATCTACATGGTGTGGCTGTACCTGACGTGGCTGCCCGCGTATCTCGAACACGAGCGGCATCTGAGCATCGCGCGCACCGGCTGGGTGGTCGCGATTCCGTATGTGTTCGGCACGCTCGGGATGGCGACCAGCGGTTATTTCGCGGACTACCTGCTGCGCCGCGGCAGCGCGCCGATCCGCAGCCGCAAGTGGCCGATCTGCATCGGCCTGATCGGCGCGGCGGTGTTCACGGTGCCGGCCGCGTACACGCCGAGCACGACGCTCGCGGTCGTCTACATCTCGCTCGCGATGTTCTTCGTGAACCACGCGAGCGGCGGCGCATGGGCGCTCGTCAGCGTGGCCGCGCCGCGCCGGCTGGTCGCGTCGCTCGGCAGCATGCAGAACTTCGGCGGTTATCTCGGCGGCTCGCTCGCGCCGGTCATCACCGGCGTCGTCGTCGATCAGACGCACTCGTTCGTGAACGCGCTGCTGATCAGCGCGGGCATCGCGTTCGCGGCCGCGATGGTCTATCTGTTCGTCGTGCGCGAAGTGCACGAGCGCGAGCCGGTCGTCGTGCCCGCGTGACGGTTTTCGATTGAGGAACATGCAGAACATGACTTTCCAGAAGGACGTACTCGCGGGCAAGGTCGCGCTCGTGACCGGCGGCTTCTCCGGCATCGGCGCGAAGATCGCCGCGCAGCTCGACGCGCTCGGCGCGGACGTCACCGCGGCGGGCATCCTGCCGCCGGCCGGCGTCGATCCCGAACTGCCGGCCTCGGTGCGGCAGCGCGAACTCGACGTGGCGTCGCAACAGGACGTCGACGCGGCGCTGGCGTCGTTCGCGCGGCTCGACATCGTCGTGAACTGCGCGGGCGTGATCCGCCGCGTCGAGGAGTTCGAACTCGACGTGTTCGAACACGTGCTGAACGTGAACCTGACCGGCACGATGCGCGTGTGCTCGGCGGCGCGCGCGCGGCTGCGCGAGTCGAACGGCTGCATCGTGAACACCGCGTCGATGCTGTCGTTCTTCGGCGGCGGCCTCGTGCCCGCGTACAGCGCGAGCAAGGGCGGCGTGGCGCAACTGACGAAGTCGCTTGCGATCGCGTATGCGGCGGACGGCATCCGCGTGAACGCGGTCGCGCCCGGCTGGATCGCGACGCCGCTGACCGATGCGTTGCAGCACGACGACGACCGTTCGCGCGCGATCACCGAGCGCACGCCGCTGCGCCGCTGGGGCCGTCCCGAGGAGGTCGCGCAGGTCGTCGCGTTCCTGTGCACGCCGGCCGCGTCGTTCATGACCGCGACGGTCGTGCCGGTGGACGGAGGTTATCTGGCGGCGTGACGCGAGATGTCCGCGAGATGCCGCGCCGGGAGCGCAAACGGCGGCGGGCATAATGGCGTTTTCCTCCAGACCGTTATTTCCGATGCCTAAACTCAGCCCGGCCGGCGCCGACCCGAAAGTGGTGGCCGGCACCGCCGCCTTCTCGAAGTTCATGACCGTGCTGCAACGGATCTCGGACGCGGACGCGCCGCTGAACGTCGCCGCGCTCGCGGCGGCGACCGGTTTTCCGCGCCCGACCGTCTACCGGATCGTCGCGGCGCTGGCTGCCGAAGGGCTGATCGCGGACGGCGTGGACGAAGGCACGTACATGCTCGGGCCGCGCCTCATCAGCCTCGCGAGCCGCAGCTGGGAGCGGTCGAGCCTGCGCGTCGCGTCGGCGGAGGTGCTCGCGCAACTGCGCGACGCGACGCGCGAGACCGTGCATCTGGCGGTGCCGAGCGCGCAGGGCATGGTGTACATCGACAAGCTGGAGAGCCCGCAGACGGTGCGAATGGCGTCGCGGATCGGCACGCGCGTGACGCTCTATTCGAGTTCGGTCGGCAAGGCGTATCTGGCCGCGCTGCCGGCGGACGTCTGCGACAGCCTGATCGAACAGATCGAGTTCGCGCGCTTCACGCCGAACACGATCACGTCGCGCGCGAAGCTGCGCAAGGAGATCAGGGCGACGGCCGAGCGCGGCTACTCGCTCGACGACGAAGAAAACGAATTGCAGATTTTCTGCTGCGGCGCGGCGATTCTCGATGCGGACGGCGCGCCGGTCGGCTGCGTCAGCATCAGCATGCCGCTGTACCGGCACAGCGAAGCGGCGACCCAGGCGAACGCGAGCCGCCTGCTCGACGCGTGCCGCGCGATTTCGGCGAAGCTCGGGCGTCAGCGGTAGCGGCGAGGGATCGCCACGCGTCGTTGCCCGGGCCTGCGGTTCGCGCGGTCGTTCGCGCGGTCGTTATGGTTTCCCCACTCGCCGGCCTGTGCCGGCGATCAACGATCAACGAGGGTTTCGACAGATGGCGCTCATCAACTACATCACGCAGATCCAGTTCGGCTACGACTCGCTCGACCTGTTGCCGCAGGAGTGCGGGCGCATCGGCATTCGCCGTCCGCTCGTCGTGACCGACAAGGGCATTCGCGCGGCCGGCATCGTGGACCGCGTGCTGGCGAAGCTCGCGAACGCGGGCTTTGCGAACGATACGAGCGTGTACGACGGCACGCCGCCGAACCCGAACGAACGCGCGGTGCGCGCGGCCGTCGAGTTGTACCGCGCGGGCGGCCATGACGGGATCGTCGCGGTCGGCGGCGGGTCGTCGATCGACCTGGCGAAAGGCGTCGCCGTGTGCGCGACGCACGACGGCCCGCTAAAGTCGTTCGCGGCGATCGAGGGCGGCGTCGCGCGGGTCACGTCCGCGACCGCGCCGGTGATCGCGGTCCCGACCACGGCCGGCACCGGCAGCGAAGTGGGGCGCGGCGCGATCCTGATTCTCGACGACGGCCGCAAGGTCGGCATCCTGTCGCCCTATGTCGTGCCGAAGGTCGCGATCTGCGATCCGGGCCTCACGCTCGATCTGCCCGCGATGCTGACCGCCGCGACCGGCATGGACGCGATCGCGCATTGCATCGAGACGTTCCTCGCGCCCGCGTTCAATCCGCCCGCCGACGGCATCGCGCTCGACGGTTTGCGCCGCGCATGGGCGCACATCGAGCGCGCGACGCGCGAGCCGCACGACCGCGAGGCGCGGCTCAACATGATGAGCGCGTCGATGCAGGGCGCGCTCGCCTTCCAGAAGGGACTCGGCTGCGTGCACAGCCTCAGCCATTCGCTCGGCGGCATCAATCCGCGGCTGCATCACGGCACGCTGAACGCGATCTTCCTGCCGGCGGTCGTGCGCTTCAACGCGGGCGCGGACGGCGTCGTCGCCGAACGCAAGCTCGAACGGCTCGCGCAGAGCATGGGGCTGGCCGGGTCGGAAAGCGTCGCGGATGCGATCGCGCGGATGAGCGGCAAGCTCGGACTGCCGCGCGGGCTGGCCGAACTCGGCGTCGGCGAGGACCTGTTCCCGGCGATCGTGAAGGGCGCGCTCGCGGATCACAGCCACAAGACGAATCCGCGCGAAGCGAGCGCGGACGACTATCTGCACATGCTGCGGCAGTCGGTTTGACGTAGCGGTTCGAACGCGCAACGTCGTCATCAAACGACGTTGCGCCCATCACGCATCATGCATCAGAACAGATGCTTCACGCCGAGCGACAGCGCGACCTGCTTCGACGTCGCGGACGGCGTCAGATAACCGATGTCCGCGACGGCCGGGCGTCCCCATGAATCGACGCCGCTCGCGTGCTGGTAGGCGGCGCTCAGATAAAGCTCGGTCGCCTTCGACAGCGAATAACCCGCGCCGACGTTCAACTGCCCGTATTTCGCGCTGCCCTTGCCGCTGACGTTGCCGCCGTCCGTGTAGTCGAACGACGTGCCGACGCGCAGGAACGGCGTCACCTGATAACGGACGCTCACGCCGACCGTGTTGAACGACGCGTTGCCCGAATAGTTCAGCGGATTCAGCGAAGCCGTGTAGCCGAGGTTGCGGAACTGCGTATTCGACCATACCGCGCCGAAGATCGCGGAGCCGAGCGTGTACGTGCTCGCGACCGAGACGGTCTGCTGCGTGCGCGCGGACGCGAAGCCGGCGATCGAAGGACTCGTTTCCGGCGACGTCGCGGAGCCTTGCGAGCCGAGATTGTTGCCGGTCGCGCTCGCGTTCGCGTTGGTGCCGTACAGCGAGGTGTTCGGATTGCGCGCGTTGATGATCGACGCGGCGAGCGCGAAGCTGCCGCCGGTATAGCTGACGCCGGTCGACCAGTACTGGTTCTGCGATACGTTGCCCGCGACGCCGCCGAAGCTGTACAACGCGCCGAAACGGAAGCCGCCGAACGAATCGGACGCGTACTTGACCGCGTTGTTGATCCGGTGCGTGAAGTTCAGGTTGTCGTAGTCGGACGGGTGGATCGCCATGTTGCCGAAGTACCACGCGTACAGCAGCGGCGACACGTAATCGACCGCGAGGTCGCTCTGGCGGCCGAGCGTGACCGTGCCGTAGCGGTTCGCGCTCAACCCGACCCACGCCTGGCGGCCGAACAGCGTGCCGCCCTGGCCGATCGCGCCGTTGTTGATGCTGAAACCGCCCTCGACGTTGAAGATCGCCTTCAGCCCGCCGCCCAGATCCTCGATGCCCTTCAATCCCCAGCGGCTCGCGCTCGGGCCGGACGTGCCGCCGTCGAGCACCGCGACCTGGGTGCCGCCGCGCGGGCGGCCGCCGGGCGTCGTCGCGGCGGTCTGCGCGTTGTTCAGGTAGGTGACGTTGCCGGTGAGCACGCCGTACAGCGTCACGCTGCTTTGCGCGTGGGCGGCGACAGGGGCGAGCGAAACGGCGGTCAGTGCGAGAAAGACTCTTTTCATAGTTATCCGAATTTATAGGTAGCGACGTATGACGGTGAGACGGCCGGACGGTTTCGCGCGATGCGAGCGGTGTCGTTCGGCGAGGCTATTTTGTTGATTCTGTCTTTGACCGGTCAACACGAAACTGCCTGTCGTTTCGATCGATTTCTGCTACTGATATTCGAGCCGGAATGCTACGGGTTCATGCGTTCGAAGCTATGCAACAACGGCCTGGACGAATCGTTCGCCCGATAGAAAAAAGCGCGGTTCGAGCAGGCGAACGTGCCTGTTCGAACCGCGCTTTCGATGCGAAAGAGCGGGGCGGGTCGCGCGTCTATACGCCCAGCGCCGCGCGCCCGGCGTTCACGCGGATCAACTGATTGGGCGGTGCATGGATGCGGCTGCACAACACATTGCGATGATGCCGTTCGAGCGGATGGCGGCGCGCGAGGCCGTGATTGCCCGCGAGTTCGATCGCGGCCTCGACGGCGGCGACCGAATTGTCGATAACCGTGTGCTTGATCGCGGCCGCGAGCGATACCGGCGGGTCGCCGGCGTCGAGCGCATCCGCGTGACTGCGCAACAGCCAGTCGTTCGTCGTCAACAGCACGTCGATGCGGCCGACGGTTTCCTGCACGGTCGGCACGGTCGCGAGCGACGCGCCGCCAAGCACGCTCGGCCTGCGTTCGTTGACGAACGACACCAGCCAGTCGCGCGCGGCGCGCGCCGCGCCGTCGTATATCGAGCCGATCAGGCTGAAGTACCACGCGGTCGCGTGCGGGTCGCGTTGCAGGCCGAGGCGCGCGGGTTTCAACGCGACGACGTCGCCGTGCGGAACCGCGACGTCTTCGAGCACGACGTCGTGGCTCGCGGTTGCGCGCATGCCGATCGGGTCCCAGGTCTCGACGATCCGCACGCCGGGTGCGTCGCGCGGCACGAGGAAGTGACCGAGGCGCGGCTCGGGCTCGTCGGTGCGCGCGAGCACGTTGATCCACGACAGCAGCGGCACGCCGGTCACATACAGCTTGTGGCCGGTCAGCCGCCAGCGGTCGCCGTCGCGTTGCGCGATCGTGTCCGGCAAGCCGCCATGCGACGGCGAGCCGAGCGCGGGTTCGACCTGCGCGGCGTTGATCAGCGCGCGGCCCGTCAGCGACGCGCGCGTGAGCCGTCGCGCGAGATCGTGCGGCCATTCGCCGAGGCCGTCGCGTTCGGACCGCACGATCATCGCGTGCTGGCTGTAGTGCATCGCGAGGATCAGCGCGACCGACGGATCGCCGCGCGCGATTTCGCCGACGATCGCGCGCGACACCGCGAGGCCCGCGCCGAAACCGCCGTCGGCAGCCGCGATGTTCGCGCGCAGCAGGCCCGCCGCGAGCAGCGCGTCGAATTGCGCGGCAGGCGGGTCGCCGGTGCGGTCGTGGTCGGCGGCCTGTTCGGCGAACGCCTGGCCGAGTTCGGTCGCGGCCGCGATCAGCGCGTGATGATCGGCGTGCAGCGGGTGACGATGAGGGGCGTTCATCGGTGTTTCTCCTTCTGGTCGGTCGGTGGCCATCGCGAAGCAGGCCGTTCAGCGTTGCAGCCACACGTCCGCGAAACTCGCGGCGGTGCCGTCCGGCGACGTCGTCGCGTCGTGCACGCTGCGCGCGTAGACGGTCACGTATTGCGGCGATACAAGGTTCAGGTCCGGCAGGTCGCGTTCGAGAATCCGCTGGATCTGCGAGAACGACTGCCTGCGTTTCGTTTCGTCGGTTTCCTGCGCGGCCTGCGCGAACAGCCGGTCGATCTCCGGGTTGCTGTAGTGCGAGCCGTTCGTGAACGGCACGCCGGGCCGGAAGTTGTCGGTCGTATAGAGCCGCGCGACGCCGACGACCGGATCGAACAGGTTGCTCATTCCGTTCACGCTGAAGTCGAAGTCGCGGTCGGTGTAGATCCGCTTCAGATACGCGGGCAGGTCCTGGGTGCGGATCGTCACCGCAATGCCGACGCGCGCGAGCGCCGACTTCAGGTACGCGGCGGTGCGCGCGGGCAGGTCGCCGATCGGCAGCGGGTCGAGCGTCAGCGAAAAGCGCGTGCCGTCCGCGTGGCGCGGATAACCGGCGTCGTCGAGCAGGCGGTTCGCGCGCGCGACGTCGAACGGATACGGCGTCGGCGCGGGATCGTAGTACGGGTTCGACGGCATCAGCGGACTCGCGCTGGCGGTCGCGTAACCGTAGTAGATCACCTTGCGGATCACGTCGCGGTCGATTGCCGATGCAATCGCCTGGCGCACCTTCAGGTTCTTCAGCACCGGGTTGTCGAGGTTGAATTCGATCCGCGCGACGCCGGCCTGGAATTCGTAGCCGCGCGTCTCGATCGCGAGTTTCGGATCGGCCTTCAGCCGCGCGAGGTCGGACAGCGGCACCGGCGTGTCCGCGCCGAGATCGACCGAGCCGTTTTCGAACGCGACCGCGCGCGCGGCCGGGTCTTCGATCACCTTGACGATCACGCGGTCGAGATACGGCTTGCCCTTGTCCCAGTAGTCGTCGTTGCGCGCGTACTCGATGTAGCTGCCGCGCACCCACTTCACGAAACGGAACGGGCCGGTGCCGATCGGCGCGTTGTTCGCCGGATTCGACAGCACGTCCCGGCCCTCGTACACGTGTTTCGGCAGGATCGGCGTCTCCGACGACGAGAACGCGCGGATCAGGTACGGCGCGGGTTTCGACAGCGTGATGACGACCGTGTACGGGTCGGGCGTCGCGATGTCGGTCACGTTCGCGAAGGTCGTTTTCGCGCGCGGATGCACGGAGCGCAATGTTTGCAGCGACCACGCGACGTCGGCCGACGTGAACGGCTGGCCGTCCTGCCATTTCACGCCGCGGCGCAGGTGGAACACGTAGCGGCGGCCGTCGTCCGCGACTTCCCATGACGTCGCGAGCGACGGTTTCGGCCTGAAATCGAAGTCGTAGTCGAGCAGCCCTTCGACGACTTTCGGGCTCACCTTCAGCACGTTTACCGCCGTTGTCGCGACGTCGACGAGCGCGGTCGGCTCCGGCGTGACGACGAAGTTCAGCGTGCCGCCGCGCGTCTGCGCGAACGCGGCGGGGCCGGCAAGCGCGCACGCGCCGGCCAGCGAAAGGACACCGCACCGCACGAGCGCGGTGCGCAGCAGGTTCTGGATCATCGGGTCGAAGAAGGAAGAGCGTGGGGGGGCGGACCCGGCGCGCGCGGCCGGTCCGTGCGTAGTGGTCAGGCGAACGGCGAGGCGACGCTCACGCGGCGGCCCGGCCTGCCGCTTGCCGCCGTTCGAGCGCGGCGGCGAGCGGCGCTGGATCGACCCATTGCGCGAAATCGAAGTCGTTCGGTATGAACGCGTGTTCGAACAGGAAGCGTTTGAAGTTCGACAACGCGTCGAGCGCATCGGCGTCGAGGCCGATCGCGAGTTGCCGGTGCAGCCCGCCCGGATAGGCGCGGCGCACCCAATGCTCGGCGCTGCGCACTTCGCGGCCGACGTAACTTGCGACCTCGACCGGATGCGCGCCCGCCCAGTCGCCGACGTCGAGCGTGCGGACCAGCACGCGCTCGACGAGGTCGGGCCGCTCGCGCAGCAGTTGCGCATCGACGGTCAGCGGGCGCGGCGTGCCGTTGTTCGCATGCAGGCGGCGGTCGCGCTGCGCGCCGATGTCGATCAGCACGCGCGCGCCGGTCACGTTCGCGATGTCGAGCCCCGTCGCGCCCTTCACGAACACCACGTCTACCTCGCCGCGCAGCAGCGCCTGCGCTTCGCGCGCGAATTCGTGCGAGCGTTGCGCGTCGAGCCACGCGCCGATCGGCGCGTCGGCGGCCGGCTTCGCGTCTTCGAGGCCGCGCGGCGCGTGCGGCAGGTCGATCAGTTCGACGTCGGCCAGCGACGCGCCGGCCGCGTCGAGCAGCGAGGCGAAGCCGCGTAGCGCGGTCGCGCGATGAAAATCGACGACCTGCGCGCGCGTGTTCAGCGGCAGCCCGAAGCGGCGTCCGGCGAGCGACGCGCGCGTCGCTTCCAGGTGCGGATCGAGCGTGAGCAGCGCCTGGAACTCGTCCACCCAGCTGACGCCGATGAGCCGCGTATCGCTGCCTTGTGAGCGTGCCCACAACGCCGGAATGTTGCCGCCCTGGCGGAACGACCATGGCTGCGAATGCGTGAAGTGCGAACGGCGGATCAGCACGTCGTCGGCGTCCTGCAACGCGGCGACGTCGATGCCGTCCGCGGCGAACTCCTGTTGCAGCAGACCCTGCTGCGCGGCGATGCCGAACGGCGTCGGCGCGGGGCAGCGGGTGTACCAGAGGCGGCTCATGTGTTCCCCTTTGTGTGGAGGCGCGCGGCGGCGCGTTGGCGCTTACTGGATCAGTGGCGCAGTCCGGCTTCGCGCAGCAGCGGCAGCACGCGTTCGCCGAAGAAGCGCAGGTCCGGTTCGAAGTCGAAGAAGCTCAACTGCACGCCGTCGATGCCGGCGCGATGCAGCCGCACGATGTACGCCGCGATCTCCTCGGGCGAGCCGACGATCGAGATGTTGCCGCCGACCGCGCGCGCCGCCGCGGCCTGGCGCTGCGCGGCGTTGCCGCGCCAGGCGTGCGCGTCGCTGTCGAAGCGCTGGAAGCTGCCTTCGTCGCCGTGGGCGACGATCGCGTCGCGATACGCGCGCGCCTCGGCCGGCGTCTCGCGGCAGATCACCATCGGGTTAATCAGCGTGCGCACCGGGCGGCCGTGGCGCGCGGCGGCCGCTTTGACGCGGGCCGTGTGTTCGGGCAGCGCGGCGAGCGCCGCTTCGATCTCCGAACCGGCGGGGCTGGTGATGAACACGACATCCGAATAACGCGCGGCGAATTCGATCCCCGCGTCGGAGCCGGTGGCGTTCACGAGCAGCGGACGGCCATAACGCGGCTTCGGCGTGACGAACGCGCCGTTCAGCCGCCACGACGATTGCAGCGGGTGGCAGGTGAAGTTGTCCGGCTGCGCCCACAACTGCTGCACGGCGTCGAGAAACTCGGCCGCGAGTTCGTAGCGGCGGTCGTGCTCGATCCGCTGCCAGCCGAACATTTCGTGCTCGACCGCGCGATGGCCGGTGACGACGTTGATCCCCCAGCGGCCGTTCGAGATGTGATCGAGCGTCGCGCAGAACTTCGCGAAGTGCAGCGGATGCCACGGCCCGTACAGCACGTGGCTCGTCGCGACCAGCACGATCCGTTCGGTGCGCGCGGTCAGCGCGGCGAGCGTCATGAACGAGTCGAGCGCGTGGCCGTCGAACACGCCGCCGTAACCGCCCTTCGGCAGCCATTGCGACAGCGCGAACACGAGGTCGAAGCCGAAGTCCTCGGCCTGCTTCACGAGGCCCGCGTTGTAGTCGAACGACCAGTCCGTCGTGCGCGGCAGTGTCGATGCGCTCCAGCCGCCCGCCTGGATCGGCAGGAACAGGCCGAGCATCAGTGGCTGCGCGAGAATGCGCGACGCGGGGCTGTCGATGAACGACGCCGGCGAGGGCACCGGCACGAACGGCGTGTGAACGGGGTCGCCGACCGGAACGCGATCCGGCGGCGAGGCTGGGAGCGAGGCAGGAAGCGAAGCAGGGCGGGCGAGGGTCGATTGGGTCACGTTGGCTTTCCGGTTCGGTCGCGGGGGCGGACGTTGCGCGCCGCAGGACAAAAAGTTAAGCACGCGATGCGGAGCCGGCAAAACAACGATTTGTGATTTTCTAAGCGTGCGGTGCACACCTGTTTCGCGACTCCGACGACATAACGCGCGTTGTCGAACTTTCGCGGATGCCCACGCTGCGATAACGATCGCCGCGCATGCAATCGCGCCGCTCAATGCCCGAAATAATCGGGCAGCCGGAACCCGTCATAAACGTGATTGCCGAGAATCGCGCTGCGGAACGCGTCGGAGCGATACGCTTCCACGATATCCGTCGTCGTGCGCGAATTGCGGTTCGTCGCCTTCACGACCACCTGGTTTACATACGGCGACGTCATCTGTTCGAGCGCGAGCGCCTCGGTCAGCCGGTGGCCGCTCGAAATCGCGAAGTTGCCCTGGATCGCCGCGTAGTCGACGTCGTCGAGCGCGCGCGGCGCCTGCGCGTTTTCGAGCGGCACGATGCGGATGCCGGCCGGGTTCGCGATCAGGTCGCGCTCGGTCACGTCCACCGGATTCGGGTTCGGGCGGATGCGGATCCAGCCGATCCGCTGCAGGATTTTCAGCGCGCGTTCGAGGTTCACCGGATCGTTCGGCACCGCGACGGTCGCGCCGGACTTCACGTCGGCGAGCGTGCGGTGCTTCGTCGAATAGAGGCCCATCGGCGGCGTCGGCACCTGCACGACGCCGACCAGGTCGGTGCCGTTGCGGTCGTTGTACGACTTCAGATAGACCTCGTGCTGCATCACGTCGGCGGCGATTTCGCCGCTGTAGACGGCCTGGTTCGCTTCGAGGCCGGTCCTGAACTCCACGTATTTGATCTTGTAGCCCTTGCGAACCAGTTGCGGTTCGACGCCTTCGCGGAACTCGTCCGCATACGGTCCCGGCACGAAGCCGATGCGCAGCGTGCGCTGCGCGTCGTCGTTCGCGGCGGACGCGAAGCCCGGCAGCATCAGCATCGCAAAAGCTGCAATCGCAGCGAACGGAAAGGCAGCGGCAACGCGGCGCATCATCGGGCTCCTGAACGGGAAAAGCGCCGATTATCGAAACGCGTCGTGCGCGCCGTCAAAGAACGAATCGAGCGATCGTTAAGCATCGCGACGTGATTTGCATCGCGCGAATCAGCGCGTTTTTCGCAGCGCATTGCGCGGCCGGACAGACGCATGCTTTTGCATCCGCGCGAATAACATTAGCGCAAATCGGTGGTTATCCGTCGTGACGCGCGTCCCTATACTTTCAGGCTTCGCCGGCAGCGCGCCGGCCCGCATGGTCAGATAGAGGAACGACGGATGGCTGCTGCACAGAACACCGCCGCGAACGCGCGGCTCGAAGCGGCGCTTGCCGCGCTGCCCGCGCTCGCGAAGGCGATCGGCGAAGGCGCGGCCGCGCGCGAGGTCCGCCGCGAACTGCCGTTCGACGGCTTCCGGCTGTTCCGCGAGTCGGGGCTCGGCAAGCTGCGGCTGCCGGTCGAGTGGGGCGGCCTCGGCGGGTCGCTGGTCGACGAGTTCGACGTGATCGCCGCGCTCGCGGCCGAGGACAGCAACCTCGCGCACGCGTTGCGCATCCACTTCGACCAGACCGAGGCGCTGCTGCTGTCGCCGCGCACGCCGTTCAACGAATTGCAGATCCAGCGCGTGATCGACGGCGCGATTTTCGGCGGCGCATCGACGGAACTCGGCACGTCGCGTCCGGGCGAGATCACGACGCAGCTCGTGCGCGAGGGCGACCATTACCGGCTGAACGGCCGCAAGTATTACGCGACCGGCACCGCGTTCTCCGACTACGCGCGGCTCAACGTGCAGGACGACCACGGCAACCCGGTGGTCGTCGTGATCCCGGTGGCGCGCGACGGCCTGAACGTGCTCGACGACTGGGACGGCATGGGCCAGCGGATGACCGCGAGCGGCAGCCTCGTGTTCGACAACGTGCGGGTGCAGGACGACGAAGTCACGCAGCGCACGCTGACGACGCTGGTCGGCCGCCATGGCGGCGCGCTGCGGCAGCTCCATCTGGTCGCGACCGCGGCGGGCATCGTGCGCAACGCGGTCGCGGACGCGCAGCGTTACGTGCTCCAGCACGGGCGGCCCGCGCTGCACAGCCCCGCGCCGTCCGCGCGCGAGGATCTGTTCATCCAGCAGGTGATCGGCGACCTGACCGCGCACAGCCACGCGATCGACGCGCTGGTGCGCGACAACGCGCGCGTGCTCGACCGTTCGGCGCGCGCGATCCGCAACGGGGAAGCGAACGCGGATGCGCTCGTGCTCGAAGGCGCGCTCGCGACCGCACGCACGCAACTGGTCGTCAGCAAGCTCGCGCTGTACGTGGGCGAGAGGATGTTCGAGGCGGGCGGCGCGTCCGCGACGTCGCGCGCGCACAACTTCGACCGCCACTGGCGCAACCTGCGCACGATCTTCAGCCACAACCCGCTGTCGCACAAGGCGCGCGTGGTCGGCGACCATGCGCTGAACGGCACGACCACGCACCTGACCGAAGGGCGCGTGTTCTGATCGCCGCGTGAGCGCGCGGCAGCGGGCCGCGCGCGACCGGCGTTTCGCGGCCGGCGTCGCTCGACGCGCAACGGCCGCGCGGTCATTTGCGGGCGGTCGCGCGCCGATGTCGTAGTATGTCGCTTCGGGCGGCGGTGCAGAGGCCGTCGCCCCCGCTGCATATGCTTTCGACACGACCCGCCGACATGGCCGCACGACTCCGCTATCCCGTCTTTTCCCCGCTGTTTCGCAGCGCGTTCGCGCGGCAAGCCCGCGCTGCCGTTCGTCCTTTCGACGCCGTTCGCATGAGGAGCGCCGCTTGAGCGCGCGCGAACTGCCCGCCGGCCTGATGCTGGTCCACGGCAACCAGCCCGAGCGGCTGCGCGACCTGATGGTCCAGTGGATCACGCAGAACCCCTTGGCGCCGCTCGAAAAGGAAGTGATCCTCGTGCAGAGCAACGGCATCGCGCAGTGGCTGAAGCTCGCGTTCGCGGCCGATCCGGCCGACGGCGGCTGCGGGGTCGCGGCGGCGCTCGAAATGTCGCTGCCGTCGCGTTTCCTGTGGCAGGCGTACCGCGCGGTGCTCGGCGCGGATGCGGTGCCGGAGGTGTCGCCGTTCGACAAGTCGCGGCTCGTGTGGCGGCTGATGCGGATGCTGCCCGAGCGGCTCGACGCGCCCGGCTACGAACCGCTGCGCCGCTTCATGGCGAGCGACGACGATCAGCGCAAGCGGTTCCAGCTCGCGCAGCGCGTCGCGGATCTGTTCGACCAGTACCAGGTGTATCGCGCGGACTGGCTCGCCGCGTGGGCGAACGGCGACGACGTGCGGATCGACGCGCGCGGCGCGCGCATGCCGCTGCCCGACGACGCGCGCTGGCAGGCCGAACTGTGGCGCGCGCTGCTGGCCGACGTCGAGGCGCAGTCGCCGGGCGCGGCTTCCGGCGGCCGCGCCGGCGTGCACGATGCGTTCATGCGCGCGGCGCAGCAGTGGCGCGAGCGCGATGCGCGGCCCGCCGGGCTGCCCCGCCGCGTCGTCGTGTTCGGCATTTCGAGCCTGCCGCGGCAGTCGCTCGAAGTGCTCGCGGCGCTCGCGCGCTGGACCCAGGTGCTGATGTGCGTGCATAACCCGTGCATGCACTACTGGGCCGACATCGTCGCGGACAAGGACCTGCTGCGCGCGCAGCACGCGCGGCAGCGGCGTCGCGCGGGCTCGCCGGCGGTGCTCGACGCGGCGCAACTGCATCTGCACGCGCAGCCGCTGCTCGCCGCGTGGGGCAAGCAGGGCCGCGATTTCATCGGGCTGCTCGACGAATACGACAGCGACGACGCGCGTGCGAGCTACGCGCCGCAGTTCACGCGGATCGGCCAGCGCATCGACCTGTTCGACGGCGGCGACACGGACACGCTGCTGCGCCAGATGCAGGACGACATCCGCGATCTGCGGCCGGAACAGGAAACCAGCGAGCATTGGCCCGAAGTCGATCCTTCCGTCGATGCGTCGATCCGCTTTCACGTCGCGCACAGCCCGCAGCGCGAAGTCGAGATATTGCACGACCAGTTGCTCGCCGCGTTCGCGGCGGACCCGACGCTGCGTCCGCGCGACGTGATCGTGATGGTGCCGGACATCGAGGTCTACACGCCGCACATCCAGGCGGTGTTCGGACTGCTCGACCGCGACGACCGGCGGCACATTCCGTTCAGCGTCGCGGACCGCGCGCAGCGCGCGTTCGATCCGCTGATCGGCGCGCTCGACATGCTGCTCGCGCTGCCGCAGTCGCGGATCACCGTCGGCGACGTGCTCGACCTGCTCGAAGTGCCGGCGCTGCGCGCGCGTTTCCAGATCGACGCGGACGACGTGCCGACGCTGCGCCACTGGATCGACGGCGCGAACATCCGCTGGGGTCTGCACGCGGCGCAGCGCGCGAGCCTCGGCTTGCCGCAGGCCGACGACATGCTCGCGCCGAATAGCTGGCTGTTCGGGCTGCGGCGGATGCTGCTCGGTTATGCGGCCGGCGACCGCGCGGGTCCGTGGCAGGGCATCGAGCCGTATGGCGAGATCGGCGGCCTCGACGCGGCGCTGCTCGGTCCGCTGATGCGCGTGATCGATGCGCTCGACCGCGCATGGCAGACGCTGCGCACGCCGGCGACCGTCGACGCGTGGTGCAAACGGCTGCGCGCGCTGAAGGACACGTTTTTCGAAGCCGTCGACGGCGACGACGCCTACACGCTCGACAAGCTCGACGACGCGCTCGAAGCCTGGCGCGACGCATGCAGCGAAGCGGCGCTCGCGGGCGAGCTGCCGCTGTCGATCGTCGCGGAGAACTGGCTCGCGGAACTCGAAGGCAGTGGCCTGTCGCAACGGTTTTTTGCGGGCGCGGTCACGTTCGCGACGCTGATGCCGATGCGCGCGATTCCGTTCCGCCGCGTGTGCCTGCTTGGGATGAACGACGGCGATTATCCGCGCAGCCGCACGCCGCTCGACTTCGACCTGATGCGCGGCGACTACCGGCCCGGCGACCGCTCGCGCCGCGAGGACGACCGTTATCTGTTCCTGGAGGCGCTGCTGTCCGCGCGCGATCATCTGCACGTGTCGTGGGTCGGGCGCAGCGTGACCGACAACACGCCGCGGCCGCCGTCGGTGCTGGTCGGGCAGTTGCGCGAGCATCTCGCGAAGGGCTGGCGGCTCGCGGACGGCGACGCCAGGCCGGCTGCGCTGCTCGACGCGTTGACCGTCGAGCACCGGTTGCAGCCGTTCAGCGCCGACTACTTCCCGGCGCGGCCCGACGCGTCGCCGCTCTTCACGTATGCGGCCGAATGGAACCGGCCCGCGCCGCAGCCGGCCGCAACGGCCACGGCCGCCGCGCGGCTCGTCTTGCCGCCGGTCGCGCGCGACGAGCCGCTGTCGGTGCGCGAACTCGCGGAGTTTTTGCGCGATCCGGTGAAGGCGTTTTTCCGGCAGCGATTGCGCGTCGCGTTCGAGGCCGAGGACGCGGCGAGCGAGAATCACGAGCCGTTCTCGGTCGATGCGTTGCAGGCGTGGCAGTTGCAGAACGAGTTGATCCGCGCGCAGGTCGCGGCGCTCGCGCGCGGCGACGACGATGTGGAGCCGGCCGCGTTAGCGCGTCTCGAACGGATGCATCGCAGCGGCGACCTCGCGGCGGGCGGTTTCGGCGAGGTGATCGCGGAAGAACTGATGGAGCCGATGGCCGACCTGTTCGAACGTTATCGCGCCGCGCTCGCGCGCTGGCCGGACCTGCTCGAAGGCCAGCACGAAGTGCGGATCGACGCGCTGCTCGACGGCCGTGCGCTGTCGGTCGACGACTGGATCGACGACCTGCGCGCGAATCCGGACGGCGGGCGCGGCCGCGTGATCCTCGATCCGGGCACGCTCGTGAAGGAGAACCGTTATCGCGGCGAACGGCTGGTCGCGTACTGGGTCGCGCATCTCGCCGCGCAACTCGCGGCCGGCGACGTGACGACGGTCGTCGTCAGCAAGGTCGGCGTCGTCGAGTTCGCGCCGTTATCGGCGGACGACGCGCACCGTCATCTGCTCGCGCTGCTGCGCGCATGGGACGACGGGATGCGCCGGCCGTTGCCGCTCGCCGCGAAAACCGCATTCGCATGGCTGCGCCGGCTGCCGGATGGCATGACGAACGCGGCCGATGCGCCGGCCGAAGCAGTGGATGCCGCGCGCGCCGCGTATGAAGGCGTGTCGCGGCAACTCGGCGAGCGCGACACGAACGCCTATCTGCAACGCGCGTATCCGGACTTCGACGCGCTCGCCGCGAGCGGCGAGTTCGGGGCGTTCGCGCTCGAACTGCTGTTGCCGCTGCATCGCGCGATACCGGCCGGCTCGAAGTCGAAAGGCGCGGCGAAGATCGCGACGCCGAACCCCGCAGGAGAAACCGCATGAGCGCGCGCATCGAACCGGCCCGCGACACCGCCGCCGAAGTGCTCGACCCGCTGCATTTCCCGCTGCACGGCAGCCGTCTGATCGAGGCGAGCGCCGGCACCGGCAAGACGTTCACGATCGCGATGCTGTACGTGCGGCTCGTGCTCGGCCATGGCGTCGGGCGCGACGACGCGCGCGCGCTGATGCCGCCGGACATCCTCGTCGTTACGTTCACCGACGCGGCGACGAAGGAGTTGCGCGAGCGGATTCGCGCGCGGCTCGTCGAAGCCGCCGGCTACTTCCGCGCCGCTGCGGACGACGTGCCGTCGCTCGCGCCGGGCGAAGACCTGCTGCACGATCTGCGCGGCACATATGCGGAGGAAGCGTGGCCGCTTTGCGCGCGCCGGTTGGTGGACGCGGCCGAATGGATGGACGAGGCGGCCGTCTCGACGATCCACGGCTGGTGCAACCGGATGCTGAGCGAGCACGCGTTCGACAGCGACAGCCTGTTCTCGCAGACGCTGGAGACCGACCAGAGCGACCTGCGCGCGGAAGTCGTGCGCGACTACTGGCGCACGTTCCTCGCGCCGCTCGACGCGTTGTCGGCCGCCGAGGTCCGCGAGTGGTTCGAGAGCCCAGCGCGGTTGCAGTTCGCGATCCGCGGCCTCGTCGGCCTCGCGGACCGGCTAGACGAAGCGCCGGAGCCGGCCGACGCGCTGAACGCGGCGCGCGCGCGTCAGCGTGCCCACTTCCAGGAACTGAAGCAAGACTGGCCCGTGTGGATCGACGAAGTAAAGACGCTGCTCGACGAAGCGCGCGCGAAGAAACGTTTCGACGCGCGCAAGCTGAACGTGCGCAACTGCGAAACGTGGATCGACAAGCTGCGCGTCTGGGCGAACGATCCCGATCTCGAATGCCCGGACCTCGACGACAAGTCCGCCGCGTGGACGCGGCTCACGCCCGCCGGTTTGAAAGAGATCTGGACCGACGGCGAGCCGCCCGATCATCCGGCGTTCGTCGCGATGGAGATGCTGCGCGAGAAACTGGCCGCGCGTCCGCATGCGTATCACGATCTGCTGCGCCACGCGGCGCGCTGGGTCGCGCGGCGCTTCGACGAAGAAGAGGCGCGCCGTTCGCAGATGGGTTTCGACGATCTGCTGACGCGTCTGCGCGCCGCGCTGAAAAAGCCGAACGGCGCGCGGCTCGCGCAGATCATCCGCGACCAGTATCCGGTCGCGCTGATCGACGAGTTCCAGGACACCGACCCGATCCAGTACGACATCTTCGACGCGGTCTACCGGATCGGGGACAACGATCCATCGACGGCGATCGTGCTGATCGGCGACCCGAAGCAGGCGATCTACGCGTTTCGCGGCGCGGACATCTACACCTACCTCGCCGCGCGCCGCGCGTGCGAAGGGCGGCTCTACACGCTGAAGAAAAACTTCCGCTCGACGCGCGCGATGGTCGCCGCGGTGAACCGCTGTTTCGACGCGGCGGAGCAGCGCCCGGAAGGCAGCGGCGCGTTCCTGTTCCGCGCGGCCGACGGCCGTGACAACTCGCTGCCGTTCGTGCCGGCCGACGCGCATGGCCGTCGCGATGCGCTGCGCGCGGCCGGCGACGCGTTGCCCGCGCTGACCGTCTGGTGGCTGCCGCCCGCGCAGGACGGCAAGCCGCTCAGCAAGGAAGCGTATTTCTCCGCGATGGCCGCGAGCTGCGCGACCGAGATGGTGCGGCTGCTGAACCTCGGACAGACCGGCGAGGCGGGCTTCGCGGGCGAACGCGGCGTCGCGCCGTTGCTGCCGTCCGATATCGCGGTGCTCGTCAACAACCGCGACGAGGCGCACGCGATCCGGCGCGCGCTCGCGGAGCGCGGCGTGCGCAGCGTCTATCTGTCCGACCGCGACTCGGTGTTCGCGACGCCGCAGGCCGACGAGATCAAATACTGGCTCGCCGCGTGCGCGGAGCCGGACGACGGCCGCCTCGTGCGCACCGCGCTCGCGACGCCGACGCTCGGCCTCGACTGGCGCGCACTCGAAGCACTCGGCCACGACGAGATCGCATGGGAAGCGCGCGTGCTGCAATTCCGCGCGTATCGCGACTGCTGGCGTCGCCAGGGCGTGCTGCCGATGCTGCGCCGTCTGCTGAACGACTTCCACGTGCCGCAGCGTCTGCTCGGCCACGCGGCGGGCGCGGCCGTCGACGGCGAACGCGCGCTGACGAACCTGCTGCATCTGGCCGAACTGCTGCAACAGGCGAGCACGCAACTCGACGGCGAGCACGCGCTGATCCGCCATCTGGACGAGCAGCGCGGCGACGCGGGCGCGGCCGGCGGCGATGCCGCGCAACTGCGGCTCGAAAGCGACGCGGGGCTCGTGCAGGTCGTGACGATCCACAAGTCGAAGGGGCTCGAATATCCGCTCGTGTTCCTGCCGTTCGCGTGCGCCTATCGCGCGGCCAGGCCCGACGACATGCCGCTCAAGTGGCACGACGACGAAGGGACGCTGCACGTGACGCTCGGCGGCGATCCGGACGCGCTGCGCGTCGCGGACCGCGAACGGCTCGGCGAGGACCTGCGCAAGCTGTACGTCGCGTTGACGCGCGCGCGTTACGCGACGTGGGTCGGCTTCGCGCCGGTGGCCGGCGTCGAGCACAGCGCGTTCGGTTATCTGGTCGGCGGCGGCGCGGCGTTGGCGGGCGACGATGCCGTGACGCAGCTCGACGCGTTGCGCGGCGGATGCGACGACATGCTGATCGCGCCCGCGCCGCCGCCTGCCGCCGACGCGTTCGCGACGCGCGGCCCCGCGCCAACGCGCGGCGCGGCGCGGACGTTGTCGCGGCCGGTGCGCGAACACTGGTGGATCGCGAGTTATTCGAGTCTCGGCAAGGATGGCGGCACGATCGGAACCATGGGCGCCGTCGGCGGCGGTGCGTCCGATGCGAACGCGGACAGCGCGCGCGACGCGCCGGACACGCGCAGCGAGGACGTGTTCCTCGAACTGCTCGAAGCGCAGACGGTGCAGGCCGACGAGACCGACGACGACTACGGCGCGCCGGTCGTGCCGTCGGTGGAAACCGTGCACGGCTTCGAGCGCGGCGCGGACGCGGGCAGCTTCCTGCACGAACTGATGGAATGGGCCGCGAACGAAGGTTTCGCGACGATCGCGAACGAGCCGCAGCGTCTGCGCGACACCGTCGCGCGCCGCTGCAACCTGCGCGGCTGGGCGCGCTGGATCGACACGCTGACCGAATGGCTGCTGCATCTGGTGCGCGAGCCGCTGCGGCTGCCGCCGCTCGACGGCGAGCCGGTGCGGCCCATCGCGCTCGGCGCGCTCGGGTCGTACATGGCGGAAATGGAGTTCTGGGTCGCCGCGCATCGTGTCGACACGCGCGAACTGGATGCGCTCGTGACCGACTACACGCTCGACGGCGCGGCGCGCCCGGCGCTCGATCCGAACCTGCTGAACGGGATGCTGAAGGGCTTCATCGACCTCGTGTTCGAACACGACGGCCGTTATTACGTGGTGGACTACAAGTCGAACTGGCTCGGCCCGGACGACGCCGCGTACACGCCGGCGAAGATGCGCGCGCAGATCCTGCATTCGCGCTACGAACTGCAATACGTGCTGTATCTGTTCGCGCTGCACCGGCTGCTGAAGGTGCGGGTGCCGGACTACGACTACGACGCGCATATCGGCGGCGCGGTGTATGTGTTCCTGCGCGGCGCGCGCTCGCCGGGGCAGGGGCTGCACGTCGAGCGGCCGCCGCGCGAACTGATCGAGCAACTGGACGAACTGTTCGCGCGCGACGAAGCCGGCCACCCCGCGATCGAGGACGCGGTATGAAAAAACATTCCGACGATCGCATCGGCGTGACCGGCGATCTGTTCGAAAACCTGGACGACGCGGCGGATACGTCCGTGGAAAAAGCGCCCGCGAAACGCGTGGCGCCATCGAAGCCGACGCGCGCGGATACGCTCGACGACACGCAACGGCTGCTCGACGTGCTCGACCGCTGGGTCGAACGCGGCTGGCTGCGCACGCTCGACGCCGCGTTCGCGCGGTTCCTGTGGAGCGAGGTGCGCGAAACGCCGCCGCTGCTGCTGCTCGCGGCGGCGCTCGCGAGCCATCAACTGGGACGCGGCCACGTGTGTCTCGACCTGCGCGCGACGCTCGACGATCCGGCGTTCGCGTTGTCGCTGCCGCCCGACGGTCCGCCGCTCGCGGCCGAGTCCGAGCCGCCGCCCGCGCCGGCCGAGGTGCTGGCCGGCGTCACGCTCGCGCAATGGCAGGCGGCGCTCGACACGCCCGCGCCCGTCGCGGACGGTCCGGGCAGCACGCCGCTCGTGCTGTCCGGCACGCGGCTTTATCTGCGGCGCTACTGGCAGTACGAGCAGGATGTGCGCGCCGGCATCGAGCGGCGGCTCGCGCGCTCCGCGCAACTCGAAGCCGATTTGCCGCCCGCGTCGGTGCGCGGTGCGCTCGACGTGTTGTTCCCGCCGCGCGATGCCGACGCGCGCGGCGCGGACTGGCAGAAGCTCGCGTGCGCGCTCGCGGCCCGCAGCGCGTTCAGCATCGTCACCGGCGGCCCCGGCACCGGCAAGACGACGACCGTCGTGAAGCTGCTCGCGCTGTTGCAGACGCTCGCATTGAACCGCGCGGGCGGCGACGGACACACGGCGCGGCCGCTGCGTATCCGGCTCGCCGCGCCGACCGGCAAGGCGGCCGCGCGGCTGAACGAATCGATCGCGGGCGCGGTTGCACGCCTGCCGCTCGATGGACTTACCGATGGCGACGCATTGCGCGGCGCGATCCCGACCGTCGTGACGACGCTGCATCGCGTGCTCGGCACGCGGCCGGACAGCCGGCGTTTCCGTCACGACGCGGCGAATCCGCTGCCGGTGGACGTGCTGGTGATCGACGAAGCGTCGATGGTCGATCTGGAGATGATGGCCGCGGTGCTCGATGCGCTGCCCGCGTCCGCGCGGCTGATCCTGCTCGGCGACAAGGATCAGCTCGCGTCGGTCGAGGCGGGCGCGGTGCTCGGCGAACTGTGCGACCGCGCGCACGAAGGCCATTACACCCTCGCGACGCGCGACTGGCTGGAAGCCGCGACCGGCGAGCGGATCGACGCCGCGATGCTCGATGCAAACGGCACGCCGCTCGACCAGTCGATCGCGATGCTGCGCGAGAGCCATCGTTTCGCGGCGGACAGCGGGATCGGCGCGCTGGCCGAACTGGTCAATGCGGGCGATGCGGTCGGCGTCGCCAAGGTGTGGGCGCGCGGTTTCGGCGACCTCGCGCGGGTCGTGTCGTCGGCGACCGATGACGCCGCGTTCGGCGCGCTCGCGATCGACGGCGTGGCCGGCGACGCGATGCAGCCGCGTCGCGGTTATCGGCACTATCTCGACGTGATGCGCGAGCAGCGCCCGGACGCGGACGCCGATGCGGACACGCTCGCGCGCTGGGCGGCGGCGGTGCTGGACGCGCACGGCGCGTTTCAGCTGCTGTGCGCGCTGCGGCGCGGGCCGTGGGGCGTCGAAGGGCTGAACCGGCGCGTCGCGCGGCTGCTGCATGCGCAAGGGCTGATCGAGCCGCGCGGCGAATGGTATGCGGGGCGGCCCGTGCTGGTCACGCACAACGACTACGAGCTTGGGCTGATGAACGGCGACATCGGCATCGCGCTCGCGCTGCCGGGCGGCCGGACCGATGCGCCGGTGCTGCGCGTCGCGTTCCCGGCCGGCGACGGTTCGGGCGGCATCAAGTGGGTGTCGCCGAGCCGGTTGCAGTCGGTCGAGACGGTGTTCGCGCTGACCGTCCACAAGTCGCAGGGCTCGGAGTTCGCGCACGCGGCGCTGGTGCTGCCCGACACGTTCAGCCCGATCCTCACGCGCGAACTGGTCTATACCGGGATCACGCGCGCGCGGGCGTTCCTGACGCTGGTCGTGCCGGAAGGCCGGTCGGTGCTCGACGACGCGGTGCAGGCGAAAGTGCAGCGCGCGAGCGGGTTGATGACGGGGCTGGTGGGCGGAAGCGCGCGCGGTTAATGCGGCAGCGGTTCGTTCGAACTGGATGCCGCCATGCGCTCGCAGCGGCATCCGCTAGTGCAGCACGCGCCGTTATGCGGCCGTCCGCTTTGCAACCTTCGCGGCCTTCGCGCGTTTCGCCGGCACCCGCTTCGCGGGCGCTGCTTTCACCACCACCCGTTTGACGGCCGGCGGCCGGTTCGCGCGCGCGCGTTTGCGCGCGTCCCGCTCGCGGCTCCAGTGTTCGAGCAGCACGCGGCTCTGCGCGCGCATGTTCGCCTTGATGAACTCGGTCTTGTTCTCGTCCATGTCGTCCCAGCCGAGCATCGTCAACGTCGTGCTCTGCGCGACGTGGAACATGACCAGCTGGCCGTGCAGGCTGAACATCCGCACGAGCGTCTGCGGGTTGTCGGCCGCGAGGCCGGTGATCCGTTCGAGCAGTTGCGCGCAGACCTCGTTGAGCGGCATCCGCACCTGCTTCATCAATATCTGCGTCGCGATCGCCGGTTCGCTGCCCGCCTGTTCGCGCGCGAAGAACAGATGCTGGTCCGTCGTGTGGCGCTTCATGAAGATGCGGTCCGCGACCGCTTCCTGGATGCCGATGAACGCGTCGATCAGCGCGGCGGTGTCCGCGTTGCGCTTCAACGCTTCCCTGCCGCGCGTGACGGACGGCTCCAGCGCGCGCCACGCTTCTTCCGCGAACGTCTCCGCGCACGCGCGATACACGCCTTCCTTGTTCTCGAAGTAGTACTGCAGCGCCGGCGCGTTGACGCCCGCGCGCGCAGCGATGTCGCGCGTGGACGCGCCGTCGAAGCCGTGTTGCCCGAACAGCGCGATCGCGGCTTCGATGATTCGCCGCCGGGTTTCGTCGCCGCGCGCGTAGCCGCCGTCCGGTGAGCGGCGCGGTCGCCGGGTTGCGCTCATGTGATCTGACCTCCTGCGTTGACCGCCGAAATATAACACTTGACAGATTTTTTCCGGCTGGAATAATTCTTCCGGCTGGAATAAATTGGACCGGAAAAATCATGTCAACGACCACTGGCGCGCCTGGGCGCGATACGCCTCGCGACGAAGGCGCGCCCGCGCGGCGTCCGTCGAGGCGCACGTTTTTGATCGCGGCGGGCCTCGTCGCGCTGATCGCCGCCGCCGCGTGGGGCGTGCGCTGGTGGACCGTCGGGCGCTTCATCGAAACGACCGACGATGCGTATCTGCAGGCCGACAGCGTGACGATCGCGCCGAAGGTGAACGGCTACATCACCGACGTATACGTCGCGGACAACCAGACCGTGAAGGCCGGCGACGCGCTCGTGAAACTCGATACGCGGCAGTACCAGGTCGCGCTCGACCAGGCGCTCGCGACCGTCGACGCGCGCGGCGCGGACATCCAGCACGCGCGCGCGCAGATCGAACAGCAGCGCGCGAACATCGCGCAGTCCGAAGCGCAGCAGCAGGTCGCGCGCGTGAGTCTGCGCCATGCGAACGACGAGGTCGCGCGTTATGCGCCGCTCGCCGCGACCGGCGCGGAGACGGCCGAACGGCTCGCGGAACTGAAGAGCACGCGCGACCAGGCGCAGGCCACGCTCGCGGCCGACGCGGCAGCGGCGCAGGCCGCGCGCACCCAGGTGGCCGCGCTCGAAGCGGAACTCTCGCAGGCCAACGCGCAGCTCGAAGCCGCGCGCGCGAACGCGGCGCAGGCGAAGCTCGATCTGGAGAACACGGTGGTGCGCAGCGCGCTCGCCGGCCGCGTCGGCGACCGCTCGGTGCGCGTCGGCCAGTACGTGCAGCCGGGCACGCGGATGATGACCGTCGTGCCGGTGCAGAGCACCTATCTCGAAGCGAACTTCAAGGAAACGCAGATCGGCCGGATGCGGATCGGCCAGCCGGTCGAGCTGCGCGTCGACGCGCTGCCGGGCCACACGCTGCACGGCGTCGTGGACAGCTTCTCGCCCGGCACCGGCGCGCAGTTCGCGCTGCTGCCGCCGGAGAACGCGACCGGCAACTTCACGAAGATCGTGCAGCGGGTGCCGGTGCGCATCCGCATCGACACCGGTCCGGAGACGCGCGCGGTGCTGCTGCCGGGCATGTCGGTGACCGTCGACGTCGATACGCGCTCCGCGCGCGCGCTCGACGACCGCATCGACGCCGAGAACCATCGTGGCTGATACCCCGGACGCTCCGGCCGCCGCGAACCCGGCCAGCGCGCCGCGCGGCGCGCACGCGGAACGCGCGAGCGCGGCCGACTGGATCGCCGTCGCGGCGGGCGCGCTCGGCGCGCTGATGGCGACGCTCGACATCTCGATCACGAACTCGGCGCTGCCGCAGATCCAGGGCGAAATCGGCGCGACCGGCACCGAGGGCACGTGGATCTCGACCGGCTACCTGATGTCCGAGATCGTGATGATCCCGCTCGCCGCGTGGCTCACGCGCGTGTTCGGGCTGCGCAACTTCCTGCTCGCGAATTCCGCGCTGTTCATCGGCTTCTCGATGATGTGCGGCTGGTCGCACACGCTGCCCGCGATGATCGCCGGCCGGCTCGGCCAGGGCTTCACCGGCGGCGCGATGATCCCGACCGCGCAGACCATCATCCGCACGCGGCTGCCGGTCTCGCAGTTGCCGGTCGGGATGACCGTGTTCGGGCTGATCGTGCTGCTCGGCCCGCTGCTCGGGCCGGTGCTCGGCGGCTGGCTCGCGGAGAACATCAGCTGGAGCTGGTGTTTCTTCATCAACCTGCCGGTGTGCATCGCGCTCATCACGCTGCTGATCGTCGGGCTGAAGCCGGACCGGCCGCACTGGCGCGAGTTTCTTCACGCGGACTGGGTCGGCATCGCGGGCCTCGCGATCGGCCTCAGTTCGCTGACGGTCGTGCTCGAAGAAGGGCAGCGCGAACGCTGGTTCGAGTCGGACCTGATCGTGTCGCTGTCCGCCGTGTCGTTCATCGGCATGGTGCTGATCGGCATTTCGCAGGTGACCGCGAAGAAGCCGATCATGCGGCTGTCGCTGATGCGCAACCCGCGCTACGCGAGCGTGATCGTGATCGTGTCCGCGGTCGGCGCCGCGCTGTACGGCGTGTCGTATCTGCTGCCGCAGTTCCTGTCGATCGTCGCCGGCTACAACGCGGAGCAGTCCGGCGCGATCATGCTGCTGTCCGGGCTGCCCGCGTTCCTGATGATGCCGGTGCTGCCGCGCCTGCTCGGCAAGGTCGATTTTCGCGTGCTGGTGGTCGGCGGGCTGCTGCTGTTCACGCTCAGTTGCATGCTCGACATCGGCCTGACCGCGCAGAGCGTCGGTCACGATTTCGCGTGGTCGCAGGTGATTCGCGGCGTCGCGCAGGTGCTCGCGATGATGCCGCTGAACCAGGCGTCGATGGCTGCGGTGTCGCGCGAGGATTCCGGCGACGCGGCCGGCCTCTACAACATGGCGCGCAACCTCGGCGGCTCGGTCGGCCTCGCGATCATCGGCACCGTGATCGACCGGCGCACGACGTTCCATGACGCGATGCTGCGCGAGTCGCTGTCCGCGAACTCGGTGATCGGCCAGGATCGCGTCGCGTCCGGCGCCGCGAACTGGCTCGCGCAGACCGGCGACGCCGCGTATTCGCAGATGCGCTCGCTCGCGCAGATCGCCTCGCAGATCCACGTGCAGGCGACTGTAATCACGTATTCCGAAACGTTCTGGCTGCTCGGCATCGCGCTGCTCGCGTGCGTTCCGCTCGCGCTGCTGCTGAAGAAGCCGGCGCCGCATGCGCCGTCCGCCGGCCACTGACGCGGGTCTTTCTTTCGATGATGATGGCTCTTCGCTCCTCGCTTTTTCCTGTCACCGTGCTGGCCGCCGCCTGCGCGCTCGCGGCCTGCACGGTCGGCCCCGACTATCGCGGCGCGCCCGCCGTCGCGCCGGAGGCCGCCAGCGCCGCGTCGTTCGTGCGCACGCCGGCCGCCGGCATCGCCGCGACGCGCGCGCCGGGCCAATGGTGGCTCGCGCTGAACGACCCGCAACTGAACGCGCTGATCGCGGCCGCGCTCGCGCACAACCCCGATCTGCGCGCCGCGCAGGCGCGGCTGCGCGAGGCGCGCGCGCAACTGCAACAGCAGCGCGCCGACCAGGCGCCGAAGGTGTCCGCGAGCGCGGCCGCCGTGCGGATGCGTTCGCCGGACCTGAGTTCGTTTGCTTCGCAGGGGCAGAGCGGCCCGGACGACGGCAGCGGCAGCCAGTCATCGTCGGCGTCGTCGGGGCGCGGGCCGTTGCAGTTGTACACGGCGGGTTTCGACGCGTCGTGGGAGATCGATCTGTTCGGCGGCACGCGGCGCGCGGTCGAGGCGGCGAACGCGGAAGCCGATGCGGTCGATGCGGATCTCGCGGACGCGCAGGTGTCGCTGACCGCCGAGGTCGCGCAGGCGTACATCGATCTGCGCGACCAGCAACAGCGGCTCGCGCTCGCGCAGCGTTCGGCGGAACTGCAACAGCAGATGCTCGCGCTCACGCAGCAGCGTCGCGCGGGCGGCACCGCGGCCGAGGTCGACGTCGAGCGGCTGACCACGCAGGTCGAGAACACGCGTTCGACGTTTTCGCCGCTCGAAGCGCAGGTAGCCGGTTCGCTCGATCAACTCGCGGTGCTGACCGGCAAACCGCCGGGCGCGCTCGACGCGGAACTGTCCGCGTTGCAGCCATTGCCGCTGCTGCCCGCGTCGGTCGCGGTCGGCGATCCGGCGACGCTGCTCGCGCAGCGCCCGGACATTCGCGCGGCCGAACGCCGGCTGGCGTCGAGCAACGCGCAGATCGGCGAGCACGTCGCGGACTTCCTGCCGAAGCTGACGCTGTACGGCGACCTCGGCTTCACGGCGGCCGATCCGGGGCATCTGCTTCGCAAGAACAACTTCAGCTGGCTCGGCGTGCCGTATCTGCAATGGAACGTGCTCGACTTCGGCCGCACGCTCGGCGCGGTGCGCGGCGCGGAAGCGTCGCGCGACGAAGCCGACGCGCGCTACACGAAGGCCGTGCTCGCCGCGTTGCAGGATGCGAACGGCTCGCTGTCGCGCTACGGGCATCAGCGCGAGCATCTGGTCACGTTGCAGCGCGTGCAGGCGTCGGCCGAACGCTCGGCTACGTTGATGCGGCAGCGCTATCGCGCGGGCGCGTCGAGCCTCGTCGATCTGCTCGACACGCAGCGCGTCGAATTCTCCGCGCAGCAGGACGTCGTCGCCGGGCAGGCCGAATTGCTGAAGGACTTCGTGTCGTTGCAGAAGAGCCTCGGGCTCGGCTGGCGCAGTCCTTCGGAAAGCTGAGTCAGGTCGTTGGCGGCGACGTGGGCTGGAACGCGTGCGTCGCCGTCTACCTGGCTACCTGTCAAGCGATGCGCTTAAGCCAGCGCATCCGCGTTTAGCGCCACGAGTTGCGTCGCCGCTTTTTCGATGTCGGCCAGCGTGCGCGGATCGTCGATCGTCGAAAGGAATTCGCCGATCGGCCCCGTGTTCGCGATCCCCGCTGCCGCGACCGCCGCGTGCAGCACGCGGATCGGCGACCACGCGTCGCGCGCGTTTTCGAGCGGAACGAAATGCTCGCGCAACGCCGCCGCGTCGTCGAAGCGCCCGTCGTGCAGCGCGACGCGAATGCCGTTCGACAGCGCGGGCGCGACGCAGCACGAACCCGACGTGAACGCACGCAACCCGAACGTGCGGAAGTGGTCGATCACCGGCCGCTCGCCGATGCCGCTGATCAGCGGATCCGTGCCGATGCACGCGATGAGGTCGCGCAGCACCGCGTCCTCGCGCGGATCGTCGCGCACGATCGCGTACTTGACCGCGCACACCGAGCCGTCCTTCACGAGCGCGGCCAGGTCCTCGTTGCGGATATACCCTTCGTCCTTCACATACGCGATCACCGGGCGGCCGTACCGCTCCGCGAGTTTGCCGATGCCGCTCGCGACGCCGGCCGGCGTCGCCGGGAAGCGCAGCGGCAGCACCATCGCGGTCGGGAACGCGCGCTCGCGCAGCAGCGCGATCTGCTCGGCGGCCTTGCCGAAGTCCGCGCCGATCGACGGGATCAGCCAGTCGCTGGCTTCGAGCAGCGGCGTCAGCGTGTCGAGTACGCGGCCGAACTCTGCGACACCCAAGTTGTAAAAATTTGCGTTTCCACCGTACATATAGGTGGTGATGCCGCCTGAGCGCAGGTGGGCGAGGAGGCGGCGGTTTCCTGCGTCGTCGGGGGTGCCGTCAGGGCGGCGTGCCAGTGGAGGAACGGCCAGTACGGAGGCGCGCAGGTCGGCGGGAGTGAGGGGGGTGGTTTTCACGGGTGGGCCTTGATCGGGTGGACGGTTGCAACGATATCAATGTGGACGCTTATTTGTAAAGTGTAATTACAACTTGGTGGGATGGGGGCAGGCCGGCCGAACGTCATCAAGAACACTCGCCGGTGATTGGCCCATCGAAAGCAGCGCAACGCACGGACACCGATCGGCCTTTTCTGCGACGCTCCGGAAGTGACGGCTCGACGAGCGCCCCATGGTCCCCTCCGCCCGCTATATCTTCGCAATCGTCGTCAACGTGGCGTTGCCCGCGACGACCTACTGGATCGCGAAAGGCCGCTTCGGGCCGTCGGGCGCATTGATCGCGTCGGCCGTGCCGCTGCTCGCATGGATGGGGCTCGACTTCGCGAGGTTTCGGCACTTCGACGCGTTGAGCGCGGTTGTGCTCGCGGGTATCGTCATGTCGGTGCTCGTGCTTGTGCCCAGGTCATGGCCGTGGCTGGGCGAAGTTCGCGAGCCGTTGGTCAGCGGCATCGTCGGCGTGTTTTTTCTGTTGTCTCTTTCGATGAAGCGACCGCTGGTGTTCTATCTCGCGCGCTCGACGATGGCGCGCGAACGGTCGGGGCAGGAGAAGGCGTTCGATGCGATGTGGCAGAGCCGGCCGGCGCTCAGGACGTCCATCCGGCTGATGACGGTGGTTTGGGGGCTGGGGCTGGTCGGCGAGAACGCGGTGAGGTTCTGGATGGCTATCGCTATGAACGGTTCAAATGGTCAGCGGTGGTCGATGGCCGTCAGGTATGCGACTTATGCGGGATTGATGCTTTGGACGGTGGGGTATCGGCGGTGGTATGTTCGGAGGCAGGGGGGGTAGCTGTTTTTTCGGAGATGGGATTCAGGGCGGCGTGCTGATTGGCCTGGTGATATTCCGGCGAGGCTCATTGGGATCTGGAAGTATACGGCGACATGCGAAAAACGGATGAGGCCACGTTCGATCGTTTTTAGCCAAAAAGCAGACCGGCGAAATGTGCGAGCGAAAGGTTCATTTTGGGTCGATCTGCCCCCTCACCGATCCAGCTGCCCATCCAGCAACCGGTTCCTCGCCTGATCCAGGTGATACCGCATCGCAATCTCCGCGCTATCCGGGTCCCCAACCCCGATCGCATGAACGATCCGCTCATGCTCATCGAGCACCCGCGCGCGGCGCTGTTCGGACGCGTCGTGCGTGAGCGACAGCGTCACCCGCATCCCGTCCTTCAGCCGCTCCGCGATGCCGTCGAGCACGTCGACCAGCAGCGCATTCCCGCTCGCCTCCGCGATCGTGCGATGGAACGCATAGTCGGCGTCCTTCTCCGCGTCGCGCGACACGCCGGCGGTGAACGCGTCGCGCAGCGCGGCGGCGGCCGAAACGATCGCGTCGAGTTGCGCATCCGACCGGTTGCGCGCGGCGAGCCGCGCGGACAGCGGTTCGAGCGACAGCCGCAGTTCGAACCCCTGTAGCACTTCTCCCAGCCCGGGCGCGTTGCCGGTCAGCTCGACGACGCGCTGCGACGGCTTGCGCTGCACGTAGGTCCCGGAGCCTTGCCGCGACACGACGATGCCGTCGGTCTGCAGACGCCGCAGCGCCTCGCGCACGACCGGCCGCGACACCGCGAAATGCTCGGCAAGCTGATGCTCGGTCGGCAGCCGGTCGCCGATCTGGTAGCCGGCGCCGACGATCTCGTTCAGCAGCCGTCCGTAGATCGTGTCGGACAGGCGCACCCGTTCGATCGCCGCCGCGCTGGACGGCCGTTCGTCGCGCATGGTGAGTCGTTCCTCGCAGATGATTCGCGCGCGATTTTACCGTAGCGCCCGCGCGTCCACGCGGGCGCGATGCCGTGGCGGCAAGGTCAGCCCGGTTCGGCGGACGCAAGCGTCTTCTGCGTGGACTTCCTGAACTCGACGTGCGACAGCACCTCGCGCGCGTCGGCGGGGTCCATCCCCGCGAGCAGCACCTTGCCGATCGCGGTGCTGTAAAGCGGATTGCGCCGGCCGATCCGCGACTGCATTCGCAGTCCGTAATCGGCGTCGATCTTGTGGATGTCGATGATCGCATTCTCGTCGAACGCGCCGAGATGCACGGCCTCGCGCGTCGCCTGCGCGATGCCGCGCATCTCGACGTCGGTCTCGACTTCCTGCACGACGTAGCCGGGCGCCTTCAATGCCTGCAATACGCGATGCACGGTGGTCTTCGACAGGCCGAGCCGCTGCGACAGTTCGCTGATGCCGATCCGTCCGGTGTCGCCGGGCGCGCGGGGAATCGCGAACACGCGTCCGACCGACGACGCCGATTCGCGCTTGTCGAAACCCGCCGCGGCGGTCTCGAACCCGGCGATCATCGGCGAGATAATCCCGCGCTTCAAGCCGATGGTGCCGGCGGCGACCGCGTGTCTCGTCACCGCGATTCTCGTGCCGGTGCTGACCGCAATGTGGGTGCGCCGGCGCGCGGCGCGTTGATGGAGCCGCCGCGGGTGCGGCCGGCGACCACCGGGCACGACGGACATTTCCAGGTCCGTAGCGCGTGTGCGGTCCGCGCTGTCTAGCTCACGTTGAAGTGCACGCGGACGTCCTGGCGGCTCTCGACCGGGCGTCCGTTTTCGATGGCGGGTGCAAAGCGCCACTGATGCAGCGTGTCGAGCAGGATCTGGTTCAGGCGCGGCATCGGCGTGGGACGGATCAGTTCGACGTCTGCGCTGCCGTCCGCATGAATCGTGAAGCGCGCGATGGCCGTCGCGCGGTAGCCGTCCTCGCGAAGATCGTCGGGCAGGTCGGGCAGCGGCTGCGACAGCGGCCGGGCGGCAGCGTTGCCCAGGTTCGCTGACGACGACGAGGTCGCGGCGGACGATGCCGTCGACGGTTCCGCCGCTTGAGCCGCGCTTTTCGTTTCCTGTTGCGATTGAGGCGTTGCCGAAGGCGGCGCGGCTTGCTGCTGTCGTTCGGGCGCGGGCGTCGGCGGTACGGTGGCGCGCGTAACGGCCGGACGATGCGCAACCCTCTCGCGCACATGTTGTTGTATCGCGGCCGGTTTTTGCGGCGCGACGGCCAGGTGTGCCGTATCCGCCGCCGCAGCAGCAGGCGCGGCGAGTTCGACCAGCTTCATGTCGAGCGGCGGTTCCGCGACCGGCTGCGTCCGCATCGGCGCCCACAGCCAGCCCGCGTTCGCGACGAAAAAAATCCACAGCGCTGACGCCAGCACCGTCGCGATCGCCAGCCTCGCGCGCTGCGCGCGACCGCTACTCACGATGAACGGCGATGAGAAAATGCACGGCTCCGCCCGCGCGCGCGGCGAGCATCGCCTGCACGACGACGCCGTGCGACGCGTGATCGTCCGCCGCGACGACGAGGTCGCCGTCCGCGTGGATCGCGCGTTTTACGCTGGCGGCCAGCTGGTCCGGCTCTACCTGCCGTCCGTCGATGAACAGATGGTTCGCGGCGTCGATCGCGAGCGTGACCGGCTGCGTCTGCGCGAGCGTTTGCGCGCGGCCCTGCGGCAGATCGATGTGCAGCGCGTTCACGCGCTGCATCGCGAGCGACGTCAGGATGAACGTCGCGAGCAGGAAGAACATCACGTCGATCATCGGGATGATCTCGATGCGCCCGCGCTTCGATTTCCTCGCACGGCGCAGCTTCATCGCGCTGCGCCACTGCGGCCGCCGCGTTCGGCCGCGACGCGCAACACCGCGAGCCGTTCGTTCGCGAAAATCTCGACGTCCTCCATCAGCCGGTCGATGCGCCGCGCGAAGTAGTTGAACGCGAACAGCGCGACGAGCGCGATCACGAGGCCGAGCGCGGTCGCGATCAGCGCCTGAGCGACGCCGCCTGTCACGCCGGACGGATTCACGAGACCGTCGCCGCCGATCAGCCGGAACGCGTGCATCATCCCGACGATCGTGCCGAGCAGCCCGACCAGCGGCGCGGCGGTCACGATCGTTTCGAGCAGCCACAGGCCGCGGCTCATCTCGCGCTCGATCCGCAGCGCGGCGGCCTCGACGCGCGCCTCGATCTGCGGGATCGGCAGCGCGCCGTCCGCGAAGAACGGCGCGATGCGGCGCAACGCGTGTCCGCGCGGCAGCCGCTCCACGGCGAGAGCCGGGTCGTCGGATGCGTCGGCCACGTCCGGCACGCGCGCGAAGCGCCACAGCGCATACGCGCGGTCGAACGTGATCGCGAGCGCGGCGACGGCGAGTCCGGTCAGCGGATACAGCACCCAGCCGGCCGCGCTGATGGTGGCGTCGATATCGTTCCAGTGGTTCATCGAGAGGCTCAGAAGTGCTTCGTCAGGCCCGCGTAGATCGCGCGCTGCGGCCCGTACTGCGGCGCGCCGACGCCGATGCCCGAGCCGTCGCGCAACTGGTACACGCGGCCGAACGCGTTGACCAGCACGAGCCGCGCATCGAAGTTGCCGACGAGCGGTTCGTCGAAATGCTGGATCACGCCGAGGTTCACCTGCGCGTACCACGGCAGGCTGTCGGTGTTCGCGAAGCCGCTGCGCAGCCCGCTGCCGACGATGCCGTCCGCGGTGAACGTCGTGCGGCCGAGCGTATATGCGCCGCCGAACGACGCCGTCACGCGCTGGTCGTGGTCGAGGGACACCCAGTGGTTCGCGATGTACGCGAGTTCGTCGGGTTCGAAGTTGAACTGCGCGGACTCGATGTCGGTGCCCTGCGCGCGGCTGTACGCGACGTTCAGGTACGCGGACACGTTGTCCTGGTGGTAGCTCGTCGTCAGCTCGACGCCGTACACGCGGCCGCGCGCGTAGTTGAACGGCGTGAAGATCAGCGCGGAGCCGAACTGGCCTTCGTCGAGCAGGTCGGTCGCTTTCTTGTAGTACGCGTCGAGGCCGACGGTCAGCGCGGGCGTCAGCCGCTGCGTGATGCCGATGTCGAAGTAGTGCGAACGCTCCGGCTTTACCAGGCTGTTCTGCGAACTCGGGCTCTGGTTCGTCGTGCCGTTGAAGAGGCCGATCGTGGAGTCGGACACGAGTTCGAACGCGGGCGGCGTGAAGTAGCGCGAGTAGCCGGCGTGCACGGTCGTCGCGTTGGTCGGCTGCCAGACGACGCCGATGCGCGGGCTCAACTGGCTCGCCTGCACGAACTCGTCCATCCGGTCGTAGCGCAGCCCGTAGTTCACGGTGACGCTGCGCGCGACCTTCCATTCGTCCTGCACGTACGCGCTGTAGAGGTAGCCGGTTTTGCTGCTCGCGTCGGCGAGCGTGAACGGCTGGTTCGACAGGGGATTGCCGTCCGCGTCGGCGGGGAACACGGCGACGTTGTCGTCGAACGTCGCGTGTTCCTGCTGCATCATCAGGCCCGCGCGCAGCGTGTGGCTGTTGTTCAGTCGGTAGGTCGTGTCGACCTGCACGCCGTTCGCGCGGTTGCTGTGGAAGTCCGACGACGCGACGCCGTTGAACATCAGGTCGCCGACCGGATCGGGGTTGAACTGCGTGCGCGTGTAGCGCGTGAACAGCGCGACCTGGTAGTCGAACGCGCCGCCGTTCGTCCCCTGCAACGCGAGCACCGCGAAGTTGTTCAGCTCCGACTGCGTTTCGTTCAACTGGGCCGAGTCGAACGACGTGCGGCCGTCGAGCGTGAACGCGGGCGTGAGGCCCGGCGTGTTCGGCAATTCGAACTGGTTGGCCGCGGTGCCGAACATCAGGCTCACGCGCGTGAGCGGGTTCAGCAGATACGACATGTAGCCGAAGCCGCTGCCCTGGCGCGTGTGGTCGTGCAGCGGACTGCCGTCCGACGTCGGCGCCTCGATGCCGAGATTGTTCTCGCCGAGCGAACCCGCGAAGTAATAGCTGAACGCGCCGCTCGAACCGAACACGTCGGCGCTGGTGCGCAGCGTCTGGTGGCTGCCGCCGAACACGTCGAGCGTGCCGCCGTTGCCGGTGTCGCCGGACTTCGTGCGGATATCGACGATGCCGGCGGTGCGATAGCCGTACTGCGCGGGCAGCGCGCCGGTGATGAGGCTCATCTGGTCGATGATCCGCGAATCGAGCGACTGGCCGAAGCCGCTGATCGGCTCGGGGATGACGATGCCGTTCAGCCGGTATTGCAGGTCCGCGTGGTCGCCGCGCACGTGCACCTGGCCGAACGAATCGTTCGCGACGCCGGGCGCCTGCAGCAGCACCTGGTTCAGCGGCGTGTTCGCGCCTTGCGGCATTGCGTCGATGTCGGCCTGGGTGATCCGGTACACGCTGCTGCCGACTTCCGGCGACAAGCCGTTGCGCGCGCGGTTCAGGCGCTGCGCGTTGACGGTGACGTCGAGCGTCGGGTCGTTCTTCCTGGTCTGCTGCGGTGACTGATCGGCCGCAGTGGCGGGCTGGGTCGGGCCTGTCGCGTCGGCGGGCGCGGACGTGCCGGCGTCGGCGGCGAACGCGTGCGACGCAATCGCCTGCGCGAACAGCAGCAGGCTCGCGCGGGCGATCAGGGAGCGGCGGGTCGTTGTCATTGTTGTCCGGTGTAGAGGTGCGTCTGGTCGGGATGCGCTCTGGCGGCGCGTCGGGTTGTAATGCGGCGAGAATGTTATAACATAACAAACAAGACGCGCAAGACGCCGATTCATGCGATGGCTGGAGTGAGGCGGGATGATCGAGGCGCGGTTATGCGCTCACGCGGGACGAGGTAGTCCACCGCGCTGGCGGACGCGCGCGAGCGGACGCAGGAAGGGGAAGCGGGGTTATGAGGACGCTGAAGGACGGCTTCGAGCCGTTATTTTCAACACAGGGATGAGAAGCGGAGCGCGACGACGCACGCGACCCGCGCCGCGTGCCTTGCGCTGAAACGATTCAGCGTCGTGCCGCGAAACACCGAATCAGGACGCTTCCGCGTCGCCGGATTTCTGCTTCGGCGTCTGTGCCCGATAAACCTTCCGCGCCATCTCCAGAAACGCGGCCAGTGCGCTCGACACATATCCGTCGTGACGGCGGATGAACAGCGTCTCGACGCGCGCGAGATCCTTCGGCAGCCGATGGATCGCGACCTTGCCCGCGTCGGCGACGGCCGCGACGATGCCCTTCGGCAGCAGCGTGACGCCGACGCCCGCCGACACGCAGCTCAGGATCGCATCGAGCGAACCGAACTCCAGTGGCTTCGCGACGACGATGCCTTTCCCCGCGAGAAACGTTTCCAGCCGCTGCCGGTACGAGCAGCCGAACTGGAACACGATCGTCTTCAGGTCGGGAATCTTCGTCAGGTCCTTCAGCGATTGCACGGCGGGGCTGGTCACGAGCATCAGTTCCTCGACGAACACCGCTTCCTGATGCAGCTCCGGATGATCGATCGGCCCCGCGACGAACGCGCCTTCGAGCCGGCATTCGACCACGTCCTGCAACAGCCGCGCGGTGGTCCCCGAACTGACGACGAGGCGCACGTCGGGCCATGTGCGCGCGAATTCGGTCAACAGCGGCGACAGCCGCAGCGCGGTCGTCGTTTCGAGCCCGCCGATCACCAGCGAGCCGGCCGGCGCGCCGTCGTCGCGCGCGGCCGCCTGCACCTCGTCGATCAGCCGCGTGATGCGGCCGACGAACGGCAGCATCCGCTGGCCGGCTGGCGTCGGCGTGACGCCGCGCGCGTGGCGCTGGAACAGCGGCAGCCCGAGTTCTTCTTCGAGCGCGCGGATGCGCGCCGTCACGTTCGACTGCACCGTATGCAGTTCCGACGCGGCCTTGTTCATGCTGCCGTGCCGGGCGACGGCTTCGAAGGTCTTGAGATCGGCGACGTCCATAAGCGGGCGAATAATCCAGAAATAACCAGCAATTGCGGTGTACGTGCGCCGATTCTACCGGCCCTGGCGCCGGCCGACGCGCGCAAATTCAGCATAGCACGTATCGACAAAGCAGATACCTGTTATCAGATCAATTCAGTTCTTAAGATTAGTGATCGCGCGTACGCTCCGGCTATCGAATCGAGTGAACGGAGCGTCGGATGGACAGGGTGATGGAGCGCGACGGCCGGCGGCCGGACAGCGCGCAGGCAACGAAGGCAGTCAGTGCGAAGTGGGCGACGGTCGCCGCTTTCTGCGCGAGCCTCGTCGGCATCGGGCTCGCGCGTTTCGCGTATACGCCGCTGCTGCCGGCGATCGTCGGGGCGCACTGGTTCGACGCGTCGATGGCCGCGTATCTCGGCGCGGCGAACCTCGCCGGTTATCTGGTCGGCGCGCTGGCCGGCCGTCCGCTCGCCGCGCGGGCCACGGTCCCCGTCACGCTGCGCGCGATGATGCTGGTCGCGACCGTCGCGTTCATCGCGTGCGCGTATCCGGTGTCGTTCGCGTGGTTCTTCGCGTGGCGCTTCCTCGCCGGCCTCGCCGGCGGCGCGTTGATGGTGCTCGCCGCGCCCGCGGTGCTGCCGCATGTGCCGGCGTCGCGCCGCGGCCTCGCCGGCGGCGTGATCTTCATGGGCGTCGGCATCGGCGTCGCCGCGTCGGGGACGCTCGTGCCGCTGCTGCTGCAACACGGCCTGCGCGATACGTGGCTCGGCCTCGGCGCGATCTCGCTCGCGCTGACCGCGATCGCATGGCAGGGCTGGCCGGCCGATACCGCCGCCAGGCCCGATACGTCGGCGCCCGCGCATCATCGTCGTCCGCCGCGTTCCGGCGCGCTGCGCGCGCTGTACGCCGAGTACGCGCTGAACGCGGCCGGCTGGGTGCCGCACATGATCTTTCTCGTCGACTTCGTCGCGCGCGGGCTGCATCGCGGCCTGCAGGTCGGCGCCGAATACTGGGTGCTGTTCGGCATCGGCGCGACGGTCGGCCCGCTGTTCGCCGGCGCGCTGGCCGACCGCACCGGCTTCGGCCGCGCGCTGCGGATCGCGTTCGTGCTGGAGATCGCCGGCGTCGCGATGCCGGCGCTCGGGCTCGGCTCGTCGTGGCTGATCGTGTCGAGCGTCGTGGTCGGCGCGTTCGTCACCGGCACGGTGCCGCTCGTGCTCGGCCGCGTGCATGAACTGCTCGAACATCATCCGGCGCAGCAGAACTCCGCATGGCGGACGGCGACGGTCGGTTTCGCGCTGTTCCAGGCCGTCGCCGCGTATGGGCTGTCGTTCGTGTTCTCGCACGACGGGGGCGACTACCGGCTGCTGTTCGCGATCGGCGTCGTCGCGATGGTGCTCGCGCTGGTCATCGATCTCGCCGCCGCGTTCGGCAACCGCAACGACGGTGCAAAGGAACGTCTCGCGCCGACTCGCGCGGACCTCGGTTAACCAACCCCACAAGGAGCGTTTCAAATGGTGATGCAGGGACTCGAAATTTCCGGCGCCGAACCGCGCGCCGGCGACGGCGGCGCGCTCGATGCGCTGATCGACTTCTACCGCGCGTTCAACGGCCGCGACCTCGCGGCGCTTGCCGCGAACTGGGCCGACGGCGAGCAGCCGAGCATGGACAACCCGATCGGCGGCATACGGCGAGGCTGGCCGTCGATCCGCGACGGCTACCGGAAGCTGTTCGAAGGGCCGGCGCGCGTGCAGGTCGCGTTCCACGACTTCACGAGCCAGGGCGGCGGCGACTGGCATCTGTTCGTCGGGCGCGAGAAGGGCGCGTGCGTGATCGGCGGCACGACGATCGAATTGCGGATCCGCACCACGCGCTGGTTCGTGAAGATCGACGGCGCGTGGCGGCAGCTTCATCACCACGGCTCGATCGAGGAACCCGCGCTGCTCGCCGACTATCAGCGCGCGATCTTCGGCGCGCCGCTCGCGAAGCCGGTCGCCTGAATGCGGCCGGCGGAGTTCCGGCGGCGCGGACGCCGCCATCAACGGATGAGGGATTCGATGGTTTTGCCTGCTTCCTCGCCCGCGTCGCCGTTGTCCGGCACGTCGCCGTCTCCGGGTTATGCGGAGCGCAACCGGCCGCACTGGCGGCGCAATCTCGCGGTCTGCGTGTTCGGTTCGTTCACGACGCTCGTGAGCCTCAGCATGCTGCTGCCGTTCCTGCCGCTGTACGTCGAGCAGCTGGGCGTGACGTCGCCGGCCGCCGTCGTGCAGTGGTCGGGCGTCGCGTTCGGCGCGACGTTCTTCGGCACCGCGATCACCGCGCCGCTATGGGGACGTCTCGCGGACCGCTACGGCCGCAAGCCGATGCTCGTGCGCGCGGCGCTCGGCATGGCGGTCGTGATGTCGCTGATCGGCGTCGCGCGCAGCGTGACCGACCTCGTCGCGCTGCGGCTCGTCGCCGGGCTGATCGGCGGGTATGCGTCGGCGTCGATCGTGATGATCGGCACCCAGGCGCCGCGCGAGCGCGCCGGCTGGGCGCTCGGCGTGCTGTCGACGGGCGCGCTGGCCGGCAATCTCGTTGGCCCGCTGGTCGGCGGGTTCCTGCCGGGCTGGGTCGGCCTGCGCGGCACCTTTTTCGTCGGCGGCGCGATGATCGCGGTGGCCGCCGCGGCGACGATCCTGCTGGTGCGCGAGGACTTCGACCGGCTTCGCGACACCCAGGCGCGCGCGGCGTCGGCCGGCGCGCGGGAGCCCGGCGCGGGGCGCGCGGTGATCGTGGCGCTGCTCGCGACCGCGATGATGGTGCTGCTCGCGAACATGTCGATCGAGCCGATCATCACCGTGTACATCGGGCAGCTCGGCGTGCCGCGCGCCCATCTCGCGCGCGTCGCTGGTTTCGTGATGGCGTGTTCCGCGTTCGGCAGCATGCTGACCGCGCCGCGGCTCGGCGCATTGGCGGATCGCATCGGAAGCTGGAACGTGATCGTCGGCTGTCTCGTCGCGACCGCGCTCGTGATGGTGCCGCAGGCGTTCGTCACGTCATGGTGGCAACTCGCGGCGCTGCGCGGCCTGATGGGGATGACGATCGCGGGCCTGCTGCCTTCGATCGCGAAGCTGGTCCGGCAGTCGGTCGACGAAAACCGCTCGGGCAAGACGCTCGGTTATCTGCAGTCCGCGCAGTTTTCCGGGCAGGTGGTCGGGCCGTTGATCGGCGCGCAGATCGGCGCGCACGTCGGGCTGCATCAGGTGTTTTTCGTGACCGGCGCGCTGCTGGTCGTGTGCGCGGTGGTGAACCACCGGGTTCGCGCGCGTTCGGCGGCGGCGCAGCGGGTCCGCGCGTGAGCGGCGTCGCGCGCCGATATCGCCGGTTATTTCGGCGCGCGTTCGATGTCGCGCATCAGCGCCTGCAGTTTCGGCTGTGTTTCGATACGCCTGTCGGTCACGATGCTGACGATTCCGCGCAGCCACGACACCGGCGTCCACCGGCCCGGCACGATGATGCGGGCGCGGCGCGTGCGCAGACCGTCGATCATCGCCGCGGCGACCGTCTCCGGCGGGATCGGCTGACGCAGCGAAACCGGGTACGCGACCCGCACCATCTTCGTCGCGACCTTGTTGCCGCCGAACGCCATTTTGGCGATCGCGGTTTCGACCCATCCCGGATACAGCACGCTTGCCGACGCGCCCGTGCTGCCGAGTTCCGCGCGCAGCGACCGCGCGAGCATTTCGATGCCGGCCTTGGACGTCGCATACGGGGCGTTGCACATGCCGTTCATGAACGCATAGATCGACGACGTGACGACGATCTGCCCTTGATTGCGCAGCACCTCGGGCAACGCGGCCTTGATCGTGCGCCACACGCCGAGCAGGTTCACCTCGACGATGCGCTCGAACTCGGGCTCGTCGCAGCTTAGCAGCGTCTGCGGTCCGTTGCTCCATGAAATACCCGCGTTCGCGAACGCGATGTCGATGCGGCCGAAGCGTTCGACGGCCCGTGCGACGACGGCGCGCGTCGCGGCCGCATCGGTGACGTCGAGCGTCAGCGCGAGCGTGCGGTCCGCGTCGAATCCGGCCGCGAGCTGTTCCATCTGCGCCGGGTTCGTGTCGGTCAGCACGAGCCGCGCGCCCGCTGCGTGCAGCGCCCGCGCGACGGCCGCGCCGATGCCGCCGGCAGCCCCGGTGATGAATACGACTTTCCCGTCGAGATCGTAGATCGGTTTGTTCTTCTGCTTCATGACGACAGGTTCGTTGATGCGAGCGGCGGCGAGCGGCGGCGGTTTGCGGGTCAGTGATTGGAGCCGATGCCGAACACGAAGTCGATCTCGACCGCCGCGCCCTTCGGCAATTGCAGCACGCCGACCGACGTGCGCGTATGGATGCCGATCGGGCCGAGCACCGCATACAACGCTTCGGACGCGCCGTCCGCTACTTCGCTCTGCTGCGTGAAATCCGGCGCGCTGCGCACGAACACGGTTATTCGCGGCGCCGATACGACGCCGGCCAGCGTGCCGAGCGTCCCGCGCACGAGCGCGAGCGCCCGCAGCGTCGAGACGGTCGCCGCGCGCCGCGCGTCGTCGAGCGAAAGATCCGCGCCGACGACGCCGACGTAATGGACCCGGTCGCCGATGCGCGGAATCTGGCCGGAAATATACGCGTGGCCGCCGTCGATCACGATCGGCGCGTACTTGCCGCCGACCTTGATTTCCTCGTCGACGGGAAACGAGTGCTCGCGGGCGAGATTCAGGAAGGCTTCGTCGGGATGCACGGCGGCTCCGTAGCGGGTGGGCGATAGGCGGTGTGCGGCGATCTTACCGCGAACCGTCGCGTCATACACAGTCGCTACGGAGTTTCGACGCCGCCGACAACCGAAATCGACCCGCGACGCTAAACCTCGTCGTGTCCGCCGCCGCGCGCCATGCTCGCGAATACGCCGTCGCGCCGCACCAGCGCATGAAACAGCGCGGCCGCCAGATGCAGCAGCACGGCCGCGTACAACGCGAGCGCGACCCACGTGTGCGCGGCGCGCAACACCGCATAGAGCGTCACGTTGTGCGGCGCGATCGGCGGCAGTTGCACGCCGGGCGCGAGCACGACCGGATAACCGCCGGCCGACAGCATCGCCCAGCCGATCAGCGGCATCGCGGCCATCATCGCGTACAGCGCGTAGTGCGATGCCTTTGCGGCTGCGTGCTGCCACTTCGGCATGTCGTCGGGCAACGGCGGCGTGCCGCGCGTCACGCGCACGCCCGCGCGGATCACGACGAGCGCGAGCAGCGCGATGCCGAGCGGACGATGCAAGGCCAGCAGCGTGTCGTGCAGTTGCGACACCGTCGAGACCATCCCGACGCCGACGAACAGCATCGTCACGATCAGCACGGCCATCAGCCAGTGCAGCAGCCGCGCGGCGGGGCTGAAATGAAGCGTTTCGCGGTTCATCGGTGCGGGTCTCCAGGAGAGGGCGCGGCGTGCATGGCCTGCGCCGCGCCGGTCGCTTCTTCGCGCGTGCGGCGGTTGAACGACACCGCATACGCAGCCGAACGCGCGGCGAGCAGCGGGTCGTCGGACGGCTTCAGGCCGTCCGGCAGCACGGTCGGGTCGTAGTTCACGTCGCGGCATTGGCCTTCGCTTTGCGGCGACGCCTGTTGCAGCACCAGCGTGCCGGCGTCGATCCGCTCGCGCGTGTCGGGCCACTGCTGCGTCGCGTCGTCGGTCGGATCGCCGGGCGCGGCGACGGTCAGGATCAGATGCCAGCGCAAAGGTCCCGCCGCGAGCCGCGTGTCGAGATCGTTAGCAAGGAAGTCCGGCTGCGTTTTTTGAGCGGCGGTTTCCGCTTCGAACGGCGTATCGGGCACGACCTGCCAGCGCACCGCATGCGTCGCGCCGGCGGCATCGGTCGCGATGAACGCGTTGATCCCGTAGAACGCGGTGTTCGCGAAGCTCGACGATTGCGGATGCGTGGACACCCATTGCCGGAACGGCTGCGTGTCCGGATTCGCGCGGAAGAACGCGGCGAGTTTCTGCGGGTCCGGTTTGCCGGTCGCGGGATCGGGCTTCGACGCGACGAGTTGCGCATAGAACTGCTGCGGCGTATGCACCGCGAACACCGGCGTCGAGTTCATGCCGGTTCGCCATTGCTCGCCGTCGCTCAACCTGAACAGCAGCGCGAGGCTGCGCACCGGCACGCTCGCGTCCGGCGCGGACGGATTGCTGCCCGGGATCGCGAAGCGGCCGATCACCGGCGTGCGCTGTTGCGGCGCGAACACCGCCGCGCGCGACACGTCGGTGCCGTTGCCGTTGCTGTCGAACCAGCCCTCGACGCACAGCCCCTTCGCATGATTGCGCCGGTAGCCCGGATGCACGCCGTAGTTGCGCTCGAACGTATTGATGATGTGCGGCGCGGTGAGCCGCTCCGGCGTGAGCCAGCCGGCGGTCCATGCGAACGCGGCGGCTGCGCAGCCGACCGCGGCTGCGATCGCGGCCAGCCGGCACGGCACGCAGATCGTCGGGCGCGTCATCGTGGCGCTCCGTGCCGTTCGCCCTGGGCGAACGGCAGCGCGTGCGGCGGGAAGGGCGCGCGCGGAGGATGAAGGCGCGCGCGGGCGGTGTCGTGCATGATCGCTCCAGTGAACGGCCGCAGCGGCCGATACTGGCGCCAACATGACGGCGTGCGGATTTATTCCGTCGCGGTCGCTGTCGCGGCGCGATCCATGCTCGAACGCCGGACGTTCGCCGGGCGTTCGCTTCGATCGGCGATCCGATCAGAACCGGTGCCGCAGCCCGAGCGCGGCGACGAGCTGATTCGCGCCGGACGCGCGCGAGAAGTTCGAGATCTGCGCGCCCTGGATGCCGGTGCCTTCGAGCTGGTTCGCGCGCTGGTACAGCAGTTCCGCGTACACGTCGGTGCGCGTCGACAGCGCATAGGTGTTCAGCACGTTCACCTGATGCCACTTCGGATAACGCACGCCGTCCGGCGTATCGAAGCGGCCATACGTGAACGTGTAGCCGGCCGACACGTGCCAGCGCGGCGTGAAGTAATAACGCGCGTTGACCTCGACGTTGTCGAAGCGCACGTCGTCGTTCGGCAACGCGATCGCGGTGTCGGCGACGTTGTTGATCGACGTGACATTGTCGAGCCGCGTCTCGCTCAGCACGAGGCCGACGGTGAAGCGTTCGAACTGGTAGTTGCCGCCGACGCCCCACGTGCGCTGCCGGTCCGCGTTGAACGGCGCGCCCGCCGGCTCCGCGCCGTCGGCGTTCGCGCTCGCCGCGTTCGACGCGTGATCGAACTGGAAGTACCCCGCGCCGAGCCGCAGCCTGCCGTAGCGATAACCGCCGCCGACGCTGTATTCGCGGCTGTCCGCGAACGCGCCCGCCTTGTTCGAGAAGCCGTAGGTGCCGCCGAACGTGAAGCCGTGCAGTTCCGGGCTCGCGTACTTGATCGAGTTGTTGGTGCGCGTGTAGTTGTCGAGGTTGTCGTTGTCGTACGGATGCGCGAACGCGGTGCCGCCATCGCCGGTGCCGCCGAGCGAGAACGGCTCCACGTAGGTGACGACCGCGTCGAACTGGCGGCCGAGCGTCACCGTGCCGGCGCTTTTCGACGCGAGCCCGAGATACGACTGGAAGCCGAACAGCCGGCCCTGCTGCGCGAGCGTGCCGGCCATCGTCGAGAAGCCGTTCGTCAGCGTGAACAGCGCGGTCAGGTCGGGGCTGAGCGGTTCTTCGCCGGACAGCGCCCAGCGGCTGATGTTGATGTCGCCGTTCTTCGCCTGCCATGCGCTTTCGTGGCCGGCGGTGTTGCCGGCGTCGCTCACGTAAGCGACGCCGGCGTCGATCAGGCCGGACAGCCGCACCGATCCGTCCGCATGGGCGAGCGGCGAGGCGGCCGCGAGCAGCACGAGCGCCGGATAACGACAGCGCCGGCCGAGGCGGCGGGACAACCGGCGGTGAGCGGGATGGCGGCGGTTACGGTCTCCGTTCGCGGGCGGGAAGGGGCGGGCGCGTGGCATGGCTGCTTGGTCGTATGTTGTGGTTGTGATCGTGTGGCGAGGTCGCCGGACTGCGCCGTCCGGTGGCGGCGTGGGCGTTATATGTATCACCGGGTCTGCGCGCGCAAATACCCTTCGGCCAGTAAGGGACCGTTGCCCGCCGCGCGGTTGATCGATCGGGCCGCGTCGTGCGAAGGCGCGCTTTGCGCGCGCGTCGACGATTCGTTAGCATGCGTTGACGGGCGGCGAACCTTCGCGTCCGGTCGATCGCAACCCGGGAGACGCGCGTGGAGCAGGACCGGCGGTTCGACGTGCTGGTGGTGGGCGGCGGCATCAACGGCGCCGGCATCGCGCGCGACGCGGCCGGGCGCGGGCTGTCCGCGCTGCTGGTGGAGCGCGACGATCTCGCGTCGCATACGTCGTCCGCGAGCACGAAGCTGATACACGGCGGGCTGCGCTACCTCGAACATCGCGAGTTCGCGCTGGTCCGCAAGGCGTTGCAGGAGCGCGAGACGCTGCTGCGCGCGGCTCCGCATCTGATCCGCCCGCTGTCGTTCGTGATGCCTCACGTGCATGCGCTGCGCCCCGCCTGGCTGATTCGCGCCGGCCTTTACCTGTACGACCACCTTGCGCGCCGCGAACTGCTGCCGCCTTCGCATGCGATCGCGCTGCGGCGGCATCCGGCCGGCGCGCCGCTTGTCGAATCGATCCGGCGCGGGTTCGTGTATGCGGACGGCCGGGTCGACGATGCGCGCCTCGTCGTCGCGAACGCGATCGATGCGCGCGAGCGCGGCGCGCGCGTGTTCACGCGCACGCGGCTCGTTCATGCGAGCCGCGAGGGCGATGGATGGGATGCGCAGCTTGCCGGCGCGGACGGCCGCGGGTTCGACGTGCGAGTTCGCTCGATCGTCAACGCGGCGGGGCCGTGGGTGAACGACGTGCTCGACCATGCGCTCGGGCAGCGTGCGGCGCATCGCGTGCGGCTCGTGAAGGGCAGCCACATCGATCTCGGCATTGCGTATGCACCGGGGCTTCACGAAGCGGAATTACGCTATCTGCGCGACCATGAATGGGCGCGTTGCGCGGACGACGTGCTGTGGCGGCGCTCGAAGCTCGGCCTGCATCTGGACGAGGCGTCGCGCGCGGACGTCGCGCGGCGCATCGACGACTGGTTCGCTCGATGCGCGCCGGCGGGTTCCGCTGGCGCGACACAGCCGCATGGCGCGCGCTGATCCGCGCGGCATCGCGCCTACCCGATGATTTTCGCACCCACCATCGTTTCAGAAAGGAGAGAAGAAGATGCCGAAGGTCCGAAGACTGGCTGCCGTCGCGAGCCTGCTTGCCGCGCTCGCGGGACCCGCGTCGTCGTTCGCGCAGACGCCGCCGCCCGCGAGCCAGGACGGCTCGATCCTGCTGACGGTGTTCTTCCGTCACGACCAGTCGAAGCCGCTGCCGAAGATCAACCAGGAACTCGCGGACCAGGGGTTCTACAAGGCGTTTCCGCCGCCCGGCGTCGAGGTGGTGTCGTGGTACGTGATGATGGGGATCGGCCAGGTCGTCACGCTGCGCGTGCCGGCGAACAAGCTGCGCGAGGTGAACCGCGTGATCGAGGACACCGCGTGGGGCGGCTACCGGACCGAGTTTTATCCGACCTACGACTATCGCGAACTGGCCGATCAGGCCCGCGCGCGCAACGGAAAATAACGTGACGCGGGCGGCGGCGCGATGCCGCCGCCGTCGCCGGACGAAAGGAGAAAACGATGTCGCTGAACGGAGGCTGCCTGTGCGGCCGCGTGCGCTACGAAGTATCCGGGGCGCCGTTCTACACCACCGCGTGTCATTGTGCCGATTGCCGCCGCGCGGCGGCCGCGCCGTACGTCGCGTGGTTCTCGGTGATGCGCGCCGCGTTCCGCTTCGTGTCCGGCGCGCCGCGCGACTACGTGTCGAGCCCCGGCGTCGTGCGTTCGTTCTGCGCGGACTGCGGCACGCCGCTCACGTACCGGAACGCGGCGCTGCCGGACGAGATCGACGTCGCGACCGCGAGCCTCGACCGGCCCGACGACGTGCCGCCGGAACGTCACACGTGGGTGTCGCAGAAGCTCGCGTGGGTGGTCATCGCGGACGGGTTGCCGCAATTGCCGCGCGAAGGGTCCGGGGGATAACGCACCATTGCGTGCCGGACCCGCGCCGCGCGGCGCGTGAACCCGGATCAGCGATGCTCGGTGACGAGCTTCGTGACCAGGTACGCTTCCATTGCCTCGGTGCCGCCTTCCGAGCCGTAGCCCGACTCCTTCACGCCGCCGAACGGCGTTTCCGCGAGGCCGAGGCCGTGGTGGTTGATCGACAGCATGCCGCTTTCGATGTCGTCGGACAACGCGGCCGACGTCGCCGCCGAGCGCGTGTACGCATACGCGGCGAGGCCGTACGGCAAGCGGTTCGCCTCGGCGATCACTTCGTCGTAGCTGCCGAAGCGCGACACCGGCGCGACCGGGCCGAACGGCTCTTCCTGCATGATCCGCGCGGACAGCGGCACGTCGGTCAGCACGGTCGGCGCGAAGAAGTAGCCTTCGCGGCCGACGCGCTCGCCGCCGGTTTGCACCTTCGCGCCGTGCTCGCGCGCGTCGGCGACGATGCGCTCCATCGCGGCGAGGCGGCGGTCGTTCGCGAGCGGCCCCATCTGCACGCCGTCTTCGAGGCCGTTGCCGACCTTGATCGCGCGCGTCGCGGCGACGAAGTGCTCGACGAACTCGTCATAGGCCGCGTCCTCGACGAGGAAGCGCGTCGGCGAGATGCACACCTGGCCGGCGTTGCGGAATTTCGCGCCCGCGAGCAGCTTCGCGGCGCGCGGCACGTCGGCGTCCGCGAACACGAGCGCCGGCGCGTGGCCGCCGAGTTCCATCGTCACGCGCTTCATGTGTTCGCCGGCCTTCGCCGCGAGCAGCTTGCCGACCGGCGTCGAGCCGGTGAACGAGATCTTGCGGATCGCCGGATGCGCGATCAGGTACGACGACACCTCGGCGGGCACGCCGAACACGAGGTTCAGCACGCCGGCCGGCAGGCCCGCGTCGATAAAGACCTGCACGAGCGCCGCGCAGCTGGCCGGCGTTTCCTCCGGTCCCTTGAGCACGACGGTGCAGCCCGACGCGAGCGCGGCCGACACCTTGCGCACCGCCTGGTTCAGCGGGAAATTCCACGGCGTGAACGCGGCGACCGGGCCGACCGGCTCGCGCGTGACGATCTGGCGGACCGCTTCCGAACGCGACGGGATCACGCGGCCATAGGTGCGGCGCGCTTCTTCCGCGAACCAGTCGATCGTGTCCGCGCCGTTCAGCGTTTCGATGCGCGACTCGACGAACGGCTTGCCCTGCTCGCGCGTCATGATCGTCGCGACTTCCTCCGCGCGGTCGCGCAGCAGTTGCGCGGCGCGGCGCATCAGCTTGCTGCGCTCGAACGCGCTGACCTTGCGCCATGCGCGGAACGCGCGCGCGGCGGCCTCGGCCGCGTCGGACAGATCGTTCTCGCTCGCGAGGCTCAGCCGGCCGATCTCGGCCTCGGTCGCCGGATCGATCACCGGAATGGTTTTCGCGCCGGCGCGCCATGCGCCGTCGACGTAGATCTGGGTATCCGGATAGGGCTTTGCGCTGGAACTCATGATGATGCGGTCCTTTTCGACGGTTGAATACGGGGGCGGCGGCGCGCGTCGGGCGATGCGCTGATGAGCGGATTCGCTGCGACGCCCGCGGGCCGCACCGGGCGATGCGGAGCGGCCATTGTGCCATCGACGCGCGACCTCTGCTGGCGGCGCGGACGGCGCGCGAAGCAGCGCAAATGAACGCAATGAACGCAATGAACGCAAGCGCCCCGCGGCCGGGCGGATGCCGGCCGCGGGGCGGGGGAGGCTCAGGCCCGTTTGCGGATCAGGCGAGTTTCGTGACCGGCGCGACGGCGGCCGGGTCGCTGATGCTGGTCTTGCCGTTCTCGACGTGGCCGGCGACGCGGCGCGAGAAGCTCGCGTCGTCGTGGCTCGTGACGGTCAGGTCGTACCAGTGATGGCTCGCCGCGAGCACCCACGGCTCGACGATGCTGCCGCCCGCCGGCACCAGCACCGGACGCGGCAGCGCGCCATACGCGTTGTCCGTCACCGTGAGGCGCGCGATGCCGCCGCCCGCGTTCGCGAACTTCAGAAACAGATTGCCGTTCGCGACGTCGTATTGCGCGGTGATCTCCGGCTGCGGCGCGCGGTTGAAGATCGCGCCGATGCCGTGGCCGGGCGACTGCGCGGGCGTCGCCGTGCCGGCGAACTTGCGCACGAAACCGTTCGGGCCGTACACCTCGAACGCGTACACGCCGTTCGTCGACGACAGGTCGTACGTGTCGGACAGCGTCTTGCCGGCCTCGACCGTGTAGCGCCACGGGCCGTCGGTGCGGTTCGTGCCGTACACGTAGAAGTGCGCGCCCTGGCGGCCGGTGTTCGCGAACGTGATCTGCAGCGTGTTCTTCTTCGTGTCGACGTGGCTGTTCACGTGCAGCTCGTACGGCAGCGCGCGCGCATAGCGGATGCCCGGCTCCTGCGGATCGATCGTGCCGGGCGTCGCCGGCACGGTCGGCTTCGGCTGCGTCTTGCACTGGTTGTCCGCCATCGTCATGTAGTCGCTCGTGTCCGGCAGCGGCGGCACCGACGAATCCGGCGTGCGGAAGTCGAATGCGGTCGTCAGGTCGCCGCACACCGCGCGACGCCACGCGGTGATGTTCGGCTCGTGCACGCCGAAGCGCTCCTCGATAAAGCGGATCACCGACGTGTGGTCGAACACCTGCGAGCACACGAAGCCGCCCTTCGTCCACGGCGACACGATCGTCATCGGCACGCGCGAGCCGAGGCCGTATGGCAGGCCGTCGGCGGTGTACTTGCCGCCGCGTCCCGGGTTCACGACCGTATGCACCTCGCCCTCCACGCTGACCGTCGAGCGGCCCTGCGCGGACGTCGTCGGTGGCTGCGGCGGCACCACGTGGTCGAAGAAGCCGTCGTTCTCGTCGTACATCACGAAGAGCACGGTCTTGCTCCACACTTCGGGGTTCGACGTCAGCGCGTCGAGGATTTGCGACGTGTATTCCGCGCCGTAGGCCGGGGTGTAGCTCGGGTGCTCCGAGTAAGCGGCCGGCGGCAGCAGCCACGACACCTGCGGCAGCCTGTTCGCGAGCACGTCGGACTTCAGGTCCGCGATCGTGCGCGCCGTCTGCGCGCGCTGATACAGCGCGGAGCCCGGCTGCGCGTTGATGAAGTTCACGAAGTTCTGCAGGATGTTGGTGCCGTAGTTGCCGTTCAGCGGATCGTCGCCGTTCACGCCCTGCTGGTAGACCTGCCACGACACGCCGGCCGCCTGCAGGCGCTCCGGATACGTGGTCCACGACAGCAGTTGATAGGTCGGCGGGCCGTCGCCGTCCACGTAATCGTTGTTGTCGAGCAGCGGGCCGCCCATCGTGCCGGACGGATCGACCATGCCGGTCATCAGGTACGCGCGGTTCGGGTGGGTCGGCCCCGGCAGCGAGCAGAAGTACGCGTCGCAGACCGTGAACGCATCGGCGAGCGCGTAGTGGAACGGCAGGTCCGAGCGCAGGTGATAGCCCATCGTCATGTCCGTCTTGTTCGCGGGCCACTGGTCCATGCGACCGTTGTTGATCGCATAGTGGGTCGGATACCACGAGTGGTCGAGATCGCCGACGCATTGCGCGCTGGTCGTCTGCGTGTTCAGATGGAACGGCACGACCGGCTTCGTCGGGTCTTCCTTCGACGGCTGATACCAGACCGGCTGGCCGCCCGCCAGCGGGATCGGGAAGCGGTCGTTGTATCCGCGCACGCCGCGCAGGTGGCCGAAATAATGGTCGAACGAACGGTTCTCCTGCATGAACACGACGATGTGCTCGACGTCGCGGATCGTGCCGGTGCGCGAGAACGCCGGGATCGCGAGCGCGTTGCGGATCGATTCGGGGAACACGGTCATCGCGGCGGCGGCGGCTCCGGACGACGCGACGGTTTGCAGGAAACGGCGACGGCTGCTTGAAGTCATTGGTCTATCACCTTCTGCTGTGGGGGGAAGGGCAGTGCGCATGGCGATGCGCACCATGAACCGGGTTAGCGACTGCGGGTGCTGTCGCCGTCGCCGGGCGCGTAGCTCATCACCGGCGCGACCTGCTGGCCGTCCGCCGCGACGCTCGCCTGCGCGCTTTGCGTCGCGTCGCCGGCGTCCGTCGCGGTGCCGCTGCCGGCGTCCGGCGGCATGCCGGGACCCGGACTCGCGAACGACGTCGCGGCCTGCTGTGGCGCAAAGGATGACGAAGAGGCGTTGTTCGGTGTATTCGATGAAGAAGCGGTGTCCGCGCCGCCGGAACCGTCTCCGGGTCCGCATGCAGCGAGCATCGTGGTTGCAGACGCAACGGCTAACACAGTCGCAACCGATGAAACGAATGATCGTTTTTTCATCTGCTATTCCCGTGCGGGTTCGTTGAGTGCGCACAGTTTCGCGGCGGCAGAAGAAACATTTGTGAAACGGGCGAAAACGTTTGCGAGTATGAAATTCCGCTTTCAATCACGTTGACGTCGATTGCAAAACGGTTGCATCGTGAGCGATGCGAAATGATTTGAAACGGCGGAGTTGAAGCGCCGCAGGGACGATGCGCGACAAAGCGTGCATGGCATGAGAGGGGGGAGTGGTCGTTTGTGCGCGACGCAAGGTAGGATGTTCGCGACAGCAACCCCCTTGCATGGGATCGGAGTAAGCGCTGAAGCGCTCACTCCGATCGACAGGCGACGGGGCGCTGCATTTTTTGCAGTGCATCATCCGGCAACGTGCCGCGACGCCGTTGGCCCGCCCATCAACGGTTCGCGCGCATGACGCGCCCCGGCAATCTATGGAGACGACATGGAATATGTGATCGGCGTGGATATCGGCACCCAGAGCACCAAGGCGCTGCTCGTGGACCGCAACGGCGCGATCGTCGCACAGCACGCGTCGAGTTATCAGCCCGATACGCCCAGGCCGCTGTGGGCCGAGCAGCAGGCGTCCGTGTGGTTCGACGCGGTGACTGCGTGCATCGCGCAGGTGACCGCGCACGCGAAGGAACAGGGCATCGACGCCGCGTCGATCAAGGCCGTCTGCATCAGCAGCCTGTACGGCGGGTCCGGCATTCCGGTCGGCGCGGACATGGCGCCGCTGTATCCGTGCCTGATCTGGATGGACCGCCGCGCCACCGCCGAGGTCGAGTGGGTACGCTCGCACGTCGACATGGACCGGCTGCGCGCGATCACCGGCAACGGCGTCGACAGCTACTACGGCTACACGAAGATGTTATGGCTGCGCGGAAACGAGTCGGACGTGTGGGCCGCCACGCGGTTTTTTCTGCCGCCGAACGCGTATGTGATCTATCGGCTCACCGGCGAGGTCGCGGTCGATCATTGCTCGGCCGGCAACATCGGCGGCGTGTACGACATCGCGCGGCGCGGATGGTCCGGCGAGATGCTCGACACGCTCGGCATCGAGCGCACGAAGATGCCGCAGCGGCTCGTCGATTCGACCGACGTCGTCGGCACGCTGCTGCCGCAGGCCGCGCAGCGACTGGGACTCGACGCCGGCACTGCGATCGTCGCGGGCGGCATCGACGCGGCGGTCGCGACGTTCGCGGCCGGCGTCACGCAGACCGGCCAGCACGTCGCGATGATCGGCACCAGCATGTGCTGGGGATACGTGAACCAGCACGTCGATGCGAGCCATGGACTCGTCGCGATGCCGCATGTGTTCAACGGCCAGAACGATCTGTATGTGTTCGGCGGCGCGAGCACGGCGGGCGCGTCGGTCGCGTGGTTTCGCGACCAGTTTTGCCGCGACCAGATCGAAGCCGCGAAGGCGACCTCGCACAGGGACGCGCACCGGCTGCTGGAAGACGCGGCTGCCCGCGTGCCGGCCGGCTCGGACGGCGTGATGTTCCTGCCGTATCTGATGGGCGAGCGCAGCCCCGTGTGGGATGCGAAGGCGAGCGGCGCGTTCGTCGGGCTGAACCTGTTCGACACGCGCGCGCATCTGTATCGCGCGGTGCTCGAAGGCGTCGCGTTCGCGTTGCAGCACAACATCGAGGCCGGCCGCAAGGGCGCGGAGCGGCTCGACGAGCGGTTGATCGTCGTCGGCGGCGCCGCGCATTCGGACCTGTGGATGCAGATCATCGCGGACGTCACCGGTTATCCGGTCTATACGATCGAACAGGACGTCGAGGCGGCGATGGGCGCCGCGCTGCTCGCGGCGCTGGGCGCGGGCCTCGTGTCGCGCGAGGCTGCGCAGCGCGGATGGATCACGCTGGTCGAGCGGGCGACGCCCGACGCGTCGCGGCGCGCGCTTTACGCGGAGCGGTTCGGCATCTATGCGGACCTGTATCCGGCGCTCAGGCCGTTGATGCATCGTCTGCGAAACGCGTGATGGCGGGGACGTTGCGGATTATGTCGGTCGGCGCGGGCAGGTGAGGTGGGCGTCTCGCGATACTCGGGCGGGGTGGTGATGGCGTCGAGGATAGGGGCTTGCCGCGCGCTGGCGGTTGCGTCGGACGTCATGTTGATCCGGCCGCGGAAGCGGGCCGCCGGCGGGAGAGTAGAATTCAGCCGATCATTCCCGTCTTTTTTCTGTTGATTGTCGCCATGAACACTCCGTCCACCAGGAAGCGCAAGCGCCCGCCGACATGGTTGCTGAACCTGATGACCGCGCTCGTCGGCATCGCGACGCTCGGCCTCGGCGTGGGCTGGCTCATCTATAGCTGGAAGGTCGATCTCGAAGTGCCTTATTTCGCGATTCCGCTGGTTTTGTGCGTGCCCGTGATCGTCGCGGTTGCGTTCCGGAATATATGGGATTGACCGATGCGGGCTGATTCGCCGGCCTCACACGTCGATAATCACCAGCGTACCGTGGCTGCCCGGTAAAACCGCATGCGGAACGCCCGCCGGCGCGAGATACATCTGGCCGGCCTCCACGGTCACCGCTTCGTGTTCGACCTGCAAAAGCAGTTTGCCGTCGACTACGAGCAACCCTTCGTTGTAGTCGTGCGTTTCCTCGCCATACGGCTGGTCGTCCATTCTCAGGACCTTTATTTTCGCGGCGCCCACTTGACCGACGACGGAAGATTTCCACGCGGCAGCCAGGCTGTCCGCGACGGATTTGAAATCGACCAGCGGCATACACGCGGCTCCTGAAAATCAGCATTGCCCGGGTAACTGGGCGTTTGGCGGCCCGATACGGCTCTGGCGGGCGTTAGTACACCGAGGGCATGCCGGCCGGACGATTCTTGAAGCGTCGATGCACCCAATAATACTGGTCGGGCAGGCGCTCGATCTCCTGCTCCAGAAAGGCATTCATGCGGGTCGCGTCGGTGGCGTCGTCGCCCGACGGAAAGTCCTTCAACGGCTCGAAGATCGTCATCTTGTAGCCCCTGTAGTCGGGCAGCACTTCCGTGACGAAAGGCACGACCCGCGCGCGTCCGAGGCGCGCGAGACGGGACACGGACGTCAGCGTGCAGGCGGGAACCCCGAAGAACGGCGCGAACACGGAATTGTCGACGCCGAAATCCATGTCGGCCGCCAGCATCACCGACTGGCCCGTGCGCAATTGAGCGACCACCGTGCGCGCGCTGTTCGAACGCAGCATCATGCTCGCGCCGAACCGGCCGCGCTGGCGGGCGGCCAGCGCGCAAAGCCGCTTGTCGGACATCGGCGTATAGAGCGCCGTGACGGGAAAACGGGTCGAATAAAGCATGCAGCCGACCTCGATCGCGACGAAATGGAATCCCATGAAGATGGTGGGGGGCGCGTCAGGATCGTCGAGGTCGATATGCGATTCGAGCTGCACCAGACGTTCGATCGCCCGGTGCGATCCGAACCATTGCACGCCTCGCTCCAGATAGCTGCGCAAGACGTGACGGAAGTGCGCGCGGCCCAGCACGTGGCGGTCCGCGTCGCTTTTTTCCGGAAAGCACAGATTCAGATTGACGAGGACGATGCGCTTGCGTCGGCTCGGAATACGGTACAACAACGCGCCCAGTGCGCCGCCGGCTCGCGCGACCCACCCGTAGGGCAGCACCGATAGCAGGCGAAGCAGGCCCACCATAAGCCAGAAGACTAGTTGTTTCATTTATGCGATTGCCAGCGAGGATGCTGGAGCATACACGCACTGTCTGCGTTTTCAATTACATATTGTGAATGCGCAAGGGAAGCGCTATCGAGGACGTATTCCGTGGAAACGTCCGCTTATCCATCGGATCCCGAAATTTTTGGGTCGTCGATCCGGTCAGAGGGCGACCAGCAGACGAAGCTGATGCTCAGTTTCGGCCCCGCGAACCAGGGCGTAAGCCCGCACCTCCGCCCGTTCGGAGCGTGAAATGGATTCCGTGCCGGAAAAGTCGTTCCATGCATCGTCCGCGATCGAGGTGGGCGCACCGCGGGTTCTCGCGAACGATTGGAGGAGGCGGCTCGCCTCGCGGCGCAGGACATGGCGGTCGGCGTTCAGGACATACGGCTCGAAGCCCGTGCGTAACACGAGGTAGTGCGGAATCGCATTGTCGTCATTTCTCACGGGCCGATACCAGGATGGTCAGAGTGGAAGAATACGTGCGTTGGGTTTCCCGCTTCGTCGCGGCCCTTTGCCGTTTTCGATCGAACGAAAAAATGCCTGAAAAAACGCTCTCCGCGACAGGATCGTCTTTCTGAAATGAACGACGGTCAAATCGGCAATCGAGGGGAGAGCGACATGCCGCTTGCGCAAATCGGCAGATGCCGCACGCCGGCGGCGCTTTATATGTCGTCGACCGACGCTCCGCTGATCTTGCCGTCGACGATGTCCTTTCCCTGCTGCCGGGCCGCGCGCCGCGCCATGCCGAAATCGGAGAAGGTATTCGGCTGGTTCAGCCGGAAGACGCGGCTTGCGGTTGAGGTTTCTATCGCGGACGGGCGGCATATCCGCACTGCGATGTCATAACCTTCCGCGTAACGGGAATGGCCGTCGAAGCGGCTGAACGTGCGGGAGAAAACGAGGGGATGAAGTTCGTACCCCTTGTAGAGAAGAAGCGGACGGGTCGACATGATGGTCACTCCACAGGGGATGGGCCACTATAACCCGAAACCGGCAGCGCGGGGCGGCGCAGGTGCTGTTACCAGAATTGAATTGACCGAAGATGCCGCCGCGCGTATGGTGGTCCGGTAAGCCCGCAAAGCGGATCACTTGTCCGCGTCGTCATCGATCCTGCAGCAGATGACCTGACGACCGCCATCGGCCTCATTCCTCCTCCACTGTACGTGGCCCGCTTCCAGAACATTCATCGACCATCCAGCCTGTCCGCCGCGCGGTGAGGGGATGCAGAACACCGGCTTCGTCGCACGAGCGATGGACGCCACCCCGACGATATGGCGATTCGCTTCGCGAATTCGGGGCAGCGCGGTATGCCGGTCGTCCGGGCGCTTGCCAATGCGAAGCACGAAGCTCGCGCAGGCCCGACGTAAAACCGCCTGAATCGCTGTGTTGCCCGTGTACCGGGTTTCCCGTCGGTGATCTTCGGCAGGGCTGCTTCGCACGTGCGAGTGGCTCTCCGGCCGTTTCGGGTATCGGCCTCCGGCTGAATCCCTATAACAATCGAAAAACCGGCTGCGTTTTTGCGGCCAGAAAAGGAGTTACCTGATGACAACCGTCCGCCATTATCGAGGTCTCGATATATCCCTGCTCGTGTATCCCCATCGCGCGACCCAAACGGGATTTGGCCACAATTACGAAGATGGATTCGATGCGTCGATCCGTATCAGCGAACCGGATTCCGTGATGGACAGCCCGCGGAGCCGCCTGTTCCGGGTGCCCGTCAAGCGTCCTTTCATGAATGCCGGCGACGCACGGCGCGCGTCCGTGGCCTACGCCGAGATGTTGATTGACGGTGACGGCGGCGATCGCCCGATCTGGGAGCAGGCTTGAGTGGTCGGGCAGCGGTATCACGATCACATCGGGAGTGCCTGTGGATTCTCACCTGACTGAGATGGAACCTGGCGCTGGAACGAGCGAAGATGCGCTCGAATTCCATCGCAGTTCCAACGGCGACAGATGGTTTCTGCGCCGTGGCGAGCGCAAGGCGCCCGTCGTCCGGCACGTGCCGAACGCGGCGTCGGCGGGGGCCGTGTCGGAATGGGCGGTGGGCGCGTTTCTGTCGTCCGAACGATGCGGGCCGGAGCACGATGCGCTGGTAGAGTTGCTTGCCGGACTGGTGCCGCCCGCCACGGGATCGGCCCAGCCGCGCAGCGGGCTTGCCGCGTCTCATCCACGCCGGGCGGGTCTGCCTGAGCCGCATGCCCAGGTGGGCGCGGATGGACTGCTTCTCGCCGTGACGCGCGTCTGTACGTTCGCGCAGGAACGTCGGTTGACCAATGCAAGCGGCTTCTTTTTCCAGCAGGGCACGCGGCTGTTCCTCGTGACCAGCCGCCACGTGATGATCGACGTGTCCGGCGAGCATTTTCCCGACCGCCTGGAGATCGAATTCCATGTCGACGCGGAGAACCTGGCGGCCGCCGCGTGGTTGTCGGTTCCGTTATATACGGCGGGGCATCCCCTCTGGCGTCAGGGAACGGATGATGGCGGCGAGATCGATGTCGCCGTCATCGAACTCGACCGGGCTGCGTTGCCGTCGGGCGCGAAGTTTCATGCGTTCGGCCCCGGCCATCTGCCGCGTTCCGGTGACGTGATGCCGATCGGGGCGTCGCTGCTGATCGTTGGTTTTCCGCTGGGTTTCCACGATTCGTTGCACCATTTGCCGGTCGTCCGGCAAGGCGTGCTGGCATCGGCATTCGGCCTGCGTTTCCAGGGGAAGGGCTGCTTCGTCACCGATGCGCGAACGCATCGCGGCACCAGCGGAGCGCCGGTTGTGCTGAGCGCGCCATCGGAAGGCAGGAAGCCTGACGAATTGCCGTGGCTGCTGCTGGGCGTCCATTCCTCGACCATCGATATGCGCGGCCGGGACGAGCAACTGGACGAGTCGCTCGGGCTGAACAATGCATGGTATGCGGATATCCTGATGGTCTTGACGGCTCACTAGCCGCGCATTTCTTTTGCCGGCAGGCGGCACCATCCGCACGGAATTCCGCACCGCAGGGGCGTTGCGGCGGTCGATCCGGATTGCGCCTGCGCGGGCTTCAGAAGCAGGCCGCCCCACTGAAACGCCAGAGGCTATATGTCTCCACTCCTTGAGTTTCTCGCCACACTGCCGCAATTTCATGCCGACCGCCCTGCCTGCAGGGTGATTCACATCGGGACGGGGTGTGTGCTGTCCAGCATGGATGACAGCTTTTCGCCGCCTGCGGTGATGTTGAGCGCAAGCTGGCCCGGGCAACCGGAGAACGAAGCCCGGATGCTCGAAGGCCTCGATGCCATAAATTTCTACATGCGGGAAGCGAGGACGTATGGGGCGGAGGCCGCGTCGCTCAACCGTGCGATTGCCACTCTCGATCATGCGATGGGCGGGGTGAGCGCATTTTCTGCGGCGGTTCAGTCACGGGATAGTTTTATGGGGGTTCCGCGCAATAAATGAAGAGCCTGTCCGATCCCTGTGGGCGAGGCTTGAACTGACGGCAAGTTTGTACCGGGGACACTGGACCGATCGACTCTCAACGAGCAGTGGCTGCGCGCCGGAAGGCGATCTTCGAGCGGGCGCCCGGTGGAGCGTTGGCGATCACCTGGGCTACGGGAAGGACAAAGCCTGGCCGCTTTGAATCGCGCGGCGCTTCCACGCCCGCACGCCCGGTTCACCTCGCGGCGACTTCGACATCCTTCGTTTGCTCCGGGTCGCTCAGGAGCGCTTCAATCGGCGATCCGGCTTTTACGCGGTCGTGGTGCATAACAATGCGCAAATTGCGCCTCAGGGGGGCGAGTGACTGTCAACGATTCAGGATGCTTATCGACCTGCCACTTCCGGTCAAGCCCCGCCCAGACGATTTACACCCCCGTAAGCCGCCCGCCTCCGACCCCACCCCATCCCCGATAACGCGCTATCCTTCGAACCACCCCAAGCCAGCCCCGCTTCGAAGGAGAGCCTCAGCATGCAATACCGAAAATTCGGCAACACCGGCCTCAGCGTCTCGCGCCTGTGCCTCGGCACGATGACCTTCGGCCTTCAGACGGACGAAGACGTCTCCCGCCAGATCCTCGACAAGGCGACCGACGCCGGCGTGAATTTCATCGACACCGCCGACGTCTATCCGCTCGGCGGCAGCGAGGAGCACGCGGGCCGCACCGAGGAGATCGTCGGCCGCTGGCTCAAGGGCCGCCGCGACCGCTTCATCGTCGCCACCAAGGCGTGCGGCAAGGTTGGCCCGTCGCCCTGGGACCAGGGCGCGTCGCGCAAGCACCTGCTCGATGCGATCGACGCGTCGCTGCGCCGCCTCGGCACCGATTACGTCGATCTGTACCAGCTGCATTCCGACGACCGCGAAACGCCGCTCGACGAAACGCTCGAAGCCCTCGACACGATCGTCCGCTCGGGCAAGGCGCGTTACATCGGCGTGTCGAACTATCTCGCGTACCGGCTCGCGCGCGCGCTCGGCCGCGCGGACGTGCTGCGCACCGCGCGCTTCGTGTCCGTGCAGCCGCGCTACAACCTGCTGTTCCGCCAGATCGAGCGCGAACTGCTGCCGCTCGCCGCGGAAGAACAACTCGCGGTGATCCCGTACAACCCGCTCGCGGGCGGTCTGCTGACCGGCAAGTACCGGCACGATGCGGCGCCGTCCGAAGGGCGCTTCACGGGCAGCGTCGGCAAGGCGGGCTCGATGTATCAGGACCGCTACTGGCACGACCGCGAGTTCGCGACGATCGACAAACTGCGCGGCATCGTCGAGGCCGCGGGGCAGCCGCTCATCACGACGTCGATCGCATGGGTGCTCGCGAACCCGACGATCACGTCGGTGCTGATCGGCGCGAGCCGTCCCGACCAGCTCGACGCGTCGCTCGCGGCTGCCGGCTTCGTGCTCGCGCCGGAGCTGAAAACGCAGCTGGACGAAGCGACCGTCGAATACCGCTGGGGCGACGCGGCGCGCTGAACACGCTAAACGCACCGAATGCGCGCGCCGTGGCGCGCGTTTAGTGCGTGAACGTATATCGATCTGCGGATTTCTTCGTGGCGGCGCATCGCGGCGCCGACGACAATGAGCCGGTTCTCGTTTTCGTCTGGTGCCGCGCGATGAGCCGCGATCTTCTTCTGTTGCTGGAACCCGGGTTCACGGACCCGCAGTACCCGGGTCAACGTTTCATCTGTCCCGACGGCGCGCCGATCGAAGGGCTGCTGGCGAGCGATCCGTCGAAGGTCGCGCGGCTCGACGTGCGCCGTCTGCCGTTCGAGCGGCCGCGCGCGGCGGTGATCGCGGCGCTCGACGACGCGCATCAGGGACTGCCGGTGCTGGTGCTCGGCGACGAGTTGCCCGCGCCCGCCGACGCGCAGACGCTAGGCGACACGCGTTTCGTCACCGACCCCCGCCGCATTCTCGATCTGCTGGCCGAGCGCCACGGTTTTCCCAAAGTCCATTAATACCGCGTGCCGCGCCGCGCGCGCGGTCACGCCCGAAGCTACGGAGATTCATCGATGAGCCGCACTCCGGCCCACGACGCGCCGAGGCGTCTGCATCTGAACGTCAACATCCTGCACTCGGGTTTCGTGCCGTCCGCGTGGCGGCTCGAACACGCGGACCCGCATGCGTTCGTCGACGTCGGCCATTACGTGCGCGTCGCGCAGATCGCGGAAGCGGGCAAGCTCGACGCGGTGTTCCTCGCGGACAACGCGGCGATCGTCGACCAGATCGACTTTCGTCCGATCACGGCGCTGGAGCCGACGGTGCTGCTCGCGAGCATCGCGGCGGGCACGACGCACATCGGCGTGATCGGCACCGCGTCGACGAGCTACAACGAGCCGTACAACATCGCGCGCCGCTTCGCGACGCTCGATCACGTGAGCCGCGGCCGCGCGGGCTGGAACGTCGTGACGACGGCCGATCTCGCGTCCGCGCGCAACTTCGGCCGCGACGCGGTGCCGGACCATGCGGAGCGTTATGCGCGCGCGGCCGAGTTCACCGAAGTCGTGAAGGCGCTGTGGGACAGCTGGGAGGACGACGCGTTCGTCGGCGACAAGGAAGGCGGCCGTTTCGTCGATGTCGCGAAGGTGCATCCGGTTGCGCATCGCGGCCGTTATTTCAGCGTGCAGGGGCCGCTCAACCTGCCGCGCTCGCCGCAGGGTTATCCGGTGCTGGTGCAGGCGGGCGGCTCGGCGGACGGTCGCGATCTCGCCGCGCGTTACGCGGAGGCGGTCTTTTCCGCGTCGCAGTCGTTCGAAGAATCGGCCGCGTATCGCCGCGACCTGAACACGCGCGCGGCCGCTTACGGGCGGCACGGCGGCGTGAAGGTGCTCGCGGGCCTCACGACGATCATCGGCGCAACCGAGGCGGACGCGCTGCGCCGCCGCGACGAACTGGTCGACCGGATTCCGTGGCGCTACAGCCTGAACCGTCTCGCGGGCACGCTCGGCATCGACGCGGACCGGCTGAAGCTCGACGCGCCGCTGCCCGAGGACCTCGCGCTGCCCGGCGGAGGCAACGGCAACCACACGTTCTTTCACGCGACGATTGCGCAGGCGCGCCGTCACGGCTACACGGTGCGCGAACTGATCCGCTCGCTCGCGGGCGGCACCGGGCATCGCGTGGTCGTCGGCACGCCGGAGCAGGTCGCGGACGACATCGAGCACTGGTTCAACGGCGGCGCGGCCGACGGCTTCAACCTGATGCCGGATGCGCTGCCGGACGGCCTCGGCGATTTCGTCGACGGCGTCGTGCCGATCCTGCAAAAGCGCGGGCTGTTCCGCACCGAATACGAAGGCACGACGCTGCGCGAGCACTTCGGGCTTGCGCGTCCCGACAACGCGCAGTGGTGGCGCAAGAGCGCGTGAGCACGCATAAGCGCACATAAGCCCGCTTTTCATCGAGCCGCGAACGACGAGCCATCATGAGCCAACGCACCGGACAACTGCGCCTCGGCGCCTTCCTGTATCCGACCGGACACCACATCGCCGCGTGGCGTCATCCGCATTCGCTCGCGGACGCGGGCAGCAACTTCCGCCACTACGTGCAACTCGCGCAGGCGGCGGAGGCCGCGAAGTTCGATCTGGTGTTTCTCGCGGACGGCTCCGGCACGCGCGGCGACAACGTCGATTTCCTGAGCCGCACGGCGCACAGCTACGTCGCGCAGTTCGAGCCGCTCACGCTGCTGTCCGCGCTCGCGGCGGTGACGGAGCGGATCGGCCTCGTCGGCACCGCATCGACGACGTTCAACGAGCCGTATCACATCGCGCGCAAGTTCGCGTCGCTCGACCACATCAGCGGCGGGCGAGCGGGCTGGAATCTCGTCACGTCGTCGAGCGAGCACGAGGCGAAGAACTTCAACTTCGACGAGCATCTCGCGCATGCGCGGCGCTACGAACGCGCGGTCGAGTTCGCGGACGTCGTCAGCGGGCTGTGGGATAGCTGGGACGAAGACGCATTCCTGCGCGACAAGGACGCGGGCCGTTTCTTCGATCCGGCGAAGCGTCACGTGCTGAACCATCGCGGCGAGTTCTTCAAGGTGCGCGGGCCGCTGAACGTCGCGCGCGCGCCGCAGGGGCATCCGGTCGTCGTGCAGGCGGGGTCGTCGGAGGCGGGCAAGGCGCTCGCGGCGCGTACGGCCGAAGTGATCTTCACCGCGCAGCAGACGACCGCCGACGCGGTCGCGTTTTATGCGGACGTGAAGGGGCGTCTCGCGCAATTCGGCCGCGAGCCGGACGACCTGAAGATCATGCCGGGCGTGATGCCGATCGTCGGCCGCACCGAAAGCGAGGCGCGCGACAAGTTCGCGGAGCTTCAGGCGCTGATCGATCCGGCGGTCGGGCTCGCGATGGTGTCGACGCTGACCGGCGGCTTCGACCTGTCCGGCTATCCGCTCGACGGGCCGATTCCGGAACTGCCGGAAACGAACGCGAGCAAGAGCCGCCAGGCGCTGACGCTCGACCTCGCGCGGCGCGAGAACCTGACGATTCGCGAACTGTATCTGCGTGTCGCCGGCGCGCGCGGACACTGGCAGGTGGTCGGCACGCCGCAGCAGATCGCGGACGCGCTCGAAGAACGCTTCGTGAATTACGGCGCGGACGGCTACAACGTGATGCCGGCGCTGCTGCCCGACAGCCTGAACGATTTCATCGAACTGGTGCTGCCGGAATTGCGGCGGCGCGGGCTGTTCCGCAGCGAATACGAAGGCGGTACGCTGCGCGCGAATCTCGGCCTGAAGCGGCCGCAGTCGCGTTACCGGGCCGAAGAGGCGCAGACGGCCGAGGCTTGATCGATCATCCGGATCGTCGTCGTGTCGATGCAGACAGGGCCGCGCATGCGCGGCCCTGTTCATTGTTGATGGCCTGAAACACGCGGTGAAAACTTACTGCGCCGGCCAGAACAGCAGCGCCCGCAGTTCGATGCTGCGGCGCGGCGGCGCGTCGGCGGCCGTATGCGGAGCGTCGAACGCGGTGTGCGCGGTGAGCCGCGCGGTGCCGTCGTCGCGCGAATCGTAGATCTTCAGCAGCAGCGCCTCGTCGGGCCGCAGCCGCGGGAAGTAGTACCAGCGGTGCGCGGGATTCGCGACGAACGAATACGTCTCTCCGACCTTGTCGCGATAGACGAGGTCGCTCGGCACGAGGTCGTCGGGCGAGATCGTGCGCGCGTCGCACAGCGCGAGCGGCAGCCGCTCGACGACCGATAGCGGCCGCCACAGGTTCACGATCCCGAAGCGGTGCTTCAGCCGCTGTCCGGCTTCGTCGGCGCTCAGGTGGTCGCGCACGCGGCGCGGGCCGGACACGAACGTCTGGTCGTTGTGCACGCGGCGCACCGGCTCGCGCAGCGACGCATTCGCGCGCGAACCGCCTTCGCTGTCGCGCAGCGTGTGATCGAAGATCACGACCTTCTCCGCGCCGGTCGCGTCGCGCAGCAATGCTTCGGCTTCCGGATAATAGACGAGGCGGATCACGCTGTCGTCGCTGAAGTCGTCCACCGCGCTGCGATGCGCGACTAGTTGAAAGCCGCTGCGGTCCAGCGAGAACTCGCCGGCTGCCGCGAGCGGGCGCGCGTCGCGGATCGTCACGCGGGTCGGCGCGAGTTCGCCGCTATTCCACGGCGTGCCGGGCGGCGGCTCGAACGTATAGTTGACCGGCCGGCCCTGGCCCGGCGCGAGATAGTTCAGTTCGGCTTCGACCGCGTGCCGGTTCGCGGCGCGCGGCGGTTCGTCCAGTACGGTGCCCATCGATGTGTCCTCGCTAGAAGGGTTCGCGGTATGGCCGCAGATCCAGTTCGTGCGTCCACGCGCTGCGATGCTGACGATGCAGTTGCCAGTAGCTGTCGGCGATCGCGTCCGGGTTCAGCAGCCCGTCCGCGCCGGCCTGTTCCGCGCGTTGCGGTGAAGCGGCGCGCAATCGTTCGCCGTCGATGCCGCCGTCGATCACGACGTGCGCGACATGCACGCCGCGCGGCCCGAATTCGCGCGCGAGGCTTTGCGACAGCGAGCGCAGTCCGGCTTTCGCGGACGCGAATGCGGCGAACGGCGGACGCCCGCGCAACGAAGCGGTCGCGCCGGTGTAGAGCAGGCTCCCCGCGCCATGCGGGTCATTCGCCGCGCCGGGTGCTTCGAGCAGCAGCGGCAACGCCGCGCGCGCAAACAGGAAACCGCCGAGCACGTTCGTGCGCCATGCGGATTCGAACTGTTCGGGGCTGAGTTCGAGTGTCGGCGCGCGCACCGCATTACCCGCGTTGAAGATCGCGCTGCGCAGTTGTCCGTATGAGCGCAGTTCGCCGGCGATGCGCGCGACGTCCTGCTCGTTCGACACGTCGCCGGTTATCGCATGCGCGCGGCCGTTCTGCTCGCGGATCTGCGCGGCAGTCGCTTCGATGCGCGACGCGGTGCGCCCGGTGAGAACGACCGTGAAGCCCTGATGCGCGAAGCGGCGCGCGAGCGCCGCGCCGAGGCCGGCATGCGCGCCGACGCCGGCGATCCATGCGACGGGCGTCGAGGTGGAAGAAGTGGAGTCGGTCATATCGAATAACGCTATACGTTAGCGGTCCATTCGAAAAAGAACGAAATGCAATAAGGTTATCTGCGCGGCCGCATATCGGATTTCGATAAATCATTTCGCTCGATAACGTTGTGCGAATCCGTTATTGGAGCCGCGCATGCAGCGTTCCTATACTCGGCTTTCGATCAGCACTCGCATGCGGCGAGTGCCAGGGTCATCGTCAATCTTTGCAGAGGAAAGCCGCAGATGAGTCTCCGTCCGTTGCACGATCGCGTGATCGTCAAGCGTCTCGACCAGGAAACGAAAACCGCGTCGGGCATCGTGATTCCCGACAGCGCCGCCGAAAAACCGGACCAGGGCGAAGTGATCGCCGTGGGCCCCGGCCGGCGCGACAACGAAGGGCGGCGCATCGCGCCCGACATCAAGGCCGGCGAGCGCGTGCTGTTCGGCAAGTACGCGGGCCAGGCCGTCAAGGTGGACGGCAACGAACTGCTGGTGCTGCGCGAAGAGGACATCGTCGCAGTCGTCAATTCCTGAAGGAGCACCGACTTATGGCAGCAAAAGAAATCATTTTCAGCGACGGCGCGCGCGCGAAGCTCGTCGAAGGCGTCAACATTCTCGCGAACGCCGTCAAGGTGACGCTCGGGCCGAAGGGCCGCAACGTCGTGATCGAACGCAGCTTCGGCTCGCCGGTCGTCACGAAGGACGGCGTGTCGGTCGCGAAGGAAATCGAACTCGCGGACAAGGTGCAGAACATCGGCGCGCAACTCGTGAAGGAAGTCGCGTCGAAGACCAGCGACCTGGCCGGCGACGGCACGACGACCGCGACCGTGCTCGCGCAGGCGATCGTCCGCGAAGGGCAGAAGTACGTGGCCGCCGGGCTCAATCCGCTCGACCTGAAGCGCGGCATCGACAAGGCGGTGATCGCCGCGATCGAAGAACTGAAGAAGATCAGCAAGCCGACCACGACGAGCAAGGAGATCGCGCAGGTCGCGACGATCTCCGCGAACGGCGAGGTGTCGATCGGCCAGCGCATCGCGGAAGCGATCGACCGCGTCGGCAAGGAAGGCGTGATTACCGTCGAGGACGGCAAGTCGCTCGCGGACGAACTCGACGTGGTCGAAGGGTTGCAGTTCGATCGCGGTTACCTGTCGCCGTATTTCATCAACAACCCGGATCGCCAGATCGCGGTGCTCGACGATCCGTACATCCTCTTGCACGACAAGAAGGTGTCGAACATCCGCGACCTGCTGCCGGTGCTCGAACAGGTCGCGAAGGCGGGCCGGCCGCTGCTCATCATCGCGGAGGACGTCGAAGGCGAGGCGCTCGCCACGCTCGTCGTGAACAACATTCGCGGCATCCTGAAGACGGTCGCGGTGAAGGCGCCGGGTTTCGGCGACCGCCGCAAGGCGCTGCTCGAAGACATCGCGATCCTGACCGGCGGCCAGGTGATCGCGGAGGAAACCGGCCTCACGCTCGACAAGGCGACGCTCGCGGAACTGGGCCAGGCGAAGCGCATCGAGGTCGGCAAGGAAAACACGACGGTGATCGACGGCGCGGGCGACCCGAAGAACATCGAGGCGCGCGTGAAGCAGATTCGCGTGCAGATCGAGGAGGCGACGTCGGACTACGATCGCGAGAAGTTGCAGGAGCGCGTCGCGAAACTCGCGGGCGGCGTCGCGGTGATCAAGGTCGGCGGCGCGACCGAAATCGAGGTGAAGGAAAAGAAGGATCGCGTCGACGACGCGCTGCACGCGACGCGCGCGGCGGTCGAAGAGGGGATCGTGCCGGGCGGCGGCGTCGCGCTGATCCGCGTGAAGCAGGCGATCAGCGAACTGACCGGCGCGAACCGCGATCAGGACGCGGGCATCAAGATCGTGCTGCGCGCGCTCGAAGAGCCGCTGCGCCAGATCGTCGCGAACGCGGGCGAGGAGGCGAGCGTGGTGGTCGCGAAGGTCGCGGCCGGCACCGGCAACTTCGGTTACGACGCGGCGACCGGCAAGTACGGCGATCTCGTGGAGTCGGGCGTGCTCGATCCGACGAAGGTCACGCGCACCGCGTTGCAGAACGCGGCGTCGGTCGCGGGCCTGCTGCTGACGACCGATGCGACCGTGCACGAAGCGCCGAAGGACGCGCAGCCGGCCGCACCGGCGGGTGGTCCCGGCGGCGCGGGCGGCGGGTTCGACTTCTGATCGGCGGGCATGACGGTGCACGCGGGCTTCGGTCCGCGTGCGCGCGGCAACGGGCGTGCGCCGCTACGGCACGAGCACCGTGCGCCCGACCACCTTGCCGTGCAGCAGCGCCTGCAACGCGTCGTTCGCTTCCGCGAGCGGCCGGCTCGTGACGACCGGCGGCTTCATCTTCCCGTCGCGCGTCAGCGCAACGAGTTCGCGCAGATCGTCGAGCGTGCCGACATAACTGCCTTCGATCTTCAACGGCCGCATCGGAATGACCGGCAGCGACAGCGTGATGTCGCCGCCCATCAGCCCGACGATCACTACGTGTCCGCCGCGCGCGCACGAATCTAACGCGAGCGTGACGGTCGGCGTCGCGCCGACGAGGTCGAGCACCGCGCGCGCGCCGCCGCCGGTCGCATCGACGATCTGTTTCGCCGCGTCCGGCGCACGCGCGTCGATCGCGGCCAGCGCGCCGGCCTTCAGCGCGGCGTCGCGTTTGCCCGCATCGACGTCGACGACGATCGCGCCGTGGCCGCCGAGCGCCTTCAGCACCTCGATCGCCATCAGCCCGAGCCCGCCCGCGCCGATCACGACGACCGGCCCTTCGTGGATGCGCGCGCCGAACTTCTTCAATGCGCTGTAGGTCGTTTCACCCGCGCAGGCGAGCGGCGCGACGCGCGCCGGATCGAGGCCGCCGAGATTCACCAGATAACGCGGATGCGGCACCAGCACGTAGTCGGCGAAACCGCCGTCGCGCATGATGCCGAGCGATTGCGGCTGCACGCAGAGGTTCTCCTCGCCGCGCTGGCAGGCCGCGCATTCGCCGCAGCCGATCCACGGATGCGCGACCACGAGCGCGCCGATCTCGACGTCGCCCGCGTCGGGGCCGGCCTCGACGATTTCGCCGGCGATTTCATGGCTCGGCGTGAGCGGCAGGCGGATGCCGCGATCCGCAAGCGACAGCTTTTTGCCGCCGCCGAGGTCGTAATAACCCTCCCAGATGTGCAGATCGGAATGGCACAGGCCGGCCGCCTTCACGCGCAGCAGCACCTCGGTGCGCTGCGGCTGCGGCACGGCCTTTTCGACGCGTTCGAGCGGCTGGCCATGATGGGTCACGCAATAACATTGCATCTGCATCAGTGTCTCCGGGTTCGATTGAAGGGCCGGTCGGCGCGCCGGCTTCGGCCATCATAACGGAGTGCGCCGCGCCGCGCGGTTTGGGCGCGGCAGCGCGAGGCGGCGGAGGCGCGCGGGTTCGGCGCACGGGCGATGCGGCGCGCGTGCCATGACCGGCACGCGTTTGTGAGGCGGTCGCGCTGCTCGATTACGTGGAGAGGCAGGCGGACGCGGCCGACGACGCGAAAACCTCCGGCGTTCGACGCGACGACGTCGCGCGGACGGAAGAGGCCGTCGCGGCGATGGAGGACGCGTATCACGCGCTGAAGGCGCGGCTGCTGGCGAAAGGCGCATCGGGCGCGATGCCGGTCGCCGCGATGGAGGAAGGAACGGCTGCGCCGCTATCGCGCGCTGCGGCGCGCGTTACAGCGGGAAGCGACGGCGCACGTGCAGTCGCTGACGTTCGTGGATTGACGCGCCGCCGACGACTGAACGCGCGTCCGCATCCTTGAGGCAGGCAACGCCAGCCGAACGCCGCACGATCAACGCACAATCAACGCGCAACCGACTCCGCGATCCGCGCGCTCGCGCTGTCGGCTTTCAGCAAGCCTTCGACCATGCGCGTCTCGGCCATCGCGATGTCGCTCAGCGACGCTTCCGACAGTTGCGCATCGAGAATCGCGAGCGCGGTGCAGAGCGGCGCGTATTGCGCGTCGTCCGCGCGCCACGAGCCGTCGGCCGGCTCGCTCGTGTCGAGCGCGACCATCGCCGCGTGTGCGCGCTGCACGTCCGCGAGCAGGCCTGCCAGGTGGCCGAGCCGCGCGAGTTCTTCCGCGATCAGCAGATAACGCGCGAGCGTGCCGAACAACTCGCGCGAGCCGTGGCCGCGGCGGAAGGCGTCGAGCGCCGCGTAGCCCTGCAACAGCATCGCATCGGTGACGGGACCATGCGCGGTGCGGCTGTACGTCAGTGCGCGCAGCAGCGGGGACATCGACGGGTGCTTGTGATGACGCGTCTTGTTTTTCACGTGAATTCCAGCGTTGGAAAGAGGGCGGCCGGGGTTCGGCCGCTGTGTTACCGCTTATTGCTGCGTTGCGTGGACCGGGACGTTCGCGGCCGCCTGGTGTTCCTGATGCTGCGCGGCCATTTCTTCGGCGTGTTTCTTCGCGAGATGACGGCCCACGATGCAGCCGCCGACCGCGCCGATCACCGCATGATGCCCCGCGTAGTGGCCGGCGATCCCGCCGACGGCCGCGCCTTTCAGGCAGCCTTCGGCGTTGGCGGTGCCGGCGGTGCCGACAGCGAGCGCGGCGGCGATCAGGAGGGCTTCGATACTGCTTCTTTTCAGTTTCATTCCGATGATGTTCTTTTTCGTGAGCGGACGTCCGTCCGAGGTTGGGACGGACGCCGCGGGTTCAAGCAGGGTAAGGCGGGTTCAACGCCGATAGCCGCGCTCGCGTTCGTGCCACTGGCGCTCGCGCCATTCGCGGCGCTCGTGCCACGCGCGCCAGTCGTGCTCGCGCCAGCCGCCGTAACCGACCGCGACCGGCGCCGGCTGCACGTAGGCGACGGGCGGCGCAGGCGCATACGCGACGGCGGGCACGTTGATGCCGACCGCGAGATCCACGTGCGCCGACGCGGCCGCCGATGCCGCGAGCAGCGCGAGGCCGAGCGCCGCGCCGAAAATTTTCCTGCTCATGGTTCGCTCCTTGTCGATCGAATGCGACTTCAGTGAAGGTGAGTCGCAGTCTGGAAGCGCGTCCGGAGCACAGGTGAAACGATCGGCGTGCTTTCGTAACAGCGGGTAACGCGGCCGGCGCGATTGCGACGGTCGAAACGGCACGCATGATAGCCGTTCAAATTCGCGCGTGCAGCGCAGGTCCTTGATTTCGATTGCTTTACGCGATTATTCGGCATTCCGCCGCCCGCGCGTGTCGGCGCGGTCGCACATCAACGCAATGTTTCAGGATCGACAGAGGTGAAATATGCGCAGGCCGCTCGCGCCGCCGCATGGCGATGCACCGCACGTGGACCCGCCTTCGCGATTTTTCTTTTGCCGATACAATCGATGCTCGTTTTTCGGCCCACGCGGGCAGCCGGTTCCGGCCCCGCGCGCACGGGAACGGCGGTTGCCGGGCGGCGCACGAGCCGGTTCGACCGCCACCGCCGCCGCGCAACCCGCGCGGGACGTCCGGCATCCGTTTCCGGTTTCCGCGCCCGCGCGGCGCACGCCGCGCAGGGCCATGCAGAGTCATACCATCAGCCCATCAGCAGGGAGTTTCGTCATGCGGCGCATCGGCGCTTTCGTGGCCGCCACGTGGCTTGCGGCAGCCATTCTTTATCTCGGCCGGCATTCGGTGCCGATGATCGCATTGAGCGGCGTCGTCGCGCTCGCGGGCTTCGACCTGGCGAAGCCGTAGCGGCCGCGCGCGGCGACGCCGACGCCGGTCCCGGTCAGGCTTCCTCCGCCCACGCCATGTTTTCGCGCGCGAGCAGCGCGGACGACGCGGCCGGCCCGAAGGTGCCCGCCGTATAGAGCCGCGGCCGGTCGCCCAGTTGCTGCCAGCCGTCGAGGATCGGCTCGACCCACGTCCAGGCGGCTTCCAGTTCGTCGCGGCGCATGAAGTGCGTGAGGCGGCCGCGGATCACGTCGATCAGCAAACGCTCGTACGCTTCCGCGCGGCGTTCCGGAATCGCCTGCTGCAAATCGAGGTTCAGGCTTACCGGCACCATGCTCATGCCGCTGCCCGGTTCCTTTGCGAGCATCTGCAACTGGATCGACTCTTCCGGCTGAAGCTGGATCACGAGCCGGTTGCCGTAGTTGCGCGGGCCGCTCGGGATGATCGAGAACGGCAGGTCCGCGAAGTCGATCACGATCTCCGACTGGCGCTTCTGCAGCCGCTTGCCGGTGCGCAGGAAAAACGGCACGTTGGCCCAGCGCCAGTTGTTGATGTGCGCGCGCAGCGCGACGAAGGTTTCCGCGCGGCTGTCCGCCGGCACGTTGTCCTCTTCCAGATAACCCTTCACCGGCGCGCCGTCCACCGCGCCCGCCGCGTACTGGCCGCGCACCGTGTCGCGCGCGATGTCCGCGAGCGACATCGGCCGCAGCGAGCGCAGCACCTTCAGCTTCTCGTCGCGCACCGCGTCCGGGTCGAGCGACACCGGCGGCTCCATCGCGACGATGCACAGCAGTTGCAGCAGGTGGTTCTGCACCATGTCGCGCAGCGCGCCGGTATGGTCGTAGAAACCCGCGCGGCTGCCGACGCCGACCGTCTCCGCGACGGTGATCTGCACGCTGCGGATGTACGGCGCCTGCCACAGCGGCCCGAAGATCGGGTTGCCGAAGCGCAGCACCATCAGGTTCTGCACCGTCTCCTTGCCCAGATAGTGGTCGATCCGGTAGATCTGCGACTCGCCGAAGTGCCGGCCGACCGACTCGTTGATCGCCTGCGCGGACGCGAGATCGTGGCCGAGCGGCTTTTCGAGCACGACGCGCGAACGGTTGTCCACGAGACCGGCGCTCGCGAGGTTGTCGCAGATCGTCGTGAACAGCTCCGGCGACGTCGACAGGTAGAACACGCGCAGCGCGTGCGGGCGCGACGCCTCGACGAGCCGCTGGTATTCGCCGGCGTCGTTCACGTCGATCCGCACGTACGCGAACAGGCCGAGGAAGCGGTCCCACGCCTGCGCGTCGAACGCCTTCTCGTCGATGAACGGGCGCGACTGCTCGTCGACGAACTGCCGGTACTGGTCGATGCTCCAGTCGCGGCGGCCGACCGCGAGAATCCGCGTTTCGGGCGGCAGGTTGCGGTGCAGGTGCGCCATGTACAGCGCGGGCAGCAGTTTGCGGGCGGCCAGGTCGCCGGCGCCGCCGAAGATGATCATATCGACGGGTGCGTCGGACGCGGCTTGAGCGGGCTGATTCGTCATGGCTGATCGGGAATGGTCGTAAAGGCGCTATGGTTCGGCCGGCGCCCGGTGCGGCGAAAGATGCCTATGGTGCATGGTTTCGCGTGTCTTTGCACGCGCGGCTCGCGCTCATGCGCCACCCGGCATCGCCACGCCGGCCGCCTGCATCACGAGCACCACGTTCAGCGAGAACACGACGACCGCGCCGGCCAGCGCGAGCAGCGCGGTCAGCGGCCGGTTCCGGTGCGCGCCCATCACGTCGCGGCGGCTCGTGAACCAGACGAGCGCGGCCATCGGGAACGGCAGCGCGAGGCTCAGCACGACCTGGCTCAGCACCAGCGCGTCGGTCGTGTTCGCGCCGAGGCCGACCACGACGAAAGCCGGCGCCATCGTGATCGCGCGGCGCAGCCACAGCGGAATCCGGAAGCCGACGAAACCCTGCATGATCATCTGGCCGGCCAGCGTGCCGACCACCGAACTCGACAGCCCGGACGCGATCAGCGACAGGAGGAAGATGCCGGCCGCCGCCGCGCCGAGCAGCGGCACGAGCGTGCGGTACGCGGTGCCGATTTCCGCGACGTCCGGGTTGCCGTGGTGGAACGCGGCCGCCGCCATGATGACCATCGCCATGTTGATGAGCCCGGCGATCGTCAGCGCGATCACGACTTCGACGTTCGAGAAGCGCAGCAGCTTCGCGCGCTCCGCGTCGCTGCGCACCGCCGCGCGCGCCTGCATGAGCCCGGAATGCAGGAAAAGCGCGTGCGGCATCACCGTCGCGCCGATGATGCCGACCGCGATCGTCACCGCCCGCGCGTCCGGCAGCGCGGGCGTCACGACGTGGCGGAACACCTCGGGCCAGCGGATCGGCGCGATGAACATCTCGACGAGATAACACAGCCCGATCACGCCGACGAGCGCGCCGATCGCGAGTTCGAGCGGCCGGAAGCCGGCGCGCTCGAACAGCAGCAGCCCATACGTGACGATTGCCGTGATCGCCATGCCGGCGAGGAGCGGCAGGCCGAACAGCAGCGACAGCCCGATCGCGCCGCCGAGGAATTCCGCGAGGTCGGTCGCCATTGCCGCGATTTCGCTGACCGCCCACATCGCCCAGACGAGCGACTTCGGCAGCCGGTCGCGGCACACCTCGGCGAGATTGCGCCCGGTGACGATGCCGAGTTTCGCGGACAGGCTCTGGAACAGCATCGCGACGAGGTTCGCGAGCAGCACGACCCACAGCAGCGCGTAACCGTAGCGCGCCCCGGCCTGGATGTTGGTCGCGAAGTTGCCGGGGTCCATGTACGCGACCGACACGACGACCGCCGGCCCGGCGAACGGCAGCAGCAGCGCGATGCCGCGCCGGCGGCCTTCCAGTCCTTCACGGATCGCCGTGCTCGTGCGGCCGGTGAGACCGGCGTCGGCGGGTTCGTCGCGGGGGCGAGGGTCCATGCGGGCCTCATCGGGGACAGGGACGGAACCCGCGCCGCAACTCGCGCGCCACGGGTTCGCGCCGGCCTCGCCGAACAGGCGGAATGCGCGGAATCTGCGCCGCGCGTCATCGGAAATCCGCACTCACGCGTTAAGCCGGGCATACCCCACGCGGCAGGCCAGCCTTTCGCCATCACAGCACAAACCGGGTTGCCGCGTCTCACCGCCTGTTCTTCGCTTACGAAATGCCTTCTTTCCCGTTGATTCGCTTTACCAGAACCCGTTTCGCCGCCGCCGCGCTGGCCGGCGGACTCGCGTGCAGCGCGCTCGCGCACGCCGACGACAAGGTGATCGTGCTCGACTCCGGCGAGGCGCAGCTGTCGCTCGTCGACGAGGCGAGCCGCCAGGTCGTCGCGACCGAGCCGACCGGCAAGGAGCCGCATCACCTGATGATCACGCCGGACGGGCAGTCGCTGATCGTCGCCGATTCGGTGTCGAACGACCTGCTGTTCCTCGATCCGCATACCGGCAAGGTGCAGCGCCGCGTCGAGGGGATCGAGGACCCGTACCAGCTCGGCTTCTCGCCGGATCACAAGTGGTTCGTGACCGCCGGCCTGCGGCTCGACCGGGTGGACGTGTACCGCTACGACGGCACGAACGTGACGCTCGCGAAGCGCATTCCGCTCGCGAAGACGCCGAGCCACATCACGTTCGCGTCGGACAACCGCACCGCGTTCGTCACGCTGCAGGACACCGGCGAGGTCGCCGCGATCGACCTGCCGACGCAGACCGTGCTGTGGAAGCTGCCGGTCGGCAGCACGCCGGCGGGTCTGTGGATGACGCCCGGCGACAAGTATCTGCTGGTCGGCATGACCGGCGAGGACGACGTCGCGGTGGTGGACTGGCACACCCGGCAACTCGTGAAGAAAATCCAGACCGGGCGCGGCGCGCACAACTTCCGCAATCTCGACGACGGCAAGCACGTGGCCGTGAGCAACCGCGTCGAGAGCACGATCAGCATCATCGACTACACGACGCTGACGAAGACCGCCGACATCACCGGCCTGCGCCCCGGCCCGGACGACATGGAACTGTCGGCGGACAAGCGTTATCTGTGGGTCACGTTCCGCTTCGCGCGGCACATCGGGATCATCGACCTCACGACGCGCAAGCTGATCGACACGATTCCGGTCGGCCGCTCGCCGCACGGCATCTACTTTGCCAACAGCGCGCCGGTGTACGCGCCCAACCCGGATTGACGGCCGTGCGCATCCGCTCACGTACCTCAAACTTCGCCCGCACTCAGGTAACCGAATGATGATCGATACGCTGCTCTCCCAACTCGACAATGGCGTGTCCGTGTTGCAGACGCTGCTTTACGTCGATGTGGTTCAGCCGCTGTTCTACCGCTTCGGGTTGATGGGCTACGACGAGGACACCTACGACGCGCTGTACTGGGTGATCGTCGGCCTGTTGCAGATCGTTGCGATGTACGCGCTGCTGCGGCCGCTGGAGGCGCTGCGCCCGGCCGAGCCGTGGCGCGACCGCCGCGCGCTGCGCGCGGACGTCGTTTATACGTGGATCTCGAAGCTCGGCATCCTGAACATCGGCTTCTTCTTCGTGCTGCAACCGGTGTTCAACCACTGGCAGAGCCTGATGGCGATTCACAACATCCCGTCGATCGAGGTGGACGGCATGTGGCCCGGCGTCACCGACCGGCCGGTCGTGTCGTTTCTGATCTACCTCGTCGCGCTCGATTTCGCCGGCTACTGGTATCACCGCTGGCAGCATCGCTTCGGCGTGTGGTGGGAACTGCACGCGGTCCATCACAGCCAGCAGCAGATGTCGCTGTGGTGCGACGACCGCAACCATTTCATCGACGACGTCATCCAGGCCGCGTTTTTCGCGGGGATTTCGCTCGTCATCGGCGTGCCGCCCGCGCAGTTCGTCGTGCTCGTCGCGCTGGGCAACTTCATGCAGAGCGTGCAGCACGTGAACGCGCGGCTGCCGTTCGGGCCGGTGCTGGAGCGGATCGTCGTGAGCCCGACGTTCCATCGGCGACACCACGCAATCGGCTACGGCCACGAAGGCACGCGTTACGGCTGCAACTTCGGCGTGCTGTTCCCGTGGTGGGACGTGATGTTCCGCACCGCGTCGTGGAACCGCGCGCCGGAGCCGACCGGCATTCGCGACCAGTTGCCCGCGCCGCACGGCCGCGGGCTCGACTACGGCGACGGCGTGATCGCGCAGCAGTGGCTCGCGCTCGTGCGGATCGCGCAGCGGCTGCGCGGCACGCGGCCGGTCGTGCCGGCGGGGGACGCGGCGGGTTGAACCGCGGAAGCCGGAAAACCTCGCGGCTTTCCCCACGCGCCGCTTGCGGCCGATCAGCGCCACACCCGAGCCGCCGCCCAGGCGGCGGTTTGCGCCGGATGCGATAATTGCCCGTTTATCGCACCGCGCGCGCAGCAGGAGAACCCCTTGAGCCGTATCGACAACCCCCAGCACGACCAGGAAGTCGGCAGCGCCGACGCCACCCAGGACACCACCCGCATCGACGACGTGCGCATCGGCGCGGTCCGCCCGTTGATCTCGCCGGCGCTGCTGCTCGACGAACTGCCGGTGCCGCCCGCGACCCAGGCGCTGGTCGAAACGAGCCGCGCGCAGATCGCCGACGTGCTGAAGGGCCGCGACGACCGCCTCGTCGCCGTGGTCGGCCCGTGCTCGATCCACGACCACGACCAGGCGCTCGAATACGCGCGCCATCTGAAGCGCGTCGCCGACGAACTGAAGGACGACCTGCTGATCGTGATGCGCGTGTACTTCGAGAAGCCGCGCACGACGGTCGGCTGGAAGGGCTACATCAACGATCCGCGGCTCGACGGCAGCTTCCGGATCAACGAGGGGCTGCGCGCCGCGCGGCAACTGCTGCTCGACATCAACGGGCTCGGCCTGCCGACCGGCACCGAATTCCTCGACCTGCTAAGCCCGCAGTACATCGCGGATCTCGTCGCGTGGGGCGCGATCGGCGCGCGCACGACGGAGAGCCAGAGCCACCGGCAACTGGCGTCGGGCCTTTCCTGCCCGATCGGCTTCAAGAACGGCACCGACGGCGGCGTGCAGGTCGCGGCGGACGCGATCGTCGCCGCGCGCGCGAGCCACGCGTTCATGGGCATGACGAAGATGGGGCTGGCCGCGATCTTCGAGACGCGCGGCAACGACGACGCGCACGTGATCCTGCGCGGCGGCAAGCAGGGGCCGAACTACGACCGCGCGTCGGTGGACGCGTGCTGCGCCGCGCTCGCGAAGGCGGAACTGCCGCAGCAGGTGATGATCGACTGCTCGCACGCGAACTCGAACAAGCAGCACCAGCGGCAGATCGACGTCGCGCACGACATCGCGTCGCAACTCGCGGGCGGCGACCGCCGGATCATCGGCGTGATGATCGAGAGCCACCTGGAAGAAGGGCGCCAGGACCTGACGCCGGGCGTGCCGCTGAAGCGCGGCGTGTCGATCACCGACGCATGCCTCGGCTGGACGCAGACCGAGCCGGTGCTCGACGAACTCGCGGCGGCGGTGCGCGCGCGGCGGATGGGCTGACAACGCCGGCCGGGCGGCCGCTCGCGGCCGTCTGCCCTCCGCCATCGCGAAGCGGCCCGTGCGGGCCGCTTTTTCTTTATCCGCGCGAGGTTCACGCGGAAGACCCCTGACCCAGGCGCGTCAGTCGTCGATCGACTCGTGCGTCGCCTGCGCGCCGCGCCGCCAGTATGCGGACGCGCGAATCCGCTTCCGGTCGACGCCGCGCCGATCCACCAGCAGCGTGCGCACCGCGCGGATCGACGACGCCTCGCCGGCCGCCCACACGAAACCCTCGCCGGGCGGCAGCCACACGTCCGCGACCGCGTCGAGCAGCGGCGCTTCGGCGTCCGCGTCGTCGCGGTAGCACCAGACCGCATACAGGTCGGCGTCGGTCGGCAGTTCGATCCGCGCGTCGCGGTTCGCGACTTCGACCACGACCGCGACGCGCGTGCCGTCCGGCAGTTCTTCGAGACGGCGCGCGATGGCCGGCAGCGCGGTTTCGTCGCCGATCAGCAGGTGCCAGTCGAAGCCGTCCGGAATCACCATCGACCCGCGCGGCCCGCCGACGCCGAGATACTGCCCCGGCTGCGCCTGCGCGGCCCACGCGGTCGCCGGACCCGCGTCGTGCAGCACGAACTCCAGGTCCAGTTCGCCGGCTGCGCGGTCGAAGCGGCGCGGCGTGTAATCGCGCGCCGCCGGCCGCGCCACGCCTTCCGGAAACACGATGCCGTCCGGGCCGGCGCTCGGCAGGACCGGCTTGTCTTCGCCGGGCGGCGGGAAAAACACCTTCACGTGGTCGTCGAACGACGCCGACTCGAAATCCCGCAGGTCGTCTCCGGTCAGCGTGACGCGCACCAGCGCCGGCGCGAGTGTCTGCACGCGCGCGACGTGCAGCAGGCGGAATTTCAGCGGATGACGGACGCGGACGATTTCGAGGTCTGACGGATTCTGCATCGATGGCTCCTGTGGCGGGCGGACGGACACGGCTTCAGACCGTGCCATCGTTCTGTTCGATTTCGGCGGTCGCGCGCGCGAGGATCGCCGCGATCCGCCGCTGCTCGTCCGGGCTCGCGTCGGTCCGGCGCACCAGCGCGTGCTTCAGCGCGCGGCGCGCGTCGATCAGCTCGGGCACCCAGCCGCCCTCGGCCGGGTCCGGAGCGTCCTCGCCGGCGAACGCGCGGCGCATCAGGTCCATCTTGCGGGCGACGTGTGTCAGCTTCGCGAGCATCAGGTCGGCCCGCTCGCGGTTCGCGTCCAGATGCGCGCGCCCTTCGGCGGACAACTCGTAACGCTTGCGGTTGCCCTCGACCTGCACGCTGACGTAGCCGAGTTCTTCGAGGTACGTGAGCGCCGGGTAGACCATGCCGGGGCTCGGGCTGTAGAAGCCGTTCGAGCGCGAGTCGAGCGCCTTGATGAGTTCGTAGCCGTGGCTCGGGCGCTCGGCGAGCAGCGCGAGCAGCATCAGTTGCAGGTCGTCGGACGAAAACTTGCGGCCGCGGCCGAAATCGTCGCGGTCGCCGCCGAAGCCGAATCCGCCGGGGCCGTCGCCCCAGCCGGGACCGCCGCGATGGCGTCCGCCGTGGCGACCGGCCGCGTGCCACCACGCATGCAGCGTCGAGATGCGGCCGGCGAAGTCGCGGCCATGATGATCGGAAAAGAAGGGGTGACGCATGGGAGCAATCTCCAGAGTGTCGTAAAACATATCTTAAGATATATATCGTAAGAGTGTTTGTCAAAGGAGATTTTTGGGGGCGGGATGGGGTGAGCAGAAAAACGGCCGGCTCCGCAGCGCGGAGCGGCCGAATGGGGAGGAACACAGGGGATGGCTCGAACGGGGCCGCCGGCCCGCCCGGCTCGCGCACGCAGAGCGGCGGCTCGGCGTCAGGCCGCGTCGGGCGCCTGCGCGCTGTTCCGGTACGTCGCGTTCCAGTAGAACAGCACGCCGTGCGCGTTCTTGCTGCGCAACTGCACGATGCGGTAGGTCGGCGGCGAGTTCGCGCCGATCGCGAGGAAGCTTTGGCCGCTCGCGGCCGTCACCGTGACCGACGTCGTGTCACGGTCCGGCACCGTGGCGGTTTTTTCATAGCCGGTGCCGCCCGAGCCGCCATGGCCTTTCTGTTCGGACTGCACCTGCACGCCGGTCAGCGTCAGCGGGTCGAGGTTGTCCGGCTGCGTCGGCGGCTGCGTGAAATCGACCGTCACCGACGTCTGCGCGGCCGCGAGCGAGCCGGTCGGCGCGAGGAAGTTGGTCGCGACGTCGCTGCCGAGCCCCGGCCACGCGCCTTGCGGCATCGCGGTCGAATTCCCCTGCGTGTACGCGCTGACGCCGAGCGACGCGTCGGCGGGCGGATTCGGGTTCGTGACCGACAACTGCGCGAGCGGGTTGCCGCTGCCGTCGTACAGCGTGAACTGGTAGACGCCGTACATCGGCAGCGCCGTCACGTCGATCGGCGTCGGTCTCCAGAAACCCTTGGTCGGCGGCGTGAACGGCTGGCCGTTCGGCGGCGTCGCGTACGACCACCGGTATTCGTTGGTGTTGCTGCCGCCGCTGTTCGCGCCCGCCGACGGCGGGCCGGACTGCTGCGTCGTCTCGATCGCGAGCGAGCCGTCGCCGGTCACCGTCGAGATCGCGAGCCACAGCCCCGCGTCCGGCAGCCCCGGCCCGGTCACGTGCGCGGAGTTGATGTTGCCGCCGTTCGGCCCGTTCAGGTTCACGTTCAGCGACAGCCCCGCATCGACGAAATCCGCGTCCGCGTTGCCGGTCGAGTTTGTGAACGCGTCCAGGAAATGCCGATAGGTCGTGCGCGTCGATACGGACACGTCGTAGTCGAGCTGGTTGCCGACGATCGCCCACGTGCCGCCCGCCGTCTGCTGGACGGTCGTGTAGACGGTGTAGTCGCCGAGATTGCCCGCCGCGGTCGTCAGCGCGTACGGAATCCCGATCAGCGCGCCGGTGCCGCTGGCGTTCAGCGCGACGATCGACGGCGAGCCAAGGCTCAGGTCCGACGACGCGAGGTCCGGCTCGTACTGCGTGAGGTTCGTGTAGCCGTTGTCCTTGTAGCTCGCGTCGATCACGCCGCCGCACGCGGAGCCGGCGCCGCCGGCCGCGACGCACGGCTTCAGCAGGCCGGGCAGCGTGCCGAGATAACCGGACAGCGACGACGCGTTTGCGAGCGTCGTCGCGCTGACCGCCGGCGTCGCCGGGACGTTCGCGGAGCCGACCGTCGCCGAGTTCAGTTGCAGGTACGCGGCGTCCTGCGTGGCCGACGTTGGCGGCAGCGAGTAGGCGAGATAGGTGGCTGCGCCCTCCGGCACGATGCTGACGAGGTCGAGCAGCGCATCCGCGCCGGTGTGGTTCGCGGTGAACGCGGTGCCGATCGGGTCGAACGTCGCCGGCAGCGCGGCGGCCGTCAGCAGGTTCGCGAGGTATTGATCGAGCGTCGCGGTCGCCGCCTGCACCTTCGCGGGCGTCACGTCGCTCAGGCTCGTCGCCGCGCCCGGCGTCACGAAGTCGAGCGGATTGCTGTCCGGCGTCAGCAGCGCGGCGAGCGCGGTGGTCAGCGTGGTCACGTTGACCGTCGCGTTGCTGCCGCTCGCCGGCAGGCTCGCGAGGATCGACACCATCGGCGTCGCGCGGCCGGACGGATCGGTCGCGACCAGCACGATCGGCGCGGCGAGGCCGGTGGTCGGCAGCGTGTAGCTGCCGTTGGCGTCCGCTGTCGCGGCGGCGGTCTTGCCGTTCGCATCGGTCGCGGTGACCGACGCCGACGCGACCGGATAACCGCTCGCGACGGTGCCCGTCATCCGCGACGCCGACACCGAGCCGCTGCCGTTCGATCCGCTGTCTCCGCCGCCGCCGCACGCGGCGAGCAGCAGCGCCGCGCAGGACGCGAGCGCGGTTTTCCGATGCCGGAAGGTATTGTCCCGTTGGTTCATTGGGTGGTCTCCCCAGACGCTTCGTGTGGTTCGCTGCCCGGTGCGCCGGTCGAGGCGGCGCGTTTGCTGTCGTCGATCGCCTTGCCCCGGGCGATTCGTTGCGCATTCAGTTAAGTCGACCGGGGCGGTTGGCGGCAAGGATGCAAATGCACTATTGCTGGCGATACGGAACGGTGCTCTTCGCGATCGGCTGTGAGCGACGGGCATCGATGTGCATACGCACGTCGCCGTGTTCGTCGTTCGTTGGAGGGATGAAAGGAGAGGGCGCGGCGAAAAACTGAAACCGGCGTCGTTACAGAAGCCGGATCGCGTGTGCGGCGCCGCAACGAATGAAGCGTTCGAAAGCCCGAACGCGGATCACCGTCGGCGCGCCGCGGCTTCGACGCCGGCCGCCGTCCAGTTCGCGTGCGACGTCATGATCTGCGCGATCAGTTCCGCGTTGTTGCGCACGTTCAGCCGCTCGTGGATCGACTGGATCTGGTTGCGGACCGTCGCCGGCGACAGCGCGAGTTCCTTCGCGATTTCCTTGTATGTGAGGCCGCGTGCGATGCGCGACGCGACGCTCTGCTCGCGCTTCGTCAGGTTGTCGATCGGCGTGCGCGCGCGGATCTTCAGGAACAGCAGGCGGCCGGTCGGCACCGGTGCGATCACGATGCGCGCGCCGTTGATGCGCGTGGTCGCGCCGCACGCGGCGAGCGCCGCGATCGCGGCGTCCGGCAGCCGGTACGCGGACATGCCGGGCCATTCGTCGTTCAGCAGCGCGAGCGCAGCCGGCTCGACGAAGTGCAGGAAGCCGGACGGGTCCGTGACCGCGACCGTGCACGAGCGCGCGCCGTCCGCGTTGCGCAGCTTTTCCGCGTGCAGCGCCTGGTTGATTGACCACGCTTCCATCAGATGCGGAAACAGCGTTTCGATCGCGGCGCGTTCGTGCTCCGCGAACGGCCGCGCGGGCATCGCGCCGTACAGCGAGATCGTGCGGCCGACGCCCGTGGGCCGGTCGATGTCCGCGGTGATGAGTGCATGCTCGTGGCGGAACCGGGTCGCGTAAGCGCGGATGCCGGCCTGGTCGGGACGGTCGTACCACGTGCGCGCGCAGAAGTTGCCGGTGTGCAGCCGATGGGTGCTGCACCAGAGCGCGCCGGTGTCCTGATTGCGGATCGCGTCGTAGTGCGCGGCGATGCCGGGGTCGTCGCGATACAGGTGATTGACCGGGAACACGAAGCCGTCCGGCTGCCGGATGCCGATGCCCCAGCGGCCCATGTCGAACGGCACGATCGTGCGCAGCAGATCGAGCGCCCAGTCGATGAACAGGTCCGCGGGCACCTCGCGGGCGCCGCGATAGAGCGGCAGCAGCAGTTCGTGGGCTTGCATGGCGGGTGTCCTTCTCGGGGACGGTGGCGCGGCGTCGGGAGCGACGGCCCAGGCTTTTTTTCATCGCTGATGATAGCGCCGCGATTCCGGATGCATAAGGGGGAGTGTGCGATGGCGGATTACGCGCAGCACACGTACTTTCGGTTCGCTGACGCGGTAATAAAAACGTGGGGTTTCGTGTTGCGCGCCGCGCGGGACCGACTCGATGACGCTCGCCCGGCAATACCTGCAATGGACGAACCGCAAACGACCCTCGACCCGATCGTTCACGCTTCGGTGACGATGCCGCCCGTGTGCAGGCGGCTTGCGTCAGTCGTTGCCGCGTCGGCATCAGTTCGCTCGGGTCCGGGCGGCGCGTGTAGTCGGGGTTGACTTGCGCATACGCGATGACGCCGTCCCGCGAGATCACGTAGCGGGAGGACGTCGAGTTTCACGAAGGCGGGGCGCGAGTTGGGAGTGAGCCGAAAGATGAAAACGACCTGAGAGGGGACGACAACGTTATCTGGCACGACAACGGCGATGTCTATTTCAACGGGCTGAAAATCGACAACATGCACAACTGCTAAGACAGATCATATGGAATCGCACGAACGCGCCTACGCGTCATTCACGGTCTCGGGCGATCAGGTGTCGCCGGAGTTCTGGACTGGGTATTTCGGCGTCGTCCCCGATATCGCACACACCAAAGGCGATCCCGTCGTCGATCGCAACGGCCAGCCGCGAAATATCGAGCGACGAACCGGCGTGTGGGGCGTCCGTAGCCAATCCTCCGTTCGGAGCGACCACCTGACGCCCCATTTGCAGTACCTCGTTTACCTGCCACGCGCCGACCTTCCTGACCTGCTCAACAAGCAGGCCGCACGAATGCGTTTCTTCCGCTACTGGGACAACGAGACCGGCGATCGCGTGCCTGACGTGCCTGCCGATATCCGCGCGATGATGGACTCTCTCGGCGGCACAGTCGAGATCGACGAATATCGGTAGCGATATGCGCTCCAGCCTCATATCGCTACTCCTCGGAGCACGGCCGACGTACTGAAACGGCTGCGCATTGCCGCGCGGCCCTGATGCACAGCCTTGCGCGTTCAGCATATCGGTTCGGGAGCTATCAGCCTTCGCGCCTTCGGTTCCGGCGGCCTCTGCCGCAACGGCGGTGGCCCGGGCGCTGGCTCGCGCCGCGCTGGGCGCAGCTTTTCTGGCGTTCAGCCGCGCGACCCTCTTGCCATGCCGTTCGATTTAAGCCGCAATTTCCAGTTCGCATAAGCCGATGCGTTATTCCCGTCGACACGCCGCGTTCATCGAGACCGTCGGCGGTATGTAAGCAAATTTTTTCTTCAGACGATGGAATAGCCGTGCCTCAGCGATGTTTATCCGACATGGCGAACGCATGTGGCGGCCTGTTGCGACAGACATCATCGCGCTCCATGCATTCGCGCCAGGCTCCATGTAATCCGAATCGCGAACCCACCCGAGGCCCCGTGAACCGACCTACGATCCAACCCGCGTGGATCCGCATCACCCACTGGATCAACGCGCTCGCCGTCGTGCTGATGGTGATGAGCGGCTGGCAGATCTACGATGCGTCGCCGATCTTCCCCGCGTTGCAGTTCCCCGCGTCGATCACGCTCGGCGGCTGGCTCGGCGGCGCGCTGCAATGGCACTTCGCGATCATGTGGATGCTGGTCGCGAACTTTCTCGTGTACGTCGGGCTGAACCTCGCGTCCGGACGCTTCCGCCGCAAACTGCTGCCGCTCACGCCGAAATCGCTCGCGGCCGACCTCGTCGCCGCGCTGCGCGGCAAGCTCGGCCACGACGATCTCGCGCGCTACAACGCGGTCCAGAAGTTCGCGTATCTGGCCGTCATCGTCGACCTCGCATTGGTGATCCTGTCCGGGCTCGCGGTCTGGAAGTCGGTGCAGTTCCCGCTGCTGCGCACGCTGATGGGCGGCTACGACAACGCGCGCGTCGTGCATTTCTTCGCGATGAGCGTGCTGGTCGCGTTTTTCGTCGTGCACGTCGCGATGGTCGCGCTGGTGCCGCGCTCGCTGCTGCTGATGATCCGGGGACGTTGACGATGAGCTTGCGGAAAAAGACGAACCCGCCCAATACGTTTCTTGCGTCGCACGGCGACTCGATCCTCAAGGACGCGCGCGGCGAACTGAAGAGCCCCGCGCGCCGGCTGCTCGGCAAGCGGATTCTCACGCTCGGCGGCATCGCGATGCTGTCCGGCTGCGATCTGACCAACGACAAGTCGGTGAACGCGATGCTGCGCAAGATGTCGTTCTTCAACGACGACGTGCAGGCGCTGCTGTTCGACCCGAACAAGATGGCGCCGACGTATCCGGAGTCGATGATTACGCGGCCGTTCCCGTTCAACGCGTTCTACGACATCGACGACGTGCCCGAAGTCGATCCCGCGACGTACCGGCTGCAGGTGAGCGGCCTCGCGAACGGCAAGCGCACGTGGACGCTCGACGAACTGCGCGCGCTGCCGCAGGAAAGCCAGATCACGCGTCACATCTGCATCGAGGGATGGAGCGCGATCGGCCACTGGGGCGGCGTGCGCTTCGCCGATTTTCTGCGCCGCTCGGGCGCGGATACGTCCGCGAAATACGTGTCGCTGCACTGCGCGGACAACTACTGGACGAGCATCGACATGCCGACCGCGCTGCACGCGCAGACGCTGCTCACGCTCACCTACGACGGCGACGTGCTGCCGCCGAAATACGGTTTCCCGATGAAGCTGCGCATGCCGACGAAACTCGGCTACAAGAATCCGAAGCATATCGTCGCGATCAGCGTGACGAACGAATATCCCGGTGGTTACTGGGAGAACCAGGGCTACAACTGGTTCGGCGGTTCCTGATGTGCGCCGGCCGGTTTCGGCCTGGCGCTTCGAAGTCCCACAGTCCTTTATGGAGCATCCGTTCATGTCCATCCGCCTGAAACTCGGCGTCACGTTCGCTGCGCTCGCCTTCGCCGGCGCGGCGCTCGCGCAGACGCCCGCCGCCAAGCCGGCCCGCATTCGCGGCGAAATCGTGTCGCTCGACGGCGACGTGCTGAAGGTGCATCGCCGCAGCGGCGACACGGTGTCGATCGATCTGAAGCCGAGCGTCGCGGTGTCCGCGGTCAAGGCGATCCAGCTTTCGGACATCAAGCCCGGCACGTTCATCGGCACCGCCGCGACGACCGGCACCGACGGCAAGATGACGGCGACCGAAGTCGTCGTGTTCCCGGAAGCCGCGCGCGGCACCGGCGAAGGCCATTACGCGTGGGACCTCGGCCCGAACAGCACGATGACGAACGCGAACGTCGACACGGTCGTGCAGAGCACGAACGGCCGCAACCTGACGCTGTCGTACAAGGGCGGCAGCAACGAAGTGACGGTTCCGCCGAACGTGCCGGTCGTGACGTTCGCGCCGGCCGCGCGCACCGACCTTACGCCGGGCAAGAAGGTGTTCGTGGTCGCGACGCCCGCGTCGCAAGGCCAGTACACCGCGCAGCGCGTGGTCGTCGAGAAGGACGGCGTCGCGCCGCCGATGTAAGTCTTTGCCGGCATTCGCGGGCAGGCCTGCTGGCTGTCCGCGTGTCGGGAAGCAGGGGCATCCGTCGAGCGGCGGATGCCCCTGTTTCGCGAAGTCGGGCCGCCCGGTTCCGGTCCTCTGCGCGCAGGCCCCGCGCGCATCGTCTCCCGCCCGCGTTCGCGCGATCGGCGCGTTGTTTCTTCCGCGTCCGCTTACTCCGTTTACTCCGATTGTTCGGCTGATCCTGCCAGTCAATTCGTGTCGAGCCGCTTTATCGGCGCGCGCTACCTCTCTACATTCACACAATCGCCCGGCGATCGAGTGCTTCTTAGGCATCGGCGGCCGGTTCTATCGAAGATGAGAATTCACGTAAGGGAAACATCATGAGCAAGCTGACAGGGAAGGTCGCGGTCGTCACGGGTGCATCGAAGGGCATTGGCGCCGCCATCGCGAAGGCGCTCGCCGCCGAAGGCGCGTCGGTCGTCGTCAACTATGCGAGCAGCAAGGCGGGCGCCGATGCGGTCGTCGCGGCGATCACGGCGGCCGGCGGCAAGGCGGTGTCGGTCGGCGGCGACGTGTCGAAGACCGCGGACGCGCAGGGCATCATCGACACGGCGATCGAAACGTACGGCCGTCTCGACGTGCTCGTGAACAACTCGGGCGTCTATGAGTTCGCGCCGATCGAGGCGATCACCGAAGAGCACTACCGCAAGCAGTTCGACACGAACGTGCTCGGCGTGCTGCTGACGACGCAGGCGGCGCTCAAGCATCTCGGCGAAGGCGCGAGCATCGTCAACGTCAGCTCGGTCGTGACGACGATCACGCCGCCGGCGAGCGCGGTCTACAGCGGCACGAAGGGCGCGGTGGATGCGATCACCGGCGTGCTCGCGCGCGAACTGGGTCCGAAGAAGATTCGCGTGAACGCGGTCAATCCGGGCGTGGTCGTGACGGAAGGCACGCATAGCGCGGGGATCATCGGCTCCGATCTCGAAGCGTATGCGCTGAGCCAGACGCCGCTCGGCCGCGTGGGCCAGCCGGACGACATCGCATCGGTCGTCGCGTTCCTCGCGTCGGACGACGCGAAGTGGCTGACCGGCGAGCATATCGTCGCGAGCGGCGGCATGCGCTAACGCGCGGTTGCGATGCCGGTTGCCCGATGTGGAGCGGCCGGTATGTCGTGGCACAGTGTGGGATCGGCAGGGACGTTCATCGGTTGCGATGAACGTCCCTGTTTGCATTTGGGCGCCGACGTTGCGTGTCAGTTGGAGCGTGCTTCTGCCCGCGCTAGAAAATCGACCGTCCGGTCCGCGTCGTCAGCCATTCGAGCGCCAACGTCCCGACCAGCGAATTCCCGGTCGGATCGAGTCCCGGCGACCACACGCACACGGCCATCTCGCCGGGCAGCACCGCGACGATCCCGCCGCCGACGCCGCTCTTCGCCGGCAGCCCGACGCGATACACGAAGTCGCCCGCCGCGTCGTAGGTGCCGCAGGTCAGCATCAGCGCGGACAGCCGCTTCGCCGAACTCGCGTCGACGATCCGCTCGCCGGTCGCCGGCACGACGCCGCCGTTCGCGAGAAACAGCGCGGCCCGCGCCAGCTCGACGCAGCTCATCGAGATCGCGCACTGCCGGCTGTATGCGTCGACGACGACCTCGGCCGGCATCTCCAGGTTGTCGAAGCTCGCGATGAAATGCGCCATCGCGCGGTTGCGGTCCGCGTGCATCAGTTCGGACGCCGCGACGCGCGAGTCGTAGTCGATGCCGCGCTCGCCGGTCAACCGGCGGATGAATTCGACCAGCGCGGTCTCGGCGCGCACGAAGCGGCGGCACAGCACGTCGGTGACGACGAGCGCGCCCGCGTTGATGAACGGATTGCGCGGCTTGCCGCGCTCGCTTTCCAGTTGCACCAGCGAGTTGAACGCGGTGCCGGACGGCTCGCGGCCGACGCGGTCCCACAGCACGTCGCCGAGCAACTGGAACGCGAGCGTGCACGCGAACAGCTTCGAGATGCTCTGGATCGAGAAGCGCAGATCCGCGTCGCCGGTGCGGTACACGTGTCCGTCGATGGTGACGACCGCCATCCCGAAGTGCCTCGCATCGACCTTCGCGAGTTCGGGGATGTAGTCGGCGACGCGTCCGGTGCCGAGGTACGGTTGCAGGTCGTGATGGATCGCTTCGAGGATCGGCGCGTAGGTCATGGGCAATCGCGTGACGGAGGCCGCGCGGGAGCCGCGGCCGACGTCGCGATTGTAGCGGTCCGGCGTGCGCGCGCCGCCGCCGGTCGATGCGCGCGGCCGCCCGTGGACGGCAACGCCCCCGTCAATGCGCGCCGGCCGCGCCGCCTCCGCCGCCCTTCGTCGAGCGCGTGATCCAGATGAGCGGGATGATCGCGAGGAAGATGATCGCCGACACGTAGAAGATGTCGTTCAGCCCCATCATCGCGGCCTGCGACGTCAGCATGAAGTCGAACATCGCGTGCGACGACGCCTGGCTCAGATGCAGCGTCGTCTGCAGGTTCTCGATCTGCTGGCGGAACACCGGGTTGTCGACGGACGCCTGCTCGGTGAGCCGCGCGTGATGCAGGATCGTGCGGTTGTTCCATGCGTTCGTCGCGAGCGACGTGCCGACCGCCCCGCAGAACACCCGCACGAAGTTCGACAGGCCGGCCGCGGCCGGCACGCGGTTCGGCGGCTGGCCCGCGAGGATGATCGCGGTGAGCGGCACGAAGAACAGCGCCATCGGGATGCCTTGCAGCAGCGTCGGCAGCACGAGGTGCCACGTGTCGATCTCGATCACGTAGTTCGAGCGCATGTAGAACACGATCGCGAAGCCGATGAACGCGATGGTCGCGATGATGCGCGCGTCCGAATGCGGCAGGATGCGCCCGAGCACCGGCGCGAGCAGCACCGCGAAGATGCCGAGCGGCGCGGTCACGAGGCCCGCGTCGACGGAGCGGTAGTTCAGGTACTCCTGCATCCATTGCGGCAGCAGCACGAGGTTGCCGAAGAACACGCCGTACGCGACCGAAATCGCGATCGTGCCGCCGAGGAAGTTGCGCTGGCCGAACAGGCGCAGATCGACGATCGGATTCTCCTCGGTCAGCTCCCACACGAGGAAGAACGCGAAGCTGACCAGCGCGGTGATGCCGAGCCCGACGATGACCCACGAGTTGAACCAGTCGAGGTCCTTGCCCTTGTCGAGCAGGATCTGCAGCGACGCGACCCACGTGACCAGCAGCCCGAGGCCGACGACGTCGATCGGCGGCTTGCGCGTCGCCGATTCGCGGTTGCGGTAGATCGACCACGTGACGCCGGCCGCGAACAGGCCGACCGGAATGTTGATGAAGAAGATCCACGACCAGTTGTAGCTGTCGGTGATCCAGCCGCCGAGCGCGGGGCCGGCGATCGGGCCGACGGTCGTCGTCATCGCCCAGAACGCGAGCGCGGACGCGGCCTTTTCCTTCGGCCACGAACTGAGCAGCACGGCTTGTGACAGCGGGATCAGCGGCCCGGCGACCGCGCCCTGCAACACGCGCGCGACGAGCAGGATCGGCAGGCTCGGCGCGATCCCGCACAGCCACGACGCGACCACGAACGACAGGATCGACGCGACCAGCAGCCGGATCTGGCCGAAGCGCTGCGTGAGCCAGCCGGTCAACGGGATCGACACCGCGTTCGCGGCCGCGAACACGGTGATGACCCATGTGCCTTCGTCGACCGACACGCCGAGATCGCCGGAAATCGTCGGGATTGCGACGTTCGCGATCGACGTGTCGAGCACGTTCATGAAGGTCGCGAGCGCGACCGCGATCGTCGCGAGGACCAGGCGGCCGCCTTCGAGCGGCGGGGGCGGAGCGGGGGGCTGGGATGACTGGGGCGGCCCGGGTGGCTGGGACGGCGGCGGCTGGCTCAAACGTGGCTCCGTGAAGAGGACGGCGGGACAGCGGGCGCGTCCTGGCGCCCGGCCGCCCAAGCATACCTGCAATCGACGCGGACGATAGACGCCGCGCGCGACATCCCTGGCCGGAAGAGGGAGATTGGCGGGCGAGGCGTTCGCCAGTGCTTACGAAACGCCTTCGCCTGCCATGCCGCGCGCCGACGCGCGAGCGCCGGACGAGGGCACAGCGTATGCTTGGGCGTGACGTCCGCGTCGTGAGCCGCCTTGCGGGCTGTACTGCGCGAGGCGATATCGGGAATAACGCGAAAGAGGGCTTGCCGATGAGCTGGGAACCGTTCGAACAGGGCTGGCGCCTCGCGCCGGCAGAGGGCGCCGCGCATGCGCTGGTCGTGCTGCTGCATGGGGTCGGCAGCAATGCGCGCGATCTGATGCCGCTCGCCGATGCGTGGCGCGACGCGCTGCCCGGCGTCGGGTTCGTGTCGTTCGACGGCAGCGAGCCGTTCGACGGCGGTTTCGGCGGCCGGCAGTGGTTCAGCCTGCGCGACATCGACGAGGCGAATCGCGCGGAGCGCGTGATGGTCGCGGCCGCGACGCTCGAAGTGCGGCTCGACGAGGAACTGGCGCATTGGCGGCTCGGTTACGACGCGCTGGCGCTGGTCGGCTTCTCGCAGGGGTCGATGATGTCGCTGTATCACGTCGCGACGCGGCCGGAAGGCGCGGCGGCGGTCGTCGCGTATTCGGGACGGCTCGTCGCGCCGGTGGTCGCGCGCAGCCGCACGCCGTTGACGCTGGTGCACGGCGTCGACGACGCGGTGATTCCGGTGCTGGAACTGGAGCGCGCGGCCGGCGCGTTCAGCGACGCCGGTTATGCGGTGGCCGCGTATGCGCTGCCGGGCGTCGGCCATACGATCGACGGCGAAGGCGCGGCGCTGGGGCTGGAGGCGTTGCAGCGGGTGTTCGTGCAGAAGTCGTAGCGGGCGGATGCGGCGGTCGGTGGGCGGTGCTGCGATGGCTCGCGGGTAAGGCCCGATCGGCTTCACGATGCGATGGGTGCTTGTGATCTTTCGTGACCGCCGGATACGCTGAGTTCGCCGTTCGCCGTTCGCCGTTCGCCGTTCGCCGTTCGCCGTTCGCCGTTCGCCGTTCGCCGTTCGCCGTTCGCCGTTCGCCGTTCGCCGTTCGCCGTTCGCCGTTCGCCGTTCGCCGTTCGCCGTTCGCCGTTCGCCGTTCGCCATCCCGCCATCCCGCCATCCCGCCATCTGCGGAAAATCGGCCGCCCTAAAGTTCCTCGCGCGCCTGCCGTTAACGGGTCCAATGGGCCGGAAAGGCCCGATCCGCCCGGGGCGCGGAGACTGGCGGCGCAGCCACGCCGCCGCACGCCGCGGGCTCGACGACCGCGGCAGCCCGCCGGCAAGGGCCGCCGACTACCCACCGCACCGACATGGCCCGAGCGACGTCGCACCGCACACTTCTGAAGAAGCTGGCCCGCCACGACATGGCGGTCGATCTCGGTACCGCGAACACGCTGATCTACACCGTCGACGACGGCATCGTGCTGAACCAGCCGTCGGTCGTCTGTTTTGAGCGCCATGCGACGCCCTGCGAATCGACGCTCGCGGCGGTCGGCAGCGCGGCGAAGCAACTGCTCGGCCGCACGCCCGCGAACCTCGAAACGGTGCGCCCGTTGCAGCACGGCGTGATCGCGAACGTGCCGGCCGCGCAGCAGATGATCCGCTCGTTCGTCGACATGGCCTGTCCGCGCCGGCTGTTCGGCCGCCGCGCGACGTTCACGATCTGCGTGCCGGCCGGGGCCACCAACGTCGAGCGCCGCGCGATCCGCGAGGCCGCGTTCGCGGCCGGCGCGGCGAGCGTGCATCTGATCGGCGAACTGCTCGCGTCGGCGGTCGGGGCCGGCGTGCCGGTCGCGTCGGCGACGGCGTCGATGGTCGTCGACATCGGCGGCGGCACGACCGAGGTCGGGATGATCGCGCACGGCAGCGTCGTGTGCGGCGGGTCGGCGCGCGTCGGCGGCGACCAGTTCGATCTCGCGATCATCAACCACGTGCGCAACGTGTATGGCGTGATGCTCGGCGAACAGACCGCCGAGCACGTGAAAAAGACCATCGGCACCGCGCTGCGCAACGCGCCGGTCGAGCGGATGCGCGCGACCGGCCGCAGCCTGGAGGACAGCCTGCCGCGCACGGTCGAATTGACGAGCCACGACGTCGCGGACGCGCTCGTCGTGCCGCTGCGCCACGTGATCGACGCGGTGCGGGCGGTGCTCGAAACGGCGCCGCCGGAACTCGTGACCGACGTCGCGGAGACCGGCATCGTGCTGACCGGCGGCGGCGCGCTGCTCGCGAATCTCGATGCGTGCCTCTCGGCCCAGTTGTGCGTGCCGGTGCGCGTCGCGGACGAGCCGATGACGTGCGCGGTGCGCGGTGCGGGAGCGGCGGCGTCGCTGCTCGACGAGTACGCGTTCGATTGACGGAGCGGTCCGCCCGGCGCGTGTTCGTTGCTTCGTTCTGAAGAAGTGGTCGCCGGTGGGGGGGGGGCTCGGTCAGCCTGCAATCGCTCGGACAGCGGTGTTTCGCGATCGGAGTTCCGTCAGCGTCGCCTGTTTGACGCGGACTCGATCATCGCGCGGCGCACGGCCGGCAAAGCGCCGTTGGCGTCGATAGCGTTGCGATCGGACCGATGGATACGTGTTCGTCCAGGCCGCATGGCGACCATCGTTGTCCAGCAACCGCGATGCTCGCAGGGTCAATCGATCGCGCGCCCACGCGCTCCGTTTTCACGGCCCTTACAGCGGCCCTGCACACGTTATTCCGCCCCGTGTGACAATACCGCCCATGCACGCGTGTCCCGTCACCGTCTCCGGTGAGCGCCGGGCCGCGCCGTCCCAACGTCTTTCAATCCGCTGTCCGTGAATTCATCCGCTCTACCTGCCGCGTCGCGTCGCGAGGACGCGTATCCCTACGTCGAATTGCCCGGCGGCGTGCCGATGCCGTATATCGAGCGCGGCGAAGGCGCACTGCTGCTGTTCGTGCACGGCTCGCTGTGCGACTACCGCTACTGGCAGCCGCAGCTTGCGGGGCTGTCGAAGCATTACCGGTGCGTGGCGGTGAGCCTCACGCATTACTGGCCGGCGGCCGACGCCGCGCACGGCCTGCCGTTCAGCTGGAGCCGTCACGCGGACGAACTCGCGTCGTTCGTCGACGGCTTCGGCGCCGGTCCCGCGCATGTGATCGGGCATTCGCGCGGCGGCGCGGTGTCGTTTCATTTCGCGCGCCGCCATCCGCAACGGGTGCGTTCGCTGACGCTCGCGGACCCCGGCGGCCCGGTGCAGACCGACGGCCATCCGGCCGCGCCGCTGACCGAATCCGCGAACGCGCTGCGCGAGCGCGCAGTGCAACTGATCGAGTCCGGCGACGTCGAGGCGGGCCTTCAACTGTTTGTCGATTCGGTGAGCCGGCCCGGTTCGTGGGCGCGCAGCACGCAGGCGTTCCAGACGATGGCGATCGCGAACGCGCACACGCTAGGCCCGCAGATCCGCGATCCGTTGCCCGCGTACACGCGCGACGACGCGGCCGCGATCAAGTGCCCGGCATTGCTGATCGACGGCGCGTTGAGTCCGCAGGTGTTTCACCGCACCGTTGCGGCGCTGGAACAGTGGCTGCCGGATGCGCGCCGCGCGACGGTGGCCGGCGCATCGCACGGAATGAACCTCGCGAAGCCGGCCGCGTTCAACGAGATCATCGATCGCTTCATTCGCGGCGTGCGGGCTTAGCGGGCAACACGACGGGCAATACGCGACGGGCAATACGCGAAGCGGCGAGGAAAAACAGCCCGCTTCGCGCCGCCCGAAAAAAATCGGGCGTTTTAGCTGCGACCGTGAGCGTGCGCGTCGAGCGAGACTTCGGCCGCTTCGCCGACGAGCCCGTTGTAATAGAGATGTACGCCGATCGCAAGCGAGTCGTTGCGGATCTCGTGGAACGCCTTCCACGCCTTGGCCGGGTCCTTGAACACGAGGTAGTGCGCTTCCTGTGCGATCAGGCTCGCCACTTCGTGCAGACCATGGCCACGCAGCACGTCGACGAGCGTGTCGAGGCTGCGATGCGTGCGTGCGTCGGTGCGCGGATACAGCATGTGCAGCACCGCGACGCGTTTCGGCGCGAGCGCGGCGGACAGCGCGACCACGATGTCCTGGTGATTCAGGGCGGCGACGGCCGGACCTTCTGCGGCGAGTTCGTCGGTGTCGAACAGCGTATCGAGTGGCAGGTTCATCTGTTGATCCTTACGTTTTCCCTGTTATTGGCGCGTGTGGAGAAAAAAGGCCCGCCGAAGGACGGCGGGCCAACCACTGCGTTATGCAGTCGGGGGGAAGTGCTGCATGCGGTGAAGTATCGCAGAGCATCGTCCTGTTTGCTGCATTGCGCAAGCAAAACATTGTTGCAGAAAGCGGCCGCTGCACCGCATGTCCATGCGGAATGTTGCATGACTTAGGAGGCATTGTTGCCCGGGGCGGCGTCAATGGACAGAGCGTCGCACCGTAGAATGCTGCCAGCGCTTCAGCGCGCCCGGCCGATGCCGGCGCCACTGCGGCATGTGCGATGTGACAGCAAACAAGGACACGTAGATGAACGATTCGACAACCCACGCCACCCTGACTTTCTCCAACAGCGCGCAGAGCGTCGAGCTGCCGGTCTACAAAGGCACGCTGGGACCGGACGTGATCGACATCCGCAAGCTGTACGGCCAGACCGGCATGTTCACGTATGACCCGGGTTTCATGTCGACGGCGTCGTGCAACTCGGCGATCACGTATATCGACGGCGACAAGGGCGAACTGCTGTATCGCGGTTACCCGATCGACAACCTCGCGCAGAACGCCGACTTCCTCGAAACCTGCCATCTGCTGCTGAAAGGCGAACTGCCGACGCAGGCGCAGAAGGACGAGTTCGAAAAGACCGTCAAGAATCACACGATGGTCCACGAGCAGATGCAGTTCTTCTTCCGCGGCTTCCGGCGCGACGCGCATCCGATGGCGATTCTGGTCGCGGCGGTCGGCGCGTTGTCCGCGTTTTATCACGACTCGCTCGACATCTCGAACCCGACGCATCGCGAAGTGTCCGCGATCCGGATGATCGCGAAGCTGCCGACGCTCGTCGCGATGGCGTACAAGTACAGCGTCGGCCAGCCGTTCGTGTATCCGCGCAACGACCTGTCGTACAGCGCGAACTTCATGCAGATGATGTTCTCGACGCCGTCCGGGGACTACCAGGTGAACGACGTGCTGGTGCGCGCGCTCGACCGCATCCTGATCCTGCATGCGGACCACGAGCAGAACGCGTCGACGTCGACCGTGCGTCTCGCCGGTTCGTCGGGCGCGAACCCGTTCGCGTGCATCGCGGCCGGCATCGCGTGTCTGTGGGGTCCGGCGCACGGCGGCGCGAACGAAGCCGCGCTGAACATGCTCGAAGAGATCGGCTCGGTCGATCACATTCCCGAATTCATCGCGAAGGTGAAGGACAAGAACTCGGGCGTGAAGCTGATGGGCTTCGGCCATCGCGTGTACAAGAACTACGATCCGCGCGCGAAGCTGATGCGCGAAACGTGCCACGAAGTGCTCGAAGAACTGGGCCTGCACGACGATCCGCTGTTCAAGCTCGCGATGGCGCTCGAAAAGATCGCGCTCGAAGACGACTATTTCGTGTCGCGCAAGCTGTATCCGAACGTCGATTTTTACTCGGGCATCGTGCAGCGCGCGCTCGGCATCCCGACGTCGATGTTCACCTGCATCTTCGCGATGGCGCGCACCGTGGGCTGGATCGCGCAATGGAACGAGATGATCGCCGACCCCGAACAGAAGATCGGCCGCCCGCGCCAGCTGTTCATCGGCCATACGCCGCGCGAAGCGAAGCCGATTTCGCAACGCTGATCCGCGCGTTCCTCACGCGCCGCTGAAACGAACGGGCGCCGGCACTCTCGCAGTGCCGGCGCCCGCTGCGTTTTCGGCGGCTAGAACCCGCATTGCTCGCGGGGCGACCTCGTAGACAACGCGCGAAGCCTCTACAATCGTCCGGAAGCGAACCGCACAGGAGCAACGCAATGCAGGATCCTGAAGCACTCGGTGGCGTCACGCATTCAGGCGGCGTCGATCATCCGGACCACGCGGCGGACGACGCGTTCATCGCGCCCGAAACGCCCGACGTCGCGAGCGCGGCACAGCACGTGCTCAAGTCCGGCGACACGTTCATCGTCAACGACTCCCTCGGCGACATCACCGGCCTCGACGACGGCCTGTTCGTCAACGACACGCGCGTGCTGTCGTCGCTGCGTCTCACGTTCGGCGGCCGCGTGCCGTCGCTGCTCTCGGGCAGCGTCAGCAGCGACAACACCGCGTTCACCGCGCATCTGACCAACCGCCCGCTGCCGCCGCTCGGCGGCACCAGCACGCCGGAAGGCGCGATCCACGTGCAGCGTTCGCGCGTGCTGTCCGGCACGATGATGACCGAGGCGATCGAGCTGACCAACTATGGCACGACCGATGCGGTCGTGCCGCTGTCGATCTCGTTCGCGAGCGACTTCCGCGACATGTTCGAGGTGCGCGGCCTGAAGCGCGTCCGGCAGGGCACGATCGAGCCGCCGCGTTTCGACGACGGCGACGTGTGCCTCGACTACGTCGGGCTCGACCGCGTGGCGCGGCGCGTGCGGATCTCGTTTTCGCCCGCGCCGCTGAAGCTGCTCGCGGACCGCGCCGACTATTCGGTCGAACTGCCCGCGCAGGCGTGCGTGCCGGTGTACCTGACCGTCATCGTCGCCGTCGAGCCGCTGGCCGGCGCCGCGCCCGACACGCCGAGCGCGGGCATCGTCCAGCCGCAGCATTGCCTCGCCGCGGAGAACGGGCGGCGCGTCGGCCGCGCGGCCGTGCGGGCGGCGCTCGTCGACGCGCACATCGTGATGCGCGAGCGCCGCCGCTCGACCGCGCGCATCCGGTCGAGCAATCCGCTCTTCAACTCGTGGATCGGCCGCTCGCTCGCGGACCTCGGGCTCCTGACCAGCGACCTGCCGACCGGCCCGTATCCGTATGCGGGGATTCCGTGGTTCTCGACGCCGTTCGGCCGCGACGCGATCATCACGTCGCTGCAGACGCTGTGGATCGCGCCGTCGCTCGCGCGCGGCGTGCTGCGTTTTCTCGCCGAGCATCAGGCGCGCGAGACTTCCGCGTTCCGCGACGCCGAAGTCGGCAAGATCATGCACGAGATGCGCAAGAGCGAGATGGCGGCGACCGGCGAAGTGCCGTTCGCGCTGTACTACGGCGGCGTCGACACGACGCCGCTGTTCGTCGTGCTCGCGGGCGCGTATGCGGCGCGCACCGGCGACCACGCGCTGATCGACGAACTGTGGCCCGCGCTCGAACGCGCGGCCGGCTGGGTCGCGGCGGTCTGCGACCGCAACCCGAACGGGCTGCTCGATTACCAGCGCGAATCCGAGGGCGGTCTTGCGAACCAGGGCTGGAAGGACAGCCACGATTCGGTGTTCCATGCGGACGGCCGGTTCCCGGACGGGCCGATCGCGCTCGTCGAGGTGCAGGCGTATGCGAGCGCCGCGTTCGACACGATGGCGCAACTCGCGACGCGGCGCGGTCTCGGCGACGCGGCCGCGCGTTACGCGGCGCACGCGGCGAAGCTGCGCGACAGCGTCGAGCGGCTGTACTGGATGCCCGAATCGCGGTTCTACGGGATCGCGCTCGACGGCCACGGCGAGTTGTGCCGCGTGCTCGCGTCGAACGCCGGGCATCTGCTCGCGTTCGGGCTGCCCGAATACGAACGCGGCCGCGAGGTCGCGACCGCGCTCCAATCCGCGCTGTTCCATACTGGCTGGGGCGTGCGCACGCTCGCAGCCGGCCAGGCGCGCTTCAATCCGATGGCGTATCACAACGGCTCGATCTGGCCGCACGACAACGCGCTGTGCGCGCGCGGCCTCGCGCGCTACGGCCACAAGGATGCGGCCGTGCGGTTGTTGCAGGCGCTGTTCGAGGCGGCGGTCAACTTCGACATGCGGCTGCCGGAGCTGTTCTGCGGCTTCCAGCGCCGCCGCGGCGAGCGGCCGACTGCGTATCCGGTTGCGTGCCTGCCGCAGGCATGGGCGGCCGGGTCGCCGTTCATGATGCTCGAAGCGTGCCTCGGCGTGACGATCGACGCGGAGCAGCGCGAAGTGCGCGTCGCGCAGCCGATGCTGCCGGAAGGCATCGACTGGCTCGAAATCGGCGATCTGCGGGTCGGCAACGCGGCGGTGACGCTGACGTTCCGGCGTGTGGACGGGAAGGTCGTCGCATCGGCGGATCGCAGCGACGTGAGGGTCGTCGCGTTGCTGTAAGCGATTGTCGGGAAATGGTTTTCCGGTTTAATGCGGGCATTCGATTAAATCGCAGAGCTGATTTTTCCGGCCGTGGCGCGGGATGTCGAGATAATCCGGGTGAGCGCAATGGCTCATTCCGGATAGGGAACGCAGGTGACAAGGAAATGACATCCGTGAATGGATGCTGGTCGGGAAAATCGTTTCTTGAATCGCCTGCAACCTGTTGATAATAAATATAATTTTTTAATATTTAGCGTTTCCTTTTAAAGCCGGCCATTCAAGCCAATTGGCGCATCCATTCGCGGGATATCTCGCGAGTGGGTTCGCGCATGCCTGCGTCAATCTGCCATATCCTAGAATAACGACTGGCTGCCGTTAGCGGTATCACAAGAGTCATGCAAAAAAGACTCGATTTTCTTGAATATAAAGTTGATTTAACAATTTAGTTGCTAAAACCGGGGGTTAGTCGTGCAGTTTATAAAAAGCATGAAAATATCGACCCAGCTGCTCGCTGGATTTTCCGCGGTGCTCGTTCTGCTGGTCGGTCTGGGAGCGTTCGCCGCCTTTGAAGTCAGCAGTGAAAACGAGCACGTCGCGCGGTTGCGCGACGACTGGCTGCCGGCGGTGCGCACCGCCGAGGGCGTGGCCGTCGCGCTGGGCAACGTGCGGCTCGGCCAGTACCGGACGGCGGGCAGCCAGAGTCCGGCCGAATTCGACGACGCGAAGACCACGATGGACGGCATCCTCGCCGCGTGGAAACAGGCGCTGGATGCGTACGCCGCCCATGCGAAGGAGCCGCAAGCCCAGGCCGCGTGGGACGAGATCCAGCAGAAACTGCCGCAATACATGGCCTATACGCAGCAGGTGCTCGATCTCGCGAAGGCCGGGGAAAAGAACGACGCGCACAACCTGCTGACCGGTCCCGCGTATGCGATGTACGGCGAGATCAACACGCGGATCCAGACGATCGTCGCGATCAACGAGGCGGGCGCCGCGCGCGAGGGCAAGGCCGCGGCCGACGCGTATTCGCGCGCGATGCTGCTGATCGTGCTGTTCATCGTCGCCGCGGTGATCGCCGGCGCGGCGATCGCGGCGGTCATCGCCCGGGCGCTGACGACGCAACTCGGCGGCGAGCCGCGCGACGCGGTCGCCGTCGCGGGCGCGATCGCCGCCGGCAATCTGCGCGCGCCGGTGCCGGTCAAGCCGGGCGACACGTCGAGCCTGATGTATTCGCTGTCCGCCATGAAGTCGCATCTCGGCGACATCGTGCGAGGCATCAAGACGTCGAGCGAGACGATCTCCGTCGCCGCGTCGGAGATCGCGCAGGGCAACACCGATCTGTCGTCGCGGACCGAGGAGCAGGCCGCGTCGCTCGAACAGACCGCGTCGAGCATGGAGGAACTGACCGGCACCGTCCAGCGCAACACCGACAACGCGAAGCAGGCCGCGCTGATGGCGACCGACGCGTCCGGCATCGCCGCGCGCGGCGGCGAAGTCGTGAGCCACGTGGTCGATACGATGAACGGCATCTCGGAGAGTTCGTCGAAGGTGGCCGAGATCATCGTGGTGATCGAGAGCATCGCGTTCCAGACCAACATCCTCGCGTTGAACGCGGCCGTCGAGGCCGCGCGGGCCGGTGAGCAGGGGCGCGGTTTCGCGGTCGTCGCGAGCGAGGTGCGCAGCCTTGCGCAACGGTCCGCGACGGCGGCGAAAGAGATCAAGGACCTGATTGGCGAGTCCGTCGATCGCGTTGACGTCGGCACGCGGCTGGTGGCCGAGGCGGGCGGCACGATCGGCGAGATCGTGTTGTCGGTCAGGAAGGTCACCGATCTCGTGCAGGAGATCGCGGCCGCGTCCGGGCAGCAGAGCATCGGCATCAACCAGGTCAATCAGGCGGTGTCGCAGATGGACCAGGTGACCCAGCAGAACGCGGCGCTGGTCGAGCAGGCGGCGGCCGCCGCGCAGTCGATGAGTCAGCAGGCGCAGGCGCTGCGGGAGGCGGTGGCGGTGTTCAGCGTCGACGAGCGGGATGGGCGGCGGGGAGTGGGCGGTAGTGAACCGGGGGCTTTTAAGGGAGTGGCTGCGCCCGCGAGAAAGCCTCGGCCGGTGGTTGCGCCGGCGCCGCGAGTGCCGAAGCCGGTGCGCGTTCAGGCTGCGGTTAGTGAATCGGCGGATTGGCAAACGTTTTAACGCGGACGCGTTTGTTTGCCGGGCGAGCAGGCGTTGGATCCCGTTCGAGATTCGCTGGCGAGCGGGCGAGTCAAGCCGGACCCGCCGCCGCCGTCCTGCAATATGGCGGTGATAACATTTGTTGTCACTGCCTAAAACCATCCGCATGCCCGACACCTTCGACCAGCTTGCCGCGCTGATCCGCGCGCGTTTCTCCGACCTGAGCCCGCAGTTTCAGACCGGCGCCGCGTTCCTGCTCGACCATCCGGACGAGGTCGCGGTGTCGTCGATGCGCAAGGTCGCCGAGCGCGCGCAGGTGCAGCCCGCGTCGCTGGTCCGTCTCGCGCAGCAACTGGGTTTTCCCGGCTGGAACGAACTGCGCGACCTGTTCGTCGCGCGCGTGCGCACCCGCCCCGAGCCGATGACGAGCCGCGCGCGCTCGATGGTCGCCGGCAACGCCAAAGACAGCCTCGCGCGCGACCTGCTCGCCGCGCAGCAGCAGAACCTCGGTGCGACCACGTCGGAAAACGCGCGCGCGATGACCGAGGCCGCGCGCGTGCTGCGCAAGGCGCGCCACGTGTACGTCGCCGGGTTCCGGTCGTGTTATGCGATCGCGTTCGGCCTCGCGTATGAATATCGACTGTTCCGTCCGTCCGTGTCGCTGCTCGGCGGCGAGGGCGGCACGCTCGAAATCGAACTGCTCGGTATCGAGCGCGACAGCGCAACAATTGTTGTCAGCTTCGCGCCGTACTCGGTCGAGGCGGTGCGCGTCGCCGAAGCGGCGCTCGAAAAGGGCAGCCGCATCGTCGCGATCACCGATAGCGCAGTGTCGCCGATCGCGCTGAACGCCGACAAGGTGTTGATCTTCTCGCATGACAGCCCGTCGTTTTTTCCGTCGCTCGTCGCCGCGACCGCCCTCACCGAGTCGCTGGTCGCGCATCTGCTCGCGCTCGAAGGGGCCGACGCGGTCGATCAGCTCGCGCAGACCGAACGGCTGCTGAACGCGAAGGGCGCTTACGTGCGTTGAACGAAGCGTCGAATCGCTTCGCGCACATCCTTCCTCTCGTCAAGCGGATGAGGCCTGTAGCGGCCCGCAAGCCGCGTTGCACCACGCCTGTTTCCGATTGTTGTCCGTTTTATGTAAATTGACAACATATGTTGTTGAGGCGTATAAACCGGGAACGCGGTCGAATCGACCGACCTTGCCGATAACGCGTCGGCGTCATAGAGGAAACCATGTCCACCGTATTTCACCGGATGCCGAAGCAGGCGCTGCCCGTCGCGGTCGCGGGCGACGGCATCGAGATTATCGATTCCGCTGGCAAGCGTTACATCGATGCGAGCGGCGGCGCGGCCGTGTCGTGTCTCGGGCACAGCAACGCGCGCGTGATCGAGGCGATCGCGCGCCAGGCGCGGCAACTGCCGTATGCGCACACGTCGTTCTTCACGACCGACGCCGCCGAGCAGCTCGCCGACCATCTGACCGCCGCCGCGCCGGACGGCCTCGATCACGTGTATTTCGTGTCCGGCGGCTCGGAGGCGATCGAGGCCGCGCTGAAGCTCGCGCGCCAGTACTTCGTCGAGAAGGGCGAGCTTCGGCGCCGCCATTTCATCGCGCGCCGCCAGAGTTATCACGGCAACACGCTCGGCGCGCTCGCGATCGGCGGCAACGCATGGCGTCGCGAGCCGTTTCTGCCGATCCTGATCGAATCGCATCACGTGAGCCCGTGTTACGCGTATCGCGGGCGGCTCGACGGCGAAACCGACGAGCAATACGCACAGCGTCTCGCGGACGAACTCGAACAGAAGATCCTCGAACTCGGCGCGGACACGGTGGCGGCGTTCGTCGCGGAGACGGTGGTTGGCGCGACGGCCGGCGCGGTGCCGCCGGTGCGCGACTATTTCCGCAAGATCCGCGCGGTGTGCGACCGCTACGGCGTGCTGCTGATCCTCGACGAGATCATGTCCGGCATGGGCCGCACGGGTTTTCTGTACGCGTGCGACGAGGACGGCGTGGCGCCCGACCTGCTGACGATCGCGAAGGGCCTCGGCGCGGGTTATCAGCCGATTGGCGCGACGCTGGTCAGCCGGCGGATCTACGACGCGATCACCGGCGGCAGCGGGCACTTTCAGCACGGCCATACGTACATCGGCCACGCGACCGCTTGCGCGGCCGCGCTCGAAGTGCAGCGCGTGATCGCGGAGGAAAAGCTGCTCGACAACGTGCTCGCGCGCGGCGAGCAACTGCGTGCGCGTCTGCGCGAGCGGTACGGCGAGCATCCGCATGTCGGCGACGTGCGCGGCCGCGGGCTGTTCGTCGGCGTCGAACTGGTTCGCGACCGCGCTACCAGAACGCCGTTCGACCCGGCGCTGAAGCTGCACGCGGCGATCAGGCGCGAGGCGTTCGCGCGCGGGCTGATGGTGTATCCGATGGGCGGCACGGTCGATGGCAAAAACGGCGATCATGTGCTGCTCGCGCCGCCGTTCATCTGCACCGCGCGCGACATCGACACCATCGTCGAGCGGCTCGCCGACGCGATCGACGGCGCGTTGGCCGCGACCGGCGCGTCGCGCGCGACGGCTTGAACGATCCGACTCCGACCGACTCCGACCGACGACCCCAACCCGACCACGACGATGACCAACCGACTTCCCCCTTTCGACGCCGCGCACGCAACGCCCGAGCAGAAGGCTGTGCTCGACGAGATCCTGTCCGGCCCGCGCGGCAATCTGAATGGTCCGTTCCTCGGCTGGATTCACAGCCCGGACCTCGCGCAGCACGCGCAACGGCTCGGCGCGTTCTGCCGCTATCGGACCGGCCTGCCGCTGCGGCTGTCCGAACTGGCGATTCTCGTGACGGCCGCGCGCTGGCACGCGCAGGCCGAGTGGAGCATCCACTATCCGATCGCGCGCGAGGCGGGTGTGCCGGAGGCGCTGGCCGAGGCGATCCGCACCGGCCGCGAACCGTCGTTCGATGATGCGGACGATGCGCTGATCTACGCGTTCGCGACCGGGCTTTACGATACGAAACGCGTATCCGACGCGACGTATGCGCGGGCGGTCGATCGTTTCGGTCTGGAAACGACGGTGAACCTGGTCGGCCTGCTCGGTTATTACGCGCTCGTCGCGATGACGCTGAACGTGTTCGGGATGCGCGCGGACGATCAAACGTCGCTGCCGTTTCCCGAATGAACAACCGCTGACGGTCCCGCCGCGCGGCAGGACCCCAAACGAAACATCGAACCCCCGCCCAGGCGGGGGTTTTCGCATTCGCGCCCGGCGGGCGGCTCGCGGTTCGATATCGCGCGCTGCGGCATCGAGCGTCCGCCCGCAGCGCACGGCGAGGTCGTCTATGATGAAAGCCGGTCAACGCCCGCACGCGCGTCGCAGGGCGGCCTCGACCGGTGCCGACGCCGCGCCACGCGGGCGTGACCTTTGCGGGCGGCATCGCGCGAGTTCAGGGGCCGATGGGCGGCGCATCAATCGGAGAGTGCGATGAAGCGAAAGGCATCGGCAGTCTGGCAAGGCGGTTTGCAGGACGGCAAGGGTTCGATTTCGACCGATAGCGGCGTGCTGAAGGACACGCAGTATTCGTTTTCGACCCGCTTCGAAAACGGCATCGGCACCAACCCCGAGGAACTGATCGCGGCCGCGCATGCGGGCTGCTTCTCGATGGCGCTGTCGGCGGAACTGGGCAAGGCGGGCATCAAGCCGGAGCGGATCGCCACGACCGCGACGGTCACGCTCGACAAGGCCGACGGCGGCTTTGCGATCACCGCGGTTCATCTCGACGTCGCGGTGAAGATTCCGGGCGGCGACAAGGCCGCGTTCGACACGGCGACCGCGAGCGCGAAGGCCGGTTGCCCGGTATCGAAGGTGCTGAACGCGACGATCACGCTCGACGCGAAACTCGAAACCTGACGAATCCGGTGCGCCGCGCGCAATGCGCGGCGCATGCCGCCGCGGCCGTGCCGGCATTTTCGACGGTATTGCGCCGCGGCGAAAACGGTTTTACCGGTCGATATTTCATTTTTGATTAAACGTTGCGGGAAATAAAACAAACGGCCGACCGTTACCAGAAAACGTTTCCACGCTGGGTGATATTGACGCACTGCGGTGTTGAACCGGTAAATGTTAGCGGTAAAAATGCAGTGGGTATTTAAGGAAATCAACTGAAGAAAGCGGCGCGCCGCGCCGCCGCCGAAAGGCCCGTGTGGGCGGCCTGTCGGCTTGTCCGGCAGGTTTTACGCGAGCCGCCGGCACACATCAGTAATTTATGCGGAAAAAGACACCGGTGTGACGCGGGGTTCTCCGTATAAATACTTATCCCGCCGGCATAATCAAAAAACCGCTTGCGGCGAATAATTCGTCTTGATAATCTTTCCGGACTCATTAAACGGCCGCTGGCCGTATTCCCGTTGTTGTTATTTTCTCGGCCCGGTTGGGCCTTCTTCTCTGCGTGTCCTTTTATCCGGGGAACTCCATGCTTGAAACGACCATCGACGCTGCCGAAAAACAGCACGCCGCCGAGGCCGGACCTGGCGACGTCGTTACCCTCAAATCCGGCGGTCCGCGCATGACGGTGATGCACGCGGGGCCGGTCGGCTTCGCGGCCGGCCACTGGCTGATCTGTCAGTGGTTCGACGAACACGGCGAACTGCGCCAGGACATGTTCGCGCAGGACATGGTGCAGATCGAACCGCGCTCGATCCCGTTGGGTTCGGTGCGCGCGCGCCACTCGTCCGCGGTGTTCGCGCCGTCCGAACGCGCATAACCCGCGCATCCGCACTATCGGACGATCAGCAGGGCAAAAAAATGCGCGGCCCAGGCGGCCGCGCATTGCTTTTCCCGGGGCCGCAACATGCGAACCCGCGAATCGCGTGCCGCCTAACGGCGGCCTTCGGCGGCGATCCGGATCGCGAGGCCGGCGAGCACCGTTCCCATCAGCCAGCGTTGCAGCACGAGCCACGTGGGGCGTTCCGCGAGAAACGCCGCGATCGAGCCGGCAGTTATCGCGACCGTCGCGTTGACGGTGATGCTGAGGGCGATCTGGACGCTGCCGAGCGTGAGCGACTGCACGAGCACGCTGCCGTGCTGCGGATCGATGAACTGCGGCAGCAGCGACAGATAGAGGATCGCGATCTTCGGATTCAGCAGGTTCGTCACGAAGCCCATCGCGAACAGCTTGCGCGGGCTGTCCGGCGGCAGCGCGCGCACCTCGAACGGCGAACGGCCGCCGGGCTTCAATGCCTGCCACGCGAGCCACAGCAGATAGACGACGCCGGCGAACCGCAGCGCGTCGTACGCATACGGCACCGCGAGCAGCAGCGCGGTGATGCCGAACGCCGCGCACAGCATATAGAACACGAAACCGAGCGCGACGCCGCCGAGCGAGATCAGCCCCGCCGTGCGGCCCTGGCAGATCGAGCGCGACAACAGATAGATCATGTTGGGGCCGGGCGTCAACGCCATGCCGAGGGAAACGGCGGCGAACGCGAGCAGCGGGGCGGTATGCGGCATGACAGAGGCTCCGGGAATCGGAATGCGGACGGGGGCAGCGGAACGGCTGGCGGCCGGTCGGCGCGCGGTCGCGCGTCGTTCCGGCGTAGCGATATTTCATGCGAAACAGCGGCCGCGCGAGCGACGTATGAGCGACGCAGGGCGACGTATAAGCGGCGCGGGCCGCGCTCGCGCTCAACGGGATGGCCGTTCGCGGTCGGCCAGTCGCGCGGCGCGCGCCTGCACGCGATCCGACAGCCGCCGCGAAAACCCGCGCATCCCGGCATAACGCTGCTTTTCGTTCAACTGCACCGCGAGGTCTTGCGGCGGATTGCGCTGGAACGCCCAGAACAGCGCGAGCAGCCAGCCGAGCACGGTCCAGCCGAGCACCGCGTTGAACAGCGCGATCGTCAGCAGGTCCGTGCGACGGCGGCGGTCCGCGATCAGCGCGGGCAGGAAGTAGAGCGCCAGTGCGGCGGCCAGCGCCGCGGCGAGGACGACGGGATGGCTTTGCATGAAGGTCCTCCAGGCGGTGCGCCGGCAGTATCGTCGCGCCGGCGCGCATCATCTTGAGGAAAACATTGTCGCGCGGATCGGCCGCGGGCGCGGTAATCGTGGGCGCGGTAATGACCGGACAACCGTGTGGCTATGTCGGCGGCCGCTGAATCGGGACTATCATCGTGGTTTTTATCGCGGGGACCCCGACCATGATTTCCGATCCGACGCAGGAAACCCGGCAACTCGATCACGATGCGCTGCGCGCCTTCGTCGAACGCAAGTGGAACGACGAGATCGTGCCGGCGCTGACCGACTACATCGCGGTGCCCGCGAAGAGTCCCGCGTTCGATCCGCAATGGGCGCAGCACGGTTATCTGGAGCGCGTCGTGCGCGACGCCGCGCAGTGGGTCGAGCAGCAGCCGGTGCGCGGGCTGAAGCTGGAGATCGTGCGTCTCCAAGGCCGCACGCCGGTGATCTTCTTCGACGCGCCCGCGACGCGTTCCGGCAGCGACGAAACGGTCGTGCTGTACGGCCACCTCGACAAGCAGCCGGAATTCGCCGGCTGGCGCAACGACCTCGGCCCGTGGACGCCGAAGCTCGAAGACGGCCGGCTCTACGGCCGCGGCGGCGCGGACGACGGTTATGCGATCTACGCGAGCGTGACCGCGCTCGCGGCGCTCGACGCGCAGGGCATCGAGCGGCCGCGCTGCGTCGGGCTGATCGAGACGTGCGAGGAGTCGGGCAGCTACGACCTGCTGCCGTACGTCGACGCGCTGCGCGACCGGCTCGGCAACGTCGGCCTCGTCGTGTGCCTCGACTCGGGCGCGGGCAACTACGACCAGTTGTGGCTGACCACGTCGCTGCGCGGGCTCGTGTCCGGCGATCTCGAAGTCGAGGTGCTCGAAGAAGGGATTCACTCGGGTTCGTATGGCGGGATCGCGCCGTCGAGTTTCCGCGTGATGCGGCAACTGTTCGAGCGGCTCGAAGACGCGTCGAGCGGCAACCTGCTGCCGAAGGGCTTCCATTGCCCGATTCCGTCGCAGCGTTTGCGCGAGGCCGAGGCGACCGCGCAGATTCTCGGTGACAGCGTATGGAAGAGCATGCCGTGGGCGTGCGGCCAGGAGGGCCGTCCGGTGCTGCCGACGACGACCGATCCGCAGCAGGCGCTGCTGAATTCGACGTGGCGGCCGTCGCTGTCGGTGACCGGCGCGGCCGGTCTGCCCGCGCTCGAAAACGCGGGCAACGTGCTGCGGCCGCGCACCGCGTTCAAGCTGTCGCTGCGGCTGCCGCCGCTCGTCGATGCGGCAAAGGCCGTCGCGGACCTGAAGGCGCTGCTCGAAGTCGATCCGCCGTACAACGCGAAGGTCACGTTCAAGCCCGATGCCGGCGCGGCGAACGGCTGGAGCGCGCCGGAGCTTGCGCCGTGGCTGTTCGATGCGCTGAACCACGCGTCGCGCACGCATTACGGCGCGGACTGCGCGTATCTCGGCCAGGGCGGCACGATTCCGTTGATGAACGTGTTGCAGGCGGGTTTTCCGAAATCGCAGTTCATGGTATGCGGCGTGCTCGGGCCGAAGTCGAACGCGCACGGGCCGAACGAATTCCTGCACGTGCCGTATGCGAGGAAACTCACGGCGACCGTCGCGGAGGTGATCGCGTCGGCGCCGTGAGTCGGATCGCATCCATCGTCCTTGTTGTTTTGCGAGGAGCCGAAGCCGCATGAACGATCACCGCAGCGTCCATCCCGCGTTGTTGCGTTTTCCGCCCGAGCGCCTTCGCGCGTATGTGCGGGCCATCTGGGAACACGCGGGCAGCACGCCGCGCGAGGCCGAACTGGTCGCCGACCATCTGGTCGCGTCGAATCTCGCGGGCCACGATTCGCACGGTGTCGGGATGATTCCGCGTTATGCGGCTTCGGCACGCGCGAACCAGCTGCAACTGAACCGGCATGCGCAGGTGGTCCGCGACGTCGGCGCGGTGCTGACGATCGACGGCGGCCTGGGCTTCGGCCAGGTGATCGCGTATGAGGCGATGGAACTCGGCATCGAGCGCGCGAAGAAACTCGGCGTCTGTGCGGTCGGCTTGCGCAACGCGCATCACATCGGGCGCATCGGGCATTGGGCGGAGCAGTGCGCGCGCGCCGGTTTCGTGTCGTTCCATTTCGTGAACGTCGCGGGCGACCCGCTCGTCGCGCCGTTCGGCGGCACGGACCGGCGCATCGGCACGAATCCGTTCTGCGCGGCGTTCCCGCGCGACGGCGCGCCGCCGTTGCTGCTCGACTTCGCGACGAGCGCAGTCGCGTACGGCAAGACGCGCGTCGCGTACAACCAGCGCAAGCCGGTGCCGGAAGGCGCGCTGATCGATCACGCCGGCAAGCCGACCGTCGACCCGGCGGTGATGCAGATGCCGCCGTTCGGCTCGCTGCTGCCGGCCGGCGGCGCGGCGAGCGGCCACAAGGGTTATGGCCTCGCGGTGATCTGCGAACTGTTCGGCGGCGCGTTGAACGGCGGCTACACCACGCACGCGGACACGCTGCAGAAGACGCCGGCGATCGTCAACGGGATGCTGTCGGTGATCGTCGATCCGCGCGCGTTCGATGCGATGGGCGCGCAGCAGGAAGCGGATGCGTTCGTGGAATGGGTGAAGGCGTCGCCGGTCGCGGACGGCGTCGCGCAGGTGCAGATGCCGGGCGAGCCGGAGCGCCGCAACCGCGTCGAGCGCGAGACGAACGGCGTGCCGGTCGATGCGGAAACCTGGCGGCAGATTCGCGATGCCGCGTGCGAACTGGGCATGTCGGCCGATGAAGCGGCGCGGTGGGCTGAAGGTACGGGTTAGCGGCGGAGGCGGCTGGATGAACCGCTGCGCTTCTGCCTGCTGATTCTGCCGGCTGATTTTCCATGCGGCGCCTTGCGGACGCCAGGCGGGCGGCCACCGCCGCCGCTCAATACGGCTTTGCCAGCACCGCACGCAGCGTCACGCGCGTCGCTTCGTCGAACTCCCCGAGATAACCGAACCGTCCCGCGATCAGCGTCGCGACCGGCACGCCGTCGCGGAACGCGATCCGGTTGCCGCCGACCGCCGGCACCTTGTCGCCGGGCAGCAGCGTGCCGACGAGATTCAGCGGGTCCGTCGCGGCCACGCAGACCAGCGCGCCGGTCCGCTCGCGCCGCCGCACGTCGCGCAGCAGCGCGACGGCTTCCGGCAGCGCGAACTGCTCGCCGGACAGGCCAGTCACGAAGCGTCCGCCGCGCACGTGACCGCGCGCCTCCATCCGATGCAGCACGCGCAGCAGGTCGCGCCACGGCGGCAGCCATGGCGCTTCGCGCGTCAGCAACTGCCAGCAGATCACGCCGTAACGGCGCAGCAGCACGCTGGCGACATGTTCGAGGCGTTCCGGGTCCAGCGGTGTACGGCGTGTCGGATCGACGCGAACGGACGTCGCGTGAGCGGGCGTGGACCGTGAAGGGGCCGCGCGAACGCCGCGCGCTTCGTCGCCGTCGGCCGGGTTGCGTGTCGGTGCGCCAGCGGCTTCTTCGATACGTCCGGCCGCCGCATCGCCGATGACGTTCGACCCAACGCTGTCCACCGCCGCCACGACCGGCACGCGCCGCAGCGTCGCCCAGCGTCCCGCATCGGCCATCCCGCCGGCGAGCGGCCCGACGCCGCGAGGCCGCCGCCGGCCATGCGCCGCGTTGCGTTTCGCGGCCGGCTTCACCAGCGCGCGCAGCCCGGCGAAGCTGTCCGCGTTCACGAGCCCGGCCGCGGCCAGTTCGCCCAGCGCGTTTTCCAGTTCGGCGCCGAGCAGCCGCGCGTCGGCGGCCAGTTCGTCGAAGAACATCGCGCCGTGCTGCGCGAGCGCGTCGTACACGCGCCGCGCGCGCACCGACAATCCTTCGATGTCCGGCGCATCGACCAGCGCGGTCCAGCCCGCCAGTTCGCGGCGCGGCAGCAGCACGACCGGCGTCGTGCGCACCGTCGAGCCCGCCGCGCGCGCCGGCAGCCGCGCCCACGCGAGCCGGCCCGACCGGCACAGTTCGTCGAGCAGCATCGGCGTGTAGTCGTCGATCCGCGCGGGCAGGATGTCGTCCTCCCACGCGCCGGCCGACGCTTCCCAGCCTTCTAGCTGGTCGAGCACCGCCGCGAGCGCGTCGCGGCCGCTGCCGCGTCCGCCGCCGGAACCGGCGTCGGGGCGCGCATCGGCGGCGACGCGCTGCCATTCGAACAGGAAGCGCATGAAGTCGTGCCGCTCCACAGGCTCGATCTCGCGCCGCAGCCGCCGCACCGTATAACGATGGATGCGCGCGAGCAGATGCCGTTCGCACCATTCGTCTCCTTGGGAGACGTCGGGGACACCGGGCGTAAAGCGGCCGCGCATCACGGTGCCCTGCGCTTCCAGTTGCGTCAGCGCGAGCGCGACGACGTGCGCTTCGAGCGCGAGCGGCCGCGCGATCTGCGGCACGGTCAGCGGGCCGAAACCCGACAGCCGCGCGCGCACCACTTCGACCACCGCGTCATCCTCGGCCCACGGTTCGTCGTAGCCGGCCGGCGGTTGCAGCCGCGGCTCATAACGCGCGCCCGGGTAGATCGCGCGCACGCAGTTGAGCCGCTCGACCGGCACCCACAGCGCGTCGTGTGCCGCGATCTCGATGCGCGTCGCACGCCCCGCATGCGCGAGCGCCGCGAGCCATTCGAGCCACTGCGGCTCGCGCGCCGCCTCGCTTTCCGCGATGCACGCGAGCGCGGACAGCGCCTCGTGCATCTCGTCCGCGTCGCGGGCCTGCGGCCATGCTTCCTCGCGCACGCTCGCGATCGCGTCGGCATCGAGCGCGCCGAGGTCGTCCGCCGACTCCGGATCGGTCCAGCGGCGGCTCAGCACCGCCTGCGTGCGGCGCTCCTCGATCGGCGCGTCGTCGAGGTACGCATACGGCCGCGCGGTCAGGATCTCGGCCGCGAGCGGCGACGGCGCGGGCAGGTCGCGCGCGACGAGCCGGATGCCGCCCGCCTCGATCCGGCGCAACAGCGCGAGCCAGCCGTCGGTGTCCATCGCGTCGTGCAGGCAGTCGTCGAGCGTCTGGTCGACGAGCGGATGGCGCGGAATCTCGCGCTCGCCGACGAGGTTCTCGACGCATGCGACCTGGTCCGGGAACACGGCCGCGAGCAGATCCTCGCTGCGCATCCGCTGGATCTGCGGCGGCGTCTTGCGGCCGCCGGTCTGACGCGGCAGCGCGAGCGCGGTGGTCGCGTTCCAGCGCCAGCGCACGCCGAACAGCGGCGCGTCGAGCAGCGCCTGCACGAGCAGATGCGCGGCGCTGTTCGAGTGCAGATAGCGCCACACTTCGTCGAGCGCGAAGCTGTGCGCACCGGTCAGCGACAGGATGATCGCGTCCTCGGTCGCGGCCGCCTGCAGCTCGAAGTTGAACTGGCGGCAGAAACGCTTGCGCAGCGTGAGCCCCCACGCGCGATTGATCCGGCTGCCGTACGGCGAGTGGATCACCAGTTGCATGCCGCCGGACTCGTCGAAGAAGCGCTCCATCACGAGCGTGTCGTGGGTCGGCAGCGCGGTCAGCGCGGCGCGTGCGCGGGCCAGGTATTCGGCGATCTGATTCGCGGCGGCTTCGGACAGGCCGAGCGTGTCGATCAGCCACGCGGACGCGCGCGCGATGCCGGCGGCGGGCAGCGTCGCGTCGGTTTGCGCGGCGACGGCATGGTTCGATGCGGTATCGGCGGACGTCCTGGCAGCTCGTGTTTTGGTTTTGGCGGAAGCGAGGGCCTTCGCGGGAGGTTCGTCGCCGCCCGCCAGCAGCGTTTCCATCTGCGCGCGCAGCCGCCCGAGCGCGAACGACAGTTCGTCGCTGCGTCCCGGCGCTTCGCCGAGCCAGAACGGAATGTTCGGCGGCTGCCCGTGCGCGTCCTCGACGCGCACGCGGCCCGGCTCGATCCGCAAGATGCGGTACGACGCATTGCCCAGCTGGAACACGTCGCCCGCGAGGCTCTCGACCGCGAAGTCCTCGTTGACCGTGCCGATGTTCAGGCTCTGCGGTTCGAGCAGCACCGCGTAGTCGGCGTTGTCCGGGATCGTGCCGCCGGACGTCAGCGCGACGAGCCGGCTGCCGCGCCGCCCGCGCAGCGTGCGGCTCACCGGATCGCGATGCAGGTACGACGCGCGCGGGCCATGGCGGCTCGTATAACCTTCCGCGAGCATCCGCAGCACCGCGTCGTACTGCGCGCGGTCGAGCGCCGCATACGGCATCGCGCGGCGCACGAGCGCGAACAGTGCGTCCTCGTCCCACTGCTCGCACGCGACCTCGGCGACGATCTGCTGCGCGAGCACGTCGAGCGGCGCGGGCGGCACGTCGAGCCGGTCGAGTTCGCCGCGCCGCACGCTGTCGAGCAGCGCCGCGCATTCGATCAGGTCGTCGCGCGAGGTCGGGAAGAGCCGCCCCTTCGGCATCCCGCCGACGTGGTGGCCCGAGCGCCCGACGCGTTGCAGAAACGCGGCGATCGAGCGCGGCGAGCCGATCTGGCAGACCAGATCGACGTCGCCGATGTCGATGCCGAGTTCGAGCGACGCGGTCGCGACCAGCACGCGCAGTTCGCCGCGCTTGAGCCGCTGTTCCGCGTCGAACCGATGCTCGCGCGCGAGGCTGCCGTGATGCGCGGCGACCGCGTCGCTGCCGAGCCGGTCGGTCAGATGGCGCGCCACGCGCTCGGCCATCCGCCGCGTGTTCACGAACACGAGCGTCGTGCGATGCTGCGCGGCGAGTTCCGCGAGGCGGTCGTATTCGCGCTCCCACACGTCGTTCGCCATCACCGCTTCGAGCGGCACCGGCGGCACTTCGATCGCGAGGTCGCGGTCGCGCGCGTGGCCGACGTCGACGATCGCGCAGGCGGGGGCGTCGTCGTCGTTGCCCATCGCTTTGCGCATGGTTGCGGGCGCGGACGGTTGCGAGGCCGTTTCGTCATCGACCGCCTGCGCCGCGCCGACCAGAAACCGCGCGACGGTCGCGATCGGCTTCTGCGTCGCGGACAGGCCGATCCGCAGCAGCCGCCGTCCGCACAGCGCGTCGAGCCGTTCGAGGCTCAACGCGAGGTGGCAGCCGCGCTTGTTGCCCGCGAGCGCATGAATCTCGTCGACGATCACGCTGCGCGTCGTCGCCAGCATTCGGCGGCCGGACTCGGAGCCGAGCAGCACGTACAGCGATTCGGGCGTCGTCACGAGGATGTGCGGCGCGCGCTTGCGCAGCGCGGTGCGTTCCTGCTGCGGCGTGTCGCCGGTGCGCACGGCGGTGCGGATCTCGACGGGCGGCAGCCCTGCGCGCGCGAGTTCTTCCGCGATCCCTTCGAGCGGCCGTTCGAGGTTCAGCCGGATGTCGTTCGACAGCGCCTTCAGCGGCGACACGTAGACGACCAGCGTCGCGTCCGGCAGCGCGCCGCCGCTCGCGAGCCCTTCGCGGACCAGTTCGTCGAGCGCCGCGAGGAACGCGGTCAGCGTCTTGCCGGAGCCGGTCGGCGCGGCGACGAGCGTGGTCTGGCCGTTCGCGATCAGCGGCCACGCCGCGCGCTGCGCGTCGGTCGGCGCGGCGAAGCTGCGGCGGAACCAGGCGGCGACGGCGGGGTGGAAGCCATCGAGCACGTCGGCGGCGCGCTCGGCGTCGCGGCCGATGGCGACAGAAGCGGAAACGGGCGTGGACGGAAGCGAAGTCATGCGTGCGCAGTTGGGGGCGCGCGGCGCGATATCCAGCCGCGCCGCGGACGGCCGTTCGGAGCAGTCTCGCAGGTTTGCGCGTTCGCCGCCATGCGTGCGCCGACGCTCGCGCGCCGCGCCGGTTGCCCGACTTCGCGCGGGTGAACCTGACTGTCCGCTTTCAGCGCGGCCGGCGGCCTGCACGGACGCGGCCGACGCAGTATCCTCGCCGGATTGGTTTTTTCACGACTTTCCACGACCCATCACGGAGTAGAGACAAATGCGATACAACCAGTTGGGGCGCACCGGCCTGTTCGTTTCGGAACTGTGTCTCGGCACGATGACGTTCGGCGGCGGCGCCGGCATGTGGCAGCAGATCGGCGACGTCCAGCAGGCGGACGCCGACCGGCTGCTCGGCCGCGCGCTCGACGCGGGCATCAACTTCATCGACACCGCCGACGTCTATTCGCAGGGCGTGTCCGAGCAGATCACCGGGCAGGCGCTGAAGAACCTGAAGGTCGCGCGCGACAAGGTGGTCGTCGCGACCAAGGTGTTCAACGCGATGGGCGATTCGCCGAACCAGCGCGGCGCGTCGCGCTATCACATCATGAACGGCGTGAAGGCGAGCCTCGCGCGGATGCAGCTCGATCACATCGACCTGTACCAGATCCACGGCTTCGATCCGGTCACGCCGGTCGAGGAGACCGTGCGCGCGCTCGATACGCTCGTGCAGCAGGGTTACGTGCGTTACGTCGGCGTGTCGAACTGGGCCGCGTGGCAGATCGTGAAGGCGCTCGGCATCGCGGAGCGCGAAGGGCTCGCGCGCTTCGAATCGCTTCAGGCGTACTACACGATCGCGGGCCGCGACCTCGAACGCGAACTCGCGCCGATGCTCGCGAGCGAGCGCGTCGGGCTGATGGTGTGGAGTCCGCTCGCGGGTGGCCTGCTGAGCGGCAAGTATGGGCGCGACCGCGACGGCGAGGCGGGCAGCCGCCGCACGACGTTCGACTTCCCGCCGGTGAACCGCGAGCGCGCGTACGACTGCATCGACGCGATGCGGACGATCGCGGACGCGAAGGGCGTGTCGGTCGCGCAGATCGCGCTCGCGTGGCTGCTGCATCAGCGCGTGGTGAGCACGGTGATCGTCGGCGCGAAGAAGGTCGAGCAGCTTGACGACAACATCGCCGCGACCGAAGTGAAGCTGACCGCGACCGAACTCGCGACCCTCGACGACGTGAGCCGCCTGCCCGCCGAATACCCGGGCTGGATGATCGCGCGGCAGGGCGATCCGCGCCGCGACCAGCTTGCGCAGTCGCGTCAGGGCGACACCGGCGCGGCGCGCTGACCCGCCGGGTAATCGGGGCCTGCTGCGGGTACGCGCCCGCAGGCTTCACGACAACGGGGCGGCCGCAGCCGCCCCGGCCGTCATCGCCCGCCCGCCCGGCTTACTGCGCCGGCGCGACCTTCAGATGGTTCTTCACCGACGCCACGCCCGACACGTTCTGCGCGACCTGGTCCGCGTTGTCGCGGTCCTCGGCGCTCGGCACGCTGCCGGTCAGCGACACCACGCCCTTGCGGGTCTTCACGTGGATGTGCTGGGACTTCACGTTCTTCGCGCTGAGCAGTTCGGCCTTCACCTTGGTCGTGATCGTCGCGTCGTCGACGTGTTGACCCACGGTTTCGGAGGAGCCGGACGGCGCGGGATCGGTGGTGGTCTGCGCGCCTGCGCTCAGTGCGAACGTGACACAGGCCGCAGCGGCGGCGGTCTTGAGCAACGGGATGCACTTCATGGTTTCTCCTGTTCGGGTTGTCCTGCCGCCTTCGGTTCGCAAACGCCATGCCGCGCGTGTTGCGAGGCGGCTCGATCCGCTGGCCGGCGGGGTTTGCCGCCCGTTGCGCACCGCCCGGTCAATCCTTACGGATCACGAACGAGTCGGCGTTCGCAGCAAGGCGTTTTTGCCGGTCGATTGTAAAAATGTCCGGGCGGCGCGGTCCGGAAGCGGGCCGTTATACCGTTGCGCAAACGGCGATCCCGTTGCGAAACAGCGGCTTGCGACAACTGGCATGGACGTTGCGTGATCCGGCCCGTCTTCCAGCCAATCACAGGACTGCCATGCCCTCCATCGCGTTACACGCGCGTCAGCAACTCGCGCTGACCCCGCGCCTGCAGCAGGCGGTGCGGCTGCTGCAACTGTCGTCGCTCGAATTCCAGCAGGAAATGCGCGAGGCGCTCGACACCAATCCGTTTCTCGAATACGCGCCGACCGCGTCCGACGCGGGCGACGGCGCTTCAACTGCCGACGGAGCCGACGGCGGCGACCGCATCGCGACCGCGCCGGAGTCGGCCGACGCGTCGAACGGCGAGGTCGGCGCGTTGCCCGGCGAATCGTCCGGCAGCTACACCGCCGAACTGCGCTCGCCGGGCTCGACGCGGCAGTCGAGTTATCGCGGCGGCGAAGACGGCGACTCCGACGCGGCCGACTGGGTGCGGGTGCCGATCACGCTGCGCGAGCAACTGCATGAGGCGCTGCGGCTGTCGCCGCTCGACACGCCGGACCGGATGGCCGCGCACGTCGTGATCGAGGCGCTCGACGACGACGGTTATCTGCGCCAGGACCTGGCCGAACTCGCGGAAATCGAAGGCTTCGGGATGGAACTCGACGAGGACCAGTTGCGCGTCGCGCTGCGGGTCGTGCAGTCGCTCGACCGTCCCGGCATCGGCGCGCGGTCGCTGTCCGAATGCCTCGCGTTGCAGCTCGAAGCGATGCCGGCCGATACGCCGCAGCGCGACATCGCGTATCAGATCGTCACGCGGCATCTGGAGCGCCTCGCGCGCCGCGAGCATGGCGAACTGCAACGGCAATTGGGCTGCGATGCGCAGTCGCTGCAGGCCGCGTGCGCGCTGGTGCGCCGGCTCGATCCGAAACCGGGCAATCACTACGGCCGCGCGGACGACGGCTACGTGGTGCCGGACGTGATCGTGCGGCAGGTGCGCAACCGCTGGGTCGTCACGGTGAACCCGGCGATCGAGCCGCGCGCGCGCATTCACACGCTGTATGCGGAGATGTTCGCGCGCTCGGAACATACGAGCCGCTCGCCGCTCGCGCAGCAGTTGCAGGAGGCGCGCTGGCTGATCCGCAACGCGCACAAGCGTTGCGAGACGATCCAGCGCGTCGGCGAATGCATCGTCGCGAGGCAGAAGGCGTTTTTCCAGTACGGCGAAATTGCGTTGCGGCCGCTGCTGCTGCGGGACGTCGCGGACGAACTCGGGCTGCACGAATCGACGGTGTCGCGCGCGACCGGCAACAAGTACATGGCGACGCCGCGCGGCATCTTCGAATTCAAGCGGTTTTTCCCGCGCGAACTGGAGACGCGGACCGGCGGCACCTGCTCGGCGGCCGCGGTGCGCGCGCTCATCAAGGAGATGATCGACGCGGAGGACGCGCGCAACCCGCTGTCCGATGTCGCGTTGACGGAGACGCTCGGCGAGCAGGGCGTGCGCGTCGCGCGCCGCACGGTCACGAAGTATCGGCAGATGCTGAAGCTGCCGGCGGCCGAACTGCGCCGTCACGCGTGACGCGAGCACGGGCCGCTGGCGGGCCGCGCATCATGCCCGGTCGTGCGTGCGGCGCGGTGGTCGCCGTCTTTACGCTCGACGGAATTGCGACGCTAGCGGTGTAGCGATCCCGGAGTGGCATTTCGCAGCGATGCTGCGTTCGTCTGCCGGTACGTGCGATGGCGGGTCGTTTTTCGCACCGCTATCCATGTCGGCTGCGCTTGTGCTGGAGGTCGCTAGAAGCCTCGTGGGCACATGTTCTCACGCTGCCTTTCGGGCATTGGCCGCACGCGCCTGCCCGGCGCTCGACTCTTGAGCCGCCGCGAAACGCACTCATCGAGGGTGACGCGATCAGCGTTTCAGGCGCTCGATCAACGCGCCCGCGGCCGCCGGGTTGCTGACCTTATGCCCGCTGATCACGTACAGATACACGTCGCGACCTGCCTTCGACGCAGGCTGCGGCTCGATCGTCGCGAGGTCGTCCGGCGCGCCGCCCGCCGCCCACGTGCGCGCGCGTTCGGCCCAGCGGTCGAGCGCGGCCGGCGCATAACCGAGCGGCTCGCCTTCGGTCGTCCCCATGATCCGCGCGTAGACGAACGGCGCGGTCAAATCCGCGATCAGCGGATAACGCGAGTCGCCGGAAATCACGATCGCGACTCCGTGCCGGCGCGCGAGCGCAATGAATTCCGGCGTGCGGAAACTGTCGTGGCGCACCTCGACCGCGTGCCGCAGCCGCAGGCCGTCCGCCTGCGCCGGCAGCAGTTCGAGAAAACGCGCGTAGTCGTCCGGATCGAAACGCTTGCCCGGATCGAACTGCCAGTTGATCGGCCCGAGCTTGTCGCGCAGCCGCGTGACGCCGCCTTCGATGAAACGCGCGATCGACGCGCCCGCTTCCGCGAGCGTCTTGCGGTTCACCACGAAGCGCGGCGCCTTCAATGCGAACACGAAGTCGTCCGGCGTTTCGTCGTGCCAGCGCGCGAAGCTCTCCGGACGCTGCGCGCCATAGAACGTCGAGTTGATCTCGATCGACGTCAGATGCCGGCTCGCATATTCCAGCTCGCGGCGCTGCACGAGGCCTTCCGGATAGAACGGGCCGCGCCACGGCTCGTATGACCAGCCGCCGATGCCGATACGGATGCGGGAAACGGGAGAGCGCGCCATCGGAAGATCCGTCGCGGAGAAGGGGAATCCGCAGTGTAGCGTCGCGCGTCAACGCGTGCCGTCGTCGTCGTTCATGCGTTCGAACAGCGGCAACCAGTACGCGGCGTTCGCGAACGCGTCGAGCGGCACGCCGGTGTCGAAGCCGATCGTCGAGGCGAGTTCGTCGGCGCACAACGGATCGGCGCTCGCCTGCTGCGCGGCCAGCACCGCCTCGCCGGCGTCCGACGCGTCGCGCGGCCCGAGCGCGCGGGCTCGCACCCGTTCGGCGAGGCGCGCGGGATCGGCGTGGAAGTCGAGGATCTGCAGCGGCACGCCGAGCCGGCTCGCGAGCGCGATGAAACGCTCGCGCTGTGCGCGCTTCAGGAACGTCGCATCGACGATGACGGTGTGGCCGGCGTCCAGCACCGTCCGCGCGAGTCCGGCCAGGCGGCTGTATAGCGCGTCGATGGCGGCCGGCGTATACGCGTCGGATGGCAACGCGTTCAGGTCCAGCGGCTCGAACGGCCGCGCGCGTTTGCGTTCGGTGTCGCTCGACAGCCGGATCGCGCCGGTCAGGTCCGCGAGCGCGCGGCTCGCGACCGACTTGCCGGAGCCTGAAAACCCGTGGCACAGCAGCAGCGACGGCTTGCGCGGCCGGGTCTGTTCGATCGCCAGCGCGAGATACGCTCCATGGCCGCCGTCGCGCGCGTCGGCGCCAGCGGCGGCCGGCGGCCCGGCCTTCAGCACCGCGACCAGCGCGCGCACCAGCGCCCGGTACGCGACGTACAGACGCAATGCGGCAAGGCCGTCGTAGTCGCCGGTCGCTTCGAGATAACGGCCGAGCAGCCGGTTCGCGAAATCCGCGCGGCCGTGCGCGCGCAGGTCCATCAGCAGGAACGCGGTGTCGCTCGCCACGTCGATCCAGCGCAGCGCGTCGTCGAACTCGATGCAGTCGAACATCAGCGCATGGCGGCCGTGCCGCACGATGTTGTCCAGATGCAGGTCGCCGTGGCACGCGCGCACGAAGCCGTTCGCGCGCCGCGCGTCGAGAAACGCGCCGAGCCGCGCGAATTGGCGTTCGCACCATGCGCGCAGTCCCGCTTGCCGCACCGCGTCGGCGGTGCGCGGGTCGCGTTCCAGCGGCGCGAGCGCGGCCAGCACCTGGCCGCGCAGCAGCGCGGCCGAGCCGAACGGCCGCGTCGCGGGGGCGCGGCGCGCGCGGCGATGGCTCGCGGCAAGCTGCGCGGCGGCCGCGTCGATGTCGGCGGCGTGCAGTTCGCCGTTCGCGAGCAGGTTCGAGAACAGCATCCGTTGCTCGAAGCGCCGCATCTTCACCGCGTAATCGACCACCCGGACACGGGCCGCGCCGCCGGCATCGCGGCCGAGCCGGCACCGCCGCGCATCGCGCACGACCGGCAGCGCATCGACGTAGATCGATCCCGCGAACGGCCGGTTAAGACGGATCTCGGCGTCGCAGCAACGCCGGCGCGTGGCGAGCCGCGTGAAATCGACGAAGCCGAAATCGACCGGCTTCATGAGCTTGTAGGCGAAGCGGCCGGCGAGATAGACGATCGAGATGTGCGTCTCGATCCGCACGATGCGGCCGGCCGGGTGCGCATAGGTGGACGCGCGGCGCAGCGCGGCATCGACCGCGCGCAGATGGCGGCGCGCGGCGCGCCGGCGGTTGCGCGCGTGCTGCGGCGGTCCGGATGGAGCGGGGCGGGCGGAGGGAGCGTTGAGATCGGTCGGGCTGGCGGGCATCGCTTCGGGGCGTGATGATCGTGACGGTCCTGGACGGTCCTGGACGGTTCGGACGGCGGCCGGTGCTCCGGAGACGCCGGGGCTGCACGCACGAGCATACAGGGCGACGGCTGGCGGCGGCACGGATGCGCCCGGTTTCGTGCGCGGCGGTTCGCCAGGCTATGCTCAAGCGAAACCGCACACAAATCCGCGCAAACGCAACGCGACGAGCACGCATGCTGACCGATTCGGTACGTCGGCGCGAATTGCCGCGCGCGGCTATCGACTAACGCGGGCGCTTCGTGTTATCGAAGGCTTTTCGCGTGACGCCCGATCACGCCCAACGCAAAGGAACTGCTGAAACATGGCGCACTTCGACGTATTCAATGGCGACGCCGACGGCCTCTGCGCGCTGCACCAGCTGCGGCTCGCGACGCCGCGGGAGGCCACGCTGATCACCGGCGCGAAACGCGATGTCGCACTGGTCGCGCGCGCGAACGCGCAGCCCGGCGACTCGATGACCGTGCTCGACCTGTCGTTCGACACGAACCGCGTTGCGCTCGAAGCGCTGCTCGCGCGCGGCGTCGAGGTCGAATACTTCGATCATCACTACGCGGGCGACATGCCGCCGTGCACGAACCTGCGCGCCTACATCGACACGACCGCGAAGGTCTGCACGAGCGTGCTCGTCGACCGTTATCTCGGCGGCCGCTACCGGCGCTGGGCGATCGCGGCCGCATGGGGCGACAACCTCGCGGAGACTGCGCGCGCACTGGCGCGCGGCATCGGCCTGTCGGACGCCGAGACCGAACAGTTGCGCGACCTCGGCGAGTCGATCAACTACAACGCGTATGGCGACAGCGTCGCGGACCTGCTGATCGAACCGGCCGCGCTGTATCTCGCGATGAAGCCATATGCGGACCCGTTCGAATTCATCGCGGCCGAGCCGGTCGTGCGGCGGTTGTCCGACTGCCGCCGCGCGGACATCGCGCGCGCACGGGAGACTGCGCCGCTCGTCGCGCTGCGCTGGGGCAGCGTGCACGTGCTGCCGGACGAGCCGTGGGCGCGCCGCGTGCGCGGCGTGTTCGCGAACACGCTCGCGAACGACGAGCCGGCCGGCGCGCATGCGGTGCTGAGCGCGCGCGCGGACGGCGGTTATGCGGTCAGCGTGCGCGCTCCGCTCGAACGGCCGGCCGGCGCGGACCGGCTGTGCCGCGGGTTTCCGGGCGGCAACGGCCGGGTCGGCGCGGCGGGCATCGACTGCCTCGCGGCCGACCAGTTGCCGGTGTTCGTCGATGCGTTCTCGAAGGCGTTTTCGAACGCATGACCCCTCGTCGAGCGCCGCGCGGCGCTCACGCGCCGGCGGCCGGGACGCCGTGTCCGGACCAGCGCCAGTCGCGGATCTCCGGCATGTCGTCACCGTATTCGTCCACGTAGCGGCGGTGCTCGGCGAGCCGGTCGTGCAGCGTCTGGCGGATGTGCGCGGCGCGCTGCGCGAGCCCCGGCACGTGGTCGATCACCGCTTCGCACAGGTGGTAGCGGTCGAGCCGGTTCAGCACGGTCATGTCGAACGGCGTGGTCGTCGTGCCTTCCTCGATGAAGCCGTGCACGTGGAAGTTCGAATGGTTCGTGCGCCGGTACGTGAGCTTGTGGATCAGCGTCGGATAGCTGTGGTGCGCGAAGATCACCGGCCGGCTCGTCGTGAACAGCGCGTCGAAGTCGGCGTCCGACAGACCGTGCGGATGGCGGTCCGCCGGCTCCAGCGTCATCAGGTCCACCACGTTGACGACGCGCACGCGCAGGTCCGGCAGCCACGCGCGCAGCAGGTCCACGGCGGCGATCGTTTCCAGCGTCGGCACGTCGCCCGCGCACGCCATCACCACGTCCGGCTCCCCGCCTTCGTCGTTGCTCGCCCACGGCCAGATGCCGATGCCGTCCGCGCAGTGGCGGATCGCGGCGTCCATGTCGAGCCATTGCGCCTGCGGCTGCTTGCCTGCGACGATGATGTTGATCCGGTTCCACGTGCGCAGCACGTGGTCGGTGACCGCGAGCAGCGTGTTCGCGTCCGGCGGCAGGTAGACGCGCACCGTGTCCGCCTTCTTGTTCACCGCGTAGTCGATGAAACCCGGGTCCTGGTGGCTGAAGCCGTTATGGTCCTGCCGCCACACGTGCGACGTCAGCAGGTAGTTCAGCGACGGCAGCGGCCGCCGCCACGGAATCTCGCGGATGATCTTCAGCCACTTCGCATGCTGGTTGAACATCGAGTCGATGATGTGGATGAACGCCTCGTAGCACGACATGAAGCCGTGGCGGCCGGTCAGCAGATAGCCTTCGAGCCAGCCCTGGCACGTATGCTCGCTCAGGATCTCCATCACGCGGCCGTCGCGCGCGAGCTGCACGTCGTCGGGTATCGTCTCTGCGAGCCACGTGCGCGACGTCACGTCGAACACGTCGGACCAGCGGTTCGACGCGGTTTCGTCCGGGCCGAACAGGCGGAAGTTGTGCGTCGGCATGTTGACCCGCATCACTTCGCTCAGGAACGCGCCCATCACGCGCGTCGCCTCCGCGTCGACCTGGCCCGGCGCCGGCACCTCGACCGCGTGGCTCTCGAAATCCGGCACGCGCAGTTCGCGCACGCGGCCGCCGCCGTTCGAACGCGGGTTCGCGCTCATCCGCCGCTCGCCGCGCGGCGCGAGCGACGCGATCTCGGGCTTCGGCCGGCCGAACTCGTCGAACAGTTCCTCCGGGCGGTAGCTGCGCATCCAGCCTTCGAGCAGCGCCAGATGGCCGGGCTTGCCGATGTTCGCGAGCGGCACCTGGTGCGAGCGCCACGAGCCTTCGGTCTTTTGCCCGTCGACGGTTTTCGGGCCGGTCCAGCCCTTCGGCGTGCGCAGCACGATCATCGGCCAGTGCGGGCGCGTCACGTCGCCGCGCTGGCGCGCGGCCTGCTGGATCTGCGCGATCGCGTCGAACGCCTTGTCGAACGCGGCCGCGAGCAGCCGGTGCGCGGCCGGCGGATCGTCGCTCTCGACGAAGATCGGCTCGTGCCCGTAACCGCGCATCAGCGCGGCGAGTTCCTCGTCGCCGATCCGCGCAAGCACGGTCGGCCCGGCGATCTTGTAGCCGTTCAGGTGCAGGATCGGCAGCACCGCGCCGTCGGTCACCGGGTTCAGGAACTTGTTCGAATGCCACGACGTCGCGAGCGGGCCGGTTTCCGCCTCGCCGTCGCCGACCACGCACGCGACGATCAGGTCCGGATTGTCGAACACCGCGCCATACGCGTGCGACAGCGCATAACCGAGTTCGCCGCCTTCATGGATCGAACCGGGCGTCTGCGGCGCGACGTGGCTCGGCACGCCGCCGGGGAAGCTGAACTGCTTGAACAGCCTCGCCATCCCTTCTTCGTCCTGCGGCACGTTCGGCCACGTTTCGCTGTACGTGCCTTCGAGCCACGTGTTCGCGACGACGGCCGGGCCGCCGTGGCCGGGGCCGGCGAGGAACAGCAGGTCGAGGTCGCGCTCGTTGATGATCCGGTTCAGGTGCGTGTAGATGAAGTTCAGGCCGGGCGTCGTGCCCCAGTGGCCGAGCAGCCGCGGCTTCACGTGCGCGAGTTGCAGCGGCTCGCGCAGCAGCGGGTTCGCGAGCAGGTAGATCTGCCCGACCGACAGATAGTTGGTTGCGCGCCAGTACGCGTCCATGCGTTGCAGCAGTTCGTCGGACAGGGGCGGGCGGGGGACTTCGCTGACGGTGCTCATGCGGGACTCCAGGTGCGGCGGCGCGAGGCTGCGGGGGCCACGAGGCCATGATGCGGCGCGGGCGTGCCGGGCGGGATGAGAGGGAAGCCGTGCGGGGCGCGACTTGCCATGGTGCCACGTTCGCGCGGCGCGAACAGCGTTAAGTGTCTGGTTAAGCGCGGCCGCGCTCCGTTTGTACGGACTGCGGCGCGTCCGCAGCGCGACCCGCGCGCCGACCGCGTAACATGCTGTGCAAGGCGGGTGCGCGCATGTCGCGTGCGCCGCGAACGAGAGGGAAGCCATGCGCGCGATGCTGTACGACGGCACGAGTCCGCTGCTGCGGGAAGCCGAAGTTCCCGACCCGGTGCCGGACGACGACGACCTGCTGATCGACGTCCACGCGTGCGGCGTGTGCCGCACCGATCTGCACGTGGTCGACGGCGACCTCGCGCAGCCGAAGCATCCGGTGATCCCGGGCCACGAGATCGTCGGCACCGTCGCGGCGCTTGGCCGCAACGTGACGGGTTTCGCGCCGGGCGACCGCGTCGGCGTGCCGTGGCTCGGCCATACCTGCGGACACTGCCGCTACTGCGCGGAGCACCGCGAGAACCTGTGCGACGCGCCCGGCTTCACCGGCTACACGATCGACGGCGGCTACGCGGAACGCACCGTCGCGAACAGCCGCTATTGCTTCCATCTACCCGACCGCTATGGCGACGTCGAGGCCGCGCCGCTGCTGTGCGCGGGGCTGATCGGCTACCGCACGCTCGCGATGGCCGGCGACGCGGAGCGCATCGGCATCTACGGATTCGGCGCGGCCGCGCACATCGTCGCGCAGATCGCGAAGCATCAGGGCCGCACCGTCTATGCGTTCACGCGGCCCGGCGATGCGGCGGCGCAGCAGTTCGCGCGCCGGCTCGGCGCGGCGTGGGCCGGCGGCAGCGACGAGCGCGCGCCCGACGAACTGGACGCCGCGCTGCTGTTCGCGCCGGTCGGCGCGCTGGTGCCGGCCGCGCTCGGCTCGGTCGCGAAGGGCGGCATCGTCGTGTGCGGCGGCATCCACATGAGCGACATTCCGTCGTTTCCGTATGCGCTGCTGTGGGAGGAGCGGAGCGTCGTGTCGGTCGCGAACCTGACGCGCGACGACGGCGTCGCGTTCATGGAAATCGCCGCGCGTTATCCGCTCGAAATCGAGACCACGCGTTATCCGCTGGCCGACGCGAACCGCGCGCTCTCGGACCTGCGCGACGGACGGCTGACCGGCGCGGCGGTGCTGACGATGCGTTGACGGCTTCACTGCGTCGGGCGCGGTGGGGCGATCGGGCGCGACGAGCGGCCGCAGCGAAACGCCGCTCATCCGGACCTGTTTTGCGGTATCTGTATCCCATCAATGGGCACGAATTGGTACGAATCCGACGGAGCGGGCCGCCTGCGGTCCGCGACACACAACGGCCGGTCATCCTTCGCGGCGCGCCTGCGGGCGTGGCGTGAAGCGAAACCGGCGCTCATGGGCGACGCCCGGGAGGTAGCGATGTACAAGCAGATTCTGGTCGCGGTCGATGGCAGCCGCAGCGCGGAGCGCGCGGTCGACGAGGCGATCAAGGTCGCGAAGGCGACCGGCGGCAGGGTCATCGCGCTGTCCATCGTGCTGCATCCGGCGCGGCTCGTCGATGTCGCATCCGGTTTCGCGGAGGAGCAGACGCGCGATTCCGCCGAGCACGACGTCGCGACCGCCGCGCTGGAGGACGCGAAGGCGCGCTTCGAGGCCGCGCAGGTGTCCGGCACGGTGCGCGCGGCCGACTCGCACGGCGAGGAGATCGCCGCGGTGATCTACCGGATCGCCGCCGAGGAGGACGTGGACCTGATCGTGATGGGCACGCGCGGGCTGTCCGGCATGAAGCGGCTGCTGCTCGGCAGCGTCGCCGAATCGTTCCTGCGGATGGCCGACCGGCCGGTGATGCTCGTGCGTTACGAGGAACCGGCGGCCGCCTGAGCGTGCCGCCTGCTGTTCGAAGCGCCGCGCCTCGGCCGCTTGCCGACGCGCGGCGCTTCGCGTTTTTATGCGCTTTATGCGGTCCCGGACGGAAGGTTTCCATACGCGGCGATCGGTCGCGACATGTGCGGGCGCGCGCATGCGACGGGCTTTCGCGCGGCGTCCCGCGGGCCGCGACGCGCACCGTCCACACATCCGTCACGCGCGTTCGTTTGTTCGTGCCTATGATGGGACGTGACGCCGCCGCACGCCTCGACCCGTAGTCCGAAGCATGTTGCGGCGCACACCGCAACACCCGGCAGCATTCGTCTGCATCTCGCCGCAATCCGTGACCGTCGCATCGCCGCCATCGGCCGATGCCGGCGCGCGTTTTCGCGCCGGCACGGGGCGCGGCCGATGCGAGCGTACGCGACCTGCGCCGCGCGATGCGGACGGCGGCGCGCGCGGGCGAAGCGTTTCCCGACTCGCGTCGGGCTTTCCATCTTGTGAGGACAGAGATCATGGTTACCGCTTCCAACCCGCCGTTCGACGCATGCCGGGCGAATGCGTGTGCGGCGCTGCAGATGATGTCGGCGAGTCAGCAATGGAACGAGCACTGGCTCGCGTTGCAGCAGCACCGCTTCGAGCGCGACCGCGATGCGCTGCGCGGCACGTTCGAGGCGCTGCGCGACGCGAAGGACTGGAACGACTTCGCGGCTGGCAGCCAGGCGGTGTGGCGCGATTACCTGAGCACGAGCGCCACGATCTGGCAGGAAGGCGTCGCGGCCGCGATGCAAGGCGCCGGCGCATGGAGCGACACCGCGCGCGAGGCGATGCAGCAGTGGCAGGACTCGGTGAGCGGGCTTCAACAGGGCGCGGCCGGCGGCGCGGCGCTGCCGATGCGCGAATGGATGGCCGCGTTCGAGCGCGCGGTGTCGGCGGCCAGCGCGATGCATCCGGCCGACGCGGCGGCGGGCAAGGGCGCGGCGACGCGCGCACGCGACTCGCGTCCACGGGGAGCGCACCATGTCGGCTAGGCGCGTGGCGTTCGTGACGGGCGGCATGGGCGGTCTCGGCGAGGCGGTCAGCCGGCGGTTGCACGACGCGGGGATGATGGTCGCGGTCACGCGCTCGGTGCACAGCACCCACGCGGCCGCGTGGCTCGAAAACGAGCAGGCGGCGGGCCGCCGCTTCAACGCATACGAACTCGACGTGTCGGACTTCGAGTCGTGCGAGCGCGCCGCGCGGCGCGTGCTGGAAGACCTGGGCCAGATCGACGTGCTGGTCAACAACGCGGGCATCACGTGCGACCGCACGTTCGTGAAGATGACGAAGGCGGACTGGGACGCGGTGGTGCGCACGGACCTCGACGCGCTGTTCAACGTGACGAAGCCGTTCGTGCCGGGGATGATCGAACGCGGCTTCGGCCGCATCGTGAACATCGGTTCGGTGAACGGCTCGCGCGGCGCGTTCGGGCAGACCAACTATGCGGCCGCGAAGGCGGGGCTGCACGGCTTCACGAAGTCGCTCGCGCTCGAAGTCGCGAAGAAGGGCGTGACGGTGAACACGGTGTCGCCCGGTTATCTCGCGACCGCGATGGTCGAAGCGGTGCCGCACGACGTGCTGGAAGCGAAGATCCTGCCGCAGATTCCGGTGGGACGCCTCGGCCAGCCGGACGAAGTCGCGGCGTTGATCGCGTTCCTGTGCTCGGACGACGCGGCGTTCATCACCGGCGCGGACATCGCGATCAACGGCGGGATGCACATGCAATGACGACACCGACGACGAAGCCACGGGGAAAAACAAAAGCGGCCATTGCCGCCGTCAACGCGCCGCATGGAGAAGGAGCGCTCGCGGCCACGGTCGCGATGCCTGCCGCCGCCACGACGGAACCCGGCACGTCAGCGCATCCCGTCGCGGCAACGACGGTTGACGCGAACATGCCGGACGCGGACGCCGCGACGCTCGCCGCTCACAAGACGCGTCCGCGCGACTGCATGCCGCCGGGCCGCCTGCATGACGATTCGCTTGATCTGGTCGCCCATGCGGGCGTCGCGATGTTGACCGGCGGGTTGTCGCCGATCTCGGCCGCGCTCGCGTGTCTCGACTGGGGCATGCATCTCGCGATCTCGCCGGGCAAGTGCCTCGAACTCGGCGCGCAGGCATGGCGCAACGCGGCGGCCGCGGTCCGTTTCGCGCTGCCCGGCGCGCCCGAGGAAGCCGGGCAGGATGCGGACGCGGGCGGCGGCACGGCTATCGCTGCTTCCTCCGCATCGCACACCACCGTGGCGGACCCGCGCTTCAAGGAGCCGGCGTGGTCGATCTGGCCGTTCAGCGCGTATCGCGATGCGTTCCTGCGCACGCAGCAGTGGTGGTCAAGCGCGACGAGCGGCGTGCCGGGCGTCGATCGCCATCACGAGGACGTCGTGCGTTTTATGGCGCGGCAGTGGATCGACGCGTGCTCGCCGGGCAACTTCGTCGCGACCAACCCGGTCGTGCTGGAGACCGCGGCGCGCAGCGGCGGCATGAACTTCGTCGCGGGCCTGCGCCACTGGGGCGAGGATGTTTCGGATCTCGCGAAGCACGTCGGCGGCGCGCCGGTGCATGCGCCGCTCGAATACGAGCCGGGCCGCGACGTCGCGATCACGCCCGGCAAGGTGGTGTGGCGCAACGACCTGTGCGAGCTGCTGCAATACGATCCGCTGACGCCGACTGTCGCGCGCGAGCCGGTGTTCATCGTGCCGTCGTGGATCATGAAGTACTACATCCTCGACCTGCAGCCGCACAACTCGATGATCCGTTATCTGGTCGAGCAGGGCTTCACGGTGTTCGTGCTGTCGTGGCACAACCCCGGCGCCGAGGCGCGCGGCCTGCGCCTGAACGACTACCTGCAACGCGGCGCGCTGGCCGCGCTCGACGAAGTGCGCGCGCGTTGCGGCGAGCCGGTGCACGCGGTCGGCTACTGCCTCGGCGGCACGCTGCTCGCGATCGCGGCGGCGGCGCTCGCGCGCGACGGCCGCGCGGCCGAACTGGCGAGCGTGTCGCTGCTCGCCGCGCAGACCGACTTCACCGAGCCGGGCGAACTCGGCCTCTTCATCGACGCGAGCGAACTGGCCGCGCTCGACGCATTGATGTGGCGGCAGGGTTATCTCGACGGCTCGCAGATGGCCGCGACGTTCCAGTTGCTGAACGCGCGCGACCTCGTGTGGTCGCGAATGATGAGCGAATACCTGATGGGCCGGCGGCTGAAGCCGAACGACCTGATGGCATGGAACGCGGACACCACGCGGATGCCGTACCGGATGCATATCGAGTATCTGAACGACCTGTTCATGAACAACGATCTCGCGGACGGGCGTTATTGCGTCGATGGCCGGCCGGTCGCGCTGTCCGATATCGAGCAGCCGATGTTCGTCGTCGGCACGGAGCGCGATCACGTGTCGCCGTGGCGGTCCGTGTACAAGCTGCTGCTGTACACGCACAACCCGCTGACGTTCGTGCTGACCGCAGGCGGTCACAACGCGGGGATCGTGTCGGAGCCGGGGCATCCGCGCCGCTACTACCGCAGCGCGACCCGCGGGCGCGGCGCGCCGTATCGCAGCCAGCAGGAATACTTCGACGCGACCGCGCCGGTCGAAGGATCGTGGTGGACGGGCTGGGCGTCGTGGCTGCATCAGCAGTCGCACGGTGCGATCGACGCGCGCGCGGTCGAAGGCGGACTGGCGGATGCGCCGGGTGCGTATATCTTCGAGCGATGAGCATCGCGCGCCGTCCGCGCGAGCGCGCGATGTGAATATCGACGCCGGCGGCGCTATCTGCCGCCGGCGGCGTCGGGGTCCGGCCGCGCAATCGCGGACCTGTGAAGCGGCAACCCGCGAACGCGGTCCGGACGACATTCGGCAACCGGAGTTTCCGAAGGAGACAGCGATGAGCAACATGACGCGTTACGACCCGTTCTCGATGGAAGGCGTGCCCGATCTGTTCCAGGGATTGTTCCGCCCGCTGCGCGGCGTGATCGGCGGCGAGGAAGGGCAGCAGGCGGTGAGCATCCGGCTCGACGTCACCGAGAGCGACTCGGCCTATACGGTGAAGGCCGAACTGCCGGGCGTGGACCGGAAGGATATCGACGTGAAGATCGACGGCGGCCAGGTGTCGATCGCCGCGAAGATCGAGCGCGACGCCGAACTGAAAGAAGGCGAGCGTGTGATACGCCGCGAACGTTATGCGGGCAGCGTGAGCCGTTCGTTCACGCTCGCGACCGACATCGACGACGCGGCCGCGAGCGCGCAGTACCAGGACGGCGTGCTGACGTTGACGCTGCCGAAGAAGGCCGCGGCGTCGAGCAGGCGGCTCGAAATCGGCTAGTCGACGTTCGCCCGCGCGGCGCGTCGTGTATCGCGCGTCGCGCGGTTTTCGCTGCGTGCGGGCCGCTTCCGTCACAAGCCCGTTTTCAGTCGCGCCACTGCGGCACTTCGCACGACCCGTGCAGCGTCTCTTCGATCCTGCGCCGCAACGAGTCGGCGGCCGCGGGTTCGCCGTGCGTGACGAACCTGCGCGCGGGCGGCTCGCGCAACGTGCCGAGCCACCCGAGCACCTCGTCATAGTCCGCACGCGCGGACAGCGACGCGACCGTTTCGACGCGCGCGCACGCTCACGTGCTAGCCGTGAATCTTGATCGCCGGTTCGTTCGCGGCCAGCGCCGCGCGTGCCGGCCGGAATCCGAAGCCGATCTCTTTCGTGATCCCGACCGGGGTTTCGAAGTCGCGCGGCCTCAGCCGCTTCAACGCGTACTCTGCGTCGTCGGTCGCGTACAACGCGCAGCGCGGGGCGGTGCTTCGAATAGCCGTGCCGGTTCGCATAAACGGCTTCTTCTTCCAGGAGCTTCGCGGCGTCGTGCAGCAGCACCTCGCACAGATCGGCGGTGCCGGGCGTGCATACACGGGGCCGGACGCGCGCGGCATGTGCGCGATACGCAAAATACGCGGCCCCTGGTGCGACAACCGCGTCGCGCGATAGCGCAGCCGGTGCTGCGTGGCCTTGCATTGCCACACAGCGGTAATACGGTGAAACACGACTGTAGCGAAACTGTACGATGGGTTCGCTATGCTGTGACCGGTGGGATTCCTGCCGAGGAGAGGTCCATGCTCAGTCCGCACGAGTTGTCCGCGCTGCTGCGCGTTCGCGATACCGGTTCGCTCATCCATTCGCTCGACGACGATCTGCTCGCGCTGCGGCACTACCGGCTCGTCGAGATGATCGACGACGGCGACGACGCGTGCGCGTTGCGGCTCACCGGCCTCGGCGAACGTCTGTTGCAGAGCCTCGGCGCGTCCGATGCCCGGCCGGCCTGAATGTGAGGCAGGGTCGGCGCGCGTCTGTCAAGGGGTGGACATCCGGCGCTACCACGGTTACATCCGCGTAACATAGCGCGCGGCATCATGCGTTACAGTTCGCGTTCCCGCGATCCGTTCGCATGTCATCGTCGTCCAGAGAACCGAGCATGAAAGCTTTCAAGTCCATCGCCACGCTGTCCGCCCTCGTCTGCTGTGCTGCTCTCGCCGCGCCGCTGAGCGCATTCGCCGCACCGCGCCACAAGGTTTGCCACATCGATCACCAACACCATCATCCGGTGCGCGTGTGCCACTGGGTGCGTTAAGCGCTCGTTCGATCACGCGTTAACCGCTGTCGATCATGACGGGCCGCGCGGCGCTTGCGCGCCGCCGGCTCGTTGCATCGCGCCTGCCTTTCGCCGTGTCGCGGCCGCTTCCCGATCGTCGGGAACGCATGCCGCCGCGCGAAACGCAGGCTTTTTCCGCATGCCTTCCTCACGCTGCCGATAACGGCAGTGCCTGTGCCGGCTTTATGCCGCGTCTGTAAAACGCCGAAAGAAAACGGCGTATTCGAACGGCTTTTCGTTGCAGTATCCTGCGGGTCTTGTGCGTGGCACGAGCGATTTTTCGCGGACGTCCTTCGTTCTCCGCTGCAATCGTGGCCGTCGTGTTTGACAGTTCCCTGCCACAATGGGCAATGCACTACGACAACAAACTGACGGACTCCCACCGTCCAACCGTAAGGCTACCCAAGAACGATGAAGTTAAACTGGACTCCCGCCGTCATTGCCGCCGCCCTCGCCGTTGCTTCGGGTTCCGCGGCCGCTCAGGAATTCGCGCTGTATAGCGGCCCGCTGAAGAGCGGCCCCGATCACACGTATTCATGGTCGATGGATTACACGGAAGGGTTCGGCCAATACTTCGCGGGCAGCGTGACGTGGCTCAACGAAGGCCACATTCCCGACCATCATCGCGACGGCCAGCTCGTGCAAGTGTGGGGCAGGCTGCCGCTTGCGCAGCGGCGTCTCGTGTTCTCGCTCGGCGTCGGTCCGTATCGCTACTTCGACACCGAAGTCGCGAAGCAGGGCCTCGGGTATTCGAACACGCACGGCTGGGGCGTCGTGTACAGCGCCCGCGCGACGTGGTACTCGACGCATCGCTGGACCGCGAACCTGCAACTGAACCGCGTGCAGGTGTCGAGCGGGCCGTCGACGACCGCGCTGCTGGTCGGCATCGGTTATCAGCTCGACGCACCGGATACGCCGGGGCCGCGCGACTTCGCATTGGCCCGTACGCACAAGGTGACGAACAACGAAATCACGCTGATGGCCGGGCAGACGATCCTGAACAGCCTCGACTCGCAGACATCGGTGGCGGAGGCGGTCGAATACCGGCGCGGCATCACGAACTTCGTCGATGCGACGATCGGTTATCTGCATGAGGGGAACGGGCTGGCCGCGCGACGCGACGGCGGCACCGCGCAACTGTGGCTCACGCGCGCATTCTTCGACGACCGGCTCACGCTCGGCGCGGGCGCCGGCCTGTATGCGGCGATCCATCATGGCAGCGACGGCGATGCGCGCTCGACGGGGGACGGCATTCTGTCCGCGCTCGTATCGGTGTCTGCATCGTATCGGCTGACCGATCACTGGGCCGCGCGGGTCACGTGGAATCGCGTGATGACGCGTTATAGCCGCGACACCGACGTGATTCTCGGCGGCATCGGCTACCGGTTCTGAACATCGGTAGTCCGCATGACGGCATGCGCCGTCATGCGGTTCGTTCGTGTGAGGCTAGGGTGTCAGTGGCCGCCGCCATGAGGACGGTCGCCGCCTCCGCCGCCACCATGCGGTCCACCGCCTCCACCGCCGTGCGGTCCACCGCCGCCGCCGCGACCACCGCCTTGAGGCGGCCCTTGATGCCCGCCGCCACCTCCGCCGCCGGGCGGTCTGCCGCCAGGCGCGAAACCGGGTGGCCGGCCACCGCCATGCCCCGGTCCGGGGTTCGCGCCGGGCGGGCGTCCGCCGCCGATGTGCTGTCCGGGATTACCGGGTTGCGGACGTCCGACGCCGTGACCGGATCCACCGCCAGGCGGATGTCCGCCGCCGACATGACCCGGTCCGCCGCCCGGCGGACGCCCGCCAGGCCCGGGATGAAACCCGGGTCCGGGCGGCCCGCCGTGGCCCGGCGGCCGTCCGGGTGGACGGTGATCGAAGCGCGGCGGCGGAGCCGGACGCGGCGGTGCGTGATGCGACCAGCGTCCCTGGTCGTGATACCACGGCCGGTCGCGATAGAAGCTGCCCCAGTACGAGCCGAGCGAGAACGCGACGATTGGCAGACCGAGCGTCGCGCCATACGACAGCACCGGCACCGTCGATCCCTGATACGGGTAATACAGCGCGCCGCCATAGACCCAGCCGCGCAGTCCGGGCAGTGCGACGTCGCACCAGCTGAAGCCGGCCACGCATCCCATCACCGACACGGATACGCCGCCCGGCACCTGTGCGACGACCGGATAGTCGGGCGCGGGGCCGGCATACACGTTGGCCGGCGCGTTCGTGACTGCCTGGCTTTGCGCGAGCGCGGGCAATGGCGCGGCGAGGCATCCCGCGAGGCCGGCGAGCGCGACGCTGATGAACTGCTTTCGCATCGTTTCTCCTGTGTCGATCGGAGTTGGCGCTTTAGCGCCTACTCCGATCCCATGCAAGGCGGTCGATCGGAGTTGGCGCTTTAGCGCCTACTCCGATCCCATGCAAGGCGGTCGATCGGAGTTGGCGCTTTAGCGCCTACTCCGATCCCATAAATTGGTTGCTAGTTAGCGCTTTAGCGCTTACTCCGCTCCCATAAATTGGTTGCTGGTTGGCGCTTTAGCGCTTACTCCGCTCCCATAAACTGGTTGCTGGTTGGCGCTTTAGCGCCTACTCCGATCCCATAAACTGGTTGCCGGTTGATGCTTTAGCGCCCACTCCAATCCCATACCATGGTCGCCAGTTAATGCTTCACCGCCAACCCCGCTCCTCGCTCGATGAGCGGTCCGTTCTACGGTAGCAGATAAGCACACACGTTCGAGGTCACGCATGTAACCGGGTATTTCCCTTGCATCGTGCAGCGTGTTGCCCGATGCCGTGGGCATTCGCCGTGTCGATGCGCATTACGACCACCTGAACGCACGGGCGTCCTTCGCTTATCACATACGGCTTGTTACGCGTCGTGCGAACCGGTAATGCACCGGCACTCCGCCCGACGCATTCAGCCGCGTCCGCGCGACAGTCTGCCCAGCAGGTAATCGCGCAACACGATCGCATGGTTGTGCTCCGTATCGCGCGATCCGTACAGCAGCACGATCGCCCGCTGCGCGGCCGCGTCGACCAGCGGCTGCCACGCGGCCGGGTTCGCATCGAGTTCGGCTTCGTAGCGGCGTCTGAACTCGTCCCACTGCGCCGGATCCTTGTGATACCACGTGCGCAACGCGTTGCTCGGCGCGACGTCCTTCAGCCATTCATCGTGCGCGAGCGCCTCCTTGCGGATGCCGCGCGGCCACAGGCGATCCACCAGATAGCTCGCACGATGCGGACCTGGTCGCGGATCGTACACGCGCTGGATGTCGATCTTCGGTTCGGTCATCGTGGGTCTCCTCGAAGGTGTCCTTCATGTGCCGTCGTTTCGCGTGTCAGCGTGGCGCGAGCACCGCGCCGACCCGCTCGCGCAATGCGGGCAGCACGTCGTCGCCGAACCACGCGTTGCGCGCGAGCCAGCCGCGATTGCGCGGCGACGGATGCGGCAGCGGCAGATAACCGGGCGCATAGTCGCGCCATGCGGCCACGGTATCGGTCAACGACGCCTTGCGCCGCGCGCCGAGAAAATGCCGTTGCGCATACTGGCCGACGAGCAGCGTGAGCCGCACGCCGGTCAACTGTGCGAGCAGCGCGTCGAACCACAGCCGCGCGCATTCGGGACGGGGCGGGTTGTCGCCGCTCGCGCCGCGTCCCGGATAACAGAAGCCCATCGGCACGATCGCGATGCGCGACTCGTCGTAGAACGTGTCCGCGTCGATGCCGAGCCATGCGCGCAGCCGCTCGCCGCTCGCGTCGTCCCACGGCACGCCGGACGCATGCACCTTCGCGCCCGGCGCCTGGCCGACGATCAACAGCCGCGCGCCGGCGCTCGCGCGCAGCACCGGGCGCGGGCCGAGCGGCAGTTCGGCTTCGCACGCGCGGCACGCGCGGATCTCGGCAAGCAGGCGGTCGAGCGGGGACAAGTCGGTCACGATGAAACAACGCAGCGGAAATCCGGACACCGGCGAGTCTAACAAACGCGCGCCGCACCACGAGCGTGCGCGAATTCGCGGCGGCCCGCCTGCGGACGGTGCTGCGTCTCTTCGCATGCCGCCTGCATCGGCGGCATCGGCCGATGCATCGTCGGAAAGCGCAGCGCGCTTTTCCTGTAACCTCGCGAAGGGTCGAGTTCACAGGGAGCCGCCATGCCGTCAGCAACCGACACGACAACCCGCGCCATCCGCACCGAGCCGTTGCTGATCGATCTCGCGCTGCAGGGCGGCGGATCGCACGGCGCTTTCACCTGGGGCGTGCTGGACCGGATCCTCGAAGAACCGTGGCTGCAACTCGAAGGCATCTCCGGCACGTCGGCCGGCGCGATGAACGCCGCGGTGCTCGCGAGCGGCTACGCGAAGGACGGCGCCGAAGGCGCGCGCCGCGCGCTCGCGCGGTTCTGGCGGCGGGTCGCGGATGCGTCGCGGCTCAGCCCGTTTCGGCGCGGGATAGTCGACATGATGCTCGGCCGCTGGTCGCTCGACCATTCGCCGGTGTTCCTCGCGCTGGACATGATGGCGCGGGTCGTTTCGCCTTACGACATGAATCCGGCGAGCATCAATCCGCTGCGCTCGATCCTCGCGGAGACGATCGACTTCGACGCGCTGCGCGACTCGAAGATCAAGCTGTTCGCGACCGCCACGCAGGTCCACAGCGGCCGCGGCCGCGTGTTCCGCAACGCGGAGTTGACGCCGGACGTGCTGCTTGCGTCCGCGTGCCTGCCGACGCTGTTCCAGGCGGTCGAGATCGACGGCGAGCCATACTGGGACGGCGGTTACGCGGGCAATCCGACGATCACGCCGCTGATCCGCGAGTCCGCGTCGAACGACACGATCCTCGTGCAGGTGAACCCGGTCGAGCGCACGACGACGCCGCGTTCCGCGCGCGAGATCATCAGCCGGGTGAACGAGATCGCGTTCAACGCGCCGCTGCTGAAGGAACTGCGGATGATCGCGCTGCTGCGCTCGGCCGCCGATCCGGGCAGCGTCGAAGGACGGCACTGGGCATCGATGCGGATGCACCGGATCCATAGCCCGAAGATGCTGTCGCTCGGCTACTCGTCGAAGCTGAACGCCGAATGGGCGTTCGTGCTGATGCTGTTCGACGAAGGCCGTCGCGCGGCGGGCGCGTTTCTCGACGAACACGGTGCGAGCCTCGGCGAGCGTTCGACGTTCGACTTCGAAGCGATGCTGGAAGGGGTGATCGAATGAGCGCGTCCGTCGCTTCGCTCGCGCTGGGGCTCGGCGGGATGCTGGTGAGCCTCGGCCTGCTGATCTGGCTGGCGTATCGCGGCTGGACCGTGCTGCTGCTCGCGCCGCTGTGCGCGATGCTCGCCGCGTCCATCTCCGGCGAGCCGGTGCTCGCGCACTGGACGCAGACGTTCATGCTCAGCACCGGCCGTTTCCTCGCGCAGTTCTTTCCGCTGTTCCTGCTCGGCTCGCTGTTCGGCAAGCTGATGGAGGACAGCGGCTCGGTCGACGCGGTCGCGCGGCTGATGATCGACAAGCTCGGCAACCGCCGCGCGCTGGTCGCGGTGGTGCTCGGCGGCGCGCTCGTCACGTATGGCGGCGTGAGCCTGTTCGTCGCGTTCTTCGTGCTCGCGCCGATGGCGCAGGCGCTGTTTCGTTCCGCGAACATTCCGCGGCGGCTGATGCCGGCCGCGATCATGCTCGGCACGTCCACGTTCACGATGTCCGCGCTGCCCGGCACGCCGGCATTGCAGAACGCGATCCCGATGCCGTTTTTCGGCACGACGCCGTTCGCGGCGCCGGGGCTCGGCGTCATCGCGAGTGTCGTGATGGCGGGGTTCGGGCTGTGGTGGCTCGGCCGCGCGGCGGCGGCCGCGAAGCGCAACGGCGAGGGGTTCGTGGAGCCGGCCGCCGCGGCCGGCGACGCCGACGCCGTGCCCGACGACGGCCGGTCGCCGCTCGTGCGCGAGCGCGCGAGCGTCGCGCAGACGTTCGACCCCGCCGAGATCGGCGACACGCCGCGCGAGTCCGGCCCGGCCGACGGGCCGCCCGCGTTGATCGCGCTGATTCCGCTCGTCGTCGTGATCGTCACGAACTTCGTGATGAACGTGGTCGTGTTCCCGCAACTGGACGCGTCGTATCTCGAAGAGCCGCAATGGGGGCCGACGTCGCTGTCCGCGGTCGCGGGCGTGTGGGGCGTGTCGGTCGCGCTCGCGCTCGGCATCGTCGTGCTCGTCGCGCTGAACCGCGGCCGGCTGCCCGACCTGCGCGGCAGCGTCGATGCGGGGGCGAACGCGTCGGTGTTGCCGGTGCTGAGCGTCGGCAGCCTCGTCGGCTACGGCGCGGTGATCGCCGCATTGCCCGCGTTCGAGGTCGTGCGCGAATGGGTGCTCGGGATCGGCGGCGGCCCGCTGGTGTCGCTCGCGGTCGCGACGAATCTGCTGTCGGGGCTGACCGGTTCGGCGTCCGGCGGCCTGACGATCGCGCTCGACGCGCTCGGCGACACCTACATGCAGCTCGCCGCGCAGCAAGGCATCGATCCCGCGCTGCTGCACCGGGTCGCGGTGATGTCGGCGGGCACGCTCGACAGCCTGCCGCACAACGGCGCAGTGGTCACGCTGCTCGCCGTCTGCGGCTCGACCCATCGCGAGAGTTATGGCGACCTCGTCGTGGTCAGCATCGTCGGCGCGCTGATCGCGCTGGCCGTGGTGATCGTGCTCGGTTCGCTGTTCGGCAGTTTCTGATTCCGAAGTGTCTGCGCGAGGCTTACGCTCGGGCGCGCGTGCGCACGCGGCGTGCCCGGCGGCGCGCCGGGAGGCCCGCTGCGTGCGCCGCAGCGCCGTTGCGCGAACGCGGGTAGACTCGCACGGAAAGTCGTGAACAACCGTGCCGTCGTGGCGCGCGTGTGCGTGCGCCACGCTGTTCCGGTCTGTACCGTGCAGTTCCCGTGAATGACACCGCGAGCGTTCCGGCCCACCGCGCCGGTCCTTCGGCGGCGCGCCGTCTGCGGCGGCGCGCGGCAGGCGGACGGCGGCGCGTCGGGTGGAAGCTTCGCAAGGAGGCTTCATGAAATTGCTTGCCGTACACCCGAGCGGTCTGATGTACACGCGTGTGTTCCTGCGGCTGGAGCCGCTGGGACTCGAATCGGTCGCGGCGGTCGCGCGCGACGCGGGCCACGACGTGCGGCTCGTCGATCTGCAGGTCGAATCCCATCGCGACCTGATGCGCGTCGTGCGGGCATGGCGGCCCGACGCGCTGTGTTTCTCCGGCAACTATCTCGCGAACATCCCCGAAATCGTCGATCTGTCGAAAGCGGTGAAGGCCGCGCTGCCGTCGTGCTTCGTGTTCGTCGGCGGCCATAGCGTGTCGTTCACCGCGAACGATCTGCTGCGCCATGCCGACGGCGCGATCGACTGCGTGCTGCGCGGCGAGGGCGAGGCGTCGATCGTGCCGCTGCTCGACGCGGCCGCGAGCGGCGCGAGCCTGCTCGCAGTGCCGGGCGTGCTGACGACCGACGGCGCGGGGCCGCCGCCGCGTTTCGTCGAGGACCTGGACCGCGTGCGTCCGGCGCGCGACCTGCTGCGGCACCGGCGCAAGTATTTCATCGGCACGCTCGACCCGTGCGCGTCGATCGAGTTCGCGCGCGGCTGTCCGTGGGACTGCACGTTCTGCAGCGCGTGGACGTTCTACGGGCGCAGCTACCGGTCGCGCAGCCCGGAGGTCGTCGTCGACGAACTCGCGTCGATCCGCGAGCCGGGTGTGTTCATCGTCGACGACGTCGCGTTCGTGCACGCGGACCACGGCATCGCGATCGGCGAGGCGATCCGCAGGCGCGGCATCGACAGGCGTTATTACCTGGAGACGCGCGGCGACGTGCTCCTGCGCAACAAGGACGTGTTCCGGCTGTGGGCTTCGCTCGGCCTCAAGTACATGTTCCTCGGCATGGAGGCGATCGACGAGGAAGGGCTGAAGGCGTTCCGCAAGCGGATCAGCCTCGACCGCAATTTCGAGGCGCTGGCGTTCGCGCGTTCGCTCGGGATCACGGTCGCGATCAACCTGATCGCGGACCCGGACTGGGACCACGACCGCTTCGAGACGATCCGCCAGTGGTGCCTCGACATCCCGGAGATCGTGAACATCAGCGTGAACACGCCGTATCCGGGCACCGAGAACTGGCAGCGCGAAGCGCGCGAACTGACGAGCCTCGACTACCGGCTGTACGACATCCAGCACGCGGTGCTGCCGACGAAGCTGCCGCTGCCCGAGTTCTACGCGGAACTGGTGCGCACGCAGCAGGTGCTGAACCGCAAGCATCTCGGCTGGGCCGCGCTGCGCGGCGCGGCCGGGCAGGCGACGCGCCTGCTGCTGCGCGGGCAGACCAACTTCGTGCGGATGCTGTGGCGCTTCAACTCGGTATTCGATCCGCGCCTGCAACTGGCCGACCACGGGCGCGAGGTGCGTTACGCGATGACGCCGCCGCCGGCGGCGGTCGAGGAGCCGCAGCGGATCGACATGAAGACCGTCTACATCCACGGGCCGGCCGGACGCAAGGGCCGCGTGATCGACGACGCGACCGAGAAGTTCGTCGACGAAACGCGGATGGGGACGGGCTGACGCGAGCGGCTTGCGCGTCGGCTTGCGCGTCGGTTCGCGCGGCCGTTGGTGTCTTTCGCTGACGTTTTGTCGTGCGCGTCTTTCGTTGCCGTGGGCCGCTGAAGCGCGATGCCGGTTCGCCGCGCGGCGGCGCTCAGATCGCGATGCGCCGGTTCACGCGCGGCCGTTTGTGCAGACGCGGATGGCCGCCCGCCGCGATCAGTTCGCGCAGCCGCGCGAGTTGCGCGAGCGCGTCGCTCTGTGCGAGCGGCAGGTCGGGCAACGGCGTGCGCGGCGGCGCTTCGGTCGGCTCGCCTCCGAGCAGCCGTTCGATGTCCGCATAGGCGGCCGCGATCCGCGACGCGCAGGCCGGGTTCGCCGTGGGCGCGCCCTGCGCGGTCGGCGCGTCGGCCCGCAGCCGTCCGGCGGTCCCGGCGATCCCGCGCAGCAGCGCGAGAATCGCGACGCGCCGCCGGTAATGCGCGTCCGCGACGACGCTTTCCATCCGCGAGAACCGCAGCGTGCGCTCCGCGTCGCCGCTCGCGATGCCGGCCGCGCGCCGCAGCGTCTCGCACTGCTCCCACGACGCCGCGCGCTGTGGCAGCGCGCTGTCCAGGTACGCGAGATTCGCGCGGATCGCGGCGACGACCGAGTCGCGCAGCCGGTACGCGTCGCGCTGCGGCCACAGGAAGTGCGTCGCGAGCAGCGCGAGCACGACGCCGAGCAGGTTGTTGCCGAAGCGCGCGAGCGCATGGCCGAGTTCGTTCGACGGCGTCGCGAAGTCCGCGACCAGCACGAAGGTCGGCGTCAGGAACAGCACGAACAGGCCGTAGCTGACGCGGCGCAGCGTCATCGTCAGGCACACGAGCGGGAACACCGTCAGCGACAGCGCGAGCGGCGTATGCACGGCGTGACCGATCGCGGCGGCCAGCGCCGCGCCCGCCGCGCTGCCGGCCGCGCGCTCGACGCTGCGCGGCCACGTGCTGCCGACCGACGGCTGCAACACCAGCAGCGTCGCCATCGTCGCCCAGTAGCCGTACGGCACGCCCGCGAGCCGCACGATCAGGAACGCGGCGGTCGTCGCGACCGCGACGCGGCCCGCGTGGCGCACCCCGGCCGATTCGAGCGATGCGCCGTCGCGCAGCTTGCGCGCGCCGTTGCGCAGCGAACGCAGCGACCCGCGCAGCCAGGGTTCGTCGGCCGGACCCGGCGGCGGGGCGTCGGGCGCGGTGTCGAAGAAACGCAGCGGCAGCGGCTGGCCGAGCGCGCCGGCGACGCGTGCCGCGAGCCGTTGCAGCCGCGCGCGCAGCGCCGGCGTGCCGCTCGCGACCGGGCCGGCCGCGAGCGCGTCGCCGTGGCGCGCGAGCGTCCGCGCGATCGCGTCGAGGCCGCGCGCGGCGAACGCGTGCCGCGCCATCGTGCCGGCCGCGCGCTGCGCGACGTCGGACGCCGCGATCAGCCAGCCGAACGCGCTTTCCGCATCCGCGAGCGCGGCGGCCAGTTCGCGATAGGTGCGGCGGCCGTCGCTCTTCGCGCGCGGCACCGCGATCAGCGCGCCGCGCGCCGCTTCGAGCGCCGCGCGGGCCTGCGAACGTTTGTCGCTCGCGTGCTGCGCCCATGCGCCGGCGTCGCCGCTGCGCGCGCCGACCAGCCGGCTCACGTCGCGCGCGAGTTCGGCCAGTTGCGCATACGCGAGCCGCATCGCGTACCGCGCCGGCGCGAGCGGATGCAGCCGCCATACGGTGAAGCTCAGCACGATCGCGAACACGCAGCCGCTGAAATAGACGCCCGCGAACGGCAGCGCGTCGTGCAGGCTTCGATGCGGCTGATCGACCATCACGACGCACGCGGTCGCGACGAGAATCGCGACCTGGTAGACGGCGGCGGACCACAGGCTGGTCAGCCCCGCGAGCGCCGCGCACACGAGGATCGCCAGCGCGGCGGGCAGCGTGCCGGCGCCCGATGCGAACGCGGTCGCGGCGCCGGCGAGCGTCGACAGCACCGCGAAGCCGCCCATCGACCAGAAGCGCCGCCGCCGCGAGCCGGCCGCGTCCGCGAGGCAGGTCCAGAACGCGCCGATCGCCGCCCACGAGAACTGCATGTCGCCGAGCAGCCGGCCGAGCAGCAGCATCGCGGTCGCCGCGCACGCCGCGCGCAGCCCTTCGGACAGGCTCGCTTCCTCGATCGAGAACGACACCATCCACGCGGGGCGGCGGCGCGCGAGCGCGGACAGGAAGGCGTTCGGGTCGAACCGGAAGCGGCGGGGGACGGACATCGGCGTGGGCGATTCGTAAGCGGTCGAAGAGGCGGCGCGGCGAACCGGAAGGTTAGAATCTTCCGCGCATCTGGTCCAGTATCGCGCCCATTGTCTTCGAGACGAAAAACATATGGAATTCCGCCAGCTCCGCTACTTCCTCGCGGTCGCCGAATACCTGCATTTCACCGAGGCCGCGCGGTTTCTCGGCATCGCGCAGCCGCCGCTCAGCCAGCAGATCCAGAAGCTCGAACGCGAGATCGGCACGCGGTTGTTCGTCCGCCATCCGCGCCGGGTCGAACTGACCGAAGCGGGGCGGCTCTTTCGCGAGCGCGCGCAGCGGCTCGTCGAGGACGCGGAACTCGCGCTCGCCGAGGCGCAGAACGCCGGGCGCGGCGAGAGCGGCCGGCTGATCCTCGGTTTCGCGGGTTCGACGGTGTTCCATCCGTTCGTCGCGGCGCTGCTGCAACGCTATCGCAGCGCGTATCCGCGCGTCGTGATCGGCTGCGAGGAAAGCAACAGTTCCGCGCTGCTGGACCGCGTGCATGAATCGAAGGTCGACGCGGCGCTGGTGCGGCTGCCGCTCGACTGCCGCGGGTTGTCCACCCAGGCGCTCGTCGAGGAGGACGTCATCGCGGTGCTGCCGCCCGCGCACCGGCTGGGGCGGCGCCGGCGGATCGAACTGGCCGACCTCGCCGCCGATCCGCTGATCCTGTTCCCGCGCGGCATCGGCCCGGACCTGTACGATTCGATCATCAGCGCGTGCCGCGCCGCGGGCTTCAATCCGTCGATCAGCATGGAGTCGCCGCAGATTTCGTCTACCGTGAACATGGTGGCGGCCGGCTTCGGCGTCACGCTGATTCCGTCGTCGATGCGGCAGATCCAGGCGAAGGGCGTCACCTATCACGACCTGAACGGCCGCTCGCTGCGCACGACGATCGCGCTCGTGCACCGGCCGCGCGAGAAAGCGCCGACCGTGCAGAACCTGGTGCGGATCGTGCGCGACGTCGCGCGGAACCGGACGCAGGAGTAGGAGAGGGCGGAGCGCCACGGCCGTAGCTCGCCGATATCTTTTTCGTCTCGATTTCGCGATCTGGCGATATTGGACGTGTCGGCGGCCGCCTTCTAAGCTTGCGGCACTGCGACAAGACCGCACGTTTCGCGCGGCGGTCGCGACCGATCGAATCCCCCGAATCCGAGCAGGAGAAACCCGCATCATGTCCCCCGTCAGCCATGGCCCGTCGCCGTCCGCCGCCGACGCGCGCACCCGGCGAGCGTCCCTCGTCGAAGCGTTGAAGGCCGCCGTCGGCGGCCCGCACGTGCTGACCGGCGACGAAGCGACCCGCCGCTATCGCACCGGCTTCCGCTTCGGCACCGGCCGGGTCGCGGCGGTGGCGCGGCCGGCCACGCTCGTCGAGCAATGGCGCGTATTGCAGGCGTGCGTCGCCGCGAACGCGATCGTGATCGCCCAGGCGTCGAACACCGGCCTCACCGGCGGCTCGACGCCGGACGGCGACGACTACGACCGCGACGTCGTGATCGTCAGCACGTCGCGCATTCGCAGGGTTCATCTGATCGACGGCGGCCGCCAGGTCGTGTGCCTGCCCGGCGCGACGCTCGACCAGCTCGAAAAGACGCTGAAGCCGATCGGCCGCGAGCCGCATTCGGTGATCGGCTCGTCGTGCATCGGCGCGTCGGTGATCGGCGGGATCTGCAACAACTCGGGCGGCTCGCTGGTGCGGCGCGGCCCAGCGTACACCGAGATGGCCGTATATGCGCAGGTCGATGCGCAGCGCCGGCTTTCGCTCGTGAACCACCTCGGCATCGAACTCGGCGGGACGCCCGAGGACGTGCTCGCGCGCCTCGACCGCGGCGACCTGCCGGAGCACGCGATCCGCCACGACGCGGGCGCGGCGTCCGACCATCGCTACGCGGAGCACGTGCGCGACATCGACGCCGGCACGCCCGCGCGCTACAACGCGGACCCGCTGCGGCTGCACGAGGCGTCCGGGTCGGCGGGCAAGGTGATGGTGTTCGCGGTGCGGCTCGACACGTTTCCGATCGAGGCCGGTGCGAAGGTGTTCTACATCGGCACGAACCGCACCGACGAACTGACCGCCATCCGCCGCGACATCCTCGGCCGGTTTTCGAAGCTGCCGGTCGCGGGCGAGTATCTGCATCGCGACGCGTTCGACGTCGCGGAGAAATACGGCAAGGACATGTTCCTGCTGATCGAGCATCTCGGCACGCAGCGGCTGCCGGCGCTGTTCAGCTTCAAGAGCCGCTGCGACGCGTTCTTCGACCGGCTCGGCTTCCTGCCGTCGAGTTTCACCGACCGCGTGATGCAGGCGGCGAGCCGGCTGTTTCCGGGCCATCTGCCCGCGCGGCTGAAGGAATATCGCGATCGCTACGAGCATCATCTGATGCTGAAGGTGTCGGCGGACATGGTCGATGAAGCACGGGACTATCTGCGCGGCTACTTCGACAACGCGACCGGCGACTTCTTCGAATGCACGGACGACGAAGGGCGCAAGGCGTTCCTGCACCGGTTCGCGGCGGCGGGTGCGGCGGTCCGCTATCGCGCGGTGCATCCGCACGAGGTCGAGAACATCGTCGCGCTCGACATCGCGCTACGCCGCAACGACCGCGACTGGTTCGAGACGTTGCCCGAAGCGGTCGAACGGCCGATCGCGATCAAGCTGTATTACGGGCACTTCCTGTGCCACGTTTTCCATCAGGACTACATCGTCCGTAAGGGCAACGACTGCCTCGCGCTGGAACACGAAATGTGGAAGCTGCTCGACCGGCGCGGCGCCGAATATCCGGCCGAGCACAACGTCGGCCATCTGTATCACGCGAAGCCGGAACTGAAGTCGTTCTACGCGGGACTCGATCCGTGCAACTGCTTCAATCCGGGGATCGGGCATACGTCGAAGTTCGCGAATTATCGCGAGCGCGAAGGGCAGTCCGAGGGTTGAAGCCCAAAGCGGGGGCTGGCATGACCGACCGGCCGTGGCGGGTGAGATTCGCGCCGTCGCCGGTAGCCGTTGCGCGCGGCATCAGCGCGCGCGCATGCCTCCGCCGTGGAAACCGCCACCCCGGAAGCCGCCGCCGGAAGGCCACTGGCCGCCGTGGCCGCCATGCCATCCACCACCACCACCGCGCCAATGTCCGCCATGCGGGCCGCCGCGCCAGTACGGGCCGCGCCGGTAGTAGCCGCCCCATCCGCCCCAGAAGCCGATGGTCCCGAACGCGGGGCCGTAGTAGTAGTCCGGCGAATACCCGTAGCCGTAGCCATAACCATAACCGTACGGATAACCGTAGCCATACGGATACGCGTAGCTGTAGCCATAACCGCTGCCCGCATAGTCGGGCCACGGGGCGACCGCACAGCCGGCAAGCATCGCCGCCGCGCCTAGCGCTGCAAATAACCGAATCACGATCTGTTCTCCACTGATACCGCTTTGAACCCGGCCCGGCGGGCCGGGTTCCACGTGCCATTGTGTCGGCAGATTACCGCCGGCGTCTTCTTCGCCGGCATGCGAGTCTGCCGGCGGTCAAGGCTGTTGTGTGCTGTTGTGTGCCGTTTTGCACCGCCTTCGACAGGGGACGAAGGTTTCGCGCACGCAGTGCAGGCGCGGCCGACGCGTGGCTCGCATCGGCTCTTTATGCAACGAATCACGCGGCGGTTTTCTTCCCGCGTCGCCGCGCTATTTCTGGAATTCCGGACGCATCCATCACGGGCGCGGCCCGCGGCGGACGATGATCGGCGTTCGCGCGAGCGGGTGTCAAGTGTCGTTCGCGCTGTCGTTCGTATCGTCGGTCGTGCTCCGGCGTGCGAAGCATTAGCGCATTCGACAGTCGATTCGCGCCGTGCGGCGGTCATCGGCCAGTCATCGGCTGACAATCGCGGCCGAACAACACTGCCTCGATTGGCGGACGGCTCCCCGCGCGCCGATGGTAAGCTCGCATCAGCCCGCCGTTTCGCCGTCCGTGCCGCTGCACGCCGCCGGCCGCACGGCATCCGGAGACCGGACCATGCGCATCGGCCTTTCCGTCCGCAGCCGCGGCGGCCTGAGCATCGAGCAGGATGGCGCCAGCCAGTACGCGATTTTCGTCGCGGGCGCGTTCCTGCGGCTGCCGTTCGTGCGTTCGGTCGTCCTGATCGACGGCGACCACGGCGTGCGTCCGCCGCAGGCCGCCGACGCGATTGCGCCCGGCCTGCGCGTCGTCACGCAGCAGCAGGCGACCGACGAGGTCAACGTGATCGTGCGGGTCGGCGGCGCGCTCGAACCCGCTTGGCTCGACCTGATGCATGCGCGCGGCTGCAAGATCGTCTGCTGCCGCAGCCGGCTGCCGCTCGCGGGTCTCGCGGAACCGGCCGCCCTCGATGCGCCGGCCGACGCGCCGCAACCCGACCGCTGCGACGAAGTCTGGCTGCTGCCGAAAGACCGGCTGACGGTTCCGCTGCTGCGCACGCTTTATCCGTGTCCGGTGCACGTGGTGCCGTTCGTCTGGAGTCCGGCGTTCGTCGACGCGCGCATCGCCGAACTCGCGCGCGACGGCGTCGCCTACGGTTACGGCGCATCGCGCGGCGTGCGCGATACAGGCGGCGGCCTGCGCGTCGCGGTGCTCGAAGCGCGCTTCCCGGCGGTGAAGACCGCGAGCGTCGCGATGCTCGTCTGCGACCGCGCGTATCGCGCGGATCGCGGCGCGGTCGGCGCGATGCACGTGCTGGACGCGCGGCATCTGAACGAGCCGCCGACGATGCTGCATCTGGCGAACGCGTTCGACGTCGTGCGCGACCGGCGCGCGATATTCGACGGACCGCACGACATCGCGGCGTTCGTCGGCCGGCATGCGGATGCGGTGGTCGCGCATCAGCCGGACGACGACCAGAACTACGGTTACCTCGACGTGCTGTACGGCGGTTATCCGCTGATCCACAACGCGCCATGGCTGATGGACGCCGGCTACTACTATCCGGGCGCCGACGCGCAGCGCGGCGCGCGGCAACTGCTTGCCGCCGCGCATCGGCACGATGCGTCGCTCGACGCGTATCGCGTGAAGTCGCGGAGGGTGTTCAACGCGGTCGATCCGCTCAGCCACGCGAACCTGGCCGCTTACGCGCTGCGGCTGAAGGCGCTGGGCGTCGGGCGCGGCGGGTGACGGCTTCGGTGTCGCGCGCACCTGCCATGCGATGCAGGACCCGCAGGCAGCGCGGCGTATGCCGGTGCCTTTTGCGGTGCCGATATCGCAGCCGCGACAACGGCCTTATCGCTCATGCAGGCGCGACGTACACTGCCGCCGCCGGTCCCGTTCCGATCCCCGATAACCCTGAGCGCCGAACTCCGCGCGACGCGCGCGGTCGTAAAGGCGGGAAGCCGTTGCTGCGCGACCGGTGGCCGACACGCTATCATCGTGGCCTCGCGTCGGGAGCGCCGGCAGCCTCATGCCGTTCGCGTGCCCGCGGCGGACTCTCCATCATCACAGGAACATCGCCATGCGCCGACGTCAATTCCTCATCACCACCAGCGCCGCGCTCGCCACCGGCGGCCTCGCGCTGACCGGCTGCACGACGACCTCGTTCGGCTCGCGCGACACCGCCGCGCAGAACGCCGCGAAGCGCAGCACGATCGACGCGGGCGTCGACGAAACGCTCGCGAAGCTCTACAACACCGTGGACGGCTCGCGCGAACTGCTGTCGAAGGCGCGCGGCGTGCTCGTGTTCCCGTCGGTGCTCGCGGCGGGCTTCTGGATCGGCGGCCAGTACGGCAACGGCGCGCTGCGCATCGACGGCCGCACGAGCGGCTACTACAGCACCGTCGGCGGATCGTTCGGGTTGCAGATCGGCGCGCAGTCGAAGGCGATCATCTTCGCGTTCATGAGCCAGGAGGCGCTCGACGGCTTCCTCGGCAGCCAGGGCTGGTCGGCCGGCGCGGACGCGACCGTCGCGCTCGCGACGATCGGCGCGAACGGCAAACTCGACACGTCCACCGCGACGAGCCCGATCGAGGCGTTCGTGCTGACGAACGCGGGGCTGATGGCCGGCGTGTCGCTCGAAGGGACGAAGGTGTCGCGGCTCGTGATCTGACGAACGACGGCAGGCTGTTTGCGAGGTCGGCTGCGCGCGTCGCGAAGCCGGCGTCCGCCGCGGACCGCGCGGCATGAACGACGATAAACGACGACAGACGACAGGGGACGACGCGATGGCCGCCAGCCACCATTTCATCCGCGCGCACAAGATCCACTTCTCCGAATGCGATCCGGCCGGGATCGTGTTCTATCCGCAATACTTCGTGCTGTTCAACGATCTCGTGGAAACGTGGATCGACGCGCTGCTGCCCGAGGGTTATCACGGCGTGATCGGCGCGCGGCGGATCGGGATGCCGACCGTGCACCTCGAAGCGGACTTCAGCGCGGTGAGCCGGATGGGCGACCGGGTCACGCTGTCGCTCGACGTGGCGCGGCTCGGCGGCAAGTCGCTGACGCTCGCGTGGGCCTGCACCGGCGACGACGGCATCGTGCGGATGGCCGCGACGCAGACGATTGTGACGACGTCGCTCGATACGCATCGGTCGGTCGAGATACCGGACGATCTGCGTGAGGCGATCGAGGCGGCGATGAGAGGGTGACTGGCGGGCTGTCGTGGCGACTTGCGATGACGCGAATCGTTTGCTGGCGAAAGCGGGGGCTTGCCGTTAAGGGCGGCTAGCGCATGCAGCGGGGAGCGGCGCGACACGATCCGCCGCCAGCGGCGGCGCTACGGCAAAGAAGCGCAGGCACCGCCCCGCATGCAGCCCCTCACCCCTTCCGCAACCCCGCCTCCAGTGCCGCGAACGTGCGCTCGTCGGTCCGCTCGAACTGCAACGGCGTAACCGACACGCGGCCTGAACCGACCACCGCCGTTTCGCTGTCCGGCGCATTTTCGCGCGGCGCGCGTGCGAAGCGCAGCCAGTGATACTCGAAGCCGCGCGGATCGACCTCCGGCACCACGTCGATGCCTTGCACGAGGCCGACGCCCTGGCGCGTGACGGTCAGCGGACCGGCCGCGCCCGCATCGACGTCCGGGAAATTCACGTTCAGGCACACCGGCGCGTCGTGCGACACCGCGAGCAGTTGCCGGATCACGCCCGGCGCGAGCGAACGCGCGGTGTCCCAGCGCACGCGCTCGCGGTCGGTGAACGCCTGGCTCAATGCGATCGACGGCAAGTCGAGCAGCAGGCCGGTCATCGCCGCGCCGACCGTCCCCGAGAACATCGTCTCCACGCCGAGGTTCGCGCCGCGATTGATGCCGGACAGCACGAGCGTCGGCCGCGTGCCGCCCATCAGATGACGGACGGCGGTCACCACGCAGTCGCCGGGCGTGCCCAGCACGCCGAAGCGGCGCTCGCCGCGACGGCTCACGCGCAGCGGCGAATGCAGGCTGATCGAATGCGACGTGCCGCTCTGGTCGTGCTCGGGCGCGACGACCCAGACCTCGTGCGCCAGTTCGGCCGCGACGGCTTCGAGCACCGCGAGGCCGGGTGCGTCGATGCCGTCGTCGTTGGTCAGCAGCACGGTCGGGATCTTCGTGAGAGGGGCGGACATGGGCGGCGCGGCTCCGTGGGGTTCGGTGGGAGGAGGCGGCCATTATCGGCGATGCGGCGAAAGATTGCAGCGGCGGTCCGGCCGCACGCGCGTATGTCGGCTGTCGTTCGCAGAGCCCATCGAGCAATGCCCGCCGCGCGAAAACCGGATATACCCCGTGCGTGACCGGCGTTTGTCGATGACGAATGACAACGCTTCGAACACGCGCGGACATCGATCGACGTCGTCACCGGATTCGATGCGGATTCCTTACGCCGACAGCGCTCCGACAGCGCCCCGACGCGCGCCTCGATTCGACGCTACGATAGCGGGCGGGTTTTTCTCGTGGCGACTTCCTGGCGCCGGACGGGCGGCTCCCGCGCGGCGCATGGCTCACAAGGAGACGAAATGGCTCAGTTCAACTGCGACATCTGCGGGGTGCGTCCCGCGACGGTGCGGGTCGCCGTGTTGCAGGACGGCAGGCGGCGTTACCTCGACGTCTGCGATTACCACTACGCGCAACTGACGCGGCATCAGCGCACGCTGAGTCCGTTGGAAGCGCTGTTTCGCGCCGCGCAGACCGATCCGTCGGCCGACGCGAGTGCAGGCACAGGCGCGGGCCAGGCGATGGAGGCCGGCGACGGCGCGGTCGTCGAGCGTTATTTCAGCGACGTCGCGCGCGAACTGCTGCAACGCGCGGCCGAACGCGCGGTGCAGTTCGGCCGCCGCGAGGTCGATACGGAGCATCTGCTTTACGAACTCGCGGGCAACGACGCGGGCGCCGCGATGCTCAAGCGGCTCGGCATCGAGCCGGCCGACGTGACCGCGTTCATCGACGCGAACGCGCAGAAGCGCGAGCCTGCGCCCGGCATCGACGAAGGGCGGGTGGCGGTGTCGCCGCGTTTGAAGAGTGCGCTCGATCGCGCGTTCCTCGCGTCGCGCGAACTCGGCCACAGCTACGTCGCGCCCGAGCATCTGCTGTTCGGGCTGTCGCAGGTCGCGGACAGCTTCGCCGGGCATCTGCTCGGCCGCTACGGCGTGACGCCGCAGAAGGTGCTGCAGCAACTCGTCGCGACCCAGGGCGATGGCCGCGAACGCGCGGCGGCCGCGAAAGCGCCGAGTCCGACGCCGCATCTCGACCAGTACAGCCGCGACCTCACCGCGCTCGCGAGCGAGGGCAAGCTCGATCCGGTGATCGGTCGTTCGAGCGAGATCGAGACCGTTGTCGAGGTGCTCGCGCGGCGGCGCAAGAACAATCCGGTGCTGATCGGCGAACCGGGCGTCGGCAAGACCGCGATCGCGGAAGGGCTCGCGCAGCGGATGCTGGCCGGCGACGTGCCCGAGTCGCTGCGCGACCGGCGGCTCGTCGAACTGAACGTGAACGGCCTCGTCGCCGGCGCGAAATATCGCGGCGAATTCGAGGAGCGCGTGAAGCAGGTGATGGAGGAGATCACCGCGCAGCGCGACACGCTCGTGCTGTTCATCGACGAGGTGCATACGATCGTCGGCGCGGGGCAGGGCGGCGGCGAAGGCGGGCTCGACATCGCGAACGTGTTCAAGCCGGCGATGGCGCGCGGCGAACTGAACCTGATCGGCGCGACGACGCTCGCCGAATACCAGAAGTACATCGAAAAGGACGCGGCGCTCGAACGGCGCTTCCAGCCGGTGTTCGTCGCCGAGCCGAGCGTCGAGCAGACCATCAACATCCTGCGCGGGCTGCGCGACAAGCTCGAAGTGCATCATCACGTGACGATCCGCGACGACGCGCTGGTGTCGGCGGCCGAGCTGTCGGACCGCTACGTGACCGGCCGCTTCCTGCCCGACAAGGCGATCGACCTGATCGACCAGGCGGCCGCGCGCGTGCATCTCTCCGCGACGTCGCGGCCCGCGCCGATCCTCGAACTCGAAGCGGAACTCGCGCAGTTGCGGCGCGAGCAGGACTACGCGGCGACGCGCAAGAACTTCGAGCGCGCGCATGCGCTCGACGACCCGATCGCCGACAAGGAGAAGGCGCTCGCGGGCGCGACTGGAGAATGGAAGGCGCGGCTCGGCACCGTGACGTCGGACGTGACGTCCGGGCACGTCGCGGAGATCGTGTCGAAGCTGACCGGCGTGCCGGTCACGCAACTGACGGCCGAGGAACGCACGCGTCTGCTCGAAATGGAGAAGCGATTGCACCAGCGCGTGATCGGCCAGGAGCAGGCGATCGTCGCGGTCAGCGACGCGGTGCGCCGCTCGCGCGCGGGGCTGCGGCGCGGCCGGCGGCCGACCGCGGTGTTCCTGTTCCTCGGGCCGACCGGCGTCGGCAAGACCGAACTCGCGAAGGCGCTCGCGGAAGTCGTGTTCGGCGACGAGGATGCGATTGTGCGGATCGACATGAGCGAGTACATGGAGCGCCACGCGGTCGCGCGCCTGATCGGCGCGCCGCCCGGTTACGTCGGTTACGACGAGGGCGGCCAGTTGACGGAGCGGGTGCGGCGGCGTCCCTATAGCGTGATCCTGCTCGACGAGATCGAGAAGGCGCATCCGGACGTCTACAACGTGCTGCTGCAGGTGTTCGACGACGGCCGGCTCACCGACGGCAAGGGGCGGGTGGTCGACTTCAGCAACACCGTCGTGATCGCGACGAGCAATCTCGGCTCGGACGTCGTGTCGGGCCAGAAGCGCTCGGGGCCGGGTTTTCTGTCGAGCGCGGACGCGTCGATGCAGGGCGCGGTGATGGCCGAACTGCGCCGGCATTTCCGTCCGGAGTTCCTGAACCGGATCGACGACATCATCGTGTTCCAGCCGCTGTCCGACGACGACCTGCGCGCGATCGTGCGGTTGCAGCTTCAGCAGGTGCAGCGGATGGCGCACAGCCAGGACATCGACATCACGTTCGACGACTCGGTGGTCGAGCATCTCGCGGCCGACGGCTATCGTCCGGAGTTCGGCGCGCGCGAATTGCGGCGGCAGATCCAGCAGTCGATCGAAAACGAACTCGCGAAGGAGATGCTGAAGGGTGACGTGGCCGAAGGCGCGCGGGTGCTGTGCCGCTACGACACGAACCAGCGGCGGATCGAGTTCGCGCTTCAGCCGGCGGCGGGGGGGTAGCGGTTTTTTCTGCGACGCGCGGTCGTTTCGCAGCGGAAATACGTGGGTTTTTCCGCTGTTGCCGAACGGAAACGCGGAAGCCGGCGCGCGGAGCGCGCATTGGAGCTAGCGCAATGGGGCCGTGCGTCGCGGGTTTCGCTGGACGGAGGCGTGCGATGCACGGCCGCCCGCTTACGTTCTATGCCGCGCGGAATCGCCGGCAGGGTCATCGGCCTGGCAAAGGAATGAAAGTCGTGTAGTGGAAAAAATAAAATCCTGCAGTGCAGAGTCAAATTTCCGATTCAATGTGAAGAGAATCGAACTCTATGGCGACTTCTGCGCCGACAGTGGCAAAAACGCAAACTACATTGGCAGCACGGCGCGAACCGTGTGCGGATCCTCGGAGCAGTTCTTGAACTCGGGTATACGATTCACTCCCAGGTCCAATTACTTCAATGGCATTAACGATGTTTAACAAACCGCCGTTCTCGATTCCAACGCGAGTAACGCCGAGAAATTTGATGGTTGCGCGCTTTTCGCCGTGGAACAGACCAATCATGAATGTGTCGGGGATATCCCGGGCGGCATTACATCGAGTCGCCATGGTATCCAGGCGCCAGTCATGGAAGCATCCAAAACGCTGTAACGTTTCTGCAATGGTCATCATGAGATCCTTATGGAAGGATGGACACAGGCCAACCGTGGTCGCGCACCAGGCCGTCCCAGTTGTGGGCGTGGGGATTCGGCTGTCCGTGATGACCGTCGAAGTCGATATCGACGACGGGGGTTCCATCCGCGCCGAACATCCGCCATTGCTGCTTCATGCCCGGTTCGCTTTCGAGCCATGAGTTGGCTGGACCATCGAAAGGCAAGCCTGCCAGGTCGATTTTTTCGCCGCGCTCAGATGCGACTCCGTTATATTCGAACGGCTCGCATTCGCCGGGCGTTGCCGGGCCTGAAGCCAGCTTGTCGCCATATTTTCCGGTCCAGCCAGCAGCATCAAACAGAAAATCCATCAGAGGCGAAGTGCCCGCCATCTTCCGCATGAAACCGGCGTTCAATTCGTCCATGGCCGATTGCGACTCGGCCCACGCCGTGTGTTCAGCTGCTAGCCGCTCCAGTTGCGATTGATATCGGCTTGCGACCGACACGACAGGCGCTACATCGTAATTGTCGACGCCCCAGAATGACGATGAACTGGCCTTCGCAGGCAGCGTCGCTACGCCTGCGTCAAGCGGTTCTTCGGGAATCACCACAATGCTCCCACCGCGCACCATTGACATAAGCGTGTCAATGACTTCACGATCGGCCCCCGACGTCGTCAGCCGATCGTGCCAATGAAAGTTGTTGCCGAGAAACTGGCGTACACGCTGTACCAACCCTACGTTTTTTTCCCACACCTCGGGGTAGGCGGAGGCGACGAACTGCTGTCCTTTCTCGACGGCTTTGCGTCGATCGTCGTCACGCCCAAAGGGCAGATAACGCTCGTCACGTCGGTACATCACGTATCTATGCTGTGAGTCGGTTCTCAGTTCGTATGTCATTTCCTTTCAATCCACCGGCATTCTGGACATTCTGCACTCTATAAAAATTGCCTGACTACACCTTTTCCGATTTGGCGCGGGAGAGAATTAACCTGATTTTAGTCAGCGTGGGTAAATGCCACTCAGGTCACAGGGTAGCGTCACTTAATGGTTGCGTCCGATCCGCTATCAATGTTGTGTTCGCCATTATTGACTCGCGTCGTTGTTACGCGAAAAAAACAAAATAAAGTCGCTCACTGTGCGACCTTTATTTTCTGTCACCGCGGCCAGTCTGCGAATGGCTGCTGCACGAAGCGCGCGAGGCCGGCGCGCTGGG